>NZ_JBZVDZ010000002.1:299279-678493 GCF_058408365.1 Paenibacillus sp. MDV22-iso6 | reverse complement strand
TGAGCATAGGTTTCCATTGAATCCCCTCTCTTTATGCCAATTTCTTATAACGTTCCTGTATTCACGACCCGACGTATGTCGGGTGTCTGGCGACTGCCGGACCAAGGACGAATGTCCGCAGCGTGAATATTATGTTAGTTGAAGTTATTGTCTTCTTAGAGACGCTAAATTATTTAGATACCTCTTCACTTATACTTTCCCATACATCTAAAACAGGTTTTAAAAAATATCCTGGATTCCCTTCAGATATTTTCGTTCCCAAAAATTTAATGTTCCCAAAATATCTTCTCTGGAATTCGGTCATATAACTTCTGGATTTCCCATCAGAAGTTATTACAGAAACACAAAGTGCTTCCGCTTTATCTAGTGTCTCACTAACAGGAGTACCGTCCATTATTGCATCTACATCTCTAGATACCCATGCCTCATTGATATTAATTATACAAGTAGCTTTTGTTTCCTTAACATATTGAGCAAGCTCTTTCATAATTAAAAACTTATCTGATTTGTCTTCTGGAATAACAGAGCGTAACTCCCAGCCTTTGTAGGGCACTTTAATAAACTGTATCCATTGGTGATACTTATCTTTTTTAAGCACTTTCAAAGCCATTTCATTCAAAGTATCAGCAAACTTGAATGGATCATGTTTTGAACCAGTAAACTGACTAGGTATCTTGGAGAAATATCTTTTCTTAGCTGCTGATATTATTTGTTCATTCATTTTCACTGTATTCGTTTCAAATGTTCTTGTTTGAAAGTCACTTAATACTATATTTTGTGTTCTGAATGTTGCATTCATATTCATACAGCTATATTGTCCCGTCAGATCATCAAAGGATAACGGGTGTAAGGAATCTCGGAGTGAGCATTCAATATAATTAGAACCTGCTTGTTTATGTGCATCAAGAACGATATCTTTAGCAAAATTAAACCCGTATGCAAGAGCATCGAGAATTTCCCAATCAGGTAGGTCTTCGGCTACCCATCTTCGTTCTACAACTGCTATACACTCTTTTAATTGATGTTCAGGAATTTCAACTTTTTCTTTGATAATACTTTTTGCCTTGTGAGCAATTATCTCAGAGGGCAAAAGCGCTGGTATATCAAACTTATACTCCATAAGGTTAAAATAACTATGAATTAAAACATTTGCCTGGCTTTTTGTTTCAAGGTCTTTTTGATGAACGATTTTGACTCTCGCTTCATTAAGCCACTTCATAATTGGATCAGTTTTCATTTTTGATTGCCAATTTGGATACCAAGAATCAAAGTCTATAATTTTTTCTTTTTCATTTTGAAGAGCAAAAGTCAAATTTCTTAAAGCTTGAATGGTTGCATTGATATTTACTCTAAACCCTTCTGGATCGAAATAGTTATCATAGGCTTGGTGCCACAAACGATGTGCTTCAAGTAATCTTTTATGTGTATAAGGAATAATACAATCCATATTAGCCTCCCAGTATTAATTTATTTGTCACAATAATTTCAACTAACATTTAATTTATGTACTTCGCAAAATATCACACATTCATCGTAATATCTGAACTACGTATATGATAACCTATGCGGTAATATTTGCGAAGAAAAATTTGGTGAAAAGGGAGAATTATTGGGTTCTCAATCTCCCATTTCCATACGATCCAGTGGGCTCTGAATACGCTGAATATTTTTCGTGCTGACATGCGTATAGCGCTGTGTTGTTTTTGCACTCGTGTGACCAAGCAGCTCCTGAATGTAGCGCAGGTCTGTTCCGTTTTCTAGTAAATGCGTAGCGAAAGAGTGCCTCAAGGCATGAATACTAACTTTTTTCCCAATGCCTGCTCTTTGTCTAGCTTCTTCAAAAACCTTTTGCACGCTGCGCTCAGTCAGATGCCGATCCGAAGATTGTCCTGGGAACAACCAACGGTTGGGTCTATACGCAGCAATGTATTTCTGCACAATTTCCCAAGCAAGATTGGAGAGGAGCGTTCTCCGATCCTTCTGACCTTTTCCCTGCCTTACAATCAGTGTCTGACGCTCAATATCCAGATCGCTATAGCGTAGACGAACGACTTCGCCTACACGCAGCCCAGCCGAATAGGTGAGATACAGTAGGGTCTTATGCTTGAGATTAGTTACGGATTTAAGTAATTGAGCAACCTCTTTTTCAGACATGACGTTGGGCAGTTTGGTTTGACTCTTTGGACGAATATACTGGATCTCTGTCGGGTTATGAAGCACATGTTTGCAATAGAATCGGATCGCACTAATCGTCTGATTCACACTGGAATGGGAAACGCCTCGCTCAAGCAAACTCAAACAATATGTCTGGACATTGGATGTGCTGATGTCTGTATCTACTTGAGGAACACTAGCCAGAAATCGTTCAATTTGACTACAGTATGCTTTAATGGTTTTGCGACTGTATCCTCTTAATTTTAGCGCTTGCTGTAATTGATCTCTTTTCCATTTAGGATGTTCTCCACTTATCTTCCAGTTCCTCAATACGTCACTCTCCACCCACAACTCCGGGCTAATCTGCACATGTACTGAATCAAAAAGGTTCGTAAATTTCTGGATCGTTACAATCGTATTAGGGATGATCCACCGTTTCGCTTCGGACTCCCACCGTCTACCCGCTATCTGCCGAATGCGCTGAATATGCTCATTGTTATAGGAAATTTGGACATATAATAAGTCGGCTGAACCTTTAGTTATGGTAATTGTTTCTTCCGTTTTAGCCTTATCATTCATACGAAGCCCTCCTTTAACTGAATTGGACATGTGATTCTATAGATTCGAGTAAACAAAAAAAGGAAGACCATTCTCATCCCGTATGGGAATCCAATGACCTTCCGATGCTTTCGGAAAAATTTGAAGTTGTAAAAGGTAAAGCTTAGCTCGGCTTATGCAATGGCAAGCCGGTTAAGGCTGAGGTGCTGCGCCCATTTCGGGCAGCACCTCACGGGGGGGCACCGCGTTAATGATCGCGGTGTTCTCCCACATGCCGCTGCACCTACATGGCAGCGGCTTCTTCTCCCAGCGGCAGCGTGTAATACTGCGCCTGCTGCCCTTCATGCTGCTGGTACACCACGACCAGCAGCGTCCGGCCTTTCGCGGCAAGCGGGCTGGCGCCAGCAAGCACTCGCTCAAGCCGGAACGGAAGCACATCCAATACGGTGTGCTTCTGCAGTTCCTTTTCGCCGAGACCGAGGTCGGCGAAAGCACGGGCACCCATGACCGTCTGTGCGGTCATGGCTGAGGTCATCGGCAACGCACGCGAAGCGTTGCCGTCCACCCCGTCCGCCGCATCCGCGGCAGAGTCTTCCCCGGCAGCAGCCGAACTTCCCGCAGCGGCCGTTGCACTCGTGCCGCTGCTTTCCAGCCACGCCGTGCCTGTGGCACCGGCAATACGCGGCAGGCGAACGTCTTCCGGACGTTCAGCCAACGTTTTCATATAACCCGCCCACTGGTCTTTCTGGAGTGGATCTTCCCACCAGATTTTGCGTGGTTTGTACTTGTGGCCGAGGAAATAATCCAGCTTCATCAAGCCGAGCACAATATCCATATGCGGCGTGTTGCGCGACTCCAGGAAGCTGTGTAGACGAGTGAACAGATCCTCCAGCTGGTGACCGATCTTCTGCCAGCCCTGACCCTCCCAGTAATCCCCGAACGCCTGGAAGAAATCAAATGGCGAATCGAACTCCTGCTCCATCAGATACTTCAGCGTATGGTCCATCCGATGTGCGTTCCAGTATTTCTCCAGCACATCCTCCAGCCGCTTCAGGCGCACGATGTCGCTGAACGGCAGCACGTCACTGCCCAGAATCTCATACGGCGCGTGATCCATATACGTATAGTTGTACTTCTCCGCATCCAGACGCAGACCCGTACCGCGCAGCATTTTGAGGAATCCAAGCTGAAGCTCTTCCGGCCCCAATGCAAACACATCGTTAAACGTCTTACGGAACGTATTGTAATCTTCCTCCGGCAGTCCGGCGATGAGATCCAGATGCTGGTCAATTTTGCCGCTGGCTTTCACCTTGTTCACGGTACGACTCAGCTTCGAGAAGTTCTGGCGGCGTTTCACCAGTTCATTCGTTGGATCATTCGTGGACTGAACCCCAATCTCGAACCGGAATGTGCCTGGCGGCGCATTCTCTGCCAGATAGTCCAGTACCTCGGGACGCATAATATCAGCCGTAATTTCAAACTGGAACACCGTCCCCTGATGATTCTCGATCAGGAATTTGAACATTTCGAGCGCATAATCCCGCTTGATGTTAAATGTCCGGTCCACAAACTTGATCAGTTTCGCACCCTTCTCAATCAGGTACAGAATGTCCGACTTTGTCCGCTCAATATCGTAATACCGCACGCCGACCTCAATACTGGAGAGACAGAACTGACAACTGAACGGACAGCCACGGCTGGTCTCAAAATAAACAACCCGTTTCCCAAGCTCCGGGATATCCTCCTCAAATCGGTGCGGTGACGGCAGATCGTTCAGATCCGCTTTTGGCCGTCCTGGCATGAGAATGACCTCTTCCCCTTTGCGATACGCCAGTCCATAGACGAAATGGAACTTCTTGCTCCCCGTAAGCTCCGTCAAAAGCTGATGCAGCGTCTCTTCGCCTTCACCCATCACGATGAAATCAACATTGGGAATCCGGTTCATCCAATATTCCGTGTCGTAGGACACTTCCGGCCCGCCCAGCAAAATTTTTACGTTCGGCATAACCTTTTTCAGATTATCAATGACCTTGATCGTCTCTTCAATGTTCCAGATGTAACACGAGAACCCAATCACGTCCGCACCGCGCTGGTACAGATCAGATACAATGTTCATCACCGGGTCCTTGATCGTATACTCCGCCAGGTCAATATCAAAATCCTTCTCACTGTACGCCTTCAGACACCGCAAGGCCAAAGAGGTATGGATGTACTTTGCATTTAATGTAGAGAGAATAACTTTCATGGTTCACAACCTTTGTCTGGACCACCAGACTATATTTTTCATTTCCAAACGTAAGAATCTTCATCCAACATCTCACTCGTATTCATAAAAAGCATCATCATCCGTATCCACGTCTTCGCCCGTTTGCTTCTGGAAAAACTCCAGGAACGGCAGTCCGTACTTACGGTACTTGACCTCACCGACCCCTTTAATATCCAGCATGTCACGTTCTGTCCTTGGACATACCACGCTCATCTCGCGCAAGGTCGCATCATTGAAAATAATGTACGACGGCACATGCTCTTTCGCCGCCAGATCACGGCGGATCAGACGCAGCTGCTCAAATACCGTCTCGTTAACCGCAGATGGCATTGCATCGCGTCCGCGACGTCCACCGTAGTTTGTACCCGAAGCCGTCGCCGCCGTCTTGCGGACCACCCGCTGCATCACTTCACGCTGACCTTTCAGCACTTCCACTGCCAGTGGTTGCAAACGAACAACTGGATACTGCCCCTCGGAGAGCATCAGGTACCCTTCGGACACCATAACGTTGATGATTTCCGCGATCTCACGTTCCGTACGATTACCCATCACGCCGTAGGTTGGCAGGGAGTTGAAGCCGTAATCGAGCACTTTTTTGGCACGGGAACCTTTGAGCACCGAAGCAACCAACGATACACCATACCGTTCACGCATGCGGTGAATGCAGCTGAATATTTTCTGCGCATCAATCGTCATATCCACCAGCTCACGGTCGTCCGTACATGAACTGCAAATGCCGCATGGCTTGTCCTCATGCACCTCACCGAAATAATCCAGCTGTGCACTGCGCAAACAACGCGTCGTGTAACAGTAATCCACCATCTGTTGCAGCTTCCGGTAATCGTTTTGTTTGCGGTCGCCCTCCATCGGGTTCTGCTCGATCAAGAACTTCTGGGTGATAATGTCCTGTGCTCCGAATAACAAAATGCACTGGCTCGGCTCTCCGTCCCGTCCCGCACGCCCGGCTTCCTGCACATATGCCTCCATGTTCTTCGGCATGCTGTTATGAATAACGTAACGTACGTTGGATTTATCAATCCCCATCCCGAACGCATTTGTCGCCACCATCACCCGGATATCATCGTATAAAAAAGCTTCCTGGCTCTGGGACCGTTCATCGTCCGTCATCCCGGCATGGTAGCGTCCTGCTGGCAATCCCGCCTGCAGCAAACGCTGATGCAGATCGTCCACGTCCTTACGGGTAGCGGCGTACACAATACCCGGCTCGCTGGCGTGCTCGCGCGCGTAATTCAGGACAAAGTCCTTTTTGCTCTCGCCGCGCAGCACGCTAAACGCCAGATTATCTCGCCCAAGTCCGGTCACATACGTCTGCGGGTCCTGCAAACGCAGCAGCCGCAGAATATCTCCCATGACCTCGGGCGTCGCTGTAGCCGTAAAGGCCGCAACCACCGGCCGCTCCGGCAAACTGTCCACAAACGGCGCTACCGCCAGGTAGCTTGTCCGAAAATCATGCCCCCACTGCGACACACAGTGGGCCTCATCCACAGCAACGCACGAGATTGGCAAATAGCCCATCTCCTCGCGGAACCAGTCTAGCTCCAGTCGCTCAGGCGCGACGTAGAGCAGCTTCAGCTCACCGCGCTGCGCCGCGCGGATGCGATCATTCACTTCTTTGCCGCTGAGCGTACTATTAATATAAGCGGCTGCAATACCAGCCGTGGTCAGGGCATCAACCTGGTCCTTCATTAATGAGATCAATGGGGAGACGACAAGCGTCAATCCCGAATATAACAAAGCGGGGATCTGATAACAGATCGATTTCCCGCCCCCGGTTGGCATAATACCCAGCGTATCTTCACGTTCAAGCAGGCTGGCTACGATCTTTTTCTGTCCCTCACGGAAGTCGGGGTAGCCATAATATTTTTGCAGGAGACCCTGCGCTTCTTCTAATGTAGGTGTTTGCACACTCATGTAAAGACTCCTTACTTATCACCGGTGTTCTTCCACCAGCTTGGTCCGATCCGATTCTGACATCCGAAAGCGGCATATACCGCATCCTTGACAACAAAATGGCGTTCTCATGACTTGTCCGTCAAGCAAACGCCGCTCCCTTTAGTTTAACGGCCCAGACCCGAATGAGCAACCGCGTTTTACTGTAAAACGATCTTTGGCAAATGTGTAACAGCGGTATATCCTGAGTGATCCGGAAAGAATGCAAGTAGAATCAGGTGTGAGTGAACATTCTAGGACAAATTAAAAAACAACCGCCTGCCCTTTTGGGGACAAGACAATTGTTTAGATTTAAAACACATTTGCTAATCTTTTAGCGCCTCAACTTCAGATTCAGTTAGACCACTCGTTTTGACAATGATAGAAACTTCAATGCCGAATGAAAGCATATTTTTAGCTATTTCAAAAGCCTTTCTTTTTTCACCTTCCGCTAATCCCTTTTCCGTAGCCCATTCAATCATTGAGGCTTCATCGTGCAAATACTTTTGCCGCTCTTCATACAAACGACATGCTTCACGATCCTGACTTAGAAACTCCAGCGTATCCATCGCTTTCTTCAACGTAGGTTCATTCATTTGCAGCACCTCCCATTGTTTGTGGGGACGAGTTTTTTTCTGTGGGTTGCGTTGCTAATCTTTTAGCGCCTCAACTTCAGATTCAGTTAGACCACTCGTTTTGGCAATGATTGAACCTTCAATGCCGAATGAAAGCATATTTTTAGCTATTTCAATCGCCTTTCTTTTTTCACCTTCCACTAATCCTTTTTCGATTCCCTTAGCAATCCCCTTCTCCGTAGCCCACTCAATCATCGAGGCTTCATCGTGCAAATACTTCTGCCGTTCTTCATACAAGCGACGCGCCTCACGATCCTGACTCAGAAACTCCAGCGTATCCATCGCTTTCTTCAACGTAGGTTCATTCATTTGCAGCACCTCCCAATTTGATTTGTCAGCACCTTTCAGGAACAAAAGCCAGTTAATCAGACCACCTTCCATCGGAACGGATTGATCATCCAGCTTGGACAGCTCCATAAAATGAACTTCGAGATCATCACTCAATTCAAGTCCAGTGTGGTCTTCCCTCAGATGAAATACATTATGATAACGCTCATTTTCGATAAACGAGTAATTTAAAATATTAATTGTCACACACTTTTTCAGTTCCTTGTAAGTTTGGCCTTCCTGCAACTGACTGGAATAACGCTTGCTCCAATAGTATAAGGTCCGCTTTTCAATATCGTATTTATTAAATAACTGCATCTCAATGTTGATCAATTTACCTTCAGCTGTTTTAGCCCAAATATCAAATATGGACTGTTTATCCAGCGGAGCATCTTTATCGGTATACGGATTAAGGAGTACAATCTCCGTCAGCGGCTGTTCCCCCGATTCTGCAAACGTTCGGTTCAAGAACACTAGCAGTACATCTTTATTTTCTTCACTGCCAAAAATACGCTTGAAAACAAAATCGTTCCGAGGATCGAGCAAATCAGACATCTGACCATCAACTCCGTTTCTTTCTATTATACCATGCTTGGCATGCTTAATTGCAGCATCAACCACCTTTGGGCAAGTTAAACATTCCACACCAAACTACGGTCTCTTACTGCTTCCTCAAGTCTTGAATTTGCTAAGAAGGCTCTCTTCCTCCATTTAACTTAACTCCCGCTTTTTTAAGGATTATTTTAACTTATTTGTTATTAATTAATATTCGCAATGTGTTACCATCGATTAATGATTAGCTTACAGAAAAGACATTTTCGTACCTACATATCCATTACCCTATATCGTTCGATCCCACTACCATTAAAGGAGGGCCGGTTTATTTATGTCGAAACAACATGCACATGCTAGTGACTCTTCAAACATCTCACCACCAAAATCGTGGATACGCCGACACCCGATATTCACTGCACTTTCAATATTGATTTTTGTTCTATTCGCCGCTGTATTCCTCTATTTCTGGCTTCGCCCTTACTTCTCCACGTTTGATCGTTCCGAACAAGGAGATCTGAGCTACTCCATGCCTTCAAGAAACGGAGAATATACCGCCGAGATTTACGGTGTGCCCTATGGTGGTGCGGCAGGTGGAGTCACAATCTGGGTGGATGTGAAAAAAACGAATGATCCGAATGATTCTATCGTAAAAAACATATATCGCGCCGAGTACCACGGACATGACCATCTGGAATGGAAAAGTGAAAATACCCTCCGAATCGAAAACTGGAATGAGTATGTAGATGAAACCATTACGCTAAACATCGATGAAGAAATCTATGACGGCCGGGGCTGGGCATGCCAAAGCCTGCGCATGAAGGACCATTACGTTCGATGTCTGGCACCCGAAAAATAAAACCACAAATAACAGCCCCGCACGCCGACTCTTACGGCAAGCGGGGCTGCTCTTATTCCTAGAAAAGATCAATACTACTCTTGCTCTTGCTCTTTCTCTTCCGGCCCACTGTTCCCCTTACTCACCATCGCTTCAATCTTCTGCCGATTGGCGAGCAGGCCGGGGTCATTCGGCAGATACTCCCTTGCTTTGCTGTTATGCAGGAGCGCCTGCTCCCAGTTTCCCATGTGAGCGTAACAAAGGGAGAGCCTGGCGTGTGGTAGCCAAGTGCGGCATGCCGCAGGTACGGGACGTAGACCTGGATCGCGACTGCTGACATCGAGCGCTTGCATATACCAGTAGATGGCGGACACAATCTCCTGCCTCTCATGGAAGCAGGCAGCGATGGCACAGCAGAAGTCAGCATGCGGCAGATCGAATTGAAATGATTGCAGCAGCGCACCCAGCTTCCGACCCGGCTCGCCAAGCAGCTCATAACATTCCGCCAGCCGCGCGCAGGCGATGAGCCGATCCTCGCGATAGCCGCTCTCCTCCAGCAGCAGCTTCGCATACGCCCGAACCGCCGCCGCATAACGCCGGCGGTCGTAACATTCGCCTGCATAATAGAACAGCAGGCGTCCCTGGGCTGCGCCCTCTTCGGCGATCCATTTGCGCAGAATGCGCACGTTTCGCGCCGAATGATGGCCCGCTTCGCGGCGGTGCGTGACGGCAATGTCTGCCGTAATGACACCGCTCTGCGGGAAGCCTAACTGCTCGTGCAGCCGGCCATGCCAGCGGCACCCCGCTTCCCGCTTAACGAGGCGCAACCGTCGGTCCGTCACGAGCGGACTTCCCTCCGGCCCCTCGGCCAGCGTATAGCCCAAGATCACAGCCGCCGTCTCACCGCCGGACGGCAGCTGCTGCTTCAACCTTTCAAGCTTCGCCCGTTCCGCGGGCAGCAGCACATCATCCGCATCCAGCCACAGGATATATTCCTGCGTGGCCTGGTCGAAAGAATAATTCCGCGCTGCAGCAAAATCGTCCTTCCACTCATACGTGTAGACCCGGTCGGTGTATTGCGCGGCTATCTCTTTCGTACGGTCAGATGAACCGGTATCTACAATAACGATCTCGTCCACGATGCCGGCGACCGAGTCGAGACAGCGAGCAAGCGTGCGTTGTTCGTTTTTCACAATCATACACAGACTGATGGTGATCACGGTTTAAGCCCCTTCCTCGTCTTATGCGTATTGCGTTTTTTTCTTCTTGGCCTCATATACTACCCTTCCCCGGTCTCCTGACGACGCAGACGTTTAACCTGCTCCACCGCATTGTCCAACGCCTTTTTGCGTTGATTCATCAGACGAAGGTGATTCTGTTCCACGGCGGCAAAATGTACATGATCCAGCTTCATCCACTCCGTCAGTTGGCTTGTGGTAGGCGAGACATGCAGCTGCGTTTCCCGCCGCCTGCGTGCCACGCAACATAGATATTTATGATGAATTTCCAGCTTCAATACTTCAAAATAAGGCATCAGGCACATCGCCAGGTTCCCGGCGTAGAATGTCTGCTTGTGATCGTAGAACGGATGATACCCGTAAGGAACCGTGACGACCAGCGTCCCTTTTTCATGCAAAAGGCGATGAATATTCATTAACAACGTTTCGGGATGTGCAAAATGCTCCAGCACTTCACCCAGCAGCACCGTATCGAATGGTGTTCTGCCTTTCCACTGGGTAATATCCAGCATACGAAAATCCACTTTATCCTGTACCGGCTTCGATTCCTTCGCCAGCTCTTGCTTGGCATACCGAATGCTCTCTTCTTCCAGATCAATCCCGGTTACCCGAAAGCCTTCCCGTGCCAGCAAAATGGAGGTGATGCCCTGGCTGCATCCAATATCCAGAATTCGTTTACCTGTCGCTTCCCGGCACATCCAGTGAATGCGGGTACGTGTGGCTTCATGTGATTCCTCCGAATTGATCTCGCCATAATAACGCTCACTTACCCGATCATGATTCGCCATGGCTGCCTCCTGACGTTTCCCTCAAGCTTTCAGGGCTCACATCCGGCCTAATCGGCTGTCCAAGCACCACGATATTTCCACCGACACATCCGGCTGTAGCATTACGTGTATCGAAGATCAGCTTCGCATGATCCGCCATCTCCTGATAATCGAAGCCCGTATGATCCGTCGTAATCATGACCAGATCAGCCCCTGCCCACAATGCTGGTGATGCTGGTTGAGCATGAGCAACCGTGCCATCATCCTTGCGGAACACAGGCACCATCGGATCGGTGAAGACCACGTCTGCCCCTGCTTCACGAAGCAGTCTATAGACATCCAGCGCTGGCGATTCACGCAAGTCGTCGATATCTTTTTTGTACGCCATACCCGCCAGTACAATTCGGGCTCCCTGCATCGATGAACCGTTCTGTTCGAGCAGCTCGGCGGCACGCTTGACCACTCTTTCCGGCATTTTTCGATTGGTCGCATCCGCAAGCGAAATGAATTGCAGTTCCGATCCCTGACGGCCAGCGGCCCAGGACAGATAGATCGGGTCAATTGGAATACAGTGTCCACCAATACCCGGACCCGGATAGAACGGCATATAACCGAACGGCTTGGTCGCCGCAGCGTCCAGCACCTCCCAGATGTTCACGCCCATTTGCTCACAGGCGGGTGTCAGTTCGTTCACGAGCGCGATGTTCACGCTGCGAAACGTATTTTCGAACAATTTTGCCGTCTCCGCCACTGTTGTTGAACTAACGGGAACGATCTCGTTCAGGAACGAACCGTAGAATGCTTTTCCATAAGACAGACAGGACGGCGTGGAGCCGCCAATGATTTTAGGTGTATTTTTCACCCCATAATGCACACTTCCGGGATCTACCCGCTCTGGAGAATAACAGACATGGAACTGCTGTCCTACTTTCCACCCTTTCGCAGCTTCGATCGGATGCTTCACACGCTCTTCGGTGGTGCCAGGATATGTGGTACTTTCCAATATGACAAGGCTGCCCTCCTGAAGATAAGGCGTTATGCCATCCACCGCTGCAGCGATAAATGAAATGTCCGGCTGATGCTCGGCGGTCAAAGGCGTAGGCACACAGATAACTATGACATCGGCCTGCGCCACTGCTGTGAAATCCGTGCCTACCATGAACAACCCGGCCTGAGCAAGGGATTGCACCACCTTATCCTCAATGCCGATCACATACGATTTCCCGGCACGCAGCTTAGCCACCTTCGCACCATCGATGTCAATTCCGTGCACCTGATATCCAGCCTGCGCCATCTCCACCGCCATGGGTAACCCAACATACCCGAGACCAATGACGGCAGCTTTCAGGGAGCGGTTGTTTATGTTTTGAAGCGTGGTACGTTCCTGTATTTCCTTATTTCCTTCGTGTTTGCTGCTCTCTACCATTCCTTCCACCTCCAAACGGTCCGCCTCCCTTCTATTAATCGATAAAGCCGCCTGCACGCAAAAATTGGGCAATCGCTGACCGGTTCATCATCGCGCTGTCCGAACGATACTCGGAAAAGGTCACACGAGGCAGACCACTATACGGATCTGTCAGGCTTTTGTCCGGTTCTTGTGGCAAAATCACATAATATTGCTCGTCATATTTGTAGGTACGTGGTGCCTCGAATGGAGAAATGAGTACTTCATGCAATTTTTCACCCGGACGAATCCCGGTTACTGTATAGTCGTGAGCCGGACGACCTGCCTGTTCCAGCATGACCGAAGCCAGATCCGTCATCTTGCAGGCCTTCATTTTCATCACAAACGTCTCACCGCCCACTGATGCCTCAGCCGCCTTCAATAACAAATGGATGGCCTCCGTTCGCGTCAGGAAAAAGCGGGTCATGCCTTTGTCCGTAATGGTCAGGCTCTTGCCTTCATCAATCTGACGACGGAATAATGGAACAACACTGCCGCTGGTTCCGAGCACATTCCCCCCACGAATACACACAAAACGGGTGGACTCGCTCAGTCCATTGGCACGAATCATCATCTTCTCACCCAGAGCCTTGGTCATGCCATAAACGTTAATCGGATCTACCGCCTTGTCGGTGGACACGTCAATGACTTTGGCAACCTGCATGTGAATCGCAGCGCGAATAATATTCTGCGTGCCGATGACGTTGGTCTTGAATGCTTCATCCGGCTGATCCTCGCATACCGGAACATGCTTCAGTGCAGCCAGATGGAAGAGAACATCCACCCCACGACAGGCTTCCTCCACAGCACGATAGTCGCGAATGTCCCCGATGACAAAACGCAAACGTGCATCATGACCGAAATCCCGCTGCATCGCAATCTGGGCGTACTCATTACGCGAGAGAATCCGAATCTCGGCCGGATTCTGCTCCAGCAGCACCTCAGTCAGTTTTTGTCCCCAGGAGCCTGTTCCTCCGGTGATCAGAATCGTTTGTCCTTTAATCATGGTTGAATCCCTCCTTGTTCAGATCATGAATTCGCGTAATACCGCAGCCATCTCTTCCCGGTTTAACCGATCTTTGGGCGGTACTTTTTTGATCGAAGTATTGCTGGAATGCACAATATTCACGTAATTGCGCGGAACTAGCAGCTCATGCGGAAGCTCAATGACATTGCCATGTGTTCCCCGGCCCGGCAGCTTCACCCGGTATCCTGCTGCGTACTCCGCCGTTTTATATAGGTAGACATAGAACTGCGGGGAACGATGGAACGCTGGAGCCATCTCATGATTCACGCTGTCCCACAGATATCCATTCTGATTAATGAGTGCCATCGTTCCGGGCTGCGGCTGCACATCATAGAGCTGTTGAACAAACGTCTTGTGATACAGATCATCTGAATCCAGTCGGGCTATATAGATATCCTCTGCTCCCTCGGCAAAAGCCAGAATGGCACGCACACTTTCGATATTTGTTCCAAAACGGATATTGGAAGGCAATGGCTCCTGTTCAGCCAAAATCTCTTGCATCAGTTCCCCGGATTCCTTGGACAGCTTCACCACGGTCAGGAAATCCTGATTCGTCTGGGCCTTAAGGCAATGCAAGGTGAATCTACGAAAAATACCCACCCGCCGCTCCAGCCATTCTCTCGTCAGCCGCTGCGGGTCCATCCCATAATTGTTGAAGTTAATCTCAATAACCACTCTTCTGGACATACCCTTCCTCCTCATTCATTCTGTGATCTTCTTTCAATTCAGTCAGACTATTTTCATAGTCTTTGCAGCCCTTTCCACGCCAAAAACGGCCTCTGTCTGCTTGAAGCTGCCATACAGAAGCTCTAGTCAATCCAGCCGACTCTATAACGTATGAAAAAATAATAGAACCGGTCCGGACACTTGCACGTGTTCTTCCATAAATCAGCTTTTACATAAGCCCGCCAGCGCTCACCTGTACCGGAAGTAGATTGATATATACCCGAAGATGCGCCCTGCGGGTCGAACGCACAATACGTAGTCGAATCCGCAACATAGAATAGAGCAATTGAATTTTCAAAGGGGGCCTTATACCAGAATGAATGCAATCTATCTTGAAATGGATGGTGTGCTGGATCAACTTGAAGCCGCTGTGAGAGAGCAGCGTCCTTTCTCTCTGGTCCGTGTGGGCGATGGGGAGAATATCGTCATGTCCCAGGAAACGGTCTGGACCACGGAGCAGGTTCTGCAAGAGCGTTGGGCCATCAAGGCCAATCTGGGTCAAAAAGGACTGCGTCTACCCAATCTGCAGCTCCGGGATGAGGTAGCCGCTTCCTTACAACGGGCGAATATCGTAGGCGTTCTTCCACACGGGGACAGTACCATCAAAGCCCCGGAGCATCTCAAAAGACAGCTGACCGACACGGTGTTCGCGCATTTCGGCATTTCTCCGGCACTGACTTGCCATGCCTGTGTCAATCGGGAACTCGCGCAGGTGCCCCGCTTCTGGAGTATGCTCGCAGGCAAGCGAATACTGCTCGTTACCCGCGAGATTGAACAGCTGCGGGCCATGCTCGTTCAGGAGCCGTATCACCTGAATATTACAGCTGCGCTGCGGTTCGACAGCTGGGATCAGATGCAGGAAACACTGCAATGGATTCAAACGAATCAGGATACCTTCGATGTAGCTCTCTTCTCCTGTGGCGTAAACGCGGTTGTCCTTGCGGAGCGGACAGCGGCACTTGCGGGCAAAGTCGCCATCGACTTCGGCAAAGCCAACAACATCATTTTGAAAGGCCGCGCCAACTAGTTTGTAAAAGTGGATACTACAACAAAAAATCCCGGACTCCTTGGAGCCGGGATTTTTGTCTGTTCATCATAATATGCCATATGATAACACTCTTCCTGTTGAGCCTTCTGTTCACAGGAACCAATTGGTGGCTGCAATACCATAGAACACTTCGGGTCCGGTTCGTACCGATGTGGATACCCCTGAAATAAACGAGGTATACACACTTTCCAGTGCAGGCGGTGCGGACAGATCCTGTGCAGTGAACGAATGAAATTCAGCGCCACCGTTCTGACCTACTGTACCTTCGGCGCGATAGATTACAAAGAACGGATCGTAAACACTGCCCCGTACAAGTTCAACAACGAACGTATCCCCCACTTCTCCAGTAACGCCAACCGTGCCATTCAAGGTGATAATGGGGTTTGGGACACCAAGGGTCTGCAGACCAATGGAGCCAAACGCTTCCGGCGAAGGAGACAGGGACAAACCCGGCTGTCCTACGAATCCCGAGTTCATCGAACTTCTCATATCGAGAAACACACCCATGAGTAACACCTCCAATGCTATGGGATACGTTATTCTATGAATCTCGACTCTCTTTGGACTGGATGGGTAACAGATTCCATCCACCTATTTTTATTTGCCCCCGGTTAATGGTATATTGAACTGCATAACGAAATGAACGGATCGTATGCACACAAGCGGTACAGGCTGTTCAGAAGGAGATTACTATTTATGAATAAACGTAAACGCCCAACAGGCAATACATCGGCCAAGGGGAAAGCATCCGCAGGTTCGTCCACAGCACGGTCTGGTCGGTCCACTTTTACTTCCGCCAAATCATCAGGACCATCCGCATCACGCAATGCAGGAGCGGCGAAGAAGCCAGTAGCCGCCAAATCCTCCGCGGCTCCCAAGAAGGCCGGAGCACCCAAACCCAAAGCAGCCAAACGCTCGGGCAATTCCTATTATCGCAAGCAAGAACCACCACGCCCATACAAGGTTACTGAACCGGATGAGCTGCTCAACTTCTTGCTGAAGCACTTGAAGTCCGGCCGGAATGCGGTCAAATCCATTCTGGGTCGTGGTCAGGTTTCCGTTGATCAGAAAGTGGTGACCAAGTTTAATCTGGAGCTGACGCCAGGGCAAATCGTAACGATCAGCAAAGAAGGCGCAGTTGCCGCTCCTTCCCTGACGGGCATTAACATTTTGCATGAAGACGATGATATCATCGTCATTCGCAAGGAAGCCGGACTGCTATCCATTGCCGCTGACAAAAGTGATGATCTTACCGCTTATCGCCAGTTGACCGAGCATGTTCGCCGTACCGACGCGCTGAACCGAATATTTATTGTCCATCGTCTGGACCGCGACACTTCAGGTGTCATGATGTTTGCCAAGAGTGAAGAAGTGCAGCAGAAGCTGCAGGACAACTGGAAAGAGAATGTACAGGAACGTTTGTATATTGCCCTTGTGGAAGGCGCCGTTGCGAAAGAAGAGGGCACCATTTCCTCATGGTTGAAAGAAACCAAAACGCTCAAAATGTATTCTAGTTCTCGCCCGAATGATGGACAACATGCCATTACTCACTACAAACGTCTACAGTCGAACCGCGAGTTCTCCTTGCTGGAAGTCCGTCTGGAAACGGGACGCAAAAACCAGATTCGTGTGCATATGGAAGATTTGGGCCATCCCATCGCAGGCGACAAAAAATACGGTGCTCATACCAAAACACTGGGTCGCCTGGGACTGCATGCACGAGTTCTCTCGTTCATCCATCCAACGTCGGGTGAGTTGATGAGATTTGAGACCGACATTCCGAAACAGTTCCTCTATCCATTCCGTACGGATGCTCCACCAGCGAACTAACGGGATGATTCAAAGAACAGGCATTGCTGACTCAGCGATTTCAGCCGATTCTGGACAAGCCTCGGTGCCGGAACTGGCCGATGGACTGACCACGCCTGAAAGGAGGAAGCGATACTGAAAAACTTGCTGATTACCGGTTATCGCGCACATGAACTACAGATCTTTGGACAGAAGCATGAGGGAATTCCTTTCATCAAAAAGGCGATCTCCTCCCGTCTTACGCCCCTGGTCGAAGACGGGCTGGAATGGGTGCTGACACCGGGCCAATACGGTGTAGACCTGTGGGCCTGCGAAGTGGTGCTTGAGCTGAAAAAGACGTTCCCGGATCTGAAGCTGTCCATCATTACCGCTTTTCAGAATCCCGAGGAACAATGGAAGGAAGACAAACAGGAATATTATCGCTCCATTCTGCAAGGTGTGGACTATTATGGTGCGATTAGTCATCAGCCGTATATCGGCCCGTGGCAGTTTACTGCGCGGGATGACTTACTGCTGCGCAAAAGCGACGGTCTCCTGCTCGTGTATGATGAAGATGCCGGGGATGGAAGTCCCCGTTTTATTAAGGAAAAAGCGGTCAAAAAACAGCAGAATGAAGATTATACGATCATCAGCGTCACCTCAGAGGATATCCAATCGGTCGCCGAAGATGAACGGATGAACGATGTTGGGGATTATGAAGATTCTTCATTCTGATCTGCGCACGACTGGAGTAGCAAAGAATGACGTACATATGTTTTTTTTGGCGGTAGGTTGGGTATAAGTAGTAGTAAAACTGCGATTACCATGTCGTATGGGACAAAGGGGAACTGCAACCATGACATTAACGCCAGAGCAGCGCATTCAACTGCATGGATTCAACAACCTGACCAAGTCGCTGAGTTTCAATATGTACGATATCTGTTATACGAAAACCAAAGATGAACGCGAAGCTTACATTGAATATATTGATGAACAATATAATGCGGCCCGGTTGAGCAAAATCCTGAACAACGTGTCTGACATTATCGGTGCCCATGTGCTGAATGTCGCCCAACAGGACTATGTTCCCCAAGGTGCAAGTGTGACGATGCTTGTGTCGGAAGGCCCCATTGTGGAGATCCCCGAAGAATCCTTCGATGAATCTCCAGGCCCTCTGCCCGATAATGTCGTCATGCAGCTCGACAAAAGCCATATTACCGTTCATACGTACCCCGAATTCCACCCGAGCGAAGGCATCAGTACGTTCCGGGCAGATATTGACGTCTCTACCTGCGGTGAAATCTCGCCGCTAAAGGCACTGAACTATCTGATCCACTCGTTCGATACGGATATCATGACGATGGATTACCGGGTACGTGGTTTTACACGGGATACGAGTGGACGCAAGCTGTTCATTGATCATGAGATCGGCTCGATCCAGAATTACATTCCGGATGAGATCAAGAGCAGCTTCGACATGATTGACGTGAACGTCTATCAGGAGAACATTTTTCACACCAAATGTAAACTGAAAGAATTCGATCTCGATAACTATCTGTTTGGTTATACCAAAGATAAACTGAGCAAAGTCGAACAACAGGAAATTACGGAGTGGTTGAAGCTGGAGATGGATGAGATTTATTATGGCAAAAACATCAATCGTCCTTCTTAATTGCTGATTCGGAGGACTGATTCATACGGGCTGGGACAAGGATAAGATGTCATGAAGCAGGATTTCGTAATGGAAACCTCCGCCATGCGCTTGTCCTTTTCTTTTGCCTAACTTGACAGGCAGCAGCTCATTTTTTTATGATGAAAGCAATTGCATTTCCATTGAAGGAGACTGAGCCGTTGATTGAAACGAACACTTCCAGACGCAATGAATCTCTGTTACAAGCGCTGAACGCGCAGCACAAGGTTACCACTGAAAATATTGCCAATGCAGACACACCCAATTACAAAAAGAAATCGGTGGAGTTTGAGGAAGAGCTTAGACGTATCATTGAGAATGGCAAAACAGATCAGCTCGATATGAAACGGACTCATGAGAAACACTTTCCGGTCATTAATGCCAATGACTCCATCGTAAACTACCGTATTGTCGAGAACAACGAAACATCCATGAATAATAATAACAATAACGTTGATATTGACAAGGAAATGGCGAATCTTTCGGAGAATCAGCTTATGTATAACTACATGGTTGATCGGGTCAGCGGGCACTACAAGAAAATGAAAAACCTGTTGCAGGATATGAAATAATGATGGTAGAGCAGCCCTTTGGCTGCTTTTTGTTTTGTCTACATTCGGAAATATCCAGATGATCTATTTTGAATTATATTGATCTATATTAAACGCATTTAGCGTCGCTTTTCTTTTCCTAATCAGGAGGATATGCTCCCCTGCTTGTGCCCTTTTTCGGTATCCTCTCTGTTTCGTAGTATAATGAGATAAAATGTATGATTTCATATCCAATAAAAGAGGTGCAACATGGCTCCACGTCATTTAAATGCTTTTCAAGGCTCCAAAGTCCGGCTAGCTGCTCCTTGCCCAGAAGACTGCATGCGGCTCTCCCGCTTTACTGACAGTTATGATTACTTGCGTAATCTGGATACCGATATTGCTGTTCCGCTAACGCCGGATGAGACGGGGTCATCCGCAGTTCGTAGAGACAATGGCTTTGAATTTGCACTGCGTACTCTCGAGGACAATCGGTTCATCGGATTCACGGCCCTCTACCGAATTGAGTGGAATAACCGCTCTGCACGCCTGGCCATTGGTATTGGTGATGACAAAGATCGGGGTAAAGGATACGGCAGTGATGCTCTTGCCCTGATTATTCGTTATGGATTCCATGAATTGAATCTGAACAGAATTGCGCTGGAAGTAATTGAATACAATGAGACTGCCCGACGCGCCTATCTGAAAGCCGGATTTCGGGAGGAAGGCCGTCAGCGCTCTGCCGTTCTACGGGATGGCACGCATTATGATCTGATCTCCATGAGTATCCTTGCAGAAGAATGGTCAACGCAGACCAAACTTCCGCTCGCGTTTCAGTCTACTCATGTCCAAGGAGCTAAACAGACGGAAGATCACTCAGACTCACGATTGGTCGCTGCCGAAGGATCTGCGTTGTCCTTACTTAACACCAAAGGTACAGAGAACTCTCCTGTGCAACCTCGGATTGGTGTCGGAGCGGTCATCCTCAACGAACGTAATGAAGTCCTTTTGGTTTGGCGGAATCGTCAGCCTGAACAGTACACCTGGAGTATCCCTGGGGGCAAAGTCGACCCATACGAATCGCTGGAAACGGCGGTTATTCGGGAAATTAAGGAAGAAGTCGACCTCGATATTGCCATCGAGGGATTACTCTGCACCGCAGAGACGATCCGACCTGAAAAACAAGAACATTGGATTTCCGTCCTCTACTCAACTCGAGTTATTGGTGGCATTGCTCGTAACCTCGAAGAAGGCGGAGCGATTGGTGAGATCGGTTGGTTCCCGCTGGATGATCTGCCATCGCCACTTGCTAGTTTCGCGGTGCCTGGTCTGGAAGTTGCGAAGAAATTCCATCTTTATTCGGAAGATTGAAATCGGGAGAAACGAATCTCATTACGGTCAGACAAGTCATATGAAACAAAACAACCGCCGAACTCCTCTCTCTAACATTAGGGGAGCTTGGCGGTTGTTTTCAGTTTTCTGCGCAATTTCCTTCTTTGTGGTAGTCTCAGTACGTGTATACATAACTTTTTTTCCAAAATCAAGAACCGTTTGGCCCTTTGCACGGTCTAATACGCAACAACATCCATGAAAGGAGGAGCCATGTGACCCCTGCTCAACTGACCATCGCCGCACAAAAAGGGGATGCCGAGGCTTTTGCAGCCTTAATGGAGATGCATCAGAGCCGACTGTACCGGATCGCCTGTGCCTATCTGCACAACGAGGGCGATGCGCTGGAAGCGATACAGGAATGCACCTACAGAGCTTATCGAAAGCTCAAGAAATTAAAAGAACCCTCCTATTTCGCCACTTGGCTAATCCGCATTCTGCTGAACTACTGTGCAGACGAACGCAAACGCAAGAGCCGGTTCAGCCACGTTACCGAAATTCATGAACCCAGCAGCTGGGACCAGCCCGCAGACCCTGATCTGGCCGCAGCCGTCTCTGCGCTGGATCGGGATTGCAAACCAATTATTATTCTAAGCTATTTCGAAGGTTTCTCCTTAACAGAGGTCGCTGATATTCTCGAAATTCCGACCGGAACCGTAAAATCCCGACTGCATCGAGCACTTAGGCAGCTCCGGGACCAACTTGAAACGAAAGGAGATGTAACATCATGAGCGATGAAATGAAGCCATTTGAAGCCATTGAGCAGCGTCTGAATGATCGTAAAACAGAATACGACGCCATGTCTGTACCGGATGCCGAAGCATATCAGGCTGTTCAGGCTGGAATTCGTCAGGCTGCGCGCAAGCGCAAGTCCCGGCTGCGCTGGGTTATGAGCTCCATATCGGCAGCCGCAATCATCCTCGTGTTTACGGGATGTATCCGCGTCTCCCCCGCTTTTGCGTCCTTTGTGGAGCAACTGCCAGGCATGGAGGGCATCGTCAGTATGATTCGCCAGGACAAAGGGTTAATGATGGCTATCGATCAATCCCTCTTGCAGAAGGTTGGTGTGACCGATGAGCATGATGGAGCTTCGGTGACCGTGGACAGCATCATTACAGATGAGTCACGCATGGTTATTTTTTACACGATGAAAGGCATGAAAGATCCAGACAAGGGTATGTATGACATCGATTTGCTTGATGAGCATGGTAAGAATCTTCCTGTTGGATTTAGTTATTCTTCCCCTAAACCGACTTCAGACGAGAATGTTTATGAAAATTATATCGATGTTATCTTTACGGGCGATGCTTCCCCCCCCGAAGAACTAAGTGTTGTATTTAAATCCAGATATAAAGGGAGTTCTAAAGAGTGGAAAGTTACTTTCCCAGTAGACACTGATTTAACGAAAGGTATGAAAAAAATCATCCCGGTAAATCAAACGTTAATGGTAGATGGGCAGCGTATTGATGTTAAACAGGCTACCCTTTATCCAACTCGTTTTGTGCTTGATGTAAAATTCGATCCAAAAAATACAAAGAAGATCTTTGGACTGGATGATCTTCAATTGGTCGATGAACAAGGCCGCGCATGGAGAACAAACACCACGACAGGTGAGGATGAACGATCCATTTATTTTGAAAGCATGTACTTCTCTATTCCGAAAAAGCTGACTTTACAAGGATCTGGATTTTCGGGGTTGAATAAAAATGAACTGGATATTGTCGTTGATCTGAAATCACACAAAATTACAGGCGGTCCATCTGGATTGAAGATGCTTGGAAGCAAGGTCGTTGGTAAAGATTTGGTTATCCATTTCTCTGTGGATGGTAGTATGGAAGGCAAGTTCATTCTAGCTTTCAGAGATGTTATGGACAAAGCAGGTAAAGAATATCAGATTCCAGGCTCCAATTGGAGCAGTGGAGATGGAACAGATGAAAGACATACAATTATCTCTTCTACTATTCAAAATGGGGCTAAGATGAAAGGGGAAATAAAGATGCATATTTCCACCTATCCAATGAAATTTAAATCACCATTTTCAATGGAAATCCCGGTGAACCCTTAATCATTTTCAGAATCATGCTGGTATAAGCGCAATTATTCTTTATAATGGAAACATTCGTTAAATTGATATGTTCACAAGAAAGGGTGTTTCCAAAATGAATAACCGTTCTATCCGTTACCCGCAACCACTCGCTCCGGGAAATACCATTGGCGTGGCTGCACCATCCAGTGGTGTAAGTGAATCCTTGCATCATTACCTTGAAGAGAGCAGACACAATATGGAGCGCCTTGGCTTTGGTGTTCAGGAGAGCCCATTTCTACGGCATAATGCCAAATGTGTAAGTTCATCCAAGGAAGATCGCGCCGCCGAGATGAATGCATTTTTCCGTGACCCTGAGATTCAGGCTATTATCCCTCCGTGGGGTGGAGAATTCCTTATGGATATCCTGCCCCTGCTCGATTGGGAAGCTTTGAAAACCTTACCGCCCAAATGGGTCATGGGATATTCAGATATCAGCACCTTTTTATTCGCATACACCCTGATCACCGGAACGGCTTCGGCACATGGTACGAACTACGTGGATCTAAGATCCAACGAGCTCGATCCGGTGACCGCCCGCTGGATTGATGTATTACAGACAGGCCAGGAAGGCCAGATCACTCAATCTTCCTCCACTCACTATCAATCGGAATGGAAACCGGAGTTGTCGACGTTCAATCTGGATAATCCTTCTCTCTGGAAACAGCTGGGGCAGTCCGAAGGAGCAGACTCGCAAGTTACATTCTCAGGTCGGTTGATCGGTGGCTGTATGGATACAATCACCTGTTTGATTGGCACGCCTTACGCACCTGTTGGAGCGTATCTTGATCAGTATTGTGCAGAAGAAGGAACGATCTGGTATCTGGAAAGCTGTGAGATGAATGCGGGTGATATCTACCGTCATCTGTGGCAGATGAGACAGGCAGGCTGGTTTGCAGGCGTAAAAGGCTTCATGTTCGGCCGACCTGCTGGTTATTCCGATACAGGAGATTTCAATTTCATCGATGCCCTGTCTTCGGCTCTCGGAGATATGGATGTTCCCGTACTGTATGATGTGGATCTTGGCCACATCCCGCCACAGTTAACTTTTGTGAATGGCGCACTGGGCAATGTGGCTTATGAGAATGGGCATGGAAGACTTGAGATGGCATTTGTGTGATCACCTTTTGTAGGCAGATGCATACCTTGAAGTAAGAAATTATTTTGAGGAAGGGTTGTGCATCATGTCTGAATCCACATCCACACCATCCGCACGGGTCGTATACCAAGCCAATCAACCAATGCTCCAATCCGTGCAAAGTGTACGGAATATGCTTCATCATACAGCCCGGCAGCATGTAGGCAAGAATGTGCAAGTCCAGAATATCGATGGTCAGGTATGGGAAGGTGTCATTATCAGCGCAGATCGGGGAATACTGTATCTCCAGGTTACGCCGATGCATGGATATCCTGAGCCACGTGCCTTGTTTGGACCAACCATTCTGCCACTCGTGCTGTATGAGCTGTTGGTCATTACCCTGTTGATGTAGTTGTTTTTTGTCTCGATTGAGCCTAACCCAAGAAGCTTCACTCCCTTTGACCATCAGGCCCCGGGAGCGAAGCCTTTTTGGGTTTTAGGAGTTATCGGGTTATCAATTTGGTGTGAATGTATGCATTAATCTCTGCAACCTGAATGACTTCCTTTAGTTCGTGCGGTATGTTTCCTTGCTAACGTGTGAAATATGATACAATGGTGTCGGCACCAAGCCTTATCTCATATGAACGGAGCTTGATCCGGTTGGAATATATCCCTCATGATCCTCCACCCGTGCCTCAGTCTGAGACGGAGCTGGTTGGGACAAATCATACTGAACAATCCCGCGTGATTGCAATCTGTCTATTGGCAGGCAAAATCATGCTGCAAAGCGGCGGTGAGACCTATCGTGTGGAAGATACGATGAAACGCATGGCTGCCGCGCTGGGCCTTCCCCATTCGCACAGTTATGTTGTGCCCACAGGTATCTTCTTCTCGGTTGATGCAACCGAGCCTGCCAAGCTGATACGGATCTCTGAACGAACCACAGATTTGCACAAGGTATCCGAAGTGAATGCCGTTTCCCGGCGTATTGGACAAGGTGAATTGTCCGTTGAGGATGCCTATGCATTGTTACAACAAATTGAGGGACAGCCCTCCTCCTATTCTGCAGTTGTGCGGCTTACGGCGGCGGCATTATCCAGTGGGTGCTTTACCATTATGTTTGGTGGAGGCTGGGTCGACTTTCTCCCTGCGGTACTCTGCGGTGGTATTGGCTATGCAGCGGTCATTGCCTTCCATCGGCTGGTACTCGTGAAATTTTTTGCCGAGCTGACAGCTTCATTTGTCATCGGTCTGCTCGCCTTTTTGCTTGTGTATATGGGCGCGGGTCATGAACGGGACAAAATCATTATTGGCTCAGTCATGCCCCTGGTACCGGGACTGCTGATTACCAATGCTGTGCGTGACCTGATGGCCGGGCATCTTGTGTCCGGGTTATCCAAGGGAGCCGAGGCGTTTCTGACGGCTTTTGCGATCGGTACCGGCATTGCTGTTGTTTTTTCACTTTTTACGTAAGATGGAGGAGTTGCAGGTTATGCTTCATTTTATTGAACAGGCCCTGACCAGCTTTGTTGCCTCGGCCGCATTCGGTATTATTTTCAACGCTCCTCGGCGCATGCTGCTTCACGGTGGATTTGTCGGCATGATCGGCTGGATCATCTATATTGTGCTCGAATATGCTGCGGATGCTGTTCCTGCTACCCTGGCAGCGACCATCGCGGTAGGTGTCATCAGCCAGCTGTTCTCCCGCATGTTTCGCGCGCCCGTCATTATCTTTAGCGTGGCAGGTATCATTCCGCTCGTCCCCGGTGGACTGGCTTACAATGCGATGCGTAATTTTGTGCAAAATGATTACGGTGCAGCCATGGAGATGGCTGCCAAAGCACTCATGTTATCCGGTGCCATCGCGATCGGACTTGTATTGTCCGAGGTGTTGAACCAGATGATTCGTCGTATACCTGAATCATTGCGAGCAAAATCCTAACACAGCAGAAGAATATATTATCACTAAACTAAAACGATAAAGGCCTGTTGGAGACAGGGTAAACGCTGTCCTTCACGGGTCTTCTATATTTCCAACCAATGTTGAGCCGTTATCATCAAATTTTGCAGTGTTTTGTTTTCATCCTTGTATCCATTTGTGTGATAACTGTACAATCCATAAAAAAGAACTCCCCATGTCTGTTGGACAATCCTTGTCCATTGGTGTACGGTAAACCATTCTCTTTTATGGCAAAGCACGCTTCATCACCGACGCAAATAAATCCGCCGCCACACCACTTCCAGATCTCATATAATGCTCTGCATCCGTACGATCAAATCCCATCCAGACTGCAGCTGTCCACTTGCTGGTATATCCTACAAACCATAGATCCCTGTTCGCCTCCTTGGTTACACCAGGTAATGCAGCCTGCGTTGTTCCTGTCTTCCCCGCTACCTTGTACCGACTCAGCTGTGCCCGGCTACCTGTTCCTTGACTGACCACATCTTGGAGCATGCCGGTCATGGTCGTCGCCGTACTGTTGGAGATCACCTGCTTGTTGTCTGGCTTAAAAGCATAGATTGTCCGACCGCGTGAATCCGTAATTTCACGAATTAGATGCGCCGTATTGAACTTGCCGTTATTGGCAAACACGGAATATGCCTGGGCCATTTTTAGTGGAGACACCCCTTTATGCAAACCACCCAAAGCGATCGACAGATTAAGATCCTCCTTGCCCAGTTCAATGCCCAATCGACCTGCAAATTGATGTGCGCGTCCCAGTCCTGTCTCATGCAGCAGCCATACGGCCGGAGCATTAATGGAGTTTTCAATGGCTTGCGACATCGTAACTGTACCTCTGTAACGCCCGCCCAAGTTGCTTGGTTGATAACTCCCATATTTCATGCGTTGATCAGGCAGCATGCTCTCTGGCTTAAACCGACCAGATTCCAATGCAGGTCCGTATGCAATAATAGGCTTAAATGCAGAACCAGGTTGCCTTGCATCCGTGGTTGCCCGGTTAATGCCTCCTTTTACAGGGTCACGTCCACCCATCATCGCTTTGACTTCACCGTTATGCTGGTCCAGTATGACCATACTCGCCTGCACTTGCTCATCCTCACGATCATCGGTGAACCGGGAAGATTCACGGAATGCGTGCTCCATCGCCAGCTGCGCTTGATCATCCAATCCCGTACGAATGGTCCAGCCTGCGGATTGAATCTCTGCTCCACTCTTGCCTGTCAGACGGGAAGCCTCCTCGATTACCGCATCCAAGGCAGACACGTAGGCAGGCGCTGTTGAGCCTGAAGTCGATGCAGATGTTGAATTTGGCGGGGTATAGTCCACACTTCGTGCTGCCTCCATCTGTTTCTTGGTAATAATTCCTTGCTCATGCATGATGCCAAGAACTACAGAACGCCTCTCTTTGGACAGGTCTTCCCGATCCACCGGATTGTATATGGAAGGTCCCTTCGGAATTCCGGCCAGCGTAGCCATTTGCCAGATCTCCAGCTGATGTAAATCCTTGATCCCGAAGTAGCGCCACGCCGCGGCTTTAACCCCATATTGCTGGCGTCCCATATAAATATGATTCAAATACAGCTCCAATAGCTCTTCCTTGGTAAATCTCTTTTCCATCGCCATGGCAATCGACATTTCATTCACCTTGCGAACCAGCGTTTTATCTCCGTTCAAGTACAGATTTCTGGCCAGTTGCTGTGTAATCGAGCTGCCTCCCTGACTCAGGTTCATATGTAAAACATCCTGCACAACCGCCCTGCCAATCCCGATAAAATCCAGTCCATCATGATTATAGAAACGTCGATCTTCTGTAGCCAGAAACGCCTGCTTTAACAGATCGGGCATATCCTTCAAATCGGCATACTCCGCATATCCCTTGGTTTGTACTTGTAATCTCGAAATTTCTGATCCATCCGCATTGGTAATGATGGTAGAAGAGGCCACCGAAATGGCCTCAGGATGATTGCGAAGTACACCTTGGCCGTAAGTAACAATATAGATGTAGCCGACCGCTAGCAAAATAACGATGACTACAGAGGCATCAAATATGTGATAAATTCCGCGCCTTATACTGGATTTCAACATTCAGGCTCCCTAAATACATGTAGATTGGAGCCTGAATGTTCCTGTGGCTTCATTTCCATAGAATCCAGAGCAAGCTCCAGCCTTAACGTCTGTTCATACGCCAGTCTGACCCAGTGCTGAATCTCCGCTTCATCCCGGCAGCGTCCTTCTATAATCGTATCAAGAGAAGAACGAACACCGTAGAGAGTCAGTTTAATCGGTAGATCGGCACTTATGCGACCAGATTGTGATCCAACCAATTCTTCTTGAATACGTTGCTTATGGCTTCTCTCACTTTCTGACGCCATTTGTTGCCGGCTACTTTCATTGCCATACATATACATACTAGAACTGAACCATTCTTCGTCTCTCGGCTCTCGATCTGTCCACTCTTGGTCTGAACTGTTCAAGCGCTCCGATTGTATACGTATCGCAACGTCATTCAGATCCGCGGCAATCTGTCGCAGCTCTCCTCCGTTTAACACTTCAATCTGTGCTGGAATTCGGCCATTGGCCAGTTCATGAGTTCCACGACCAATCACCTTGAGGTCATCTGCAATCTTCTGGGATCGAATCCAAAAAAACAACGCAAACATACCCCCACCGATGAATATAACCAATGGCGTTGTACCGATATGGTTTATCACCCAGTACATAATGCGAGTTATTTCTGTTGTCTCCGATAGGATATGATGGTGGGCAAAACGTAACATGTGATAAACGACAAATAGGAGCGCTACGCTAAGTAACGCGCTTGCTCCGCAAATATATATGTAGCTCAATCTGACTGTACGTAATAATAATCTCATATTCGGTATCCTCCTCAATTTTGCAGTTCATGTGTACGATTGAGGTTAAGAATACCGAATATTTCTTAATGAGGAAGTGGGTAACTTCTTATCATTTTCTTAATTAAGCATTTAGCATAGATGCTGAATCAAGCAAACTCTCTTATATAAGAAGAGGATTCTGCCAGGTTACCGTTCCTCTGTGTCTCTGTTCATCGGAGGAGCAGTCACCGGAAAACGCGTAACAAAATCGGTCCGGCCCTGTTCACTGTAGGCAGTGATACTCCCGCGATGTAATTCAATCATGGATTTGGCAATAGCCAGCCCCAGTCCGGTGCCGCCTGTGTCGCGAGAGCGGGATTTGTCCACCCGGTAGAATCGATCGAATAAGTGCGGCAAATCCTGCGCCGGAATGGGTTCACCATAATTGCTAATGCTCACCACAGCTTCTTCACCTTCAAGAGACAACGCAATCTCCATCACTTTACCCTGTGCCCCATAACGGATCGCGTTACTGAACAGGTTCTCATACGCACGAACAAGCTCGCCAGGAGCGGCCTGAATCCATAAAGGTTCTTGTCCACCAATGATCTTGTATGTCATACCCGCTTCTTCCAGCATCGGAGCGAACTCCTCCGCAAGCTGCATCAGGAATGGATTCAGGTTCAAGGAAGTCAATGACAAGGGTAAGCTACCACCACTGACACGGGTATATTCGAACAAATCGTCGATCAGCTTCCTCAATGTTAAGGATTTCTCGTACGCAATACTTACGTAATAGCGCATCTCAATTTCATCCTGGTATCGATCTTTCTCTATGTATTCCAAAAATCCGAGAATGGAGGTCAGCGGCGTCCTCAAATCATGAGAAATGCCTGTAATCAATTCATTTTTGGCAGCAACTGCGCTGCGCTCCTCCTGCAATGACAGCTGCAATTGTTCAGCCATCTGATTAACACTGGCAGCCACAACGCCAAATTCATCCGATGTCTTCACTTCGATCCGATGAGACAGCTCCCCTTTGGCAACTTCCTGAATTCCCGCCGTAATCTCGTCCAGAACCAGCATCACCCTGCGCGTGAACAGGAAAAAGAACAGCACAAAGCCAAGTATGCCAACCATAATCATTAATGGCACCGACCCAATATGGTTCACCAGCCACCTGATGCCCCTTGCAGGGATCGAATAATTAGGATAGGTCTGAGCCGCTAGAATGGAGTGTACAACTTTGCTGCCCCCATACAAAATAGCCGCCGTCAAAATGCCACTCAGCAGAAATGCGTAGATAAATTTCCACCGGACTGTGTTAATTAATTTTGAATTCATCTCGGAACTCCTTGCTCACGCTCTGTATCCAATTAACCTCATAGACGCACGTGCTTATTGTGGTTTGATCATCTTATAACCAACACCCCATACCGTCTGTATGAACTTGGGATGTTTGCTGTCGAGTTCGATTTTCTCACGAATCTTGCGGATATGCACCATGACTGTGTTGTTGGACTCCATAAACTCTTCTTTCCAGACCTGTCTGTAGATCTGCTCCATACTCAGCACAGAGCCTTGATGGCGCGCCAGCAGCTCCAGAACGGCAAATTCACGGGGAGTCAAGCGAACAGGCTGCTCATCCACCCAGACCTCATGCGTATCGGTGTTGATGACCAGATCGTCAATCACCCACTCATGCTCCTTGCTTTCCCGGCCCTCATTGAAGGTATGGTACCTGCGAAGCTGTGACTTTGCCCGTGCCACAAGTTCAAGCGGGTTAAACGGCTTGGTCACATAATCATCAGCACCGATGCTCAGCCCTGTGATTTTATCCATATCCATGCTTTTGGCGGACAGCATAATGATCGGCATTTTCTGCTCTTCCCTAATTTTCATACATGCTTCAATTCCGTCCATATTCGGCATCATGACATCCAGAATGATCAGATCAATTGGCTCTTTCTTCAATTGCTCAAGCGCCTCGATCCCATCACTGGCTGTGAGAACCCGGTATCCTTCATTGCCAAAATAAATCTCCATCAGTTTAATAATATCCTGCTCATCATCCACAAGCAGAATGGTTGCTGGCTGTGCCACGGCATTATTCCTTTCCATTCCATGAATCATTGCTTGATCAAAGTATACCACTAGGAAATGAATCTGCGAAAATCATCGCCTTCGGAAAGAAGCAAAAACGTTGGATTTCCGGTAAACTGAGTACCCTCCATAATGGAAACGATTATGGAAACCCGATGCAGCTTCTGAATAGGTTCATCTATCTCTCTCATCAGTGGTATTGTTTTCTTCCACTTCGCAATCTCTATTATTAACATATAGTATCGTCGATCTAATCCTTGCTTAACCGTTGCTTGTTCCGGATAACATGTTCTATGTATTCTATTAAATCTTGCTCTATATTTAGGCAGAACCTCACATTATGGACCTGGATCTATCTATTCAAACAACGCTACATTGGGCTCTATTCCAGTCAGTGTCAGCATCGTATGCAGTTGACCCCTGTGGTGATACACATGTCCCATGATCTCAAGCAGCCACTCCAGACGACTGTACGAAGCTCCCCAATAGGAGTCAGTCACCTGTAATAATTCCTCTGTATTAAACTGTCTATATCGATGATAGAGGTACATCTGATTCGCAATCAGCGCTTCTTTGATCTCACTCAGTGAATTCGGCTGATTTTCCTCGTAAAACAAAGCCATTTCTTCTTCGGAAGCTCCCTCCGAAATATGTACATCTGCACGACAAATGACGGATAGATGAGAAAGCAATTCTCCGACCGGCCGTTTGCCCTCAATCGGAGTCAAAGCCAAGTCCTGCTCCGACAGTTGGTCACATAAATGGATTAATGATGTCACTGCCACATCAATATGTTTAAATGCAGACTGAATCAACTGAAACACTCCCTTTTTATCCCATTATATAGAACGTATGATCGCTAATCAACCATAAATTCCCCCTTTATATATAAACCAGCTTTGATCGAAAACCAACAATAATGAACAAAAAAAAGTCCCTCCTCCCCCATATAGACGGAATTTGGGACATTTTGTTGCTCCGATGATAACAAACTCGAACTCAACTTGAATATAACGAACAATACGTTTGATCGAATCGTCCTGCGAGCAAGTCAGCCTTGCGAATGAAAAATTGCAATTCCCCACAATCCCACCATTGAAAACCGATAGCGTCATGCGTATCAATTTTTAATAGAAGCAAGGTATCAGCAAGCTCTTGTTGTGTCCGTTTCTCATCCCCGCCATAATGTTCAGTCAGCTTCCTCTCACACGCCTGCTCGTCATAAGTATACTCTTCACCAAGTACGATCTGTAACAGCGCCTGGTGTTCAGCATCCGGATGCTGACCGTCAGGGTATCCAAACATGCCACCCCAGTTCTGCGTACTCGGATGATTCCAGCTGGACTCAAATTCCAGGTATCGGTCATATAGACCTTCCTCCCCCTCGACAGCTACCGTTCCACCAGACAGCGGGGCGGCGATTGCATTCAGAGCCAGAGAATCAATGTATGCATATGTAGGAAACTCGAGATTAGGCAGCACTGTTACCGAATGTGCTACAAAATCGTCCTTACCCAGCGCGGTTTCGCCATCAGGCTCTCGCCTTATCAGGTTATGAGCGTCCGGCTCGTAAATCACACGATGCTCAATATGATAAGCCGGTTCATCCACACCAATGAAGAAGTATAACATGCCCCGTTCGGGCAAACTCCCCCGCCCATCATTAGGCGTATATGGCGTCAAATCCACGAGATTCAACTGGGCCAGGAACGTCATGGGCACCCCGTCCTGTGTCAAAGGCCATTTCATGTTGCTCGGCAGATCCGGATTTCCACCTACACGTGAATTTCCTGTTCTGCGATACTCATCGATTGTCGATACATCAAGGCGAATTCCCCAACGGCTTGAAGATAACAGCAGATCGGCAGCATTACCCAATCCATACTCCTCAAGAGTTTTCCGGGCTTTTCTGGTCAGACGTTCACATTGTTCAGGTTTAATCATACAGATCCTCCCCTTCTGACAATACATCTATGGTGAGACATATTCAGGTTCACACCTGTATATTCTTCCGCTGAGTCTTCTTTCCCTGCTTCTTGCAAAAAAAGAGACTGACATCCGGTGTCAGTCTGCTTCCTTATTATCCAGTCGGTTCATTCTTAACGATCCCGATTCGGTGAATCATTCTGGAAAGCACGAATATGCTCCTCGCCATCTAAAAATTCATGGGACTGGTGTGCAGCCATTACACCATGATAGCTAATATCCAGACCCAAATCTTCCTCTTCTTCCGTGGAACGGACAGGAACGATCTTACCAATCAGTTTCAGACCAATCCAGGTCATGACAAATCCCCAGACGACCAAAGCCGTGAGGCCGAGCGCCTGAACACCCAGCAGCCTCCAGCCACCTCCCATGAACAAGCCACCATCGGTTGCAAACAAACCCACGGCAATCGTTCCCCACATCCCGGATACAGCATGAACAGGGAACGCACCCACCGGGTCATCAATCTGCCTGCGGTCCAGCCAATTCGTTGCAGCCATCATGAGTAATCCAGATACCGCCCCGATGAATATCGCAGCTACATCACTGACAAAAGCACACCCCGCCGTAATACCGACCAGACCGGCCAGCGAGCCATTAATGACCGATGGTGCGTCTGAACGATTGAATCGGAACAAGGTGTAAAGCAGTGTAGCCGCACCGCCCGAAGCAGCAGATAACATCGTAACGATGGCAATGTGACCGATCCTTACATCAGTCGCACTGAGCGTACTTCCTGCATTGAAGCCAAACCAGCCGAACCACAGCAGAAATGCACCTACAGATGCCAGCGGCAGATTGCTCGGAAGCGCAATGGCACTCACGCCAAGCGGTGTGTATTTGCCTTTACGCGGCCCAATAATAATCGCTGCAGCCAGTGCAGAGAACCCGCCCAACGCGTGAATAACTGCGGAACCGGCAAAATCCTGCATCCCCAGCTTGCTGAGCCAACCGCCGCCCCATGCCCAGTGTCCACCAATCGGATAAATGATTGCCGTCATCAATATGATGTACAGCAGATAGGCACGAAAGTTAATCCGTTCAGCTACAGCACCCGATACGATGGAAATGACGGCAATGGTGAACGCGGCCTGGAACAGCCAGAATGTTTCCAATGAAACGGGTACATCCAGGTGAGACAAGTCTCCATTGAGGAAAAATCCGGTTATGCCTACAAAACCTCCGGCATCAGAGCCATACATCAAGCCAAATCCGATGGCATAGAAAAGCAACGTTCCAATCGTAATGTCAGCGAAAACCTTCATAATAATATTTACGCTATTTTTATAACGTACAAAGCCAGCCTCCAGGAGCGCGAATCCGCCCTCCATCAACAAAATCATGGCTGCACTCAGTACGACCCAGACCGTATCCATCCCGGAGCTTAACGTCTCCAAAGTCATGCTTATACATCCTCCGTTTCCCTAAGCTGTCTAATCTCCCGGATCGTTTCGGGCGTAAGCTCGATTTCATCCCGTTCGATGCTGTCCGGATGCTTGATTCGTTCAGCAATGCGGTCCAGTTCTCGTATCCGCCGCCGGATTTGTTCCATTTTGCGAAAACGCTCCTTCACCTGGACCATATATTCCACCGCCTGGTGATGGGATGCAGGGCGGCCTGCGAACCATTTGCGTACAGTCGACAAGGACTGATAAGCCACTTCTTCCGCACGTTTTTTTTGTTCGAATTGTTCAATTTTATGTTTAAGCGTTTCGATCTCATTTTCTTTTTTGACCTTGAGCTGTTGGATAAGGTACAATAAATCGGACGATGATATTTGCAATGCTGTATGGTGATACACCTCGTCAATTACTAACATATCATGTCAGGACTCCTTACATATCAAGTTACTTGTTATCGATTATAGAGTCCAGCACTACTTAGCGTCAATCCTTTTTTGGCGATGGCATGATTTCATATGACCCATTTATAAAAAAAGCTTCATTCTCATGCACAAAACTTCAACTAACAAAGTAATTCAAACACATCTTCGCATTCACCTTTCATATCCTCTATGATGTATATTAAGCATCCACATTTTAGGCACTGCACTTACACAAGCTGACATCATAGAACTCATTTAAAGGAGAGGATCGCACGATGTTCACTCGTAATGACGACATTCGGAGCCAAATTTGGGAAGCCGTCTCTGGACTCAATGAAGAGCAATTGAACCTCCAACCCACACCTACTCACTGGAGTATTATGCAAGTTCTCCGTCACCTGAATTTGATGGAAAACATCATTGTGAAGCAAGCCCACGCCGCTCTAAAGAAAGAACAGACCGTTGCTGTGGACAAAAAACCATATGAGCTTACACTGGATCGCAGCCACTCTGTCAGCGCCCCGTCTCATCTCCAGCCTCCTGCGGAACCAGAAACGCTGGCGAATGTACGACATGACCTGGAAGACTCACATCAAGCATTGATGCACGTTGCACAAGATCATGAGTCTGAACTGCTGCGAAGCAAGTCCTTTCTTCACCCGGTTTTCGGTGAGATGGATCTGGCTCAATGGGTCGATTTTGCAAGCTATCATGAAGAGCGTCATCTGGCACAGATTCAGGATATTAAACAAAGGCTTGGCGTGTCGCACACCTAAGTCATCCCCTATTTACTCGATGTAAGCAAAAATAACCTCCAATCCACGCATTGTGGATCTGGAGGTTTCATTTATTTTGATACATGCTATATTTTTTTGCCCAAAATCGCCAAATCCCGGTTGACGCCATCCAGCACAGCCACTTCAGGGTAATAGCCCCACTGTTCAAAGCCATGCTTGCGTAATAACCCCAGACTCGGTTCATTATGTCCAAACACAAATCCCAGAATCGTCTTGATTCCAAGCGCAGGACAAGCGTCAAAAATGGTGTTCAGCAAACGTCCGCCAGCCCCAATTCCCCGGCACTGCTGATCCACATACACACTGACTTCCACCGTCCCATTGTACGCAGGTCGTCCATAAAATGAACCCAGGCTAGCCCAGGCTACAACCTGTCCCTCAAGTCTCATCACCCAGAGTGGGCGATGATCGGAAGAATGCTCCTCAAACCACGGAATACGTTGCTCGACGGTCACCGGCTCCAAATCCGCCGTCACCATTCGGCTCTCAATCGTAGAATTATAGATCTCCACAATCCTTGGTAAGTCCTCACGACTCGCATACTCAATCTGTACACTATCCAGCTTCATGTCTACTCCTCCATCATCCAGATCGATTCTATCTTATGACGGTATTATAACGGAGGAATGAAGTCGACGTCATCCCCCAACATTCAGCTTAAATCCATATTTACTCAGACAACCCTTGAATCGTGTTACCCCGGGTTAACTGCTGGCTCTGATCCGCCCAACGAATGTTAACAGAACGGGAAGTGAATAGATCCGGGCCGTCCGATACCTGGAAGTGCAGATGAGCTTCACTGGAATTACCTGAGTTACCCAGCTCTCCAATGAGGTCTCCCTGCTTGACTTTATCCCCTTTTTTGACGGCCACACTGCCTTCCTTAATGTGCCCGGTGATGCTGTATTCTCCGTTTCCATGGTCAATGACCACATTATTACCCGCTGGTTCTTCCGGGTTCATAACACCTGGTATATTATCTGGAATATCATTCTTGATATCGACTACGGTTCCGTCCGCAGCTGCATAGAGCGGCTCACCAAAAGCGTAGTAGTTTTCGTTCACCTTTGCATCTCCGTTGTAACTGAAAGCTGCTTTGGTGCGAATGATATCTAGCGCATAGCGCTGTGTTTCATGCTCGTAATGATAGTTTGACATCACATCATTGCCTCCCCAGAACACATACCATTCACCCTTCATTGGGAATTGAAATTCTGTTTTGGTGAATGTTTGATCCGTATCTTCATGGGGTTCCAGTGGTTGGATTAACAGCCCTTCAATCTGATTTGCTTCGGTAAAATAAGCTTGAATTCCTTTGTCTCCTGTTTGATCCTTCCAGGCGAGCTCAGTTAAATGATTCACTTTGGCATTCACCACTAGATCAAAGGAAGTTACGCCCTCAAGGAATTGATCCGCAGACGATTTAAACTGTTCAAGCGTTAGTGCTTCCTTCAACTCGGGACTCATCTGACTGTAGATGGCATCCTTGGAACCGTTCATTAACGTATCGATGAAATTGTCGGGTGTAATGATGGCGCTCACCTCTGTACCTGAATTCTCTGCCTGATGGGTACTCTCACTCGCTTCATTGGCATTTGTCGTCCGTTCCTTGGACTGCTGCTCCGCCTGCTCGGATGTAATCGAGTTACTGTTACCGCAGGCAGACAACATCACGCAGGCTCCAAGGGCAATGGCAAGCAACTTCCAGCTCTTTTTGCTCTGTAACTTCTCATGTGCAGCATATCCTGATTTCGGAAGACTTCCCCCGCCATTTAAGTGATTCGCACGAATTTTAGATCCTTCTTTTAAACTGTCCATTCTCTACATCCCTTCTGTGTTCGTTATACTTTCCTGTTAAGTGTACAGAATGAATCTTATCCTTCGTCTAACCCATCCTTACATGTAGTTAAACTGTAGCGTCTTCTATGGCTTCATAATTAAGATTCCGTTAAGATAGCTCACACACTACATAGCCCTTTCGGATGGTATGATTAGCAATAAACAAACAGGAAGCCCTAGGAGGTCATTTCACATCATGGATCACGTCTCCATACTGCTAGTTGATGATGAACAAGCCATTTTACATATGCTCAAAACCGTCCTGCTCAAAGAGCAATTTGTAGACATCGACACCGTTACCACTGGAGAAGAGGCGATTACCGCCTGCGAAAATAAAACCTATCACTGCATTGTGCTGGACATCATGCTGCCTGGCAAAAGCGGACTGGAGATCTGTCCCTTTCTGCGGCAGGTGACCGATGCACCGATTCTTTTTCTGACCGCCAAAACAACGGATTATGACAAGTTAACCGGATTCGCCGTTGGCGGCGATGATTATGTCGTTAAACCATTTAATCCACTGGAAGTGGTCGCCCGGATCAAATCACTGCTGAAACGTTATTTACCTACCAAAATGGCGGCGACTACAACGGCGTCTCCACCCTCTTCTGACGTAACTTCGTCATCTCCTGCCGTGCAGGAAGGGGTATATGATTTTGGTCGTTTTCAAGTATTTGAACACGCCGGTGAACTTCAGGTTGAAGGACAGCCTGTAACCTGTCCGGCTCTTGTCTACCAGCTGCTGCTCTTTTTCTGCAAGCATCCAAATCGTATTTTCACCAAATCGGAATTGTATGAGCGTGTATGGGGTTCGGAATCCATCAGCGATGACAACACCGTTATGGTTCATATTCACCGTATTCGTGAGCGGATTGAGGCTGATCCCTCTAACCCTACGTTTCTCGTCAACGTCCGGGGGCTGGGGTACAAACTCATTCAGCCTAACCAAGTGTCACGCGCATGAGTATTCGTCGCAGATTAATGACCCGATTTATCGGTATGCTTGCTGGCGCAGTCGTTCTCATCATCCTGTTGGGTTCGGCAGCCACCTATTGGGTTGTTCAAAAGGTAAATGAAGTAAGCCTGGTGGACGACTTCGCTACCAGTGGTCTTGACCAACTGATTAATACCGCAGAAATCATGCCCGATGGGACGGTCCGCTATGATCCCAGGCTGCTGAAGCAGGTCGAGAAAAATCAGGGATGGCTTCAAGTTGTGGATGAAAAAGGCTACGTCATTGATGATTTTAATACACCGGATGACGTTCCGAAGCAATACAAGCCTGGAGAGCTGATCGCTTACTGGGAGGCCAAGAAGCCGTTCCCATACCAGATCGTCATGCTGATTCGGGAGAAAAACGGCGAGATGTTCACCTTGCTGTACGGCGAACGCAATCAGACCAAATCCTTACTCGATCAAGCCCGTGAGGACAGTCATTACACCAATGGAGAGCTTATACTTCTCCCCAAACAAGAGGATGCCATCCGTTCCAAAGGTGCCTATCTGCAAATTTTGGATGCCTACGGTCAAGAGCTGGTCTCTTATAATAAACCTGCCATGGGCGTTCCCAGCAGTTACAACATACAGGAACTGGCTTTGCGTATTCGTTATCCCAATCGATATGGAATATCGATCGCAACCTTTTACGATGAACAGAATGGCACGACCTGGATGCTCAGTATACCTGTCGATCCAACTGCTACAGGGGAAGAAAATCCCTATAATTTCATTTTGACCCCAGTGCTCATCGTGCTGATCCTATCCGTTGTCATTTTGCTAATTCTGCTGGCCCTATGGTACGCCAATCGTTTCGGTTCCCCCATGCTGCATATGCTCCAATGGCTCCAACGACTGGAACAAGGACATTATGAAGAACCCAAAGGCATTGGCGGCATACCTCGCAGTCAGCGACGAAATGGCAAATGGAAACGGAAATACCACGTGTATGCCGAAGTGCTTCGCTCCATGCAGGCATTATCCGCAACATTGAAACAAGATGAAGAGCTCCGTAAACAGACCGAATCTCTGCGTGAGGAATGGATCGCCGGAATAACGCATGATCTCAAGACACCGCTATCCTCCATCCAGGGATACGCGCATATGCTTGAAGCACAGAAATATAGCTGGTCCGCGGAAGAAGTGAGAGAATTTGCGGGCATTATGCTGGATAAATCCATGTATATGGACCGACTTGTGAATGACCTTGCCATGACGTACCGATTGCGCAGCGGTGGATACCAGCCACCTGTGGAAGACACTGACGTAAATACGCTACTTCATGATCTCGTCCAGCGTGCAGAACGCAACCCGGTATATGGCGAGGGACGTATTGTTTTCCGGCCTGCGAAAGTTCCGGTATACGGCCATGTGCATATTCCTTCGTTTGAACGCATTGTGGATAATCTGACCGCTAATGCCCTTCTGCATAATCCAGCGGAGTCAACTCTGACCGTTAGTGTGCATCCGGGTAAGCAGACAGGTGAGTTCAGTGTTCATTTTGCCGATGACGGTCAAGGAATGGACCCGGAACTGGTCTGGAGGCTGTTTGAACGATATTACCGAGGGACCGATACAGGTACGTCCGATGTCGGATCAGGCCTTGGTATGGCGGTAACAAAAGGGTTAATTGAAGCGATGCAGGGCCGTATTGAAGTACAATCGACTTCTGGTGAGGGTACTGTCATTCGATTAATATGGGATGGACAATCAGAACATGGGTAAAAAAAACATTCCGCTTGACCTTTTCATTTTCAATCTATATAATCGACACTCAATAACACCTGTTCCAATATATTGATATGGACTTCAACGATATTAAGATCAATTCAATGGATATCGATTTTGCATATTTGGCGATGACCAGAGACAAGATTCCGTTTGCGTGCTGCCCAGAGAGAGAAGGGATTGGTGAAACCTTCTTCAGCGAACGGACCGGAATTACCCCTCTGCAGCCGTGACCTCGAACTTCAGCTTTTCGGTCTTCTTCATGAATTCCCGACAAAGCTGTCAGTAGAGTTCACCGCCTGATCCCCGATAACGGATTCCAATGAGGGTTATGATGTTCTTGCTTGCGGCGGCTGGTCGTGTTCAGGAGCATTCATAACCAAATTAGGGTGGAACCACGAGCTGAGCGCACTCGTCCCTTTTCCGGGACGGGTGTTTTTTGCGCTTCAAATTTGAATATTGGAGAGTGGTTCACATGAGTAATCTGAATAAAAACAGCCAATCCATCAACCAATCGAAGAATGATCAACAGCAACCCGGGCATCCGATTGAAATTCGCCTGCAAGGCGGAGCTGTACGTTCTTACAACGCAGGCATTACTGTAGGAGCGGTCGCCTCATCCATCAGCACAAGTCTGGGCAAACAAGCCATCGGCGGAATCGTAAATGGTAAGAATGTCGATCTCGACTGGGAGCTTGAGCAAGATTGCGAACTCGTCATCGTTACTTTAGACAGCGCGGAAGGTCTGTATCGTTACCGACACAGCACAGCTCATGTACTCGCGCAGGCTCTCAAACGCATCTACGGTGCGGAACAAGTGAAGCTGGGCATCGGACCTGTCATTGAAGATGGATTCTATTACGATGTCGATCTGGAGCATGCTCTATCCATCAGTGATTTGGCTGCCATTGAGCAAGAAATGAACAAAATCATAAAAGAAAATGAAAAGATTAGCCGCCGGGTAGTTAGCCGGGAGGACGCACTTCGCATCTTTGGAGAGATTCAGGACCCGTATAAGCTTGAACTCATTCAGGATTTACCAGAGGACGCTGAGCTTTCGATTTATGACCAAGGAGAATTTTTCGACCTCTGTCGAGGCCCACATCTTCCTTCCACTGGTCGGATCAAAGCATTCAAACTGCTGAATGTGGCTGGTGCATACTGGCGCGGCAACTCGGATAATAAAATGCTGCAACGCATCTACGGCACTGCTTTCCCGAGCAAAGCCCAATTGGATGAACATCTGCACATGCTGGAAGAAGCGAAAAAACGGGATCACCGCAAACTGGGCAAAGAGCTTGAATTGTTCATGTTCTCCGAAGAAGCACCCGGTATGCCGTTCTATCTGCCCAAAGGCATGACTGTGCGTACAGAACTGGAGCAATTCTCCCGTGAATTGCAACTACAGGAAGGCTATCAGGAAGTTCGCACTCCCCTCATGATGAACAACCGTCTGTGGGAGCAATCCGGTCACTGGGAGCATTACAAGGACAATATGTATTTCTCGGAAGTGGACGATGCCACTTTTGCCATGAAACCAATGAACTGCCCGGGACACATGCTGATTTTTAAAAATACACTCCATTCCTATCGTGAACTGCCGATTCGTATGATGGAATTCGGTCAGGTCCACCGCCATGAATTCTCAGGCGCTCTGAACGGCATGATGCGGGTGCGGACTTTCTGTCAGGATGATGCCCATCTCTATGTGATGCCAGAGCAGATCGAGGAAGAGATCAACCAGGCGATCTCATTGATCGGACGCATGTACGACATCTTTGGATTCGAATACAACATTGAGTTGTCCACTCGTCCGGACGATTCCATGGGATCGGAAGAGCTGTGGGATCAAGCAGAAAGCGCATTGCAGAATGTACTCGATCGGCGCGGTGTGAAATACCGCATTAACGAGGGTGATGGTGCCTTTTATGGTCCGAAAATTGACTTCCACATTCTCGATGCACTAAAGCGCAGCTGGCAGTGCGGAACAATTCAGCTCGATTTCCAAATGCCCGAGAAATTCGATCTCACTTATATTGGCGAGGATAGCCTGAAACACCGTCCTGTCGTGATCCACCGTGCCATCTATGGTTCAATTGATCGTTTCATCGGCATCCTGACTGAACATTATGCAGGTGCGTTTCCGCTCTGGCTCGCGCCCGTGCAAGTGAAGCTGCTGCCAGTGTCAGATCATTACGCAGATTATGCGCTTCAAGTTCAGAGCCAGCTGCGGGCTGCCGGTATTCGAGTAGAAACAGACTTGCGCAGTGAGAAGCTAGGCTACAAAATCCGTGAAGCTCAGATGGAGAAAGTGCCTTACTCGCTTGTACTGGGGGAAAATGAGAAAAATGCCTCATCAGCCTCTGTCCGTGCATACGGTCAGGGCGATCAAGGCATTAAGCGCATTGAAGCATTTATTGAGCTGATTCAGCAAGCTGTGAAGGCCAAAGCCTAAGCGCTTAATCAGGAATGGGCTGAAACTTAACGTTAGAGGCAGCCGTTATTATGGAAAACGGTTGCCTCTAATTCTGTTCCAAGAATGTTTCCCCTTTTGCTTCGAGCGGCCAACAATTACAACTTTTCTTCTGGTCTAAGTCCGACTTGCTCTTCGCTCCATGTCCAGAAACGCTCAGCAGCTGCGACATCCAGCGCATGGGCTTTCAATTCCTGGTCCTTTTGTTGATAGAAGTAACGCCCGGTTACCCCGGCGACTTCAGGGCTTGTGGCGAGATAGATGGCCGTTTGTGCCCCTTCTTCAGGTGAAAGGAAAAACGGTAGTTTGCCCACCAAAGCCATAATGCGTGTGCCAAAACCGGTATTGCGGTCTACGCCAATACTTGTACCCACCGCACCGGGATGAAGGCAGTTGACCGTGATTCGGGTATCCGCTAATTTGCGGGCCAGAACACGGGTGAACAACACGTTAGCCAGCTTCGATTGAGCGTAACTTTTGATTGGATTGTAACTTTTGTGCAGATGGGGATCTTCGAAATGGATTTTCCCGGCTTTGTAGGCACCAGACGAAACATTCACTATACGCCCCTGCTTCGCAGACTTCAAAGGTTCGATCAGGAGTAAGGTAAGCAGGAAATGTCCAAGATGGTTAATACCGATGGCTTGTTCGAAACCGTCGGAGGTTTCCTGACGCTTCAACATGACGACACCCGCATTATTAACGAGAACGTCAAGTGTGTCGTAACGCTCACGGAAGGATTGGGCAAAATGACGGATGCTCTCCAGTGACCCCAGGTCACACAGCATCAGTTCAATCGCAGTAGAGCCGGACTGACGCAGCGCCTCCTCCAGTGCCTGCTGTCCGCGCTTCTCACTGCGGCATGCCATAATCACGTGATACCCTTGCCTTGCAAGTTCAATGGTGGTTGCCAGACCCATGCCTGAATTGGCTCCCGTAACAATGGCTGTTGGAATGGACATCAGGTACTTCCCTTCTGAACCAGAGGTTCTTCATATTTTGGAACTCTCGTCTTCTTGTTTTTTTAGCACTACTGACGTCAATATGAGATAATTGAAAGAACACATATTGGTCTTATAGGGAGGATACGTATGCTAACCAAAGAAGACTTCAAGAAACTGAAAAAAGAAGCGAAACTTGAGATTGCACTCATCGAACAGGAAGTTCAAAATCTCCAGCAAAAGATAGACTCATCCCTGTATGAAAAAGATAAACTGTGGAACGATGAAGAGATTGGTGAGCTTACCCAAAAACGGAAAGAGCGAAAATATAGTTCATGGACGATTGAATTATGCACGATTATTGAAGACCTGCTAAATCAACTATACCAGCAAACGTATCAAAAAAAATTTAATTCGATCCAGTTGATGAAAACTCCTGCATACCGCTCATTATCCAATATCGAGATCCTTCAGGCTGAATTGAAAAATCAGCATCTTTCCCTGAAAACGGGAGAAGAGAAATATGAAGAAGAAATAGCCAAAGTGTTTCAACTGAGAAATAAACTTATTCACTCCAACTTTTCTTATGCTTCCATTATTAGAGAAAATCACGATGCAAAGCAAGAGTTTGAATCCACCCTGGATACGGTGAAGAAGTATAGAAAACACTTGAAATATAATCAGCCAGAGAACTGACGAATACATGATACATGCAAATGGTCATACACGACAAAGGAGGTGCTCCGGATTCGATCCGGAAACAAATATGAACAATCAACCCATGGATATTACGGTTCTAAATCTTCATATTGTCACACCTGCGGGTAAAAACCCGATCTATCCTGTTATGTTGCGCGATGAAGATGGTATTACGCTTGTGGATACAGGCATGATTGGCCAATTCGCCGAACTTCAGTCCGCACTGGAGCATGAAGGCGTTCAGCTATCTGATATCAAGCGCATTATTGTAACACATTCCGATATTGACCACATTGGTAATCTTGGTGCCCTGGTGAATGCTGTTCCCGAAGTGGAAATCTGGGCGCATAGCGATGAAATTCCGTATATCACGGGCAAAGAGCCCATGATCAAGTTCACGCCAGAACGCAAAGCGTTGCTACCTGAACCTATAGCGGAGCTGGCGGAACAATTGATCTCACAGCGGACTGAGTTCAAAATATCCAAAGTGTTAGAGGACGGTGACATGTTGCCTCTACAAGGTGGTATCCAGGTCATTCATACACCAGGACACACCCCCGGACATATCTGCTTGTACTTCCGGGAGCAACAATTCCTGCTCGCTGCCGATGAATTACGTGTGGTCGATGATGAATTGGTGGGTCCTTCTCCACCCGCAACACCGGACATGCCTGAAGCACTGCGCAGCTTGAAAAGATTACTTGGCCTGAAGCTGGAGAAGGTACTTTGTTACCATGGTGGCGAGTACACCGATGAGCCGAGTCGGCGCATTGCCGAACTCGCGGAAAGTGCGGACTAATTGGTCCCTGCAACCTAAGCTATATTTACGTAAATAATGAAGCGAAGGGGCTGTCCCATACGTCATGAACATGGCGGGACAACCCCTTTTCTATTGTAAATGTTACGGTTTCGGCGTCAGAACGATCAGTTGGTCATCTCCATCGCGTGGCGATCCCCTGCCATCCCGGTTGTTCGTGAGCACGTATAACTTCCCGTCTTCTCCGGCAGTCACATTGCGAATACGTCCCCACTCGTCTTTAAAAATCGGCTCTACCTGCGTTACTTGTGTACCATCTTCGGACAGAGTAATTTTAAGCAGTTGTTCACCCCGCAGATTGGCAGCAAGCAGTGATCCGGCCCACGGACCTTCCTCTATAAAGGCTACACCTGATGGAGCCCATGTTTCATCTCCACTATGGGCAAGCGGAGCCTGATATGTGCCATTATTATCATCGTCTCCCTCTACCTCTGGCCAGCCATAATTCTCACCTGCTTCAATCCGGTTAATTTCATCAAAATTACGCTGACCATGCTCTGTAGCGTACAGATAGCCATTGTTCGGGTTCCAAGCCAGGCCCTGTGCGTTCCGATGCCCCATGCTGTACACGGGTGAATTTGGCCAAGGGTTATCTTCTGGGATCGATCCGTCGAGACCAATCCGCAATATTTTGCCACCCAAGCTATCTTCGTTCTGGGCCAGCTCCGGTTCATACCGCTCACCTGTCGTAATATAGAGCAGATTGTCCGGGCCAATCTTGATCCGTCCTCCATTGTGATTCACCCCACCAGGAATGTCACTGAGCAGCTCCTTGTCTATAGTCGCCTTCCCGTCACTTACCTTCAAGCGCAATACCCGATTGGCAATGTCACCACCACCTTCCAGATAGGAATGGTATGCATACAGATAACCGTTATCATCAAAGTCCGGATCAGCAGCAAGTCCAAGCAAGCCACCTTCCCCTTCTTCATTAAATGGAGCAGTAAATTCAATCAGAGGTTCAGATGCCAGCTCTCCGTTCTCGATGACCTGAATGGTACCTGGTCGCTCTGTTACAAACATCCGTCCATCAGGCACGCTTACCAACTCCCAAGGTACATTGAGTCCGTCGACCAGCACGGAAGCCTCGTAAGGGATTACAGTATTTTCGTCTGTTTCCTCTTCCCCACCACTCGCATCGTTATTACCACCTTCCGCTGTCTGCCCCTGACCTGTACCCTGTCCTTGTGACGTCTGCTGCGATTCTGTCGTTGGGTCACCCGAAGCACAAGCAGTTAGCAAAGCCATACTGAGTAAAGAAGCATATAACGGAACGCTTAGTCGATTATTCATGAATACATCTCCTCATTAATCTGACTATCTTAAAAAGGTACTGTTTATTAATAACTATTTATCCTAAGCATAGTTCATTGAATCCAGACAGAAGAGGATGTGAAGATAATATTGAAGGTTTACTGTATTTGAAGAATCTAAGATTATTCTTTATAAAAAAATGCTTGGATTCACCAAGCATTTTTTTTAAGACTCTAATAGATCAGCGTTTGTCCTAACCTCAGGTAACCGATGAGTTACTATATATTCTTTCCATTCAATTAATTGATTTTTTACCTGTGGTCGTTTATTTATGAGTTGAGTTACTACTAAAGATATGCTTCCTAGTAATTCAAAATCAATCTGACTTAGATATTCACTCTCATTTTTAAATATCTGAAGATAGCCATTCAGGATTTTCGTTAGCAAATTACAATATTCATCATCAATAACACTCGGTGAAAATCGGATCAATTGTTCCATAGTTTGGAAAGCTACTATTTTCTTTTCCACTAAACCATATTTAATTATCTGAGTAATTTCATTTAGTAAGGGTAATTTGTCTCCTTCAATTTCCCCTTTATCTATAAAAATCAAATAATCTCCTACACTTTTCAATGCATTAACAGAGACTTCCCCTTGCATACTCCATAGTAAATCAGCAAATTGATAAGAATTATATTTCAAGCTTAAATCTAATTTTGTAATAGAAGGAATTAAGTATATCAGATATTCTGGCTCTCTTTGATTGATATCCTTTATTATGTCATCGATATCATTCCATATTTCGTTATCAAGATAATGTCTTTTTATATTATGGAAGAGTGTATTTTTAAGAAATAATATAAGTACAAAAAAATGGTTATCATTCCATATAAAAGACAACCTTTCTTTGGAAGCTGTCAGGAAAAGAGCTTCTTTATTAGAATTCCACCATAAGATAAATTTTTCGAACCATTTAGTATATATTACTTTCAGCTGTCCTTCATCCATCTTTTCAACTAATTCAATAAATAACATACGAAATTCAACAAAATAATCTACTAAATTAGAACTATCAATAATGATACCTTCAGCAGTAGCAATTTTGGGGATATCTTTAGAAGTAAAATCATTAACATTTTGCCCTATTGAGTCCTCTTGTAAAATCTGATCAAAAGTAGTTTGCAAAAGATACTTACTGAACACTTGTTCTTTATTCGATTCTTTAATTTGCTGAAGTGCTGCTCTGAATATTTCTTTTTTTTCTGTGTCTATGCTATCCGATAAATAAAGAAATGTTAGTCGAATTAATGCAATTTGATCGGGTAATTTAACCAGTAAATCTTCAATAATCTCTTCTGAAACATTAATTTTTAAAGAAGATAAATTGAGATTCATTGATATTATTACTAAAAACGGTTCAACAAATGAATATGAATCAAGCGGATTTGAGTGATTTTCTATTAAGATTAGATTCTCACAAAATTCTTTGCGCTCTTTTGAATTTTTAGCAAATATTATTCGTTTTATTAGTTTTTTTATTTTATCTGAAAGATCCATACCAAACCCATTTTTTCTTTTTAATAATTCTAAAACTATTTTATCCATTTCTAGTTGGATTTCCGGAGGATATACAAAATATACTCGTGACATTATTTCCAAAATTAAATTTATATCAATAATTGAAGATACAGCCGGGTTAAAAGCATTTATAGTAATAGTTTTGAGAGCAAGCACCTGAGACTCTTTAATATTATATACAAAAGTCCTTGTGAAAATTTCTTCAATCCTACCTTTATTTATATTCGTGATAAGCTTATTAAACGAATAGTTAGGGTAAATTCCTTTCACATTCTCGAGTGCTTGATCAAACTTTGTTCTGATGTAATATAATCCATATTCTTCTTGCAAGTGGATAGCAGCATAGGCATCAATTACTTCTTGACTAAGTATATTATTAAATTTAGAACCTATTCTCTTTGTTCCTGGGTCAAAGCCTCTTGATTCTGTTACTCCAAGATCATTAACATGTTCGCTAATAGATAAAAACGTTTGAATAAGTTCTTTATTAGTATCACAATAATTTCTTTCAAGCTCTTTGAGTCTCTTAGCTGAAAAACCTTGAGCCTTATTAATCCTTTCAAGATTGTGAATAACAACACTTTCAAGTGAAAGAAGATAAAAGTTATCTGGTTCAACAATTAACAATTTTCTTATAAATTGAATGTATTTATTGAAAAGTTTATTCGAGGATTCTAGATCATTTATCATTAAATAAATGATTCCCTTCTTAATTCCCCAGACATAGTGTTCATCTTCTACTATCCAATCTTTCAAAAGAGCTGAAACCCTGTATATGTCATTTCGTATGACATAGTACTTTATAGACTCATATTGGAGATGATGTTTTTGTTCAATATAAAGTTCCTCTTTTTTCAGTAAAGTTTGATATTGCTCAAATTCATCATCATCAAAATCTAAACGTGCCTCTCTTAATAAAGTAAATAAAATAGGAATAATATTGAATTGCTCATTACTACCCTTACAAGAATCCAAAACCTGCTTCAATTTTTGATGAACAAAAACATCCAAAGGTATAGAAAAAATATCATAAAACCATAAGATATCGTTCAAATGATCAATAAGATCATCGTCAATAAATATATTTTCTCTAGATTTAAAAATATTGTGACAATAATGGATAAGAGATTTAGAATGATTTCTTCTTATCATATCAGGAACAACAACCCAGCCAGGATAAGTTGATCGATTGTACTTTATATCTCCTGCATTACTAAAGCCACGATGGGGCCATTCTAATTTATTCTCTTTACTCTTATAAGATAGAAATTCGAAAATATCCTTAAACATTTCTCCATAAGGATTAATTTTATCTTTATATATTTCATTGAAGTCAATTAGTGTTATTCCTTTACTTTCCAGTTCTGACTCCCTATGTTTTTGATCATAGCCAATCATATAAATTTTCGGCATATGGTCACCCAGGTTTTGAGAAACCCAAGATATCCAGTTAGTGAAGTTAGGATCGTCTCCTGAGAAACCTAGAAGTACAAACGTAGTCTCCATAATTGACTGCTGTACCATATTTACAAATGGACTGAACTTAACTCGATAGGCTTCATAATCTGACTTAGTAAATACAAAAGGTCTATGCGATGGAAAACTTCCATGGAGTTTTACGATTCGTGGCTGCACTGAGTTTGGAATATCATTAATGTCATATATTGTTTGATAATTTCTTTCATATACTTGATGATTTGCCCGTTCTAACAAAGTATCGTAATTAGTGGTGTAGATATCACTCCAAGGAAGTCTTATCAAATCAAAATGGATCTGATCAGGTTCGTAATTGTTATCGGGGATTGCTTTTTTTAAGGCTTCGTCTAATATTGATCTTCCATATTCCTTAACGTATAACTCTCCAATCTCCAATACATCTGAACTCGTTTTGTCTTTTCTATGACTTAAATCATTTGTTAGTTCATTCTTAATATCGTTCCATACGGCCATTCCTTTAAACGAATTTTCAATTTTTTTTGCATTCAAGCTGAAACCTGCTCCGACCATTACTGAAACTCTACTTTTTCCATCATCAGACCATAATCTCTCTCTTATCTTTTTCAAATGCGGAAACATATCAAGTTTATTGCGAAATAATTCTTCGACATTTCCCTTCACAAATTAATCCCCCTTTGTATTGTATTGAGAAAACTATAATACATTAAGCACAATTCAACAAAGTATATCCACTTAACTACAAAAATAGGTGTACATTTTTAGCAACTGTTAGCGTTGTTAAAATCCCTAGTAAACAATTAAAGTATTATAACAAAAAAATATATACGGATTTTGGATTTCCCCGACATTCTTCTATAATAGAAAGATAGAATGAATGAAAGGTGGACATATAACTAATGAATCAAACTCCTTTATCCCGGCTGGAAGCTGGTCTGTCTACGCAAGGATTGGACGCCATGCTGATTACAGATCCGAAGCATATTTACTATTTAACAGGTTTTGCGAGTAATCCGCATGAACGTTTCCTTGGGCTTGTTCTTGCACGCGGCGAAGATCCGCTGTTGATCGTGCCTGCACTTGACGAGGAAGCTGTAGCAGCCGCTTCTTCGGTCTCGAACATTGCCACGCATTCAGATACGGACAATCCTTACGCTTTATTTGAGCGTTATCAAGGACGCCTGGGCCGTGTAGGTCTCGAAAAAGAATACGTGACTGTCGCACGTTATGAACAGTTGACCGCCGCGCTGGGCGCTGCCAACTTTGAAGATGTCGGCCCTTTGCTTCGCACCTTGCGTGTGAAAAAAACACCGGATGAAGTCGCTCGCATTCGCCACGCCATTCATCTGATCGAAGAGACGCTCCGCCAAGGACTGTCTCACGTTCGTACAGGTGTAACCGAAATCGAACTGGTTGCCGAAATGGAATACCAGATGAAGAAACTGGGTGCAGACGGCCCTTCCTTCGATACGATGGTGCTCACTGGCCCCAAAACAGGCTTGCCACACGGCACACCAGGTGAACGGAAATTGCAGCATGGCGATCTGCTGATGTTCGATATGGGTGTCTACGCTGGTGGGTATGCATCAGATATTACGCGCACATTTGCCTTTGGTGACATTTCACCTGAACTTAAAACCATCTATAACACTGTGCTCGCAGCAAACGAAGCTGCCATTCGTGCAGTTAAGCCAGGTGTCGCCTGTGCGGATATTGACCGTGCAGCACGCCAGGTTACGGAAGAAGCCGGATACGGCGAACGTTTCCTGCACAGAGTTGGACATGGAATGGGCATTGACGTGCATGAGTATCCTTCACTGCATGGTCAGAACATGGACATTCTGGAGGAAGGTACGGTATTTACGATTGAGCCGGGTATTTATGTAACCGGAGCAGGCGGTGTACGTATCGAGGATGATGTACTTGTGACGGAGACGGGTGTAGAAGTTCTGACGACATATCCGAAAGAGCTGCAAATCCTGACGGACTAATCCTTTTTGGTCATAAGCAAAAGTCCCGTGAAACCATGAATGCATGGCTTTGCGGGACTTTTGTGTTTGGATTCAGCATTTTGCAGAAGAACTTAACTACGAATCTAAGCTTCATCCTTGAATTTAAAGCTTCGTGCAGCATATAGAAACGGCGTTCCTACCGCGGTCAATACAAATTTGATCACATATGTGGTCAAGAAAATTTCAAGCCAAACGTCCCATGGATAGATGAAAGCAAACGCAATCGTGCAAAATACCAGTGTATCCGCGAACGAACTGATGATCGAGCTACCGTTGGTTCGTATCCACAACTGATTACGCCCTGGCGCCACCTTACGCAGCCAAGTGTATAGTCGCACGTCCAGGAACTGACTGATGAAATAGGCTGTCAGACTACCGAGTGCCAGACGTGGCAGCATACCAAACAATTTTTCCATCGACTCCTGTGCAAAGTCCGTCGATGCTGGCTCAAAGAACAATACCATCTGCATCAGCACTGTCGTCATAATCAAAGTGAAGAACCCGAACCATACGGCTTTACGTGCCTCACCTGGTCCATATTTCTCATTGAGCAAATCACTGGTCAAGTACATGCTGACATACATCGTATTGCCAAGCGTCAGAACGATACCCATAATATCTATCGTTTTGGTCACCTGTATATTGGCAATGACTGTTGCCACACCAATCCAGGCATAAAGACCCTTTTTACCGAACAAGCGGTAACACAAAAGAAAAAAGCCGTACGTTACGAGAACGAAAAGCGCTCCCCATCCTAAATTAAACAATATAAATACACTGCCTTCCTAGTTTTGATTACGCGGGATGGTTACGAACCGCGGTTTGACTCTGGGCCAAAACATGAATACTCTATCACATTTCCCCAAGCTTGAACAGCACTAAATAACTCCAACTGGCTTCAGATGATATTTACCGTATGCCCAACGGATGTTAAAAGCAAAAAGCCGCCCTCCGGATTAACCCGAAGAACGGCTGCTCTTGCATGGCTTGTGGCAGTAACTGCCATCCGCCTATTATGAATCTGAATTACGCCTGAACGGCTGAATCCAGATCACGACTTTGATCATTAAATGTATCATGATCGTTTTCTTTCAGAATTTTGCTGGTCACAAGTCCTGAAGTCATAGACCCGTTCACGTTCAATGCTGTACGACCCATATCGATCAACGGTTCAACCGAGATCAACAATCCTGCCAGGGCTACGGGCAAGTTCATCGTGGACAACACGATCAGGGAAGCGAAGGTTGCCCCGCCGCCTACACCAGCTACACCGAATGAACTGATCATGACAACCAGGATCAGGGTAATAATGAAGTCCCAGCTCAGCGGATCGATTCCGACCGTTGGAGCAATCATCACCGCCAGCATGGCCGGATAGATCCCGGCGCAGCCGTTTTGACCAATCGTGGCCCCAAAGCTTGCTGACAGATTCGCAATCCCGTCGGATACACCCAGTTTCTTCGTCTGCGTCTCCACGTTAAGCGGAATTGCTGCCGCACTTGAACGAGAGGTAAAGGCAAATACCAGAGTTGGCAGAACCTTTTTCAGATACGTGAGTGGGTTAAACCCAGAGAGAGCAATGATAATCAGATGAATGATGAACATGACGAGCAACGCAACATAGGATGCAATCACGAATTTGATCAGCTTCAGAATCTCATCCGCATTCGTGGTGGCCGTTACCTTTGTAATCAGTGCCAAAATCCCGTAAGGCGTCAGCCTGAGCACCAGTGTTACAATTCGCATAACCACCGCATATACCGCATTGACCATACCTCGGAATGTTTCCGCCTGCTGTGGTTTTTTGCGATCCAATCCGAGCACCGCCACACCGATAAACGCCGAGAAAATAACAACCGCCAGTATGGATGTACGACGTTCTCCGGTCATGTCCGCGAATGGATTCGACGGAATGAACTCCAGTACTTGCTGTGGAATCGTCTGATCCTTCACGTCAACGAGACGTTCCTCCATCTTCTGCCCCTGTGCAAGCTCTCGGTCTCCACCTTCGATCTCAATGGAAGTCAGGTTGAAGCTCAAGCTTGTCACAATGCTGACCCCTGCGGCAATAGCCGTCGTGATCAACAAGATCGCGATAATCGAAACACTCATTTTACCGAGATTCTGCTTGCCTTTCAGATTCATGATGGCCGATATGATAGAGACCATGATCAATGGAATCACGACCATTTGTAACAAACGAACATATCCTGAACCGGCCAGATTAAACCAATCGACCGACTTGGTAATGATTTCAGAATCAGATGTGTAGATCAGTTGCAGAATGACGCCATATACAACCCCGATGCCCAAACCCGCAAATACACGCTTGGTAAAGGAAATATGTTTCTTCTGCATCCAGAACAGGACACCCAGAAGAGCGAGCATAACCACTACGTTCAAAATGATTAAAAAGGTATTCATCTGTATAAATCCTCCTCAGTGTGAGTAACCGGATATTCCGGTTTTCTACTCGCTCAAAAGCGATATTCAACAATATATCACATAACAAACTATTCTGGTAGGTATTAATTGATATTATGTAATATGCATGTAATAAATTCATCTATTCCTGAAAAAAATACACTGAATCGTGAAAATTATTGTATTCAACCTCCGGTTAATTTTGTAATATAGGTATATCCGCTTATTCCCAAGTTTTCTCAACGTGAAAATTAGGCCTTTCTTCGTTGGTATTTAGTCTTACGATAACGGAAAAGCGACAATGTTAATGAACATGACGTGAAAGGATGATCCTATGTTTCGAAATCGCACCGTTGCCGGTAAAATCAGAGGCACTTTGTTCCTCGTACTGCTGGTTGCTTCCCTGTTGTTTAGTATCAGTTTCTATGCTGTCTCCATGAATATTATGCAGAGTTACGTGCTTCCACAGTTCGACAAGGTCCTGGGCACGTCCATTCAGGATATATACAAAAACACATCCGCTTCTAAAATTTTGCAAGTACAGAGTGGCGGAGCTGGCTCTGAGGGTGCTGCACTGACCGTGGAATCCTATTTGGCTGGCAAAGCCAAAGAGCATAATCTGGACGGAGCATACGTTGTCTCTATTCAGGATGGTAAAGCTACGGTTGTCATCGCAAATACCTCCTCGGGCATGAAAGCCGGAGATGAGATTAAAGTAGAAGCAGCAATGAATGAGGCCACTGAGAAAAAAGAAATGGAAATCAGCCAGGTTTATGCCGATTCCTTCGGTGTACATAAAGCAGCCTTTATTCCGATCGCAGGAAGTAACATGATCATGGCTGTTAGCATGGATGCCCAATTCATTCAGGACAAAATTGCACAGATCTTCTGGTTGTGCCTCGGTATCACGGCATTGGTCTTTTTGCTCGGATGGCTCATCTCGACAAGCATGATCAAACGTGTAACCAAGCCGATCATTCAGCTCGTTCAACACAGCAAACAGATATCACAAGGAGATCTGACTGCTGAAATTCAGATTAAAGGTAAGGATGAAATTGCACAGCTCGCTTCAAGCTTCCAGACGATGACTCATAATCTGAAAGAAATGATTAGCCGTGCCCTCTCCACATCCAATGAAGTTGTGGAAGGCTCCAATGATTTGCTCAAACGGGTAGAATCCATGTCCGGTATGGTGAAAGACTCCAGTCGTTCTGCAGAAAGTGCCGAGAAAGGCAGCGTAAGTATCGCTTCCAGCGCAGCCGAAAATGCCAGAGCCATGGAAGAAATCACGCAAGGCATTATGCATATTGCCTCTTCTTCTGCCGAAGTATCCGAGCAGATCGGAGATGCTGCAAACGAAGCTGTTAACGGTAACCGTCTGGCACAGGATGCCATTCAGCAAATGGAACGTGTCGGCCAGACCGCGAGCGAATCTCTGCGTTATGTCGAAACGATGAACGAGCGCTCGATCGCGATAGGGACCATTGTTCAATCCATTTTTGAAATCACGAAACAGATTAACATGCTGTCCCTCAACGCTTCCATTGAAGCAGCACGTGCTGGAGAGCATGGACGCGGGTTTGCCGTTGTTGCCGGAGAAGTACGCAAACTGGCGGAGCAATCCAAAACAGCTACGGAGGAAATCTCCGATTACCTGGGAACCATCCGTGAAGACGCCGAACGTTCGGTTGATGCTATGAACCGTGTAACCCAAGAGATTGGATCAGGTACTCACGTGGTTCAACAGGCAGGCTCCGCATTCCAGCAGCTTAACGAGTTGATTCAGAACGTTAATCTGACCATTCAGACGGTATCGGCCTCTACCCAGCAAGTATCTGCTGGAGCTGAAGAAGTCAGTGCTTCCGTGGAAGAAACGGCTCAGATCACGTCCAAATCCCGTCAAAGCATGCAAGAGATTGCTTCTACAGCGGATCTCCAACTGAATGAAATGGACTCCCATTCCAGCACGGTACGTCATCTACATGAGCAAGCGGTAGAACTGCAATCCGCCATGAAGAACTTCAAAATAAACTAACCGGAATACCTTTAACCCATTATTTCCATATTCGAATCAAACTTTAACATTAGGTACACAAATACCCCCATGCTCAGCATCGTTCCAGGTTTCAAGGAACGTTGCCACGCATGGGGGTATTCTTTTGGACTGCACATTATATAAATTGAACAAATGAATATGTACACGCTCCACTCCGATGATCGAACAACCTTCCGATCGCTGTTACCCCAAGCTTCCTTTTATTCAGGTGGCTGAACGCCCATAATCTCATACACACGCTGCATATCCAATGATGAACGTAATGATTCAGCTACACGGTCAAACTCCATTTCCTTTCGTTCACGTGCGCTGTACGTCTCCAGTAGCGGAGCAAGTCCTTTTCCTTCACGTAGACCATTGAGCCATGAACGTCGGAACTGATCACTTTCAAACAAACCATGCAGGTACGTTCCCCACACTTTGCCATCCATCGTGCCCCAGCCTTCATTGAAGGATTGACCTCCCGGATGGGCGATTTCGAATAAGGCCGTTACACGTTCAGGCTCAAGACACTCGGTAACACCCATATGAATCTCGTATCCCTGGATCGGCAACGAGTTTGCTGCATCACTTTCCTTGGGCAAACGAATTGGATGATGACTGTGAACATGCCCGGAGGCTCTTACCGTTTGTTTGTTCTGTAGAAATGTTGTCGATAGGGGCAGCCATCCCAATCCATGGGCTTCCTGAATCTGATTCGCTTCTACCGCAAATGGATCTTTGAGATGCTGACCGAGCATCTGATATCCACCACATATCCCAACAAGCTGAACATGTTTACGCTCCGTCTGGCTGGCAATCGCTTGCTCCAGTCCCGACGCACGCAGAAATGCCAGATCACCGATCGTATCCTTCGTACCTGGAAGCAGAATGGCGTCGGGATGCCCCAATTCATCGGGAGAAGTCACGTACCGCACATTCACATCCGGCTCCCTAGAAAGGGCATCAAAGTCTGTAAAGTTTGAAATACGCGGATAACGAATTACTGCCAGGTCCAGCTCCTGCTGACCGGATTTGCCGTGTCGCATGGAGTCCAGCACTACGGAGTCTTCCGCTTCAATCTGAATATCACTTATGTAAGGCAATACGCCCAATACAGGAATGCCTGTCCGTTCTTCAAGCCAGTCCAACCCAGGCTGCAGCAGGGACAGATCTCCACGAAACTTGTTGATGATGAATCCTTTTACACGCTGAACCTCATGCGGCTCCAGCAGCTCCAGAGTACCTACAATGGAGGCAAAGACACCGCCACGATCAATATCCGATATCAGAATAACCGGAGCATCCGCCCAGCCTGCCAGATTCATATTAACGATATCCCGATCCTTCAGATTAATCTCCGCAGGACTTCCCGCACCTTCCATCAGCACAATATCATACGTCGCGCGCAACCGATTCAGCGCATCCATGACCGTTTGTTTGGCTTGGGGCAGGAAATGCTGCCGGTAGTCCCACGCACTCATCTGTGTAAGAGGCACACCGTGCACGACAATCTGAGAATGCATATCCCGAACCGGCTTGATCAGGATTGGATTCATATCCGTTGTCGCTTCAATGCCGCATGCCTCGGCTTGTGCTCCTTGGGCTCTTCCGATTTCCTTGCCGTCTTCCGTGACGTAAGAATTCAGTGCCATGTTCTGTGATTTGAACGGAGCCGGCCTGAAGCCATCCTGCTTGAATATTCGGCATAAGGCTGTCGTAATTACACTTTTCCCCACATCCGATGCCGTCCCTTGCAGCATTAATACTGCTGCCGTTTGTTCGGACGTTTGTGCAGAAGTATCTTCCACGTTCCCTCACCTCCACTCTCAGCGTTATATCAAAAAGAATCCCTGTAACAGACTAAGTACCGTTAGCAGTGCGGCCTCAAGCAGCTCATTCATGGCTCCATATGTGTCCCCTGTAAGTCCACCCAGCCTTTCGCTGATACGCCCGGCAACGAATTTGCCAATCACATAACCAGCCAATGGTACCACAATGATCGCTGCAACAGGATATAGCCACCATGGTAACGTCCCCAATCCATTCTCCGTCGCCAGTACCTGGAACATGGCTGTATCCGGCTGGAAGATCCATACCGCAGCCCATGTGATCACACCTGACAGAATGGTTAGCCCAACCGCGGAGCTTCGTGCACGCTGGACTTCCCTCCGTTCCCCCAATCCCTTGAACAGGACAGCGAGTCCATCGTCCTTGCGGGCATTCGGCCAGGCCGCCATGGCATATACCATGAACCAACGGCTCCAGATCATCGGCAGGATGAGCAAAGCTCCATAGGCCCAGTTACCACGTGCGATAAAGTCAGCAATCAATGCTGCTTTCATCATCAACAGCAGGACACAGGCGATTACGCCCATGGCCCCCACACGACTGTCTTTCATAATCTCCAGCATTCGCTCACGGGTTCGATAACTGAGTAGCCCATCTGCCGTATCCATCCAGCCATCCAGATGAAGGCCTCCGGTTAGCCATACCCATAACGTCAAGGTTAACACCGCTGCCGGAAACGATGGAAGCAGTGCACCCGTCAGGGCTCCGCCCAGCCAGACGCATAATCCGATGACCGCACCAACCAGCGGGTAATACACTACACTCTCCCGCAATAATGGCGGGACGAAATCAAGCTGCATTTTCACCGGGAAACGGGACAGAAATTGAAAAGCGGCCGCAGCCGCATGTTTTTGTTCAAGATCGCCTTTACTCATAAACGATACTCCCTGCTTTTCAGCTCAATCGCAATGCCCACTGTCACCAGAAACACTTCGCGGCAAACCGCGGCAATCCGCTGATTGAGAATGCCCGCCAGATCCCGATATCTTCTGCCCAGCGCATACTCCGGCACAATACCGTCCCCTACTTCATTGGTGACAAGCACGAGCAGACCCGGGTACGACTGGATGGCCGCTACCAGCGCATCCATATGATCGTACAGCACCTGCACCGGTTCATGTTCATGCGCTAACAGCACATTGCTGAGCCACAGTGTCAGACAATCGACCAGAACGGTCGGTGCAGACGTACCTGTATGGGACTCTCCCATTCGTGTAATTAACTCAGGCAATGCCAGCGGTTCCTCCACCGTATGCCATAGATATCCTGCTTCATCCCGCTGGCTCTGATGCAGGCGTATACGCTCGCGCATCTCGTCATCATAAGCTTGAGCCGTAGCGACATACCAAGCCTCAGAGGATCGCTGCATACAGAGACGCTCGGCAAACGAACTTTTGCCACTTCGCGCCCCGCCTGTCACGAGTACACTCATGATGATACCTCTCCTTGTACAGAGGAATCAGCAGAAGCTGATGAAGACTCCGTAGGTTGAGTCTCGTTCGTGCCACCAGATACACCCGCACTTGCAAATGTCGCCATCTCGTTCAAAATGCGGCATGACGCATCAATCAGATGAAGACTAAGCACGCCTCCGGTACCTTCACCCAGTCGCATGTCCAGATCCAGCATGGGCTTCAGGCCCAGTTCACGCAGCAACGCTGCATGTCCACTTTCATGCGATGTGTGGGAAGCAATCATGTATTCTGCGCTGAGCGGAGCAAGATGACTCGCAATCAACGCGGCAGCGGTGGAGATAAATCCATCCACGACAACCGGGCATCCGTTTGCAGCAGCAGCAAGAATCACGCCTGTCAGTCCGGCAATCTCCAGTCCGCCCACTTTGCACAGTACATCGAGTGCATCGTCTGCATTCGGAGCATTCACGCTGAGGGCTTGGCTGACTACTGCGGCTTTGCGCTGCAAACCGATATCATCTACGCCTGTTCCCCGGCCAACCGCTGAAGCAGGTGCTGTTCCGGTTAATGCACACATCACCGCAGCGCTAGCAGTTGTATTCCCGATCCCCATCTCTCCGGTCACAAACAACTGCGTTCCCTTCGCAACCTCGGTGGAGACCACTTCAGCTCCTGCAAGAATGGCCTCAATCGCTTCGCCCCGGGTCATTGCAGCACCCTTCGCCATGTTGGCTGTTCCTTTGCGGACTTTGCGGGAGACCAGGTCTGGATGATCCAGATCCGCATTCACCCCGATATCCACACAGATCACATGAGCTCCAGCGTGGCGCGCAAGCACATTGACAGCCGCTCCCCCTGCTAGGAAATTCAGGACCATCTGCGGCGTTACCTCAGCAGGAAAAGCACTAATCCCTTCTTCAACCACCCCATGATCCGCAGCCATAACGATGACAGCTCTTCGATCAAAGCAAGGCCGAGCCTCACCGGTGATTCCCGCCAGACGAATAACCAGCTGTTCAAGCTTGCCCAGACTGCCGGGTGGCTTCGTCAATGCATCCACATGTGCGGAAGCTTCAGCCGCAACTGCCTCATGTGGACCCACGATCCGACCCATTAACTGTTCCAACACCTGTTCATTATTCATACAGCCAGCACTTCCTTTATCAAAATATGGGGTTTCCCCCGGTTCATTCATTTCTTCTCTCGTCTTAGCAAAAGCTGTGGCAATCCATTGTCGGGATGATTCACCATGGCCGGGCTCACCCGGAAGATCTCCCGGATGTTCTCTTCCGTCATCAACGAATGGGGTGTGCCACTGCCTACACAAGTCCCGTCACGCAGCGCCAGAATATGATCGCAAAATTGTGCGGCCAGGTTCAGATCATGCAGCACCGCCACAATCGTAATATGATTTTTTTGACGCCACGCTGATAATAACTCCATGAATTGCAATTGATATTTGATATCGAGAAAGGTGGTTGGCTCGTCAAGCAATAATAGCCTGGGTTCCTGAGCCATGACTTTGGCAAGCGCAACCCGCTGCCGTTGTCCGCCACTCAGTGCATCCAAAGGTCGTTCGGCCATGTCACTCAGACCCAACTCCTCTAACACCTTATCAACTACTGCTGCTCCATCCGACGTTTCTTTGCCAAGCCAGTTCTGATAAGGGTAACGTCCCATCTCGACAACATCTCTTACGGGATAAGAGATGGCCGGCAGACCATCCTGCTGCAAGACCGCAATCATACGTGACAAATCTTTACGGGTGTATGAGGAAATGTCGCGTCCATCAATCTGTATGCTGCCTGCGTTCGGCTGTTCGGTTCCGGCAAGTAGCTGAATCAGGGTCGATTTGCCACTGCCGTTTGGACCAACAACGCCCCACCATTCACCCTCTTTGACTTTCCAGTCCACTGCATGCAGAGCCCGATGGTTACCATACATTTTACCAGCTTCCGTGACCTCTATCATCGGCCGGCTCTCGGTAAGGTCTGTTTTCATGAATGTGCTCATGGCATCATCCCCTTCCGCAGCTTTTTGTTCCGGTGTAGCAGATACGCGAAGAATGGCGCTCCAACGAAAGCCGTAACCACACCCAGCGGAATTTCGGTTGGGGCCAGCAATGAGCGTGCAATCGTATCTGCCCAGACCATGAAGATGGCTCCCCCAATCGCGGACAAAGGCACCAGCAATCGATAATCAGGTCCGACGATGAGCCGAAGAATATGCGGAATGACCAATCCGACGAAGCCAATCACGCCCGATACGGAGACAGCGCCTGCCGTAAGCAGCGTACCCACAGCTAACACCGACAGCTTCAATCCATCCACCTTAACCCCGATATGAGCAGCCTGTCGTTCCCCCAAGGCAAGCACATTCAACGAACGCGCACGGCTCCAGAGGAAAATCAGCCCCAGCACAAAATACGGGAAAAGGATGGCCGTATACGACCACCCACGCAGTGCCAGACTTCCCATCGTCCAGTATATAATTTCATTGATTGTCTGCTTCGACATGGTCGACAGGAAGGAGACTACGGCTCCCAGGAAACTTTGCATGACCACGCCAGCCAGAATGAGGCTGTGTGTCGGTATTTTGCGTCCCTCACGAGCGAGGGCCAGCACAAACCACAATGTAACTACTCCCGTCAGAAACGCGACCAGTGGCAGAGTCCAGATCCCAATCAGTGCATACTGCAATCCGAAAAAAATCAGAAAAGCCGCACCTACCGATGCACCGGACGATACGCCCAGGGTAAACGGATCAGCCAGAGGGTTACGAAGAACCCCCTGGAATCCAGTTCCGGCAATCGCCAGCGATGCACCTACAAGCACGGCAAGCAGTACACGTGGGAATCTGACCTTCCATATAATCTGTTCTGCTGCTGTATTCCAGTCAGGAACAATCCAGTCGCCCAGCCAGGGGATGCGATGAAGCAAGATGCCCGCAATGTCCCGGACAGGCAGGGCAACCGAACCGATGCCCGTGCAGATGAGCACGGTTAACACAAGCAGCACAATTCCGGCCGTTCCGTACACTGCCAGCTTTTTACTCATTTGAACAGATCAGGGTAGATCGCTTTGGCTACTTCTTTCAGACCTTGGGTTACCCGTGGTCCCGGACGGCTCAACAGGTTGGCATCCAGACCGATGACTGCATCGTTTTTCACAGCCGTGATTTGATCCCATCCGCTGCGTGCTTTGATGATTTGATCCAATGTTTTGGAATTTTCATCAATGACATCGTTCGCATATAGAATGACGTCCGGGTTAGAAGCAATAATGTTCTCTTCATTAATCTGATTCCAGCCAGTCAAGTCGGAAGCTACGTTGTTTCCTCCGGCAAGTGTGATCAATTCATCCATGAATTCGCCTTTACCCACAGTCCAGCCTGGAGAGAATTCAACGTATACTTTTTTCTTTTCTTCTGGTTTAACTGCCTTCACAGCTTCAGTTACATCAGCCACATCTTTTTTCATCTGGGTGATGATCTCCTGTGCTTTTTCCTGATGATCCGTGATTTTACCAAAAGTTTCAATGTTATTCATCACATCATCCACTGATTTAGGATCTGTTTTGAAAATGGTAATGCCCAGATCGCGCAGTTTCTTCACCGACTCTTTGCTCATCGAGATACCTGTAAATACGATGTCAGCTTCAGCTGCAATGATCGACTCTTCATTAGGCTTTGTTATGCCGCCCATTTTTGGTTTCTTTGTTGCTGCTTCCGGATAATCGTCATAGTCGGATACCCCTACGATCTGCTCGTCCAATCCGAGTGCGAACAGGGATTCCGTTTCAGCCGGAGATACGGATACGATTTTGGCTGGTGCTTTGTCAAAGGTAAATGATTCACCCGTAGCATCTGTAACCGTGAGTGGATATTGTGTTTTGAGATCTGTTTTCGCCTGTTCCTGGGATTGCTCCTGTGCAGGTTGCGAGGTTCCTGTACCCTCGTTCGTTGTTGTTGTACCACATCCGGCCAACGTCAGTGCCAGCATCGCTGCGCTCAGCAGTGACGCTACGCCTTTCCATGTCTTGAAATTCATTGTGTTCATTCTCCCCTTCTCTATCCATTCTAATGAGTAGTGCTCCTGTCCCAAATCCGCTTGAATTTGTGTTCCTATATAAGATGAACCAATAAAACTTTACACTAGGCCACTACGATTGCAGTACCATCTTCCGATCGCTGTTATTCCCAGATTTTTTTGATCCCCTTTTTGAAAAGGGAAAAATCCGGTTATAAAGGCGAACACTTCGTTTCTTCAGATTGGTTCTGCACTCTTCGTTCTCGTGTAATATTCGGTTCATCTTATATGAAAAAATAAAATCCCTAATCCTTGGGTCAGGATCAGGGATGACGTCTCGCATGTGGCGATCTGCGCATGATCAGCTTGGCGCTGTATATGCACAGAGAACTGCCCGAAACGCTGTCCTTTCCTCGAAGGAACACCGGTTTATACGTCCAGGGCAGGTAACCTGACTTACAGGAATTCATCCTGATTTACAGTGGCGGGACCGTGCCGGATTTACACCGGCTTCCCTATTTCACCCGTTTGCCGTTCATCGCCTTATATAAAAGCATGAAACATTACTGCATGCACTCGGGACCCATGGTCGCTAATATTGTTTAACCATTCAAGTGAGCATCCTGCATCGTTGGAAGGGCTTGTTGAGCCTCCATCCGATGATGCACTTGCTAAGTCACACTTCTGTTGTGATTATAGGTTATATTGTACATCCTTACAACCCGATTTACGGAAAAGTCAATCTGGTTCCAACCCAGCTATCCCCATCGCCAGCCAGCCGGATCTTTATCGCTTGTCCTGGTACTACCTGCGTATCCCAGAAATCTTGATTCGGAATGAGACGTGACACAATATAACGAATAACACCGCCATGCGTAATCACGGCTACTTTTGGCACGTTTATGCTGCGAGAGTGCAGTATTGGTGAAAAGGACATCAGACACTCTTCCATAAATGAATCAATCCGCGCTGCAAATGCTGTCCAAGGCTCGCCACTCGGTGGCGTTACCTCATGCGGCGCATCGATCCAGTCTCGGTACTGCGAATTGTCCTTGAGCTGATCGTAGGTCAACCCCTCCCACTGACCAAAGTCGATCTCCCTTAGTCGGGCATCAAGCTTGGCCTGTCCCATTTGGGACGATGCAATGTGTGAAAGTGTCTGCTGACAACGCAGCATATCACTGCAATACAAGGCGTCGCATGTGATATCGCTACACTGCTCACGCAGCGAAGATAGCTCCTGCTTTGCCTCAGGCAACAGTCCGATGTCAGTATGCCCAAGATACCTTTTTTCCAAGTTCCACGCCGTTGTACCATGACGTATCAAAATAATCTCACGGCTTTGCATGCCACCATGTCCAGCTTCTATCTCCATAACAGTGCACCTCCAGCAGACCATATCCCGAAGGTGACCAACCAACATAATAAAACAAAAGAACCTGCCGACCAGAACATAAGCCGTGTTGTTCGTACAATATCTTCTGCTTCCATCCGTCTTGTAGGCTCGCCCATATATGCGCGAAATGAAGCAACGCCGTGATATACGTTATGTCCACCAAGTCTTATGCCCAGCGCTCCGGCCACCGCCGACTCGGGAAAACCGCTATTTGGGCTTGGGTGCAGTCGTGCATCCCGGGACACCATGTGTGCTGCCCCTCTGGCATCCAGCTTCATGAACCAAGCTCCTATAATTAACAGCAAGGCGGTAAGCCGCGCGGGAATCCAGTTGGCCCAATCATCTAGACGGGCAGACGCCCAACCGAGATGCAGATATTTTTCATTTTTATAACCTACCATCGAATCCAGTGTATTCACCGCTCGATAGGCCATGGCAAGTGGTGCACCACCAATCAGGGCATAGAACAGTGGAGAGACGATGGCATCCACGATATTCTCCGCCACAGTCTCTACCGTCCCACGCACAACCTCCGGTTCATCCAGATGAGCCGTATCACGTCCTACAATCATACCCAGTGAACGTCTCGCCGCAGGCCAATCTTGTTGACTCAGATGGCGGTAAACTTCCATACCTGCATCCTTCAAACCTTTCGAGGCAATGGTGGTTGCGATTAACACCACTTCTGCCACAACCGCAACAGCGGGATGAATAAGACCCAGCACATAGATCAATCCCCAAGTCAGTGCAAAAGAACCGCCTGCAATCAAAAGGGGAAATAATACGCCCGCTCTTTTGAGAGCCTGGTTCGAGTCCACCCGCGATCTTATCGCCCGCTCCAGTGCAGAGATGGCCTTTCCCATGCCAATCACCGGATGAGGAATCCAGCGTGGATCTCCGATGCAGCGATCCAATATGTATGCTCCTACAATAATCCAGGCTCCAGCCATTCCCGTCCAGATCGGCCAAGAAGCCCATTGAATCAGCAGAGATGTCATTGCTTGTTATTCCTCTCTTTCCACTCCTGCGCGGCTTGCAGGCTTTCCGTTATCGTGTCATACACCAGCCTGCCGATCGCTGCACCCATGACCGTAGCCGTCCCGGCGTAACTGATGAGCGGTTTATTTACTTCAGCCTGACTTACCGCGAGTACGATGGCATCCGTTGTTGTTCCGGTTGCAGTCAGACCATTCTCTGAATCCGCCACACCGAAATCAGCTAGCGCAGCGGCCTTCGCCTCTACCGCAGTCTGAATGGCATTCACCATCGCTCCAGCAGTCATACGCCCATTCATCCACAACATGATATTGATCGTACCGGGAGTATAGGTTGAAGCCGAAACCTTCCCAATTTTCTGGGACACCGTCCCATTGCTCATCTCATTCCCCGCAGCATCGAACACGGTTCTTGCAGAACCTGCCCGTGCAGCATTGGATACCCCTGCTGTAGTGCAGCAAAGTAATCCGAACTCATCACTTTCGTATTCCTGAATCGCTGTGTGCTCCAATCGAACCGCAGTCAGAAGACCGGCACATTGATCCTGTGGCTCTTGCCATTCACTCAACAGATCAGCAATATCACGAGGTGGATCATCACAGCGATAATGTCTGTCGACATAGATGTTGAATATACGATCAATTTCAATCATACCGCCCCCATACACGGCACTGGAAAGGGCTGTTACAGCAGAAGGACTGGACGCTTTAATATGCCGCTCATGTGCGGAGACGTGTAATCCAGGCCACACAGAAGATCTGTATTCGTTCTGGTCCTTTTGGTCCTTTTGTAAATGGGAGTAATAATTATAGAATGGCAGTGCCATCGCTTTGTCCCCCTGCCTCTAATCCGGTTGTCGGATTAGACGTAATTACATTTCCTATCGTTTCCAGCAAACGTCCGTTAGCCTCCGCGTCCTTGACCGCAAAACGTACATGTCGTTCCCCAAGTCCGGGATACATTGCGCAGCTTCGGATCAGTATACCGCGTTCACCGAGGGCAGCCTGGATGGACGTCGCTGTCCACGGCTCTGGCAGAGCTACCAGTATAAAGTTCGCTTCCCCTCGCGTCACCTTACATCCCAAAGCCTTCAGGCCTTCCGTTAATCTCTCCCGCTCGTGTGACACCAGTGCTAATGTCTCCTGTTCAAAATTATCCCCGCTGCGTAAACAGGCTTCACCTGCGATCAGTGCCAGCCCGTTCACACTCCAGGTGACCTGTTTCTCTGTCATGGCACGAATCAGTTCGGGACGACCCATCGCATAACCCAGACGCAGGCCTGGAATCGCATAAAACTTGGTCATGGACCGAATGATGATCACTTGCGGATACTCTTTCAAGCTGGACGCCAGCGATTGCCGCTGTGATTCAGCAATAAAATCGATAAATGCCTCATCGACAACCAATATCGTGCCTGTTGTCTCTGCTTTACGAGCAAGCCGTTGCAGAACGTCCACCGGATACTGTACCCCATTAGGATTGTTGGGCTGTCCAAGGAAGAGCAGGTTCACCTGCTCCATCAGCTTCTCAATATCTTCCGGTTCTGCTCGCCAGTCCAGCTCTTCCCGTCCTTGAACATGGTGGACTTCTGCTCCAAATTGTCTGGATAATGCACTGTACTCTGAAAAACCGGGCTCTACCGTACCTACTCTACGCGGCGCGAGTCCAAGTAAGATTAGAGCCATGCTTTCTGCCGCCCCGTTACCCACAGATATGTGATCTGGGGTTAAACCCAGTCGGTCACTAAGCAACATTTTGAACGCCCGATGACCCGGATCGGGGTAACGAAGTACCGTATGCAATCCTTGCTCAAGAGCCTCCAGCACTTCCCGAGGTGGACCCAGAGGATTAATGTTTGCGCTAAAATCGAGGAAATCCGCAGGATTCCCTCCAAAACGTGCCGCGGCGGTCTCCACATCACCACCATGCCCGAAAACTTCAATTAAACCGGTCATCCTGTCCGTCATCCTTTCTGCATGTCCTTTTTATTATGGATGTCGTGGCAGGCAGGGGTCAATCCTGATTTGGCTATTCAAGCCCTTTGCGGCTTCAATTTCTTTGTGTCCTTTCGACAATTCGTTTACAATAGAGAAGGAATTTCGATTCCGTAAGCATCACTACATAAGGGATATACATCCCTCACATACATTAATGGAGGAATGACCATGCTGTTTGTTGATAACCAGGGCATTACAGATCCTTCTGTAAACCTCGCCATTGAGGAATACATTCTGAAGCATCTGCCGATGGATGACAGTTATTTGCTGTTTTACATCAACCGCCCGTCCATTATTATCGGAAAACACCAGAATACCATTGAAGAGATCAATATTGAGTATGTTCAGGATAACGGTGTTCAAGTCGTACGTCGTCTTTCGGGAGGCGGAGCCGTTTATCACGATCTGGGCAACCTCAATTTCAGCTTTATTACCAAGGATGACGGACAATCCTTCCATAACTTCCGCAAATTCACGCAGCCTGTGGTGGAAGCCCTGCAAGAGCTTGGCGTTAATGCCGAACTGACGGGACGTAACGATCTGCAAGTCGGAGAGAAGAAAATTTCGGGCAACGCCCAATTCTCTACGCGTGGCCGTATGTTCAGTCACGGCACATTGATGTTCAACCTGAACCTCGACCACGTACAGGCTTCACTCAACGTTAATCCGGAGAAGTTCAAATCCAAGAGCACCAAATCCGTACGTTCTCGTGTAGCGAATATTCGTGATCTGATTGACAGCAATCTGACCATTGAACAATTCCGGGACGAGCTGTTGCGCCACATTTTCCGTATGGAGCCACAAGACGTTCCTCAATATGAACTCACAGAGAAAGACTGGGACAAAATCAACGAAATCTCTGCTGAACGTTATAACAATTGGGACTGGAACTACGGGCTTTCCCCGGAAAGCAATGTGAAGCATACACGTAAATTCCCTGTCGGCATCATTGATCTGCGCATGAATATCAAAGATGGACGGATTGAAGATATCAAAATCTTTGGTGATTTCTTCGGCGTAGGCGATGTGGCGGATATCGAAGATATGCTGCGTGGCAAGCGTTACGAGGAATCTGAGGTGCGTACTGCACTTAAGGGTCTGGATGTAAAACATTACTTCGGAAACCTGGAGCTGGAGGACTTTATTGGCCTCATTTTCCTGGAGGAGTAAGCAATTTAGATGTATATAGATGTTTTGAACTAACTATGATCACTGAAACGGAGAGGACAGAAAAAACCTGTAAAAGCGAAGCGTTCACCTTTATCACCGGATTTCCCCCTTATAAGAGGGATCAAAAAATCTGGGGATAACAGTGATTGGAAGGTTATTCTGTCATCGTAGTGCTTGTGTGAGTTTATTTAGTTCAATTAAATAGATACAGATAAAAAAGGAGAGAAACACAGATGACCTACAAATTAATCGCAATTGACATTGATGATACCCTGATCAACGATAACAAGGAAGTAACGCCTGCAACACAGACTGCCCTGGAACAAGCGGTAGCTCATGGTGTCGTTGTAACACTGGCAACCGGACGTGCCTATGCTTCTGCACAAGCACTCGCTCGCCAAACGAAGCTAAACGTGCCAATCATTACGTATCAAGGCGCTTTGGTGAAAAACTTGCTGGACGAAAAAGTACTCTACGAACGCTACGTTCCACAGGACGCTTCCCGCAAATTGTACGACTACTGCCTGGAGCATAATCTGCACCTGCAAACGTACATTGACGACAAACTTTTCGCCCGTGAAGAAAACGACAAGCTGCGTGACTACGCCAAACTGAATGGCACTCAGTACCACATCGAACCGGATTTCATCAAAGTGATCGAGCAAAAAACACCGAAACTGCTCATCATCGATGAGCCGGATTACTTGGATGAGGTTGCGGTTGCCCTGCGCGAACTGCTCGGATCAGAAGTACACATCACCAAGTCCAAGCCATACTTCCTTGAAATTATGCACCGCGAAGGAACAAAAGGCCATGCTCTAACCTTCCTGGCAGAACACTTCGGTCACCAATTGAGCGAGTGCATTGCCATCGGGGATTCCTGGAATGACCATGAGATGCTGGAAGTTGCTGGTCTTGGTGTAGCGATGGGAAATGCGATCCCTGCTCTGAAAGAGCTGGCAGATTACATTACCGCGAGCAATAACGAAGACGGCGTGAAGCAAGTGATTGAGAAGTTTGTACTGAACGCAGAGTAAGCTTTTAAGAGGTCGAATCCATATAAAACATGTTATTTCAAGATACAATGAAACAGCCCTGCACGGTGATGAATCGCTTGTGCAGGGCTGTTTCTGTAATAAAACTGTTAATTATTCTATTTTGCCATACTTCTCGTCAAATTCACGATTCCGCTCACTGATCTCCTTCATTACTCTCCCTTTGGATAAATCGGCCAATGGCCTAGGAAGCAGGAGTGTTACTCCTATAATGAATAAAAGAATGGCCAAGATAAGTCCAATGATGCCACCCGTTTCAAAAGTGGCTTGCAGATAACGGCCCCATTGATTGAACCAGATCGTTACGTCCGGTAAATGAATAATGGTCCCAATATGGATCATGCCATAGAGCACGATTCCCGCAAACAATAAAACAGCACCGATCCCCTGTCTATTTAAATGGATTACTCGCCTCATTCCTGCGTAAAATATATATTCCCTATTTCACCATGGATTTGGAAGTCTGACCCAATGAAGTTGTACGTTTTCCCTTTTTAAGCCACCCCATCACTTTCTCATTCATCGCCAGCAAACCTGAAACGATCAGCGCAACGCCCAACCAGGTAATCCAGCTTACATGCTCATTGTAGAGAACCGCCCCAAGCCCGACCGCAATCGGAGGGGAAATGTATAACCAGGTCGCTGGGAATAACGGGTTGGTACGAGACATGATCCAGTAGAACAAGCTGTGCCCGACCATCGAACCGATTACCGTCAGATAGATCAGGGATGATACCGTCGGCATCCAATCCAGTCCAGTTGTGCTCCACGATTCGGTCACCGCCGAAAGCGCAGATAACAGTACACCTCCGTACATCATTTGCACCGCATTGATCGCTACAGGATTAGCCTCCTTAAACTGGTTAATGACCTTTTTGGAGTACAACGCACCTGCCGAGTAACAGACTTCACCCACCAATACGGCAATACAGCCCCAAAGCCACAGGGAACTACCACCAATCGATACACCCGGCAACACGACGAGGATAACTCCAGCAAAACCGATCAGGCAGCCCGCAATCATGCGTGCAGACGTTTTTTGACGCAACAGCGCTGTCTGCATCACCATAATCATCAGTGGACCTGTTGCTGACAGAATCGCGCCAACACCCGAGCTCACATATTGCTCAGCCCAATACAAAGTCGCAAAGGTCCCGAACGTGAGTCCCGCACCCGTCAAGAGCATCTCTTTCCGCCATAATAAAGACAAGTTCACTTTCCCTTTCATCCACATCCATGCAAACATTAGAGCACCTGCAATGATAAAGCGTAGTCCGGCCGACAGAAAAGGCGGCATGCCTGCCTCCACGCCAATTTTAATCGCTAGAAACGTTGTTCCAAAAATAAGACACATTACGGTAAATGCTACTGCAACCATGCTAGCCCCTCCTTCATCTGTTCTCCATCATATAGCACTGTCCACAGAACAGAATGAATAAAACAGAACAGTTAGTTCCCGTTTGCTGTTACAATGGAGTTCAAAAGGAGCGTGAGCCGGGTGGGCAAAGCCATGTTGATGACAGATAACAGCCTGAAACTATATGAGCAAGTGGTACATTATCTGGTTGTACGGATCGAAGCCGGAGAGTGGAAAGAGCATGAGAAGCTGCCGTCCGTGCGGAGCCTGTCCGAGCTGCTCGGTGTACATCGCCTCACCGTTTTTAAGGCCTATCAGGAATTAAAGGAACGGGGGAACGTTTACGTCAAGGATAAGTCCGGTTATTATGTCAGCCCTGCTGACCCTTCTCCCGTGACAGATCAGGCCGATGACCCGGCAGTCTCTGCCTGGTTGCATTGGGATTCACTTGCCCGCGTGCAATCCCTTGAGGCGGAATACCAATTTTCCAAATCATTGATCGACCCCGCCCTGCTGCCAAACCGATATTGGGGAGAATTAATGCGGGATTTGCTGGATTTATATCCCCGTCTGCTTGGGACGTATTCCACGATTCAAGGAGATCTGGAGCTGCGTAGTGCCTTGGCAAGCCATCTGACGACGAGAGAACGTTTCTACATCTCGGCTGATGAAGTGCTGATCACTTCCGGGGCACAGCAAGCCATTGATGTGATCTCCCGCAGTCTCGTCAGACCCGGTGACCGTGTGCTCATGGAGAGGCCAACGTATGGCCCTGCGATGGAAATTTTCCGCAAACAAGGTGCCAAGTTAATTTTTACGGATATTCATCCTCATGGCTACGATCTGGAACAGATTGAACGCCTGATGAAGCAGGAAAAGCCGAGAGTATTTTATATGACGCCGACCTTCCAAAACCCTACGGGCATCAATATTCCGACCGAGCAGCGCAAACAGCTACCTGAACTGGCAGAACAGTACGGATGTTTTCTGGTGGAAGACGACAGCACCTATGATATCTATTTCAAGGAAAAGCCTCCCGCGCCAATCTTCACATACGATACTACAGGTCATACACTCTATATTCGCAGCTATAGCAAATATGTCGTGCCGGGTCTGAGGATTGCCGCCATTATGTGCCGTCCCCGGTTCATGCCAGGATTACAAGCCGTAAAAGCACTGACAGATAACGGATCACCTCTGCTGAACCAGAAGCTTTTCCTCCGTTATTTCCAGTCCCCACGCATGCACCAGCACTTGTCCAAGCTGCGTACCGCCATTCAACTGCGGATGGAAGTAATGGAACAGTGCCTTCAACAAACCAATTGGACGTGGACTCGTCCTGAGGGTGGACTCAACATCTGGGCGGAGCTTCCGGAAGGTGTAGATACGGGGCGCTTGCTTCACCGATGCATGGAGCATTCCGTCGCTTTTGTGCCGGGAACGGTATTCGATCCTTCCGATGCGAACGCCAGTCGCAAGCTGCGTCTCTCCTTCTCCTATGCTCACGAGCAGCAAATCCGAGAAGGCATGAGCAGACTCATTGCGTTGGCTGAAAATACGTGATGATACGTTTGCAAAATCTGCATTTGCAGATTAACGATAGCTTGTCTGGCAGGTCACAAATTTTAAATCTTCTGTAACACAAAAAGTCGCCGTTTGGCGACTTTACTTTTTGGGCTGCTGTTCTGCTGTTCTCGACTGGCAAAGTAAGTTTTAAAGTTTTTTTATTGAAATTCTTCTTCATCCATCCTATAGATCTTTCCTTGCAAACAGTCGGACCGTTACAAAATAGGAGACAATGAACAACAGAAGAATGCAAACTGAAACAAAAACATAAACCGAAGCACGACCCATTCCGTTCTCGCCTGCCATATATAAGAGCGAGGCGACAGGTTGCGCTAAAATAATAAGAACGATCATGAAAACCGTATTAATTATTCCCGCTCCCTTTTTACTAAGGGCGTAAAAAAGAGGCATATAGATCGAAATTAAAACCAGCACCATTCCAATCGAAATCAGGATGTCCAGTACCGAAAAGTCGGGCTTGTTCAGTTCGGGAAAAAGAAAGTTAACCAGCCAGTGAGCGCCTGACGAAGCGAAAACTCCAAAAAGCGTATAGAGAACGGCAGACAGATACTTTGCTTGCACAATGTTTCTGCGACTAAGCGGGAGCGTGACAAGAAATTTATGATTATGGTTTTTGATATCAATCATGGTTGCAAGCATAATCGAGCCAAAAGCGGTATAGATCCCTACAAAATACATCGACATTTCCACTGTCGGGATAAATGCGACACTGAATACAACAAAATAAAAAAGGATGGACCATAGCGAGCTTTTCAAAGCGATATAATCTTTGCGAAGCAAGTTAAGCATGATGCTTTTCCCCCTTGGCCGTAAAATAGATAAGGTCTTCGAGGGAGGGTCTATGTAAAAGAGCATAATTGCCAAATAATCGTTCTGCCTCCGCCTTGTTATCTGCCAAGCCTTCAAAACCAACCGCTGTCTCACGGATTCCGACGAATTGTCCTCGCGTGTCCGCATCAAGCAGCTTCATGTCCCCCTTTACTATCGTGTACCTTTCAAGCACATCATCCTTTGCTTCATTAAACACAATCTTTCCTTTATTAATGAATGTAATATAATCTGCTATACGCTCCAAATCCGTCGTGATATGAGTCGAGAAAATAATGGATCGAGTTTCGTCCTGTATCATATCCGCAAGCAGGTCAAGCAGTTCTCTCCGAAACACAGGATCAAGCCCGGATGTAGGCTCATCCATGATGAGTAGCTCAGCATCGTGAGATAAAGCGATAGCCAGTGAAAATTTTATTTTCATGCCTTTGGACAGTTCTTCAATCTTCTTTTTGGGAGACAATTCGAATTGCTCCAGGTAGTTGTTAAATTGCTTTTCATCCCATTTCTTATAAAAAGGAGCAATCATGCTTTTCATTTCACGGATCGTAAGATGCTCATAATAGAAACATTCATCTGAAACAATACCAATGCGTTCTTTAACGTTAACTTCCTGAGCAGGCATCTCTTTTCCCAATGTTTTGATGCTCCCAGAGTCCGGATGAATCAAGCCGGTGATCAGGTTGATCAGTGTGCTTTTCCCCGCTCCATTCGGGCCGATAAGTCCGGTAATATAACCTTGTTTTACATCCAAAGTGATCTGATCCAGCTTGAATAAGGGGTACGTTTTGGATAGGTTGCGCAACTCAATTGCGTTCATCATGCTTCTTCCTCCTCAACTAGCAACGTAAAATGCTTAACTACATCTTGAACACTCATGCCCAGTTCCTTGCTCTCACGAAGGATATCGAGCATTTTATCTTCGATTCGTTTCAGCCGCTGTTCCCGAATAAACTCCTGATTGGCCCCGGAAACAAAGGAGCCTTTGCCTACGACAGAATCAATCAGTTTCTCTTTCTCAAGTTCTTCATAGACACGTTTGGTAGTAATTACACTGACCTGCAGATCCTTTGCAAGTTGACGGATGGAGGGGAGACTCTCCCCTGCAACCAGTTCCCCGCTTAAAATGCTCTGTCTAATCTGGGTCAGAATCTGCATGTAGATGGGATCGCTTGATGCGTTTGATATTAGTATGTTCATGTTCTCTCACCTCACTGGTTTCAATCCAGCCCATGTATAGTGTATATATATAATATACACACTATACATGGGCTGAGTCAATAATCATTCAATTTTTTCCCAATACAGACAAGACAGCAAAGTAGCCCGAAAAGTCGAATGACCTCCCGGGCTACTTTGTTGTTCATTTTTCTTGCTTTTTTTAGTCGCTGTTTATTGGGACGAATGGCACCTTTTTTTCTTACGTACTGGATATCACCTTATCCACAAGACCATACTCGACGGCTTCCGCAGCGGTCAGGAAATAATCCCTGTCGGTATCCTTTTCAATCCGCTCCATCGGTTGTCCCGTATGATCAGCAAGCAGCTTATTGAGGCGCTGACGGTGCTGGATAATCCGGTTGGCATGAATCAGCATATCCGAGGCCTGCCCCCGCGTTCCGCCAAGCGGCTGGTGAATCATGATTTCGCTGTTTGGCAACGCCAGCCGTTTCCCTTTTGTCCCACCAACCAGCAGGATCGTACCGAAGCTGGCTGCCATGCCTGTGCAGATCGTGGAAATGTCAGGTTTCACGAATTGCATCGTGTCATAGATGGAGAATCCGGCAGTCACGGAACCACCAGGACTGTTGATATACATTTGAATATCCTTCTCCGGGTCCTCTGCGGTCAGAAACAACAACTGGGCCACGATCGCATTGGCCATCTGATCCTCAATTTCCCCGGATACCATAATGATCCGATCTTTCAGCAAACGGGAATAAATATCATAGCTCCGCTCTCCGCGGGCTGTCTGTTCAACAACATAAGGTACCACGTTCATGCATTTTGCCTCCCCGGTTTACGCAACCATGGTGACCGTATATCCTCCCCCATACGACATTGAACTCATACCGGAGCTTGAATAACTGTACATCACTGGCTGCATCGATTGAGACGGCAGAGTCTGCTGCAAAATCGTTCCCGCCACAGCCATCGGATCATCGGTCTGATTCAGGCATAAATCAATTAAACGGGCTGTATCACCGCTGCGGAACGCCAGTAAATAGCTGCGCAGTTCCTCCCGATTTTGCTGATACTCTTCCAATTGATTGGTCTGATCAGCATCCGTTTCGTTCAGGCTGTGCCTCACTTTCGCCAGAGCAGAGCGGGCACGACTCAGGGCAGCTTTGACCGCCCCTTCCGTCGTGTCCAACAGTTCAGCAGTCTCTACCGTCGTGTATCCCATCAGATCACGTAACATATATATCGCTCGCTGCCACGGTGGCAGTTCATCCACAAGGATTTGAACAGCGGACTCGACTTCCTCGAATCGCTCTTCTTCCTCAAATTCTTGCATAAATGGCTTCATGCTTTCCAATTTGCTTGCCAAGTTCTCACGCTTCCGTATGGCGTCAATCCAGGTGTTGCGTGCAACGCGGATGAGATAGGCTTCCCAGTTCATGTCCTCTGTCATTCCCGTTCTTCGGGCAGCTGAAGAGGATAATGCTTTAACACATGTATCCTGAACCAGATCCTCAGTCTCCCAGACTGAACCAGTCAATGACATGCAGTAGGCGTACAACGAGCCCAGCAGGTTTGGAAGCGCAGCTTCAATCGTTTGCTCTAAAGAATATCCGGTTTGAACACCGGAATGGCTATATGGTTCAACAGGTTTATCATTATGTGGTCTGTTGATTCTGCAATCCACGGACTTCACAAAGGCCATGTTTGGGGCCCCCCTTTGTTGGTTCCTGATTGATCTTACTTCAATTCACTTGCTGTAATTGCCTTGCACTATGTAAACGAAGAACCTCCGGTAAAGGATACGCTCTTCTGAATTAATTTTTAGCATTGTTGTCCTATTCACCTAGCTTCACCTTCAGACCAGTAAGTGCCAGCGTAATCCCCTGATTCAGATCATATTTCTGGCGCACATCGACGTCGTGAGACATATGTGTAAAATAGGTCTGACCCGGCTTCAAATCCTGCAACAGCTCCTGCGCCTCAACCATATCGTACACTGAGCGTGTGGAGAATTCCGCAAGTTCATGAACAAAGCTCGTTCCAAGTACCAGCAGATCGAGCCCGTATAGCGGCTGCTTCTCCGCAGCTTTCAGATCAAAGGCATCCGAGCAATACGCCCAGGTGTATCCTTCACGTTCCAATCGATACGCATACGAATAGCCATTATGACCGTGGCAAACTTTCCAGGAATGCACCTTCCATCCACCGAGCTCAATATCCGCATCCGTTTCCATGAAATTCATATGACGACCGAGCCATGGAAATTGACTCTGGATGGTCGTGATCACCTCCCGTGGTGCATACAACTGCCCTTTTACACCCAACCATCGACATGCATCTGCCCATTCGGGCAAGCCTCCAATATGATCAAAATGCGCATGAGTGATCAGCAGCGTCTGCACCATCCGCATCCCCTGGTCTTCCATCTGTGATCTCCAGTCCGGTCCGCAGTCAATCATGAAAGGTTCGTGCTCGCCATCACTATGAATCAAAACAGCAGCACGTTTGCGGCGATTGATCCCCGTAAGTCGGGCTTCTGTGCAAACGTCACAATCACAATACACCCGCGGAACACCCATCGCATCCCCGGTTCCCAGAAATGTTAGCTGATTCATTATGAAAGTCCCCTCTCTATCCCGGAAGCAATGCATCCCAAATTTATGTTCCATCCGATTAATGATATGTAAATTGTAATCTCCCACCTCTATTTTTGCAAAAAAAAGACCATCCCGCCGCAGTTATTCACTGCAAACGGGACAGTCTGTTGTTTCACTAAACCAAAGCCCGCAGCTTCAACGTCAGCTCTTGGCCCTCAGGTACATCTTTGGATTCTGTAATCACCCAGTTTGATGCAAGGCGTTTTGCCAGCACATCTGCCTGCTCCGGTTTTAATTTCAACCCGGTCACGATGCCTTCACCAACAGTGAAGTCTTTCTCTGGCTGTAATCCGAAGGACTTCTCCAAGTAGATCCCCAGACCACCACGAGTGTTAAAGGTAATCCGGTAGCCGTCTTTAACCGCGCCTTCCAGATTCTCGCCATGCTCATCCGCATAAGAGAAAAGATCATCATATCTGTAGTGCTCCTCAGACACGGCATCAAAAGCAGCAACATTTTTGGCCTGTATCGCTTCCAACAAAGCTGCATCCGACATGCCTTTGCTACGAGCCTGTTCCAGCCGAATGGCTGTATTTTGGGACAACTTAAACTCAGCACTCATCCAACTCACACCTTCCTGTCACTATATATCGTTATTCCATGATATTCCTAATCCATTATATCCTGTCTCGATAGCCGGATACAAAGTGTCCTGGTGAAACTTCCATCCACTCTGGTTCTTCATCCCGTCCCCGAGCGGATGGGTCGGTATCCCCACTGTAGATTGGTGGCATAACGTTCCGTACCGTTGGATCAGGTACAGGAATTGCTGCCAGCAATGCCTGGGTATACGGATGTACCGGATTACGGTACAGTTCTTCTGTTGGTGCCACTTCCACCAGCTTACCGCGATACATCACACCGATTCGATTGGAGATGTGGCGTACCATCGACAAATCATGGGCAATGAACAAATAGGTCAGTCCCAGCTCTGCCTGCAAATCTTCAAGCATATTGACCACCTGTGCCTGTACGGACACATCCAGAGCGGACAACGGCTCATCACACAAAATGAACTCCGGGTTCACCGACAATGCACGGGCAATGCTGATCCGCTGACGCTGCCCTCCACTGAATTCATGTGGATAACGCTCCGCGTGCTCTGGCTTCAGGCCCACACGGTTCATCAGGTCAAGCGCTCGCCCCTTCATCTCTGCTTTGGAAGCATAATTATGAATTTCCATGGGTTCACTAATAATCTGCAGGACATTCATACCCGGATTTAGTGAAGAATAGGGGTCCTGAAAAATCGTCTGCATCCGTTTGCGAAAAGGCTTCAACTGGCGTTCATTCATTTTCGCAACATCCTGTCCGCCAAACATAATGCTTCCGTCCGTCACATCATAGAGTCTCACGATGCTGCGTCCAGTCGTTGATTTGCCACAGCCGGATTCACCAACCAGTCCAAATGTTTCTCCCTTGTGAATATGAAAACTGACGTTATCCACGGCTTTCACGACGTCTTTGCCTTTGCCAGCACCACGTACCGGAAAATGTTTTTTCAAACCACGCACGTCCAGCAGTACTTCACGCTGATCGATTCCTGTACTCATTTCTCCACCTCCTCTGACGATGCTCCTGTTTGTACTTGATGTTGTTCCCGACCTTGATCGTCCAGCAACCAGCATAGCGCTCGATGACCGGGTGCAGTCTCGGTATACGCAGGCATCTGTTTGCATACTTCCATGGCGTGTGGGCAACGTTCCATAAACGGACATCCGGTTGGCGGATGAAGCAGATTGGGCGGTGTACCTTCAATGGTTGCCAGCCGCTGGCGTCCACCTTCCTCGCCATGCTTCGGAATGGAGCGCAGCAATCCCTGAGTATATGGATGCTGGGGATGAGCGAAAATACGCTCCACTGGCCCCTCTTCCATAATGAGTCCACCGTACATCACAATCACTCGGGTACAGACCTGAGCAACGACACCAAGGTCATGCGTAATCATCAGAATGGATGTCTGCGTGGAATCTTTCAGTTCCTGCATCAGCTGTAAAATCTGTGCCTGAATGGTCACATCCAGCGCTGTCGTCGGTTCATCCGCGATCAATAACTCCGGCTTACAGGACAGAGCCATGGCGATCATTACCCGCTGTCTCATGCCTCCGCTGAACTCGTGTGGATATTGGTCAATCCGTTCTTCCGGAGAAGGAATGCCCACTTGCCGCAGCAATTCAATCGCTTCCTTGCGTGCAGCCGACTTGTCCATTTTCCGGTGACGACGAATGACCTCTGTCATCTGTTTGCCTACACGAACCACTGGATTAAGTGATGTCATCGGGTCCTGGAAAATCATCGAGATGCGGTTGCCCCGGATTTTGCGCAGCTCATTGTCCGACTTGGTCAGCAGATCCTCTCCACGGAACAGAATCTGACCATCCGTAATCCGGCCCGGCGACTGGATCAGTCGAATCAGCGAACGGGCGGTAACACTTTTGCCACTTCCGGACTCGCCGACCAGCCCAACCACTTCGCCTTCTTTTAACGTAAAACTCACACCCCGGACGGACTGTACCTCACCTTCCCGAGTTGCAAAGGACGTTTTCAGTTGTTTGACCGATAATAAATCTGTCATTGTATTCACCCCGCTGTTTACATGATATGGGTTGTCGACTATATAAGTTAAAAGATTAATTTCACACTGGATCACTATGTGATCAACTCAACTTCAAACATTTATCGCTTGTTCGCTTTGGGCTCGAAGGCTACGCGGAACACATCCCCCAGGAAGTTAAACGACAGCACCGTCAGCAAAATAAACAATCCCGGGAAAATTGCCATATACGGCGCTTCACTAATAAAGCCCTGTGCATCATTCAACATGCTGCCCCAAGAAGAGTTCGGTTGTTTAACACCCAGTCCGAGGAAGCTTAGTGACGATTCCATCAGAATCGCACTCGCGATGTTGATGGTTGCTGCGACAATAATGGTTGGAATAATGTTGGGAATAATGTGCTTCATGATGATCCGGCCAGGCTTTTGACCCGATACACGCGCATACAGTACGTATTCCCGCTGCTTGACCGACATCGCCTCAGCCCTGACAATCCGGGCAATATTCATCCAGCTCAGCACCCCGATAATAACAATAATTGTACCGATCCCCGGCTTAAGATATGCGTTCAGGATCAGCATCAGGAAGAAGGATGGAATCGACATGAGCACGTCAACAATACGCATCAACGTATTATCCACCCAGCCGCCAAAATAACCACTAACCGTCCCTACCAGTGTTCCCATAATAACGGCAATTGCCATCGAAAGGAAACCTACGGCGAGAGACACTCGTCCTCCGTATAACGCCCGAGCCAAATAATCCCGTCCGTAATCGTCCGTACCAAACCAGTGATCTGCACTCGGCTGTTGAAGCCGCTCCATCACTACAATTTCATTTGGATCATGTGGAGACAGAAACGCAAACAGGGATGCGAGTACAAAGATGCCCAATATGATGACAGCCGCAAGGCCCAGTTTCTGCTGTCGGAACTGCGTCCGTAAATTACGCCAGCGCATTGAATTCATTTTTGTCTCACCCCGTTGTCTTGATTCGTGGATCTACCACGCCATATAAGATATCAGCTACCAGGTTTCCGACGACCAGCAGCACAGAGGACATCATCGTAATGCCCATAATAATTGGATAATCCAAACCGTGAACGGCCGAAATCCCGAGAGATCCCATCCCCGGCCACGAGAAAACGGACTCCGTAATAAACGCTCCCGCAATCAGCTCCGGCAAAGACATGCCGAGAATGGTGATTACAGGCAGCAGTACATTTTTGAGCACATGACGAAGCAGTACCGTTCCTTTGGTTGCGCCGTAGGCATATTGGATTTGGACATAGTCCTCTTCCAACTGACTGATTGTATTCGAACGAATATACCGCATGTACACGGACACGTTCATGAAGGTCAATACGGTACATGGCAAAATGCCGTGTTTGATAATATCCCATGCGGAGTCCATACCAACCGTTCGCATACCCATGCTTGGTAACCAGTGCAGCTCTACTGCAAAGAAATAGATCAGCATCATACCGAACCAGAAACTAGGAATCGATATCCCGATATACGAGATTAAGCTGAGTCCACGGTCAAACAGACTGTTCTGACGCGAACCCGCAATCATGCTCAGCGGAATAGAAATCAGCAAAGATAATAATAGCGATGCCCCCATCAATCCGAATGTAGCGGGCAAGCGTTCAACAATCATTTCGGCAACCGGGCGATGGTTCACCAGTGAATAACCAAGGTCGCCAGACAGTACATTTTTGAGCCATACGACATATTGCACGTACATCGGTTGATCAAGACCGAGGTTTTGCCGAATACGCTCCACATCTTCTGCCCCCATATTTGGGGTAACAAAGGAAAGCACCGGATCGCCCGGCGCCAGCTTGATCAAGGTGAACGATACGATGGAGATTACAAAAAGAAGAGGGATCGCTTGTGCGATCCTTCGGACAATATAGTTGTTCACATGGGCACCTCCGAATCAACGCCGGCCTCGCGGCCGGCGTTATTGGCTTGTTATATAGAATGAACGCAAGTGGATTGAACAAAGGATTCACATCGGCCACTCCGATGGCAGAACAATCTTCCAATCGCTGTTATCACCAGATTTCTTGATTTCCTTTTCTTGAGGAAGAAATCCAGTGATAAAGGCGTTTCTCCAGATTTTTTCTGCTCTCTACGTTCTTTGTGAATCTCAAAGGTTCAAACAATACGTTCATTCTATATGATTATTTTTTATAAATTTTGGACAGATCTTCAAGCATAACGACTGGTTTTGGATTTGCATCTTCAACGCCGCCGTATGTGTTATCCACAGCCACTACAGCTTTCGTGTAGGCGATTGGATATACAGTCATTTCGTTTGCTACAGTTTGTTGGATTTGTTTGTACAAATCACCACGTTTAGTTTCGTCAATTTGAACGGCTGCTTCATTCCACAGCTTGTCGAAATCAGCATTTTTGTAATGGGAGTAGTTGTATGCCGCATCACTCAGGAAGAGAGATTTATAAGCATCTGGCTCATAACCCATGATGTATCCACCAAAGGACAATTCAAAGTCTGTATTGTTCATGTCCAATGTACGGTTACCATAAGCCGTTCCATCCATCGGCAGCAATTCCACTTCAATGCCCACGTCTTTCAGCTTTTGCTGTATGTACAGCGCTTGGCTTGTTTGTGGTTTGTTCGTATTTGTGTAAGCAAGACGCAATTTCAGGTTGCTAACGCCTGCATCAGCCAGCAATTGTTTTGCTTTTTCCACGTTGTAGTCGTATTTCTCAACATCATCCGTTTGGTACAGCGTGTCCGGTGTGAGAATGGACGGAGCCGGTTCAGCAAAATCAGCTGAGGAATACGAAGCGGTGATCAGTTCATTTTTATCCAAAGCATAAGCGATGGCTTGACGAACTTCTTTCTTTTGCATCGAAGGCACGTTCAGGTTGAACACCATGTATTGCAAGCGGCCTTCTGGGTAAGTCAGCATGTTGAATTTGCCTGTGTCGTTCAATTTGTTGTAATCCTGTGTGTCGACCATACGCATTTGAATCTCGCCGTTTTGCAAAGCCAGGTTCGCTGCATTTGGATCTTTCGCTACACGATACGTCACGCTATCCAGATGAGCTTTGCCTGCAAAGTAGTCATCAAAACGTTCCAGTGTTACGTATTCGCCCGGACGGTATTCCTTGAACTTGAACGGACCGGAACCGATCGGGTTGTTGTTTTTGTCGCTTTTCTCAATATCGGCTTCGCCTTCGAAAATGTGTTTAGGGATTGGAGAGAAAGAAATCAATGCTCCTTCAAAAGCAGCAGATACTTCCGGCAATTTGAATTCTACCGTCAGGTCATCGATCTTGGTTACTTTAACCGGTTTGCCATCAAAAACATACTGACTACGGGAAGAACTGTGCTGTTTCTCATCAAGGATGCTATCCATTGTAAACACAATATCATCCGCTGTCAGAGGCTGTCCGTCATGCCATTTCAGACCGTCTTTCAGCTTCAATGTATACGTCAGGTGATCATCAGAGAAGCTGTCGCTTTCTGCGAGCACATACGTTTTTTTGCCATCATTCACATTGAACAGTGGAGCATATAAGGATTGATCAATCGTCAACGTTACACGGTCACCCGCGTAGATCGGATTCATCACTTTAGGATCGTCCTGAACGGCAATAATGATGCTTCCTCCGTCTTTCGGTTGCCCATCATCCGTTGTTGCTGTATTTTCTGCGTTATTAGACGAAGAACTTGTTCCGTCACCGCTGCTTCCGCATGCACTCATGATTGCCACAACCAGAACCAGCATCAATGACAGCCACATTTTTTTCGATTTCATTATGATATTTCCCCTCGCTGTAATTTAACGTTCTGTTAGATAGTATAGGCAAGGATTCGACAAATTGCAACGATTTTTTCCAACTTAACCTATCGGGTTTAAATGAAATAACATTATTGTCTAGCAATGCAAAAAACCTCCAGCTCACGTTGTGTAGTGAAATGAAGGTTTGGATGACAATTCATCTTCTGAAATTCAATAACAGGACGATGCTCGTACGGGCTTACAACCCGGCTAACACCTGGTACCATACGCCTCGTTTGGAATATAGTGTACTGCGTACCTTGTCCCATCCGCCGAGGTAGTTAATATCGAACAGACCTTCTGGCGTTGGGAACGAGGACTTCGTCTCTGCAAACACTTCAGGGTCTACCGAACGGAAACCATGCTTGGCAAAAATGCGCTGTGCTTCCGGTGTTCGTAGATAGGCTACAAAAGCCTCCGCCAATTCACGATTGCCATGCTTACCTGCATATTTGTCCACGACAACTGCCGGATTTTCAATCAGGATCGTGTTTTTGGGAACCACGATGTCATAATTTACACCCTTGGCAATCCGGGCAAGCAATTCATTTTCATACGTGACGATCACGTCACCCACGCCATATTCGAAAGCCGCCATGGAGGATCGACCACTCTTATCCAGTGACTCGACATTCTCATGTACTTTTTCCAGAAAAGCTTTGGCCACGGCAGGATCTTTCTTGCCTTGCTCCTTCTCAGATAACTTCAACCCTGCACCATAGATGGCATTAATGTCCCACTGTGCTCCGCCTGACGTCTTGGGATTAGGATAAAGCACTTTAACACCCGGCTTGGTTAAATCTTCAAAATCACGAATCCCCAGCGGGTTGCCTGCTCTTGTACCCAGAACTACAATGGAACGGGTGATCATGCCTTTATTCGGAGCCTGCTTCCAATTGGAGCTGACCAAATCGGCTTTGACCAGCTTGTCGATATCACTTTCCATCGCGAGTAGCGCAACATCAGCTTCGAATCCACCAACAATGGCTCTGGCTTGTGTGCCAGAAGCTTCATAGGATTCCTGAAAGTGAACCGTCTGTCCGGTCTTTGCCTTCCATTCTTCCTGAAATTTGGGCAGCAATTCTCCGACGGCGTCTTTGGCTACACTGTAAGCACCGATTACCAGCGTATTGGATTGGTCGTCCGTCGAGGTTCCGTTCTGTCCGCTCACATCTTCCTGCTTGCTACATCCAACGGTCATGCAGACGAGCAGAAGTATGAGGACAACATATAAAGGGTTGAATTTCTTCTTCCTCGTCTGCATGGGCAGCCCCTCTTTTCCAAAAATAAGGATCATTCCTGAATTAAATGATGTTCTGATTAGATGATGACCGGCATTGGATCTTCCTTCAATCGGTTCTCAACAACCCAGCTATGGGTATCATTGAACAGATATGCCCGATGCACAAGCACTCGAATCTGTTGGCCGACTTGCAGCGTTGTTTTCTCCAGGGATCGATACGTAATGAGTTTATGGCCCTCAACTTCCACTTCCACCATCCATTCACTTCCACGGAAATGAAGGTGTTTGACTGTACCCTTTTCAGTAGCGGACAGCATGCTAAACTCGTTTTTCAAACCGATCTCGATATACTCAGGCCGGATCAATGCACGTGTGCGCTCTCCTTCCACCGCATGTTCGAAGCCCTTGAGCTGTGAAGCATCCTCCACAACGGTAGATTCCCCGATAAATGTAGCAACAAATGGCGTCTCTGGATTTTTGTAAATATCCCATGGCGTACCCTTCTGCTCCAAGCGCCCTTGGCTGATAATCATGATTTCATCGGCAACTTCAATCGCTTCATCCTGGTCATGGGTTACAAAGATCGAAGTGATGCCTACCCGCTCAATCAGCTCTCTCAGCCACGAACGCAATTCCTGACGGATCTTGGCATCAATAGCGGCAAAAGGTTCATCCAGCAGCAGCAGCTGTGGCTCCGGAGCTAATGCTCTGGCAAAAGCGACGCGCTGACGCTGTCCACCAGACAACTGATGTGGATAACGCTGTTCGAAACCTTTCAGCCCCGTCAATTCCACCAGCTCCATGACCCGATCACGGATCTGGGCTTTGGGTGTCTTTTTAACCTTGAGCCCAAAGGCGATATTTTCAAATACCGTCATATGTTTGAACAAAGCATAGTTCTGAAATACAAATCCGATTCCCCGCTCCTGCGGAGGCAGATGGTTTACGACTTTTCCGTGAAAACGAATCTCTCCGGAACCCGGATTCTCCAGCCCTGCCAGCATACGCAGTATGGATGTTTTCCCACCTCCGCTGGGTCCCAGCAAACCGATTAGATGGCCTTTGGCAATATCGAACGAGACATCTTTTACCGCATGAAAATCACCGAAATGTTTGTTCAGATCACGGACTTCAACATGCATCTCAATGCACTTCCTTTCGCTTCTTGGCCCATTCCATCATAAGCAGCAGCCCGACGGAAAAGGTAACCAGTACCAATGCCACACCATTTGCGGCAGCTACGTTAAAATTCTCTACATCCTGATATACAAGCGTTGTTGCCGTCTGCGTTTTGTTCATAATGTTACCCGATACAACCAGCACTGCACCGAATTCCCCAAGCGAGCGGGCAACCGTCAGCACAAGACCGTACACAACCGCCCAGCGGATGGAAGGCCAGGTAACACTCCAGAACGTTCTCCAGCCGTATGCACCAAGCGTTGACGCAGCCTCTTCCTGCTGAGATCCAAGCTCCTGCAAGACAGGCATCACCTCTCGAACCATCAATGGAAAAGTAACAAACAACGTTGCAATGACCATACCCGGGAAGGCATACACCACATTAAATCCAATTCCTTCAAAAAAAGCGCCCATAATGCTGTTGGGACCCAGCAGTAGTACAATCATCAATCCGCCAATGACGGGCGATACGGCATAGGGCAGATCCACAATGCTGTTCAGCAGCCCTTTCACCCGGTCACTCAGCCATCCGGCGCGGACCAGATAGATAGCCATCATAACGCCAAACAATGTATTTAACAGTGTGACGACAAGTACAACAAGTCCTGTCATCATCAAGGCATGCAGCGCCTCAGGGCGCAACAGCCCATCCAGGAATCCTCCTGCCCCGTCTTCAAATGCACCAATAAAAATACGTCCAAGCGGGATGATCAGCAGTACAATGAACACCACAAACGTCAGTCCGATTAATAGTCGCCTCATCGTCTTCTCCCCCGCATCTGCACCAGATTAATGAGCCAGAGGATCAGGAAGGAGAGTGTTAAGAGCAGTACGGACACGGCCGCGGCTCCGGTTGGATTGTCACTTTCGATCTCGCCGTAAATAAATACGGAAGCCGTCAATGTTCTTCCCGGAATATTGCCTGCCACCAGCACAACAGCCCCGAATTCGGCCAGTGCTCTGGAGAATGCGAGCATTCCCCCACTAATCATGCCCGGAGCCATGGACGGAAGAATGACCTGCCTGAATGTGCGCGCCTTCGATGCTCCCATCGTGTAGGATGCCTCTTCCTCCGAAGGATCGATCTCTTCGAGCAAAGGCTGCACCGCACGGATGACAAATGGAAACGTAACAAAGGTCATTGCGATCACAATCGCAGGCTGGTGAAACACAATTTCAAACCCCATGGATTCCGCCAGTTTGCCAATGGCACTGATCGGACCCAGGAGTAGCATAATCATCAGGCCACCAACGGCTGTTGGAAGAGCAAAAGGAAGATCTACCAGACTGTTAAGGAACGACCTCCCAAAAAAGCGATAACGTGTCAGCACCCAGGCAATCATGGTTCCCAAAATGACGTTAATCACCGTAGCTATAACAGCCAGCCGGATCGTTAACAGCACGGCTTTCCATGCAATTGGGTCCATAATACTTTGGATAAAGTTGCTCCATCCTTCAGAGAAGGAATTGACGTACACACCGATGATTGGAAGTACAATGAGTACGATAAAATATAGCAATACGGTACTGCGGAATCCCCAAGTCCATCCCTTGTGACGAAGAACGGTATTCATTGCTGCATTCCCTCCCAGCCTCCGGTTCTATGTCCGGTCGGCAGTCTTCCTGCTTTGGTACAACCATTTTCCTAAGTTGGATTTTATTACTTTAATATTATTCCCATTAGTCTACTTGGTTTTTGCTTATCTGATACTTTACCAGTTTGCAGTGCTAATCGTCAATGCTTTTATTGAATAAAATCGGCGTACCTATGAGATGGATTTTATAAAAATTACACTCGCCACTACGCGGCCAGAACAACCTTCCGATCGCTGTTATCCCCAGATTTCTTTGATCCCCTTTATCTAAGTGGTTTGTTCGGTATGTAATGGTTAAGGTACAATCTAGAGGAACAATTTGGAGCGAAGGAGTGGAGTAATATGTTATATACGAAGAATTTATCGACATCCCGACGGGATGAGATGAAGGATATTACGCGGGAAGTAGAGCAGGTTGTCCGTGACAGCGGTGTGCAGAATGGGACTGTATTGATTTATTGTCCACATACGACAGCAGGCATTGCAATTAATGAAAATGCAGACCCGGATGTCAAACATGACGTGCTGCTTCGTCTAAACGAGGTATACCCCTGGCAACATCCCGAATATCGGCATGCTGAAGGAAATACGGCTTCTCACTTGAAATCGATCACAACCGGACCATCACAAACGGTGATTATACATGAGGGCAGATTACTGCTTGGCAGATGGCAGGGCATCTATTTTTGCGAATTTGATGGTCCTCGTCAACGGGAATATTTTCTTAAAATCATAGAAGGTTAGCTCCATTTCAACCCCATTTCTAATGATTTGCCATTGATTGAAATAAAAAACAAACAGGCGGCCCACCCTATTCTAGGGATGTAACCCGCCTGTAATGATCTTCTTCGCGCAAAAACTTTCGCGAGACAACGTTATAAAGAATTAATGTTATGACAATTCACCGCCCTGAAGTGTGGAGTGCGACAAAAGCGCCTTATTGGACGCCAGGCTGGTGTTGGAGATTACGGCAGAGTACTTTGACATGAGATAACGCAGCCGATTCAATCTCTGCAAAGGTTAAACGGTCCTGAATATAATACGATATGAATCCGTGCATGGACAAAAACAGCGTACGTGGTACACATTGAATATCCTCTTCCGTACAGCCCTCTTCATTCATGTATTGCCGAATAATGGAGGCGAACAATTCAAAGCATCTTCCTTGCTCCGTACGACAATACGATAGCAATTCCTCATCCCGAATCATGAACATAATCTCGTACTGATACGGATTCTCCAAACCAAAACGAATAAACTCCATCATGATATGTTCCACCTTGCTCACGCCGCCCATGACTGGCCTGACCATGGCTTGCAGCAGCAAATGCCCCAGATGATTGAAATCTTCAACCACGATGGCATAAAACAGCTCTGCCTTTTCCTTAAAATGATAATACAGCGACCCATGACTATAGCCTAGATGCTGGCCGATGCTTCGCATCGAAATGGCACGGTATCCTTTGGTAATAAAAAGATGCCTTGCCGCCTCCAGTATCCGCTCCCTCGACAACTCCTGTTCGACTGCTCTTCTAGCCATATATTTTATTCCCCTTCAATAAAATAAAGCCGCTGTCCCTCCGTGATCCGGGATTGCCCTTGCGTCAAATCTGTGATCCAGGCCACAAATGCCTCGGTTTCACTATCCGGCGGAAGACAAGTCAACGTAACCTTATCGGTGAACCCAGTTTCACCTGTACGGACTTCCCGGCTCCTTAATTCATTTTCCACTTTGCCCAGCCATGTGTAATCCAGTTCAACAAACACTTCACGATGGAGCACTTTGGTAATCGCTTCCCCGGCTTCTATGGCTGCAACTGCTCCATCCGTATAAGCGCGAATTAACCCACCTGCTCCAAGCATAATTCCTCCAAAGTAACGTGTAACAACGATAGCCACATTTTTCAATTGCTGATTTTTGATGACTTCAAGAATCGGTTTTCCAGCGGTTCCGCTTGGTTCACCATCATCGGATTGCTTCTGGATCTCATCCCGCTCACCAATCATATACGCTGAGCAGTTATGAGTAGCATTCCAATGTTTCTTCTTTATTTCATCAATAAAAGCGTTAGCTTCTTCTTCCGTCGTGACCGGCATAATATGACCGATAAATCGCGACTTTTTGATTACAATTTCCAGATTGCCCGGTCCTCGAACCGTGCGATAACGTTCAATCATCCCTATCCAACTTTCCACCAATTTGATCCATTTTACAAGAAAGCAGTTCCCCGCGCGCACGCGGACGAACTGCCTTGGTTTAACATCCGGGAAACCATTGCTTCACAATGACTCCCCGAATGTAATTACATTACCTTATTTAACTATATGAGCAGACCGATGAATTATTCGGAAAGTCTCGCTTCCAGCGCTGCTTTCTCTTCTTCAAAGCCTGGTTTGCCCAGCAAAGCGAACATATTTTTCTTGTAAGCTTCCACGCCTGGTTGGTCAAATGGATTGACTCCCAGCAGGTAACCACTAATGCCGCATGCTTTTTCAAAGAAGTATACCAGATATCCGAAAGAATATGGAGACATATCTGGAATGTTCACAATCAAGTTTGGCACTTGACCATCTGTGTGTGCAAGCAGTGTTCCTTGGAACGCTTTTTTGTTAACAAAGTCCATTGTTTTACCTTCAAGGAAATTCAGACCATCCAGATCATCCGGGTCAGCTTGGATCGAAATATGCTCCGATACTTCAGCAACCTGAATCACAGTTTCGAAGATGTTCCGGCTACCCTCTTGAATGAATTGACCCATGGAGTGCAAGTCAGTCGAGAAATCAACGGATGCAGGATAAATCCCTTTATAGTCTTTACCTTCACTCTCTCCGTAAAGCTGTTTCCACCATTCGGATACAAAGTGCAAGGATGGCTCGTAGTTCACGAGGATTTCTGTTCCTTTACCTTTGCGATACAGTGCGTTACGAACAGCTGCATATTGATATGCTTCGTTCTCAGCTACGTTCGGGTTGCTGTATTCTTTAGAGGCGTCAGCCGCACCTTGCATCATTTCTTCAATGCTGATGCCAGCTGCTGCGATTGGCAACAAACCTACAGCCGTCAGAACGGAGTAACGTCCACCTACATCATCCGGGATAATGAAGGATTCATAGCCTTCTTCATTCGCCAGCTTTTTCAGTGCGCCACGCTCTTTATCTGTCGTAGCATAGATACGTTTGCGAGCTTCTTCTTTACCGTATTTTTTCTCCAGTGCTGCACGGAAGATACGGAAAGCAATTGCTGGCTCCGTTGTTGTACCGGATTTGGAGATAACGTTAACGGAGAAGTCTTTGCCTTCAACCAGATCCAGCAAATGAGTTACATACGTGGAGCTAATGTTGTTTCCTGCAAAGTAGATTTCAGGCGTTTTGCGTTTGTCTTTAGGCAGATTGTTGTAGAAAGAGTGCGTAAGCATCTCAATCGCTGCACGTGCACCAAGGTATGATCCACCAATACCGATGACGATCAGTACTTCAGAATCGCTTTGGATTTTAGCAGCCGCTTTTTGAATACGGGAGAACTCTTCTTTGTCATAAGCGGTAGGCAGGTCGATCCAGCCCAGATAATCCGATCCAGTTCCCGTTCCGTTATGGAGCTGCTCGTGAGCCAAACGAATCGGTTCAGCGAAATAGTCCACTTCATGTTGATTGACAAATTGCAGGGCAGTGCTGTAGTCAAACTTCACTTTTTTTGCCATGATCTATAAAACCTCCTGATATCGGTAGCGTATTTTTTTCCGTTTTCCATTCTAAACAACTTAGCCTAAGGATACTTCAAATCCACAGGGCTGACAAGCTTGTAGCACGAACTTTGTCGTTAGAGTTTAAGAAGCAAAAAGGGTTAACCGAATCCGCGAGTCGCGGTTCTGGTTACCCTTCTTGTATTATTCCGCCGGGTACGAACAGCAGTAGTCGGTAACGCTGCGTATCTCCAGTTTAAATTTGGATTCGGCAGGCACGTGGAACGTAGCTTGACCTTGAATCTCTTGCCAATCTTCTTCTCCGGGAAGTAATACTCTCAGATCGCCGGACAGTATTTCCATAATCTCACGGGAATCTGTACCGAACTCATAACTGCCTGGAAGCATAATACCCAGAGTCACCTTGCTGCCATCCCCCAAAATAACCGTTCTACTAGTTACCTGGCCCTCATAATAAATGTTGGCCTCTTTCACTACACTGACTTGATCAAACTGTGACATGCGTACCCGCTCCCCCTGAAGTTAATCAAAACAAAAGGCAAAACAGATCAAGGCGGTTGCCCGCCCATTCTCTGCCGGAAATCACTTGCTGCTCGGCAGGACAGAAATTAAACTGTCCTTCCTACAGCATTTTTCAAGCTATTACAGCAATGCTTTTACGCGACTAACCACGTTTTCCACAGTGAAACCATACTCTTGGATAACACGGTCGCCAGGCGCGGATGCACCAAATGTGTTGATTCCGAGAATGTCGCCTTGGTCGCCGACATATTTTTCCCAACCCATTGGGTGAGCCATTTCAATCGCCAGACGAGCTTTAACATCTGGAAGCAGGACGGATTCTTTGTAAGCTTTGTCCTGTTTCTCGAACAGATCCCAGCTCGGCATGCTGATTACGCGAACTTGGATGCCTTGTTCAGCAAGTGCTGCTTGAGCTTTGACAGCTAGTTGCACTTCGGAGCCTGTAGCGATGATTTGGGCAACAGCTTTGCCTTCTTTTGCATCAGAGACAACATACGCACCACGTTTCACGTTTTCACGTGAACCTTCAACGGTACCTTCCAGAATCGGCAAGTTTTGACGAGTGAGTACGAGTGCAACCGGGTTGCTCTTGTTCTCAAGCGCATAAGCCCATGCTGCAGAAGTTTCATTACCGTCAGCCGGACGAATAACTGTCAGGTTAGGAATGATACGCAGTGATGCCAATTGCTCAATTGGTTCGTGAGTAGGACCGTCTTCACCAACAGCGATACTGTCGTGAGTCAGGACGTACGTTACAGGCAGACCCATCAGGGCAGCCAGACGAACAGCTGGACGCAGGTAGTCTGTAAATACGAAGAATGTACCTCCGAATACTTTCACACCACTGTGCAGTGCCATACCGTTCATTGCCCCAGCCATACCGAATTCACGGATACCGAAGTAGATGTTGCGACCGGAATAATCTTCAGGTGAGAAGTTCTCCAGGTTGTTCAGGTGAGTCATTGTGGAGCTTTCCAAGTCAGCAGATCCACCTGTCAGTTGTGGCACGTTATGAGCCAAACCGTTCAGTGCATTACCGGATGCTACACGAGTGGATACAGCTTTGTCTGTTGCTGCATATTTAGGCAGATCGCGATCCCAACCTTCTGGAAGGTCGCCATTGATTGCCGTTTCGAATTGAGCTGCCAGCTCAGGGAATGCTTTTTTGTACTCAGCAAATTTCTCGTCCCATGCTTTGTTAGCAGAGATACCACGATCTTTCACTTGTGCAAAGTGTTCGCGAACTTCAGTTGGAACGTGGAAATCTTCCTGGTAAACCCATTTGTAAAACTCTTTAGTCAATTTAGCTTCGTCTGCACCCAGTGGAGATCCGTGAGTACCGCCGTGGCCGCCTTTACCTTGTTTGTTCGGGCTACCGTAACCAATTACAGTTTTAACTTCAATCAGTGTAGGACGAAGCGTATCTGCTTGACCTTCTTCAATTGCTTTTTGGATTGCAGGCAGATCGTTACCATCTTCAACGCGCAGCACTTGCCAGCCATAAGCTTCAAAACGCTTCGCGATGCTTTCAGAAGAAGACAGGTTCAATTTACCATCCAAAGTGATGTCATTGGAGTCGAACAACATGATCAATTTGCCCAGGTGCAAACGTCCAGCCAGGGAAGCTGATTCATGGGATACACCTTCCATCAAGTCACCGTCACCACAGATTGCGTAAGTGTGGTGGTCGATTACGTTGAATTTGTCTTTATTATATGTTGCGCTCAGTTGAGCTTCAGCCATAGCCATACCTACAGCCATTGCAATACCTTGGCCCAGTGGTCCAGTTGTTGCGTCAACGCCTGCAGTATGTCCGAATTCCGGGTGACCCGGAGTTTTGCTTCCCCATTGACGGAACTGTTTCAATTGTTCCATAGGCAGGTCATACCCGCTCAGGTGAAGTAAGCTGTACAGCAACATGGAGCCATGTCCTGCGGACAGAACAAAACGGTCCCGGTTAACCCAAGTTGGGTGGTCCGGGTTATGTGTCATCGTTTTTGCAAAAAGTTGGTACCCCATTGGAGCGGAGCCCATAGGCATTCCCGGGTGTCCGGAATTTGCCTTCTCGATTGCATCAATCGCCAGTGTACGTACGGTAGTGATCGACAGGTTGTCGATGGTGTTGTTCTCTTCCTTTTGAATCGCTTCGTTCTTGTCAGTCATGGTTTGTCCTCCTCATGTCTTTAGATAAGTCGGGTTGCGCAAGCGAATCCCTCTCATCATACAAGCAAACCGAATTTCACAATAAGTGAATCCGCTTGAGTGTTTCATTTTGACTTATTCACTTTTGTATTGTATCACTTGGCGTGAAGGTTTTCCATAACCTTCTTTTAGAAGATCGGGAAAATTCGGCTGATTATGACGAGGGATTTGTTTCCAGTTGCGCAAAAAGAGTGTCATACTGAGCATTTCAGCATATCTTCTAGCTCAGCCAGCATCGCAAATCCATCGGATGAAGTATAACCTTTAAGCGGAAAACCATACTCTTTTTAGATATCGAAGTTGATTTTGCATATAATGGTCCTTGATCATGATTGGAAAAATCGGACTTTTGTGCACATCAGGCTGTACTTCATATGGAAAGGAGGATTCGCATATGCCGGAACATTTGGCTAAGTCACCAAAATCGCTAAAACACATATTACCCTGGAAAGCCGGGGTTTTAACAGGTCTTACATCCGGACTGGTGCTCGGGTTCTTTTTAAAGGCTATTCAGACTTACACTGGTGAAAAAGTCTATACCTTGCTGCTGAACATTGATTTTGTTCCATGGCTTCCGCCCACGCTACCTGAGTTCATTGAATTTGGGCTGCATCTTATCGTTTCCATAATCATTGGCAACTTCTACATATGGTGGATTCAGCGTTCAGGTCATCCGATATCCAAAGGCGTCCTGATCGGCGCTCTCTCTTCCCTGCTGTATATTCCACTCTCCCAGCTGTCGAGTCGTGTGCCTGATCTATATGATATAAAAGCGATACTTTACTGGCTGGCAGGGCATCTGTTATTTGGCGTGGTCGTTGGGGTATGCGGTCATCTGTGGAAGCACAGCCAGAAGCAAGACCAAAAAGGCGATCCCCCGTTCAGACATGAATAGGGAATCGCCTTCTCTTTTTTCGGAATAGAACTGAACTATATCTTTCCGAATCAACCTTGCGCAGTATTAAAGCATTAGCTTAAAACACAACGGTTTTATTTTCATGAACCAGTACACGATCTTCAACATGCCATTTCACAGCACGAGCAAGAACTACACGCTCAATGGTACGTCCAATGCGTTTTAACTCAGTTACATCATCCCCATGGCTTACACGCTGAACGTCCTGCTCAATGATTGGTCCGCCATCCAGCTCTTCCGTAACATAGTGAGCCGTCGCACCGATAATTTTGACACCTCGATTGTACGCTTGGGCATACGGTTTACCGCCAACAAAGGCAGGCAGAAACGAGTGATGAATGTTAATAATACGATTGCGGTAATGCTCAATGAACATCGGAGAAATGATCTGCATGTAGCGCGCAAGAATAATCACGTCGATATCATTACCAATGACGTCCAACTGGCGTTGTTCCGCTTCCTTCTTCGTATCCGCTGTAACCGGAATATGGTGATAAGGAATGCCAAATGATTCTACATAGTCCTTCATATCCAGATGATTGCTCACAACAAGCGCGATGTCTGCATCCAGATCGCCAGCCTGCCATTGCCACAACAGCTCAACCAGACAGTGATCCTCCTTGGATACAAAGATGGCAAGTTTCTTCTTGCGGCTAACCGCAGAAAGACTCCAATCCATTTTGAAACGGTTTGCCACTTCTTCGAAATCAGCTTCCAGCTTAGGCAGGTTCAACGATAATTGTGGAAGATCGAACTCGATCCGCATAAAAAACATGCCGCCAGCCGGGTCCATTGTGTATTGGTCCGACTGTACAATGTTTGCACCATGCTGGTGCAAGAAATGGGATACTGCGGCAACAATTCCCGGTCCATCCGGACAGGAAATGAGCATCCGCGCCCGATCGGCGCGGTTTTTAACATCAGGACGTACTTGTTTAGCGTGAATCTCCATCGGGTTATTTTTCCTCCTTCAACTAGGCCGTGACAAAAATTTCTTTGCCTGCAAGCCAGGCGATCAAACGATGATTCAGTTGTTCTTCATTCAAATGCGGGAACAATGCGGCTTCAGCCACGAGGTCATACAGACGTTCCAACGGCTCACGTGGATCGGCTTTCTTCGCTTTGGCATCATTCTTGAGCAATGTCCAGATATCCAGAACATATGAACGGGACTCAATCTCTTTTCCTTTGAAGAAATGATGCAATTGTTCCACTTCTGTCAGGAACTCGGGACCAAATCGACCAGCAACATCCCCGCGAAGCAATGCAATCTCTACTTCATACATAGGACGCTGAGTTTTGGCTTCTTTACCAATCCAAGGCGTTTCCAAAATAAACGGACGTCCCTGAAGAGCCTCGTGATGCACGATGCGGTTAATCGCCTCAAAACCAATCCAGCCAGAGCCAATCGGGGTATGACGGTCCTTGTGCGCACCCACAGGGTTCTTACTATCATTAATATGCATTACGGCAATGCGGTCAAGCCCTACCGTACGATCAAATTGTTCAAGAACACCGTCCAGGTCGTTCACGATATCATAACCCGCATCGTGAATGTGACATGTATCCATACATACAGTAAGGCGTTCATTGTGTGTAACCTTCTCCATGATCTGAGCGATCTCTTCAAAGCTGCAGCCCATTTCAGTTCCTTTGCCAGCCATCGTTTCCAGAGCGATATTCACATCCGTCTCTTTCACACCGTCCAGCACTTCATTCAAGCCTTCAGCAATACGTCCGATGCCGTAGTGAGCATCCTTGTCCGTAAATGCGCCGGGATGCAGCACGATATTTTTGACACCAATCGCATGTGTACGACGAATCTCTTCCTGAAGGAAACTAACGGCCAGCTCATACGTGTTTTCTTTGTATGAACCGAGGTTAATAATGTATGGCGCATGGACAACGATATCTTCCATTCCGCCCTCTTGCATCGCAAGCTTGCCTTCCTCAATAAACATGGACTCAATAGGCTTGCGGCGGGTATTTTGCGGTGCACCCGTATATATCATAAACGAACTGGAACCGTACGAGGACGCTTCCTTCGTTGCACTCAATAATCCCTTGTCCGAAAAGGACACATGGGAGCCGATTTTAAGCATCATTAATCCCCCTTTTTCTGAATTACCCCTTATTCTAACGCGATTATCGAAATAAATCTAGAAATGCGCTATAATTCGGGATATAGGCTATTTTTTACAGCTGTAATTTGGAACATGGGTGGGCGGAATCCGTCTTTCCGTGAAAATCAATAAACCGAGGTGACTCCGCAATGATTTTCGGCTCCTACGCTTGGACGTTGACTAGTAGTTCCCCCAGCAATTGGTTTATGAACACGATCGCATTCTGGACCGTTCTTTTGCTTGGAAGTATGTGTGTTGGCGGATTTTTTATGATGCGCAAGTTTTTGAAAGTGCTTCCGAAGGCAGACGGAAAGTCGAAACTCGATTGGCAGAACCACTGGGTTGAAACCAGCCGTCATTTATGGACAGATGAAGCAAAAGCTTTTCTCGACCAGCTTGTGGAGCCTGTTCCTGGCCCATTTCGAGATATCGCCAAACATTCCATTGCAGCAGAAATCGGCAAAATTGCGTACGAAAATAATGCACCTGAAGTATCCAGAGATCATTGCATTAAAGGATACATTATAGCCACACCGAAGCGGGATAATAAGTTTCTGGTGAAATTTTTGGAGAAGAACCAAATTGACTATTCGCCCTATAAACATTTGATGAATAAATAGAAAATGGAATACAGCCGAACATGTATTAGGTTTACATATTTTCAAACATGCTCCGTAAGGTAAGTCATTCCCAGCAAGGCAGTGCTTACCGCCCGGGGCTGTTTGTCGATCCAATATTACATGTCAGCATAGTCAAAATAACAAGGAGGTCGCCAAGATGAAGATTGCGATTTGCGGAGGTACCGGTTTTGTCGGAGGAGCACTCGTTGATTACTGGCTTCAGACAGGCCATCATGTGAAAGTTATTACACGCAAACTGCCGAATTTACATAATCCCAGCCAAAACCTTACTTATGTCTCATGGGAACAGGTAGAGGAACAGCCTCATTTGCTGGAGGGAATGGATGCCTTGGTGAATCTGGCTGGAGAAACGTTGAATCAACGTTGGACAACAAAAGCGAAACTGGAGATTGTTGAATCCAGAGTGACTACTGTAGCACGCGTAGCCAAATTGATAGATTCACTGGAACACAAACCGGAGGTGGTCGTACAGGCATCTGCCATGGCAATCTATGGCACCTCTCCTACAGAAACATTTGATGAGAACAGTCCTCAAAAATCGGTGAATTTCCCATCCCGCGTTTCTCAACAATGGGAAGTTGCTGCTGATGCCATCAAACATGTGAGACTCGTGAAAATCCGCGTTAGCCTCGTGCTTGGTCATAAAAAAGGTGCTTTTCCATTAATGAAACTGCCTTATATGCTTGGTGTTGGGGGCAGGGTGGGAAGTGGCAAACAGTGGACCAGTTGGATTCATATTATGGATATTGTGCGTTTGATTGATTTCACGATCCAAAATAAAGAAATCTCCGGTCCGGTGAACGCCTCTTCGCCCAACCCGGTAACCAACGATGAATTCGGACGCACGGTAGGCAAAGTGTATCATCGTCCGCACTGGTTCCCCGTACCCGGAATTCTGATCAAAACACTGGTCGGAGAACTCTCTGTCGTGCTGCTTCAAGGACAGCGGGTTATCCCGCAAAAAGCGTTGGATCACGGATTCCAGTTCACCTTTCCTACATTAACCGATGCACTGGAAGATCTAAAACACCGGGGTCTATCCGACTGATCGATACGTGTAAACAGACTCAGCTAACGTAAAGGTATCCCCATCTTCCAGTGGATATTCTTTGTACGGAGCAAGAACATCGCCCTTGAGAATGGTTCCATTCACAGAACCCAAATCCTTAATGACATAGCCCGATTTGTTCCGGCTCAATTCCACATGAGCACGGGACACACCGGTTGCTGAATCTACCCACTGGACCATGTCCGCCGATCGGCCAATAACAAACGATGCTCCTCGGACATCCATCCGTTCATTTTTGTCCCCTGTTGCTGATCTGCGTTCAAGATAAAAGGAAGGTACTACTAGACCTGCTCCCGTAATGCTTCCGCCAGCAACACTCTGCAAATTTACTGTAGCATCAGCCGCCGCATGATGACGAATGAGCTCCGATGTTGCAGCCACGGATTCGACAGTATGCTGAACAAAAGGTTCATCAGAAGCTTCAGATGGTATATGTAGATTTTGAAAGCGAGAATTTCCTGCTACAGATGACCTGGATTCAATAGATTGCCCCCGTTCTGATTGAGCATTTTGTATATCACCAGAGCTCTGTTGACTCGTGTAACCTTGTCCATAGGTGTTACCTTCTGGTGACATTTCAGTTGCATTCCAACGCCAGCTCTCCTGAAACATCTCTTCTTGGCTTTCTTTCTGCTTACCTTTGCCTCTTCCCAATCCAAAAAAAGCAGATTTCTTATTGGTAGAGCCCTCTTCTAATTCGCCATCTGCATATTCTTCATTCGGCATCTTTTTGCGTAGCAAATTGGATTTCGAATTTCCGAATTTCCCTTTGGTCACCCATGCCCAACCCGCGATCCCAAGCAAGCCAGCACTTAATGCTGCAGATAGAATCTTTTGTGTCTGCCCTGGTTGTTCCATATAGATGAATCTCCATACCAGCGCGATGGCAATCATACAGCCCAGAATGATATAGGTCGTTTTGGAAGAATCCTGCTTCTTGTCCTTCTCGTCCTTTTCCATATCATCGTCCTGTATTGAATCAAACGTTTGGCGCTGTGACGGATTCGTAACACCTTTCGCTTGCAATGAGGACTCTATCGGTGAACGTCTGCCCGAAAATCCTGAAAAGGGTTTGTTAAGTGGCTTGTCATCCTCCGCAGTAGATATCCTCGGTTGATGATTTGATTTTAACTGCTGCCCAGCTTCGCCATTTCGATCCAACTGACGATACTGATCTTGCCCACTTCTATTGGAAAACAGATCATTTCCCTGCTCCGGAACTGCAGAAAGTGGCATTCCTAATTTACTGTCACTTGAGCCGGATGACCCACGTGAAGACATAAACGTTGCCTGGCCTGAACCACTCTGCTCATCTGCATATAATTCAAGCAAAAGTTCACGCAGTTGTCTAATATCCCATTGTTCAATCTCACATAGCTGGAGGACACGCTGAATTCCTTCGCCCTGAAGTTCCTGAACATGGGCCATTAACCTAATAACCAGTTCGCGGAATTGCTGAGGCGTCGGATCTACCTCAACTGCATCGACAATTGGAATATATACTAAGCCAAGCTCTCCCAGTTCAAGTGAACCATTGATAAATATGTACTCTTCCTGAATCTGTAATTTACGCGAATCCAACATATATTGTCTACACTCTGTAAACGTGTCTGCCAGCTGAAACAATAGACCATATAACACACGCAGCTTGATTTTTCCCAACTTCAACATTTGAGGTAACATCTTATATCCTGAAATATCGTATTGTAACGTTACATTTCGGTCTACCTCTCGAATATGAACGGGAAGAAGTCGGGGAATTTGATTTGAAGACAACATGCCCGTCTGCACACGGCTCAGTTCATCCATTCGCAGCCCTTCCGCTTTCTCCAAAACCATAAACGATCCGCCGTTTCGAATGAAATCTCTCGTTAATCCATACATGCCAATCCTCTCTTTCCATTGCTTAGTTAAATCATGTAGATATAGGCGCTAATGAATCCTGGCAATACGGCCAGCATAAAAGGAAACTTCAATGTCTTTTCCTGATTGACCAGCTTGAGCGAACCGAGCATGAAGAAACCGGCAAGATTTCCTGCCATCCCGCGAATCCGCTTCGCAGAATCCCTTCGGAACAATAGAATGACTAATCCAATTGCCCCTGCGTACAAAACGGAGTAAATAATAACGTGAACGCCAAAGGCCAGTCCTGTCCAAGCTCCAATTCCTCCAAACAATTTCACATCTCCTGCACCCACTGCCCCGATTAGATACATTAGAAATAAGACACCAAACCCCATCCCAAATCCGGCTGCGGAGAACAGAAACCCCTCCCAACCTCCCCAGATAATATGGACCAGCACTCCAGCGACAGTCACTGGTAAAGTTAAACGATTTGGAATTTTCATCGAACGAACATCTGTAACAAAAGCTGCAATCACATACAGACCACAGGCCAGGTAAAACCACTCCACCTCCACCATCTCCTTCCTTATTTTCTGGAAGCCACATTAAACTCGGTCACCGTCTTGGCACCATCCGCAGTCTCTACAACAAATGTCCATGTGCCTTCCGTTGTACGTGTACCAACAAACCAGTTCCACTCAATCACACCATTTTCGTCAGCAGTCGCCCACCCGATATGCTTGGCTGAACTTTCACCGGACTTGTAAAATATGGTCAAGTTCGCTGTGGCTCCGGGCTCTACTTTGACCTTAATTGTTGCATTGTTGCCTATGTATGCTGGCTCCGGCTTGGATAACACGGTTACTGTTCCTGCAGAATCGGCGTCTCCCCCACTACTGTTGGAGCCTTCTCCGGTATCTCCAATCCATACCCGTTCTGCCGCAGCCGCTTGAATGCGTAAAGACTTCCCTAGAAAGGGAACTTTAACAGGCAATTCATAGCTCAATTCAAGCCTGAAGTAAGGATTCGTTTTATTTTTGAGATCAGGTATGGAAACACCGTTAACATGCACACGCTCTACATTCAGTACAGAAGTATTAATAAAAGGCTCAAGCAGCGGTTTAACGGTAGGATCAAGTACTGTCTCAAGAACGGATGTCTTCACCTCCTGTAACGGTTGTTCACCCCTGGCAGCAGCTGCACGTACCCAATCACTTAGCGGCTCTGGCAGTGAAGAGGCGTACTCTTCGGCCCATTCCGTCAGTGACAACTCCGGTATTTTCCACCCACCCTCCGAACCTTCACCACCTGCGGAATCAGAGGGGCTGAATACAAGGGAGACCGGATATATTTTCGTGGATAACTGCTTTACTGCCTCTCCTGCCGTGCTCTGCAATGCTGTTGATACCAACGTCATCTGTACGATGTAAATGAGGAACATGACAAAGAACAGGAATACAGGTAAAACCAGTGAGGCTTCCAAAACGATGCTGCCCATTTCCTTTTCTGATGAACCCGTCTTTTTTGGAAAACGCACTTTCGAAATAGAATGTATTTGCTCAGTCAGAAACTTCATTCTTTCCAGTCTACGCACTCGTGTAAGTCGACTCTGTAATCGTGCCAATATTTTTTCCTGCTGATGCTGCTTATCCATAATCCCTCCACCGAAACGATCCAGATTACTCAATAGGAATAATCGGCCTTTCGATCAATGAAAAATCGCCCATCTTCTACCTGATCTTCACTACCCATGACAGCGCCTATACTTCTTGTGACGCCTGGTAAAAACCACAATTTAATACTGCTGCGCATGTTTCCTGAAGCGTATGTCTGCTTCTCATCCGGATTCACGCCGGTATTCAATCGGATCAAAGCCAACATTCTGGACATTTTGCGTTCATTGTTGCTATGCATTAATAGGAACAAACGCAGATGGTCCCTGTATGTAAGCTTGACTTTGATATATTTGGACAATTCCACACTACCTTCTTTAGCCAGTTTCACCATATCTGCTATAGCGTTTGTAATTCCGTATAAAATTGCAGCAGATAATACAAGTAGTGGATTCCCAAGCTTGCTATTCTCAATTAGTCCTTCTGCAGTTCGAATCGCCAGACGCATGCCAAAGATCTCCGCATACGCAGCGGCAATGTTCCCCGAAGGATTATGAAAACCATATACGATGTACTCCAATTCCTGATTTTGCAGTTTGAACACTTCACCAGCATCTCCACTGCCTTCAGTCCAGCCCAACAATTGCCCAAAATCCATGGAGTTGAAATACGCCAGTGCATACTCATTCTGGAACAACTCATCGCCAAAACTATCCAGCAAATTAGACATTCCTCCGAACAAACTGTCCATTCCGTTCATTGCGTCACCACCGGAGTCATACGGATCTCCAGCAATCTCTGCCTTCTTGGCTTCTTCACGGCTCGCTTGGTTAAAAGCGATGTTGGCGTTGTAGTACTCCTCCAATTGTTTGAAGGCTTCCATGGAGCCGGAGCTCCCCTTTTCGATTTGTGACAATATGCGTTTAACTTCCTTCAACTTCCCTTTGGATTCCTTATCATTCGCTTTGCGCTGGGCATCAGATCCGCGACCGCTCTCCAACAGCTGTTTGCTTTGGAGAATAACATTGGAGGGACCACTTCTTACATAAGTGTCCATGTATCGTTCCGTGACCTGACTAGCCTGTCTAACCCCTGGTTTAATGGAAACACCACTCATTACCGTAACAGTGCGAAGCTGCGTATTAAGCTCCATACTGTCATTTCTGACATTGGTGAAATCCGAATTTTGTGAGCGTACATGTGCATTTAACTGATCAAACAGCGTGTCAGCTCTTACAAGTTCCGAAGCAAGGGAGCGTGTACTCTTGGCTTCACTTCCCGATCCGGTAGACGGAGGGCTCGTCCCAGGCAGCGTTGAGTTGCCTACGTTTTCATAACTGGCATTCTGTGAACGGTTCTCCCCTTCAGCGATTACCCGCTTCATTTCCTCATTGATCTTGCGAGCTTCTTCAATCTTAGCTTGGGCTTCCTCCAATTTTGTCTGGTGAGCCTGCAATGCTGGTTGTATGATCGTGCTTATACCTGTCGCCACATTCCCTACACCTGTCCGATAACGAGCTAGCTCTAGCATGTACTGTTGCTGGTTAAATGGCAGCCCTTCATCCATTTGTTTTTTGTTAAGATAATCCGCATAACGCGCCGCTGCTTCGGCAGCTGTCTCTGGCGTCTCTCTTAACATCTCATCGTAAATGGCAGAGGAGGGCGGATTCATGATCAGTGCAGGCAGACCCTTCAGCTTATCGGCGGATTCCGTCTGATTGGCTATTGCTTCGTCCAGCAATTCCTCACGTTTGTCATACAGTTTTTGCAATTTTTTGAGCAGATCCACGGTATGAGCAGCTTCTTTCATCTCTTCTGACATCGGCTTAAAACGGTTGACCACTTCCAGGGTAAAATCAACCGGCGCACGATATTTCATATCCTCCTGGATCTGGCGATTAAAAATATCGTATCTGCCCAGTTCACGCTCCATGCTTAGTGAAGTCGTATCCCATTGGATATCCAGAATGGGAAACCCATCTTTCACAGCCGAGGGCTTCACACTATCATTCAGCACCTTGGCCATAATGGAGTCACCACTGCTGTCACCGTATCCAAATAGACCATACTCCCGCAAGGAAGTATCGTAGGCTGACATCACAGATCTCATCGCTGCATGCGTCATTCGTTCTGCCTGTACTTTGAAAGCAGCAATACGTGCATAATCAATGAAAATGGAAACAAACATAAAGATTCCAGCCAAAATCAAGATCAAGAACACGGTTACGGCTCCAGATTCACCGTCTTTTTTTCTGAACAGTGCTTCCTCCTCCTTTCCTCATTTTTTGGTTTTGCCAAAATGCTGTACAACCTGTCCCGCTTCAGCGGCAGTACTGGCTGCGGCTCCGCCCTTGCCTTTAAACTTGGCTGCATAATAACGGACCAGATCCACCGTTCGGATGAATTCCGTCGGCTCTACAACTGCAGATGAACCTTGTGTTAGTACACTGTTACCTGAATCAAATAAAAAAGAAGGCAACGGTAAAGAAATCACCTGCTCCAGCTTAGTCGTTACTTTTCGCTGGATCAGCGAGTTCTGATATTCAATTGTCCCGTTCATGCCAGAGGGCATACCTTGTGCCGCTTGGGACAGTTTCTTTTCCGATAGACTTCCGCCTTCCCCTGCGGGTACTGACACAATAACCTCATTGTCCGCTCCCACCCAACCAAACAGTGCTCCGAGCAATCGATCATCGGTCAGTCTCCAGTACAAGTTGTCATGTTCCCCAGCAACAACTTCTCCTGTCATCGCCTGCTTGTGGCTGTTATCCCAGCTGTAGGCGGCACGTTCAGAAGCTGCATACGCATGCTGGTTCAGAAATGTTTTCTGATACATGTACATGGAGAAAAATAAAAGTATCACGAGAATAAACAACACAATAGGGAAGACCAGGGAGGCTTCAATGGTGAAGCTCCCTTCTTCCTTTTTCAATTTACTTACCCGGGAAAAATTCATTGCTTTTCGTGTCCACTTTACTAAGCAGGCTCGTAATTAATGCTGTTATTTGATTTTTGAATATTAATGCAATAATGATAATTACGCCGATAATCAGAATCAGCTCCAACGTACCCAGCCCGTCCTCTTCCTTCCAAAGTCCAATTACTTTGCTTTTCATTAATTCCAGCATCCCAATTCCTCCTACATATTCATCATCATAAAAGCAGGTGCCCCGATCATCACCACAATCGAAAAAAAGATCAGTACCATCGGAAACACCAATTTGGAAGAAGCCTGTTCTCCCTTAGCCCGACTAACGGCCTTGCGTTTCTCCCACAGCACATGGGACAGATCACGCAGCGCCAATACAAAGTCACCTCCCCCTCGCCGGAAATTCAGCAGCACTGTTGTTGTAAAAATCGTCACTTCCTGTACACCACAGCGGCGGCTGAACTGTTCAAAGGATTGTTGAAACGAGTATCCGTTGTTCCAATCCCCGACCGTCTTTCGCAGCTCATTATAGAGGGGATGATTCCGTTCTCCCTGACTGGCTACACAGTGAACAATGGCACGCTGCACCGTTTCTCCCGCACCAACTAGCAGAACAATTCGGTTCAATAACTCCGGCAGCTCCATGAGTATGTCCTGATCTCTTCGCTGTACTTTGGTGTTAAGATCTTTGTAGAGCGCAAAGGGCAGTGCAGCACCGAGTGCCAATCCACCTACCATACCCCCAAGCCCCATGTCCCCAACGACCGCCAAAAGGCAGCCTACGAGCAACATCAGCCACGAATAAGTCAGCATCTCAGCACAGTAGAGCATCGTTTTCTCTCCACTATGCTGTATGCCATACATTTTCTGAATGGCATGCTGCATACGGAACATGAGCACAGGCAATCTGCGGCCCACCTCGAACTTGTCCAGTAAAAACAAAAAGGGGCCATGCAGCTTCTTCAGACGTATTCCTTCCATATCCAGTTTGCGCAAATGTCGGTAGGTCTGCCCTCGCGTTCGATCAAGCACCAGCCACCCTGCTCCGAGCACCCCTCCGAAAATAACGGGAAGCAGCATCGTGTCAGCTCCTTATACTTTGATATCCATAATGCGTGTAATCCACAAATAACAGCAGGCAAGTAACGCCAATGCCCCGCTGGAGATCATATATCCCATCCCGCTGTATAACGGCTCCATAAAATCCTTGGCCGTAAAGTTTAGAAAAATCAGAAAAACAAATGGAGCGGCAAACATCACTTTAGATTCAAACTTCTTCTGTGCCACCGCTACCATGATGTCCTGCTGAATATCCAGCTTCTCACCAATTACCGCCGAGGTTCGCCTTACCACTTCGACCAGATCTCCACCCGTTCGCTTACATGTGATGAACACATCGGCAAAGTTTGTGATATCCTCAATTTTGGCCCGATCCGAGAAGTTTTGCAGCGCCTCTTCAATGGGCTGACCATATTCCATCCGCGTCCTCAGAATGGTGAATTCACGAATGAGATCTGTATCCGCCTCAGGATTGAGCATGCGCAGATCCTCCACTGATTCCTTAAAACCGTTCTCTACTGATTTTCCCGCAGCCAGCGCAGAGGACAACGCATATAATGCCTGCTTAAAATGTAAACTGAGAGTCATTCTTCTTCGTTCCAGCAGTACTTTTGTCCAGTGTTTTGGTACCCATATACACCCCGCAGCCAATATCAGTCCGGCCAACCACTGATGATAGAACAGAATACCGACACCAAAGAACAACAAACCACTAATCAGCATGCAGACAATCCGCTGTCTTCGAGATAGCGTATATACGGTGTAGTCCGTTAACGCTTGTCTGGCCTCACCCAACTTCATCACCTACCAATAAAATCGACTATTTCACGTTGTTATCCGATCCATTCAACTCATCACTATTGCGTTCTATGTACTCGTTCAACCATTCCGCTAGCCCAGCCATCTGAATTTTATCCACTTGTCTCAGTGTTCCAACTTGCACGAGTCCGCCAATAATCTTGCCTTCTTTTTCTTCGATTTCCTGGAAACGAAACAGTGGATTGAGCAGTACTTCTCCGTCCTGCATGCCAATCACTTCGCTAATCTCGGTCACCCGACGTGAACGATCACGCAGCCGGGATAAATGTACAAAGATATCAATGGCCGAGCTGATCTGCTGCCGGACAACCGCAATGGGAAGATCCGCTCCGCTGAGCACCATGGTCTCCAATCTGCTGATCATATCGGAGATCGTATTGGCGTGACCCGTGGACAACGAGCCATCATGTCCAGTGTTCATGGCCTGCAACATATCCAGCGCTTCTGCCCCCCGCACCTCACCAATGACAATTCGATTTGGACGCATCCGCAAGGATGACTTGATCAGATCACGAATAGATATTTGCCCCTTGCCTTCGGTATTGGCATTACGCGTCTCCAGCGATACCAGATTGGGTACCGTGACAATCTGTAATTCAGCAGAGTCCTCAATCGTGATGATCCGTTCATCCGCCGGGATAAACTGAGATAATGCATTTAGGAAAGTAGTTTTCCCCGACCCGGTTCCGCCGCCGATAAAAATATTGTATTTGCTGCGTACCAACTGCTGCAGCAATTCTGCCGCTTTCTCATGCAGGGCACCTTTACCAATCAGATCGGACATCCTCATCGGTTCACTTGGGAATTTCCGAATCGTCATAGTCGGACCCTTCAATGCAATAGGAGGCAACACGATATTGACCCGAGAGCCGTCTTTCAACCGCGCATCCACGATTGGAGAAGACTCATTCACAATCCGGTTCACCCCGGATACAATCATCTGGATAATGTCTTCCAGTCGTTCCCTGGACTCGAACTCCAGCGTGATCTGTCTGACTTCACCTTCCTGTTCAACGAAAATCTCCCGGTGGCTGTTAATCATAATCTCCGTAATTTCGGGATGATCCACCAAGGGTTGCAGAATATCCAGCCCTCGAAAGGAGTCGAATAACCGTTGTACCAGCGTATGACGCTCCCCGGAGGTCAGATCATCCAGTTTCGGGTCAGAGAGCACTTTACGCTCAATTCCCTGCCACAGTTCTTCGTCTCCCGCAGACGACGTTAAATCGAGGCCAGCCCTAACCTCGCGACGCATGATCTGAAACTGCTCTTCACGGCCCAGTATCATCTTGGATGAATCCGTCATAGTGACCAACCATCACCCTTCTGGATTCGTCCTGTCTGCTTCAGTTCTTCTTCCCCATCCTGTAGGATCAGGGCGCATAGTCTCTTCACTTCGCGTTGAAAGATCGGTGAGCTGAGCATCACTTCCTCCTGGCTTAGCTGCTTCCAGGAAGGGATATACGGCAGTACAGCATCCAGATGCAGATCAGGTCTTGGCAAGGCATTGATGACGCTGTCCCGATACTTGTTGACAATGAAGCGGGCACGATCCAGTACACTTTCATGCAGATCCGGCCACGTACGCTCCATATGCTGCATCCATTGATCCCAGCGGTGCATGGAAGAGATGTCATCCTCAACCAGCCACACGAACACACCTGCAGCATCGAAAATCCCCTCACTGCGTCCATCCCAACCTGAGTCCCCATCGAGAATGAGCACATCATATTGCCCACAGTCAGCCAAATAACGGATCAGACTCTTCGTATCTTCACGGGACATTTGCAGCAATTCCTTCCGATTCGATAACGGCCAGAATACATCCGACTTTAGCGCTTCGTGACGAAGCACGTATCCATCCACCCCTTTGGAGGAAGACTGCACTTGTCCCTGTTTGCCTGATTCTTTCCTGCCCACCTTCAAATCGTATAGCAGACGTGAAAGCCCTGTTTCTGCATCAGTTATACGTTGCCCACTTCTAGACATACCCTTCTCCAGAAATGGCATTGAGCTATCCAGCGTCTCCAGATTGAGATACAGAACAGCATATCCTGCAAGCCCCAGTTGCTTCGCCATATGCATCGCCACCGCCGTTTTGCCACTCCCGCCGGAAGCTGATACAACTCCAATAGAAAGTGTCTCCTGTCCTGGACGATGGGTTTTCTTCCGACGCGGCTGCCGACAAGCATTAAGAACAGCATCCATCAGCGTAGGCAATGGTTGATATTTCATCAGCCGTTTATCCTCATCCACCTCATCTAATCCTTCACTAAGCATCAACCATGGAATACCCGAGGTTTCGCCACCGTGACTCAGCCAGCTGTTCAGAAATTCCGGTTCCGCAATCACCAGGTCCGGCAGTTCCCTGCCTTCCTGTTCGTTCATGTGATCCCTGAACGCTTCCCATTGTGAAAAGGCGGTAAATCGTATACTGGAGCCGGACGGGCTGCCTTGTACAAAATCAAGCCAGGCGCTGATATACTCTCTGTCTTTAGAAGCCAGCACTGCCTTAAGAACAATCAATTCTTCTCCCCTCCCTGCAAAAAAAAGCACAAAAAAGCACCGTCCAATAACCGCAAAAATATGCAGTGTATGGACGGTGCTTCCGTCACGTGCTATGAATGTATGGATAATATAGCATACAATTTCTGGAGGAGCAAGGGATTTATTCAAACGCAAATCATTCAAGAATGATAAGGGGCATCGAACTCAATAATATTGCGGTCAGGATCAAGTACAAAAATCTGTGCAAACCCGGCAACACTATCTGGTCTTGCCTCATATTCAATTCCCTGCTGTTCCAGCCAGGCCAAAGTCTCTCTGTAGCTCTTCACCCAGATCGCAAAATGTCCATCTGTTGTATCGATGCCAGCCTCACGAAGCGTATGTCCCTGCGGATGCTGTAATAGATGAAGCTGCTGACTACCAAGGGCATACCAAGTGCCTGTGGAGTTGAAAGGCGGACGTTCAATCTCCTGCATACGGAGCAAACCGGAATAGAATTTCTTCGCAACTTCCAAATCACGTACAGCCAAACTCACATGGTGTATATGTGCATATTCAATCATTTCTTTTGACCTCCTGCCTGAAATAGCCTTCCTTCAACTTCCCATCAACTCTAAATTTAATCGCTTACACGACTATACTATAACACCTTGGACTCTGACCACAACGCATACAAAAAAAGAAAAACACCCCTGATTGAATTCAGCGAACCTGTCGGTTCACACAAATTCATATCAGAAGTGCCTTCTCCAGAAGATCCACATCATAAGCAACTTTACCAGGTTAACTTCTCATCAGAGAGAATCACACCCGCTTAGCCTTGCGCTTATTATTTAGCACTATCCAATGCTTCTTGCGGGATTTTAATCTCTTTCACGCCATTATGGTTAGAGAACGTGCTGGTCATCTTCATGTCCATCGAGATTTTCTGTCCTTCCTGCTCCATATTCATAACCATGTTGACATCCGTACTTGCAGGCAGGTAGGTTTCTTTGTTGATTATATATTTCATTTTCATGCTGGTAATATTCATTTGATCAAGCATCGCTTGAGTTTGGGCATCCGATCCATTTTGCTCCATAACCGCTTTGGCCAGTTCCTTCACGTTATCACCGGATACGTCAGCGTTAATGACGTAGTTGTCGCCTTCTTCCGTAATTTTGGTGTCTTCGGCAATCTTTTTGAATTGCTCCAGCTCACCTTCCGGATTCATGCTTGCCTGCATCTGCTCAATCAGTGGTTTCGTTTGCTCGTCAGGAATTTTGACCCACTGGTTCCCCACCTGCGAATAAATCTTATCCGAAGTGATGTACTGCTTCACATTCTGCGCTTCCTGTCCGGACATTTCCATTTTCATCTCCTGATAGATCATCATCGGATCTTTGATGATATCCATCTTCAGTGATGTTTTCACCTGTTGATCCTGGGACTGCTCACCAGCCACCAGTTTCAAATTTTGATCGATATTGGCTTCCGTAGTGAAGCTTTTCATATCTTTAGTAGCTGCATTCGTTTTCTCAATTAACTCGTCCAATGTAGGGATCTTTGTCTCCTGCTCCGCAGTTGTATTCCCCTCGTTAGACGTTTCGTTTCCAGCTGGCGGCGTTGCTGTACTGTTATCTGCATCGCTACTGCAAGCTGTCATGCTTACTGCTAATAATGCCCCAATAATTAATGTAGTCCACTTCTTCAAGTTATTTGCCTCCCAAAATAGAGTTGATCCGTACTCATTACCCAATTATTTCCGTTATTAATCAATCGTCACCGATAAAATATGTCACACTTCAGCCTTTCAAAGGAATCGATCCTTAATTTCAGGTGTAGGCAGCATGCACGCTTCATCTTTACCGAACCAGCGATATCGGTTGCGAGCTACAGTGTTATATATGGCATTTCGAATAAATTTCGGTACAATAATCAACACGTACAATAATGGATAAGGGAATTTCAAACCTTTGGCCAGACGCAGCGCTGCGGTTGAACGTGTATAATATTTTCCATCCTCAATGAGTACAAAAGTATCCATGCTGTCCGTGGACAGATTGCCCTTCTCCAGCAATTTTTTCGCTACATCCGATTGGAGTGATGCAAAATGATATTTCCCCTCAGGGTCACGCTTGATAATCCACTTCGTTAATCCTTGGCAGAAATGACAGACTCCGTCCACAAGCACAATCGGGTGTCCCTGATGCTGATCCGTTTGATTTACTGTCATAATCGCGGCCTCCTCATGTGTGCTATTAGCATAACTTACCCGTTTTGAGTCATCTCGGTCGCTTTTTCACATTTTATTTAAGTATAACGGAAAATAGAAAAAGAGCGCAGGCTCTATGCCCACGCTCGTATCTGTTTTGGCAATTACTCGGCAATTGCCTTTTCCATCCATTGGTCGTCGATCATCTGTTGGTGCAGGTCACCAGCCCACTGGTCCATGCATTTGCAAATGAAATCTTTGCGACATACCGGACAAGGTGTTTTCTGTAGACGGCTGATATTGGTCAGCTTCCATTCCGGGGAATGGGAGTAGAATACACGGCATTGTGTACCGTCTACCAATTTCATTTTAAATTCATACAATCCGTCTTCCTTGTTGCCACTAGCTAATTCTAAATTTGCAATACGCGGTCTATAAGACATGGATATCACCTGTTAATTCAAATTTGGTTCATGCATTGACACTTCTTAGTACTAAATCATATTAAAGAAATTTTAGTTCGATGTCAACTCACGCACATTTACCCACCAAATAGAATATCAAGAATGGTACCCACCTGACCCTGTTTTTTCCCTTTCAACACATCCGGATCGAATACTTCTACATATCCACAGGAAGAACAGGCGACGAAGAGATAATGATTGTGCTGAATATCAAACATTTTGCTAAGTCCTGCTCCTGACATGGATACTTCCTTAATATTGCAATCCGTACCCCTGCATTTGGTACATACAAATCGTCGTTCTATCATCTCTTCAATACTCATTGTCGTTCCCCCTTATTCGAATGTATAACTTCAAGCAAGAGTAGATTATGTAAAATAGTACGCTGTTCAACATGCAATCTCCTGCATCTCATCTGTATTATAAAATACAAAACCCTGCCGAAGGCCAGCAGGGTCTTGTACTCGAACATCAGGTATCCAAAGATACCCTGCTCTATATGTTCCCTTTACTCCTACGAGTCAGGTCTTAAACTACATTAAGTACCACATCAATATTGCCGCGTGTTGCTTTGGAGTAAGGACAGAAATCATGTGCCTTGCGTGCAAGATCCTCTGCTTGACTGTGATCCACGCCAGGCATGCTCACATCCAAACGTACAGACAGTTGGAAACCATCATCTGCCGGATCTTTGCCGATGGATACATTACTTGTGACCACCACATTCTCCAATTTCACGCCTGCTTTGCGTGCCACATTGGCAAGAGCACTTTCATAACATGCACCGTATCCCGCTGCAAAGAGCTGCTCAGGATTGGTTCCTTCACCACCGGAGCCTCCAAGTTCTTTTGGCATTTTCAGATCATGCTTGAGCACGCCATCCGAAGAAGCCACCGAACCTGTACGTCCACCTTTAACTGTCGCTGTTGCTGTATATAAAGCTTCCATTAAGAATCTCTCCTTCACCTTTAAGTTTTTTGTTGCCTACAATTCAATTTAAACTTCTGGCTCATTTTGAAACGTTGTTGCTCCTTATTCAGCTTTTACATCTTTATCTTTTTCATGCATTGGGGATGAACACAGGTAATTTATCCAGGGTTGGGTAATATACTAAGGCACAATTCACTCTCCGGTAAATTTTGTCCTCATACACAAAAGTTGCACTAGACAAAAATAATTGAAGGAGTACAATGTAAGTATCAACATAAACGTTTAGACATATTTGAAGTCGTTTAATTACGCTTTTAAGATTTTGGTTTCAATGTTCCAATTTAATCAAAGGAATGACACCGTTCCTCTTCATATAGAATATCAATACTTCAAAGTCGGGTGATTATATTATGAGTAAAAAAAATCCGTTCAACACTCCTTCAAATGAGCCATTGGCTGCGGGCATGGCCCCATCTCTCGGGGAAGCCCACAGCTCCATGAAGGTGCCTCAGAACGCTGCTTGGTGGAAAAAGTTCCTTGCTTTTGTTGGACCGGGTTACCTCGTTGCCGTTGGATATATGGATCCTGGGAACTGGGCAACGGATATTGCGGGTGGTTCACAATTCGGTTATACGTTATTGTCCGTTATTCTGATTTCGAACTTAATGGCAGTTGTGTTACAGTCTCTCGCTGGCAAGCTCGGGATTGTCACAGGACGGGATTTGGCGCAAGCCTGCCGCGAACGATTTAGCATGCCTGTTGTAATCGTGTTATGGATTTTGTGTGAGCTTGCGATTGCAGCCACCGACCTTGCCGAGGTTATTGGTTCAGCCATCGCGCTCAAGCTGCTGTTCAACATCCCCATGTTATACGGCGTCATTATTACCGCTGTCGATGTACTGGTCATTCTTTTGCTGCAAAATAAAGGCTTTCGCGCATTGGAATCCCTCGTAATTGTACTGATGGCTACCATCGCCCTCTGCTTCGGGATTGACCTGTTTCTCGCTAAACCGGATATGGGTGGCGTCATGCATGGTTTCGTACCGAATGTTGAGATTTTGCAAAATCCGGCTATGCTCTACATCGCCATCGGGATTATCGGTGCAACCGTGATGCCCCATAATCTGTATCTGCATTCTTCCATTGTGCAGACCCGTCAGATTGAACAGACGCCAAAAGGAAAAAAAGAAGCGATTCTGTATTCCACCATGGATTCAACCATCGCTTTAACGCTAGCTCTGTTCATTAATGCAGCCATCCTGATTGTGTCTGCTGCCGTGTTTCATAGTGCGGGTATGACCCAGGTGGCGGAAATTACAGATGCTTACCATCTGTTGACACCTCTGCTGGGAACCACCATCGCCAGCATCCTGTTCGGTGTAGCCCTGCTGGCTTCAGGCCAAAACTCAACACTCACCGGCACGTTGTCCGGACAGATTGTAATGGAAGGCTTCCTGAACATTCGTATTCCAGCGTGGCTTCGTCGACTGGTTACACGTCTGATCGCTATCATCCCGGCCGTCATCGTAACAGCCATTGCTGGAGAGCACGGAACAGAAGAACTGTTGATTCTTAGCCAGGTTGTGCTGTCTCTGCAGCTACCCTTTGCCGTCATTCCGCTGGTAATGTTTACGAGTGACAAAAAAAGCATGGGGGCTTTTGCCAACAAGCTGTGGCTCAAAATCATCTCCTGGATCATTGCCGGAGTTATCGTTGTCCTGAATGTGTATCTGATTATCCAGACCATTCTGTTGTTCTAGGTTAAACGGAATTACGCCGTATTTTGTCTAACTCAAAAAGGCTGATCAACTCAAGTAACGTACCCCTTGAGACGATCAGCCTTTTATATGTTAGAGCAGCAGCCTAATTATACCGAATAGTTCATAAATACTGCTCTTATTTAGTTGTCTGAATTTTGAGTTACCATTAACAAAGGAAGAAGTTGCTCCAGTGATTCAATAGTCCAGTCTGGACGCTCTGCATCCGCAAGCTCCGGCTGGAATCTGCCATAACCCTGCAAAATCCGGATCGTGTGCATACCCAGCTTCTTAGCCGGAATAATATCATTATCAATCCTGTCGCCGATCATGACCGCTTCCTCAGGTTTGCATCCCGCCTGTTTCAACGCTACAGCATACAATTCAGGATCAGGCTTGGACACTCCTTCTTCAGCCGAACAGGCCAGCACATCCACATACTTGCGCAAGCCGTAGCTATCCAGCCGATTTTCCGTCCCCGGACTCTGATTGGCAATGATACCAATCTTATAGTGTTGCGACAACGTCTGGAGAACAGCGTCGGCTGACGCGAAGGGGCGCTCAAGCTCTTTGCGGAACTTCAGCTTCTCCTGTATCTGTTCCCGGTGCCCCTCGTCGCTGATAAGGGTACGAATAGCCAATTTCATCGGCCATTGCTCGTAATTTCGGTAGGAGGCGGCAAATAGTTCTCGCACCGTCTGCATCTCCACCTGATAACCAAGCGCACAAGCTTCACGAACGAACTGACCGATAATATCATCTACCGGCTCCCATTCGTCCACGAGCGTATCCCCCACATCAAAGAACAACCATTGTATTCCACGTACATCCGGCACGCCTATTCCTCCTCGTTAGCCACAGGAAATCCATATCCCTATTTCCCAAACCATAAAAAAGAAGACCCACCAACATGCATGAGTCTCCTCAAGTTTCCGTTTATTTATGATTTCAATTATAACAGGCAGCTGGCACTGGATCAATCACAGGAATAGTACTAGCCACTAGCCATTCAGTAGAAACCCAACTTCCCCATTCAAGGAATATACAATACGGTCTGCTCCCATTCCCCGATAGATCCCTTTGGGGTGGCTTTGTTCCGTAATGACACACAGGGACTTGGATGTCCAGGAGCGGCAGATCTGTAAATATCGACAGGTCAGGTTTAGGCTATTTTCAAAAATAAAAACATTGCCGACACTACCTTGCGGCAAAAACCATTTCTGAGCAGCAGCTGTGTTCATGCGAATGACATGCTCCACACCAATCCTCCGGAGCCTGCGCTCTTCCCCTGCACTGTTGGTCAGAACGGCAAACGGCATTTTTTTGTACATCAGCAATTTGATAAATTTACGTCCTGCTTCATTTGGAGCAGTCACTAAGATCATCTCTTTATCCATCATTCGTTCCTCCCTTGGCGTGAAAAGACAACAAAAAAGAAGCGTGGGGGACCAAGGCCTCCCGGACGCTTCTTCAATAATCCATAGCAAAAAGACACTATGAACCAGCGTACGGCTTGTTGCCTCTCCCTTTAACGCTTACGAGGTTAGCTGACGGATTCGGGCGCGAGAGTCGCCCTATTTCCGGCTGTCACCGGAAAATTCACCCCATGGATGCCTACTGTCCTGGACAGTTCATCCTGTTGGTTCCCCCGTTTCCCACCCATGAATGAATGGAAACTCAGCGATTAAAACATCGTTCTTTTATAATCATTAATCAGAGCGATATTATCGTTTGTTTCGTTTTTCATGTAAAATTTAATTTAAATTGGAATTACGATATGAATCATACACCCGTGCCATATTGGTGTAAAGTCTGCGCAGATCACCGAATCGACGGATTTTTGCCATTACACATCAATAATAGCGCTTACAACGTATCCATTCTCTACCCATCTCATCAAAGCTCTCTAATTCTCTCTTTAGCGAAATTCAGGTAGCAAATCAGTCACAGATCATACACGACAGCTTCAAATTGAGTTAAAAAAGCAATATTAATTTTGCATTATTTAATTGTAATCAATATAATAGAAGAAAGAAGAATATGAAATGGAGGCGATTTTCATGTCAGTCTACGACTACAAAGTAAACACCCTTCGCGGTCAGGAAGTTGAAATGTCCAACTATCGTGACAAAGTACTGCTTATCGTGAATACAGCAAGCCAATGCGGCCTCACACCTCAATTCAAAGGTCTGCAAGAGCTTCAGGATAAGTTTAAAGACTCCCCATTCGAAGTTCTTGGTTTTCCAAGCAACCAGTTTGCACAGGAAAAAGGCTCTTCTGATGATATTGCCGAGTTCTGCCAGATGAACTATGGTGTTAGCTTCCCGATGTTTGAGAAGATCGATGTGAATGGTTCAAGCGCTCACCCTCTATTCCAGCACCTTACCAAAGAAGCACCAGGCGTACTCGGCTCCAAAGCCATCAAATGGAACTTCACCAAATTCCTTGTGGATCAGAACGGACGTGTTCTGAAACGGTATGCTCCCAAAACAACACCTGATAAAATTGAAGCGGACATCAAAGAATTGCTTAAATAACAAGTAAAGGCCATCCGACCCAGCAGACAGAATGAGCATGCATTCAGGGGAAACGGGTGACCTTTTTTTGTCTGGCCCATCTGTACTGTAAATAAAACAAAAAAAGAAGAAGCTTCCCATACGGGAAGCTTCTTCTTTATCGTTCTTATGATGCGGTCGAGAGGACTCGAACCTCCACGGGTATACACCCACTACCCCCTCAAGATAGCGTGTCTGCCATTCCACCACGACCGCATGTCGTAAATAATCGGCAACAAAATTGATTATACCCGGTTCATGTTTAAAAGTAAAGCATTTTTCTTAATATCATTTTAACTGCGCTTTTCCTTCCATAAATCGTATAATCTCGTCATTTTCTCCTACGAAGTGCATATGATTAAATTTGATCTCGTTTGTATACCCGATTAGGCCGATCACTCTACTTTATTTGTATTACCATCCTTCACATCCTCTTAGTATAAAGTAACTCATAAAGTTATATAAAATAACACTAAATAGATTTAATATTCAAAAAACAAAGAAACTATTGACAAAAAGCGGATATTTATGTGAATATATATATCATATAATTCGGATTTACAAACATAAAGCGAACCAAAAAGGAATATAAATGTTATTTAACATAACATTTAACGAACGTAGGAGGCGAAAGATTGTGAACCGTGGGAATAAGCTGCTCGATTATGTCAAACTGCTTGATTCCTCTATCCAGGTCGGAGGGTTCTCCCATTCCTTCGGTATGGATGCCCATATCGCTGAAGGTACCATTCGTAGTGTTGAAGATCTCGAATCATTCATGCGCTGTCAATTGCATCCCAGCATCGTGCGTCTGGAAGGTATGGCGATTAAAGGCATATACACCGCCGCAGATCACAAGGACGCATGGCGTACAGCCCTCATCGACAAACTCGTTCATGTCCAGCGCACCCCAGTCAATCTTAGAGAACATGCCTCCATTATGGGCAAACGACTAATTAAGCTAGCTCGCGCACTACACCCCTGGATTGATTTTAGCCATCTCGAACAAACGCTGGCTAAATATGAATCTGTTGGCTGTCTCCCCACTGTTCACGCCTGGATTAACCACCACCTCGAAATCCCTGTCGAGGAGGCGGTCCTTGGTTATCTGCATTCAGCCATGAGTGCCTGCATAACCGAAGCCTCCAAAATGATTCCCCTTAACACCGATACAACCCAGGACCTGCTGGTTCGCCTGGCCGCAGACCTGGAGCATGAATGGCATACCGTCAGCGCCTCCGCTGCGGATGGACTGGTACAACCAACCTCATTGTCCATGAAAACGTTGTTTCCAAGCTTTCACATGCTTGGAGCAGGGCTTCACGCATACAGAGCCTAATTCCCATCCCCTTTTTCTTCACACAACCCACCTCCTCACACAGTAAAATATAAAAAAACACGCCGCAACCTCATTGCTGGCGTGTTTTTTATGTCATTTATTTTGTCTATTTAACGCATTTACGCCATTTAACATATTAAAATACACTTATTTCCGTCTTTTTTAATTGTTAGATGACGCAAATACGTATATAATAAAACATACAGCTCGCATATCTATATATTTTACACCAAGAATAACCAGCTGAACACTACATTCCAACGAGGGGTGAACCCTTTTGAACAAAAAGAAACCTGTGACTCCTTTCGGATGGGCCATTAAACGACGACTAACCGAACTCCAGGTCGACCAAAAGACATTTTGTGAACAGTATGGCATTCCGCCATATCGTCTGTCCAATCTCATTCACGGTACCCGCAAAGCAACCCGGTTCAGGAACCAGGTCGCAGACATCTTGGAAATTCCAGATGATTTAAGATAAGATTTCTGCCAAGGAGGAGCTCATTTCATGAGATACTTAATATCCGATCTGGAGAGATTATCGTTCCAGTCCATTCAACACCAACTTATCATCGTCGATCACAACTGGATCATTCGAAGCTGCAACACCGCTTGGCAACATGGACTTGGGCAACTGCTTCCCAAACAGAGCGTAACAAGCCCCTCCAGAACAGCACCTGAACCGCCTCATTACCTTCACCTTGTAGAGGGGTGGACATTACGCGAGGAGAAAGCAAAAAATGCGAAGATTGTTCAGGAGTTGAAAAGTATCACTGCACCTTTTAAAGACAGTTATACATACGATATCTCCGTTCAAACTGCTCACAGCGAACAGCGATGGTTCCGTATGGAACTCACCCCATTGATTCAGGCCGACCCATCCCTGCTGTCTGATCTTGCACTGATTGCACACACGGATGTTACCGAACAGAAACAGACAGAACGCCAATTGAAGAAGGCTCTGTCTGAAGTGCGCACTTTGCGTGGACTGCTTCCCATCTGCGCTGTCTGCAAACAGATTAAGGATGAACAGGACAGCTGGAACTCTGTTGAAAGTTATTTGGAGAAGCACACCCATGCCGAATTCACTCATGATATCTGCCCGGATTGCATCCGAAGACTATATCCGAAGTACTCCAACATTCTGGACAAACGCTCCTGAACTCATCCTACGCCATGAACCTTAGCTAGACAGACAGATGGTGCTCAAACTGCGACATATCCAGCTCTCGCGGTGCTCCTTGCAGTGCAATTGCCCCTTTGTCCATTACATAGATATAATCTGCAGCACCGCGTACAAAATCAATGCTTTGCTCCACCAGCAAGATGGAGATCTCACCCTTTTCCTTAATTTGCAAAATGACCTGCCGGATGTCCTCTACGATGGAAGGCTGAATACCTTCTGTCGGTTCATCCAGAAGCAATAATCCCGGCCGGGCAGCCAGTGCGCGGGCAAATGCCAACTGCTGTTGCTGCCCACCACTTAGATCACCACCCTGCCGTCCATACATCGTGGCAAGCACCGGAAACATCGCAAGTACATCCTCCGGGAACATCTTTACACCCGCTGCACTTGTCTCCAGACCCAGCAGCAGATTTTCTTTTACCGTAAGCTGCGGGAATATTTCCCGCCCCTGCGGCACATATCCAATCCCCGACCTGGCCCGTTTGGCCGGATCGTGGGTGGATAATTCCTGACCTTTCCACTGAATACTTCCCTTGCGCGTTTTAAGAAGCCCCATCAACGTCTTCATCAAGGTGGTTTTCCCCACACCATTACGTCCCATCAGGCATACTACCTGACCTGGCTCGACATCCAGATTCACACCGCGCAGCACATTGCTTTCCCCATAGCCGGACTCAATTCGTTGCAGCGACAGCATGGTCATCCCTCCTTTTGCCCAGGTAGACTTCAGCCACTCTCGGATCTTCCTGCACTTCCGCCATCGTACCTTCCTTAAGAAGTTTGCCTTCATGCATCACCGTCACTTTGGCTGCATACTCGCGGACGAATTCCATATCATGCTCCACTACCACAACAGACCTTTCTCGCGCAATCTCCTGCAGTAGGCGACCCGTCTTGTGTGTTTCTTCGTCCGTCATCCCCGCTGCCGGTTCATCCAGCAGCAATACACGGGGTTCCTGCAGCAGCAGCATGCCAATCTCAAGCCACTGCTTTTCCCCATGTGATAGAGCACCTGCACGTGCGTCCACACGGTCCTGCAGACCAATCTGGAGCGTAATCTGCTCCATTGCCGGACTTATTTTTGAATACCGTTGAATACCCAGAGCCTGTAAAGGAGAACGACGAGTCTCCGCAGCCAGCGTTAGGTTCTCCTGCACGGTCAGACCAGCAAAGATCGATGGAGCCTGGAACTTGCGCCCTACCCCTTTTCGAACAATCTGGTGCTCCTTCAGACGTGTCAGATCCGTACCATCCGCCATCTTCACTGTACCGGACAAGGGCTTGGTTTTGCCGCAAATCACATCCAGCATCGTTGTTTTCCCCGCACCATTGGGGCCGATCAGAAAATGCAGATCATGTTCATGCAGCTTCAGATTCATACCTTTGACCGCAACAAAACCGCCAAATGCCACCGTAATTTCCTCGGCGACTAGAACTACCGGAACGTCAGTAGACTTTTGGTTTTTCCTGATTGACTGGAACATGCACAACCTCTCCTCTCCGTTTCAGCAAGCGCACCACATGACGATATACACCAACAAGTCCATTCGGCATGAACAAGACCACTGTTACAAAGAGCCCACCAATGACAAACAACCAACCTTCCGGATAAGCTTCACTGATGCCCGTTTTGGCTGCGTTCAGTACCACAGCTCCGATTACCGCACCAATCAGCGTCCCACGCCCGCCCAAGGCAACCCATAATACCATTTCAATTGATGGCACGATCCCCATCATGGAAGGTGAGATGATCCCTACCTGGAGCACAAATAACATACCTGCGACTCCCGCCAACGCTCCGGAAAGGGCGAAAGCCAGCGTCTTGAACCCTGCCGGGTCATAGCCAAGAAAGCGAACCCGATTCTCCCCATCCCGCGCAGCTTCAAGCACCTGACCAAACCTGCTGTTCACAACCCGGCGACAAAGCAGGTAGGCGAGCACCAGAACGGCAAGCGTTATATAGTAGAGAGCAATCGTTGTCCCTGCCGAATGAAGGGTAAAACCAAAGATCGCGTTATATCCCGTTATACCATTGGTCCCTCCCGTCCATTCCTGTTTGCCCACAAATAACGTTACGGTAATGAGGACTAACGCTTGGGTCAGGATTGTAAAATACACACCGGTGATCCGGTTACGGAACGTGAACCACCCCAGGGCAAAGGCCAGCAATGCCGGAAGGGCAATGCCCAGCAATAGCGCCACTGGGAATGACCTGAACGGCTCCCAGAACCACGGCAGACCACTAAGACCACTCCATCCCATAAAGTCTGGAAGTGTTGTACCGCTGGCTTGCAGCTTCAGATACATCGCCATGGCGTACCCACCAAGTCCGAAGAATACACCATGGCCCAGACTAAGCACCCCTCCATATCCCCAGATCAAATCCAGACCGATCGCCAGAATGGCCAGTGCCAGGAATTTCGCCAATAGACTAAGCCGGAATTCCGTGGAAATGAGTGGAGCCAGACACATCATGATCAGGACAACCGCCCAGATGATCTTCATTTTCAGACTACCCGTCTTGAGAAGTGCCGACATCATATAACCCCCTTCTTCGCATTAATCCAGACTCCGAGTCCGTATGGCAACGAGCCCACGCGGCTTCCATTGCAGAAAAGCTACTATACAGACAAATACCAGCACCTTACCGATAGAGGCTGAGGTATACGTTTCAAATAACGTATTGAACATGCCAATTCCAAGCGCACCACACACGGTTCCCACCAGTTTCCCCACACCGCCCAGTACAACCACCATGAACGCATCTACGATATAATACGTCCCCAGCGAAGGGCCAATCGGGCCAATGAGTGTCAATGCACATCCAGCGATGCCGGCAATGCCCGAACCAATCGCAAAGGTCATGCCATCCACCCGTCTGGTGGAAATCCCGAGACAGCCCGCCATGCTTCGATTTTGCATCACGGCCCTCATCCGTCTCCCGGAAGAAGTCCGATAGATGTACAGATACATGCACAGCAGTACAACAGAAACCAGCGCGATAATGAAAAGACGTTTATACGGAAACACAATACCATCCGCGATGGTCAGACCTCCGTTGAGCCAAGCCGGACTGGATACCCCTACATTTGGCGCCCCAAATATCGTTCGGGCCAATTGTTGCAGCATCATACCTACGCCCCATGTAGCAAGCAGACTGTCGAGCGGCCTCCCATACAGATGCCTGATCAGCACCACTTCCAGCAACCAGCCTATAAAAGCCGCCACACCAAAGGCGATAGGCAGAGCCACAATAAAGTAGACATCGAACCACGCTTGCGGAGCATACGAAATGAACAGGTTTTGCGTCACATATGTAGCGTAAGCGCCGATCATGATCAATTCACCATGAGCCATGTTAATGACATTCATCAATCCAAATGTAACCGCGAGTCCCAATGCAATTAGCAGCAAGATGGAGCTGATGCTTAACCCATTGAACATTTGCAGGACAAACATATCCATCGCCTTTCCCTCCTCATGCTGTGAACATCTGAAATTTTATACAAGACATCAATTCACGTTTCGCATCAACGCTTTACCGTGATGTTGTAAGAGGGTGTGTTGTCTCACCCTCGTCTGTTATTCAGCAGTTCTGACGTGAGATGCCCATGCTATTTGGTACTAAGGGAAGCGCCCCAATCGTACGTTTTCAGATACGGATCAGGTTTGACGGGTGCTCCGGAGTTCCACAATTCCTTGAACTGTCCATCTTCCTGCACTTCACCAATCCGCACCGTTTTGTAGATATGCTGGTTCTCTCCATCCACCGTCACTTTTCCTTCCGGCGCATCGAATTCCAGACCTTTGGCTGCCTCCTTCACTTTTTCAACATCAGTTGATCCTGCTTTTTCCACGGCTGCTTTCCACAGATAAACGGCCACATATCCCGCTTCAATCGGATCGGCCGTCACCCGGTCAGCTCCATATTTTTCTTTATATTTCTCTACAAATGTTTTATTTTCAGGTGTATCTGTCGTTTGATAATAGTTCCACGAAGCCAAATGCCCTTTCAGCACATCCGCACCAATCCCCCGAATTTCTTCCTCCGCCACACTCACTGACAGAGTTGTCAACTGTTCCGAAGAGATCCCGGCATCCTTTAATTGTTTGAAAAAGGCGACATTGCTGTCTCCATTCAGCGTGTTGTATACAATATCCGGCTTGGCAGCCTTGATTTTGCTGATAATCGTACTGTAATCCGTATGTCCCAGCGGTGTATATTCTTCGCCTACGACTTCGCCACCCTCAGCTGCAAGCTGAGCTTTGATGACCTGATTGGCCGTTTTTGGGAAAACATAATCGGAACCAAGCAGATAAAACTTCTTTCCCCTATTCTCCAGTAACCAGGTTACGGACGGTACGATCTGTTGATTTGTCGTGGCTCCTGTATAAAAAATGTTGGGGGATGATTCCAATCCTTCATATTGCACCGGGTAAAACAAGAGACCCTTGTTCTGCTCAAACACTGGCAGCATCGCTTTCCTACTCGCAGAGGTCCATCCGCCGAATACAGCGGCTACTTTATCCTGCTGCAGCAACTTTCCTGCTTTCTCAGCAAATGTAGGCCAATCGGAAGCTCCGTCCTCAACCACTGGCTCGATCTGTTTACCCAGAACTCCGCCCGCTGCATTGATCTCCTCAATGGCAAGCATCTCCGCATCCTTAACCGACACTTCACTGATTGCCATCGTTCCACTTAGGGAGTGAAGAACACCTACCTTAATCGGTTCTCTGGACGAAGTTGATTCTCCCGCCCCACCAGAGCCCGATGCTTCCGGCGGCGTTCCACCCTCCACACATCCTGTCAACGCAATGACTGCACCGAGCAAAACACTCCATAACTTGACCGTCCTCTTCTTCAATAGCCTACACTCCCTTTTTTTAGTCTATTGACGAACATTAAGGTCATATATGTCCGAAATGTTCGTTGATCCAAATTATGGAGGGTCACACTCACCGTGTCAATAATGCTTACACAATTTTATTTTATGCATACTCATTTCATGCATGCTGCTAATATAATTGGAACCATATTGACAAAGGGTCCACCCTGTGTGAGTATATTTAACATATAACATGATCCATGACGACATAGACTATCTAAGGGAAAGGTCGGATTACCTTGCACTGGACTGAGCAGGAAAAAGAAAAACTCCTGATTACCGTGGCTGCTAACCTCGCCCGCGAACGCAGAGGACGTGGACTTAAACTGAATGTTCCTGAAGCTATCGCATTGTTGACCTCCGAACTCATGGAACGTGCACGCGATGGGATGAGTGTTGCAGAGTTGATGAGATACGGCGGCACGATCCTGACACGCGAAGACTGCATGGAAGGTGTATCCGATATGATTCCTGAGGTACAGGTGGAAGCCACTTTTCCTGACGGAACAAAACTGGTCACTGTCCACGAACCTATACGCTGAGAAAGGCAGGAGAACTCCATGATCCCAGGTGAATATCGCTTAAAACAGGATGATGAGATCGTCTGTCATCCCGATCGCTTAACCGTGCGTCTGATTGTACTGAACCGCGGCGACCGTCCCGTTCAGGTCGGTTCTCACGTTCACTTCTATGAAGTCAATGCTGCGCTGGACTTTGATCGCCTTTCCGCTTTTGGGCACCGTCTGCATATTCCGGCAGGCACCGCTGTTCGTTTTGAACCTGGTGAAGAAAAACCGGTCGAACTCACCACATTCGGTGGCAAACGTCAGATTTATGGATTTAACGGATTAACCGAAGGATCGGCAGATCAGCCACCTGATCCACAGAAACTAGAAACATTTCTGAAGACATTTGCACCCCCTATGCAGGACGGAGGGGACCCTTTATGAAACGAATGAGCCGCGAACAATACGCGTCCATGTTCGGGCCTACAACCGGGGATGCCGTCAGATTGGCGGATACGGAACTATGGGCGGAGATTGAGCATGATTACGCTGTCTATGGGGATGAAAGCAAATTCGGTGGCGGTAAGGTTATTCGTGACGGGATGGGTCAGTCCACATCTGCCCTTCGCAGTGATGGCACACCTGATACCGTCATTACCAACGCCGTCATCATCGATCATTGGGGGATTGTCAAAGCGGACATCGGTATTCGCGATGGCTTCATCTGCGCAATCGGCAAATCCGGCAACCCGGATACAATGGATGGAGTCGATCCCGCGCTGGTTATTGGCGCATCGACCGAAATCATTGCCGGAGAAGGCATGATTGTGACCGCTGGAGGCATTGATACCCATATTCATTTTATTTGTCCACAACAGATTCAAACGGCATTATCTTCAGGAGTAACAACCATGATCGGCGGCGGTACAGGACCTGCAACTGGCACCAAAGCCACCACCTGTACACCCGGAGCCTGGCACATTCACCGGATGCTGGAGTCCGCAGAGGCATTTCCCATGAATATCGGTTATCTAGGTAAAGGCAATAGTTCCAGCACCGCTCCATTAATTGAACAGATTGAAGCCGGTGTCATTGGACTGAAGCTGCATGAAGATTGGGGCACAACGCCAAGCGCTATAGATGCCTGTCTGACCGCGGCCGGAGAACATGATGTTCAAGTAGCCATTCATACCGATACGCTGAACGAGACCGGATTTCTCGAAAATACACTGGCGGCCATTAACGGACGCACAATCCACACCTACCATACAGAAGGTGCTGGCGGCGGACACGCGCCGGATATTATTCGCGCTGCCGGAGAGTCTTACGTCATCCCCTCTTCGACCAACCCAACACGTCCTTACACACGCAATACCGTAGAAGAACATCTTGATATGCTGATGGTTTGTCACCATCTGGACCCGTCTATCCCTGAAGACGTTGCTTTTGCTGATTCACGTATTCGTCCCGAAACGATCGCGGCCGAAGACATTTTGCATGATCTTGGTGTATTCAGCATCATCAGTTCCGATTCGCAAGCGATGGGCCGGGTTGGCGAAGTCATTATTCGCACCTGGCAAACTGCCGACAAGATGAAAAAGCAGCGAGGCAAACTTGAACTGACCTCAGGCTCCCCGTCCGATAATGATCGGATCAAAAGGTATGTCGCCAAATATACGATCAATCCAGCTATCGCTCACGGCATAGGCCATCTCGTCGGTTCCGTGGAGGTTGGCAAGTTGGCAGACCTGATCGTCTGGAACCCGGCCTATTTCGGGGTAAAGCCCGAGATGGTTATCAAGGGCGGTATGATCACTTTCGCCCAGATGGGTGACCCCAACGCATCGATCCCTACGCCGCAGCCCGTATTCGGCAGACCGATGTTCGGTGCTTACGGCGGTGCACTCGCCAAAGGGTCGATCACTTTTGTCTCCCAAGCCGCAGCAGATGCAGGAATCAAGGAGATGCTAGGCTTGAACAAGCGTGTGGAACCCGTCAAAGGCTGCCGATCAGTGAGCAAAAAGGATATGATTCACAACGACGTGACACCCATCATTGAAGTCGATCCCGAAACCTATGAGGTACGGGCTGATGGCGAGCTTCTCACCTGTGAGCCCGCAGACGAATTACCGATGGCACAACGCTATTTCATGTTTTGACAAAGGGGGACACGCATGATGATGCACAGCGGCACGAAATTACTCCGTTATGTTCAACTGCTGGATTCGGCCTTGCCCATTGGCGGGTTCTCCCACTCGTTCGGTCTGGAGGCATACACTCATGACGGTAGAATACGGACCACCGCCCAGCTTGAACAATTCATTCGCGGCCAGCTTCATTCCAGCCTCGTACGGCTTGATGGTCTTGCCATCAAGGGTGTCTACCAAGCCATTGAGCAACAGGATGCCGCCCTTCTAGCCCTTTACGACAAACGTGTACACGCCCAGCGAACCCCCAGGGAACTACGGGAAAGTGGGCACAAGATGGGTAAGCGATTACTCAAACTCGCGAGATCACTATATCCGTGGATGGACTTTTCTCTAATCGATGAAGCCGTACAGGAACACGGTGCATTTTGCGGCATTACAACCATTCACGGCTACATCAATTATCAGCTGGAAATTGGACTGGACGAAGCCGTCACCGGACATCTGTACACCTCAGTTAATGCTTATGTAAATAGCGCTCTGCGTCTTCTGCCCATCGGGCAAACCGAAGCACAGATGCTTATCCAAAAACTTTTGAATGATATTGATTCTGAATGGTCTCAAATTCGGGATAACGACCCGGAAGACATGCACAGCTTCGGTATTGCCCAGGAAATCTATGCTATGCGGCACGAGAGCCTGCCAGCCCGTCTGTTTATGTCCTAACTACATTAATTCAAAACCAAGGAGGAATTTGTTATGTGTGGAGGAGCTAATCATACGCATCATGCGGAATGGGAACGTAAGGTATTTGATCGGAGTCGCCCGATGCGAATCGGAATCGGTGGGCCGGTAGGTTCAGGAAAAACGGCCCTAGTAGAGAAGCTGTCCAAGGCACTGCGTACACGCTACAGCCTGGCCGTTATTACCAATGATATTTACACAAAGGAAGATGCCGAGATTTTGCTGCGTCAGAATGCGCTCGCGCCGGAACGTATTATCGGTGTAGAAACAGGAGGATGCCCACATACCGCTATTCGCGAGGATGCTTCAATGAATTTTGAAGCCGTTGATGAGTTGATTGAACGCTTCCCGGACTTGCAACTGATCTTTATCGAAAGCGGCGGCGACAATCTCTCTGCTGCATTCAGCCCTGAACTGGCGGACGTATTCATTTACATTATTGATGTGGCTCAAGGGGAAAAACTGCCTCGCAAAGGCGGTCCAGGTATTACACGTTCTGACCTGCTACTGATTAATAAGACCGACCTCGCCCCTTATGTTGGCGCAAGTCTGCAAGTGATGAAGGATGATACTGAACGGGTACGCGAAGGACGGCCTTATGTGATGTCGAACCTGATGAGTGGTGAAGGGGTATCCGAAATCGTCCATTGGCTTGAACATCAATATATGGATGACGATGCTTCCGCTGCGCATCTGCATACCCACACTCATGAGCACGGAACGACTCACAGCCACTAATCCTTCTTCCTCTTCACATGGAGTTGAACATGGACCGAACCGCAGTACCGGAGAGGCCGTGATACGCCGCAGCGAGCTTCGGGCCACTTTCGCCCTCCAAGGCGGGCGCACCGTCATGACCGATCGGTATTATAGCGCCCCTCTGCGGTTCAGTCGATCCTTTCGACCTCCGGGTGGCGGAGATGAATTATGTGTATACACCTCAGACGTCTCTCCAGGCGTGCTGAACGGTGATCATTATCGATCCGAATGGCAATTGGGCCAGAACACTCACTTAATGCTAAGCAGTACATCAGCCACGAGGCTTCATCCAACACCTACTGTTCCGTCATCTGTGAACCATCACTTTCGACTGGAGCAAGGAGCGGTGCTGGAGTACTTCCCTGAATGCGTTATCCCGTTTAAAGGCAGCTCATCATCACTCACCACGACCTTTGAGCTGGGTGAACAAGCAATACTTGCGTATGCTGATATCTGGTCCGCTGGACGGATTCATCGGGGAGAAGTCTTTCAGTTCAAGCGATATCGCAGTCTGACAGAAATCTGGCAAGGGAAGCAATTGGCCGTATGGGATCGCTTCGGGCTCGAACCAGAGTCGGACGATCCAAAATCATCCGCAGCGTTGTTAAACTACACCCATACTGCAGCTTTATGGATGATTGCCCCCGGATTGGGCGCAGTACAGTTGGAGTCCGTACGGTCCATTCTTCCCCCAGATGGTCGCATGCTTGCCGGGGCTAGTTTGCTCGCTACAGGCGGGATTGGTGTTCGTTTGCTCGGAATGGCTGCTTGGGAACTTCAGGAGCAATGCCTTCAGATCTGGAACACCCTTCGCTCCGATCTTTTGGGTAAACCTAGCCTCACATTCCGCAAGTGAAGGCTACACGTCTATCAGACTAACAACTTTCGGAATCGCATGTTCATGTTGCAACGAGTTTCAAAGAAAAAAACCTCTGGACCACTCTCCGACGGGTTTCGGATGTGTTCAGAGGTTTTTTTATATACGGAGATAATCCAGTCAAGTCGTAGCTTCCACTAACTTGTACTACAACAGATCGTCTCCTTTGGGCTTATCTTCTCCCTTGTAACGAAAGTCGCCTGAATCTCTGCTTTCCTTGGATTTACGATAACGGGTAAATTCAATATATTCACTGATAAAAGACTGTTCCACAGTCGATAATTCGCTTTCTTGGCAATTCAATTGCCGCAACACGTCAAAAAAATAATCCTCCCGTTTTTCCCGTACCATCGCCTCCTTGGATGGACGCCCAATCATGAGCCAATCAAGGCTCACATCAAAAAACGAAGCAATCTCAATTAGTTTATTCGTACTCGGAATAGATTTACCGCGTTTCCAGTCACCCAGATTGCCCGTGCTGATCTTCAGCTGTTGGCAGAAAGCCTTCTTGGTCATTCCTCGTTCGGCAATCAGGTGTTCAATTCGCTCATAGATCGACTGCATACAGAACCGCCTTCCAACCGTAATAATCAATACATGTACCTAAATTATACCACAACCTTCCTGAATCCTCAGCCTTTTAATCCCAGGAATACGTTCTGGTATTTCTCATAACACAAAGATAGACTCCCATGAATAATCATGAGAGTCTATCTTATAACGTTTGTTACTGTGATGCGGTCGAGAGGACTCGAACCTCCACGGGTATACACCCACTACCCCCTCAAGATAGCGTGTCTGCCATTCCACCACGACCGCATATTCAATTGTAAAAATGGTGAGCCATGAAGGGCTCGAACCTTCGACACCCTGATTAAAAGTCAGGTGCTCTACCAACTGAGCTAATGGCTCTTGCTGTAACTTCACCGAATGTGTGTGTGCCATGCGTAACTCTTTTGTATAGGAGCTATGACTTTTTGAGGATTCCTCATCAGGATTGTACATCCCTGAGGTGGTGAAGATAATGACCCGTAGGGGATTCGAACCCCTGTTACCTCCGTGAAAGGGAGGTGTCTTAACCCCTTGACCAACGGGCCTTGTAAACAAGTTGTCTTTCTTGGCGACAAGAATGAGTATATCATAGGCCAACTTAAATGTGCAACACTTTTTTTCAAACTTTTTTTATGCACTCCTTTTCCCCTTCTCCATGAGGTCAAGAGCGTTGCTCACGCCTGAAATGTCTTTCACAAATTTATCATCGTAATCTTCGCATTTTGTTAAATTAATATCAAAAAACTTAAATACACTTACATTCACTTATAATATTGCAAATATCATTATTAGTACTTATAATTAACCTATCAGTTATATACACGGTCAGCTACGTATAAGGAGGCGGCACGTTTGTTTCAGGAAGAACGCATGCAGCTGATTATTGAACATTTGCGTAAACACAATCGCATCTCAGCTGATGATATTGTATCCCTCTTTGACGTTTCCCGGGACACAGCACGAAGGGATCTGATCAAACTCGAAGAACAGGATGCCATTATCCGAACGCGCGGCGGTGCAATTCTCCCCGTTCCACCAGACGAGCACCGATCCTATAAAGATCGTTTGCTCCACATTTCCAATGAAAAAAGAGCTATTGGCAAGCTAGCCGCTGCTATCGTCCGCCAAGGCGAACACATTATTCTGGATTCTTCCACTACAGTGCAGACTTGTGCCGAAAATCTAAATGGCAAGTCCTGTACTGTCATCACCAATTCCATTTATTCAGCTGATCTTCTCTCCAATCATACTGCTGTCGAGATTCGTTTGCTGGGCGGCAAAGTCGATAAGGAGCAACGTTATGTCTATGGTACTTCAGTGATTGAAACTCTTTCCCATTATTATGTAGACAAAGCCTTTATCGGCATTGGCGGAATTACGATGGATGGCTTCAGTGCCTCTGAAGAAGAAGGAAAGATCAAGCACAAAATGATGCAGGCTGCAAAACAGGTTATTGTACTTGCTGACCATTCCAAGTTTGATAAGCGTTATGGTTATCGTTTTGCGGACTGGTCACTCGTTGATATGTTAATTACAGATCAATGGCCTTCCCAAGATTGGCGGACTTTTCTAGCCGAGCAACAAGTCGAGATTCTCATTCCTGAACCTACAATTGAAAAGGAGTTGTAACATATGAAATTATTTGCTACCGATTTAGATGGAACCCTATTGAACAGAGATAGTCAGATCAGCCCGGAAAACGCAGCTGCAATCCATAAGGCGCAACAAGAAGGATTGAAGATTACGATTGCTACAGGTCGGGTCTATTCCGACGTATTAACTATAAGCAGCGAAGGCGGAATTAACACACCAGTCATCGGCTCCAACGGAGCTACCATCCACGATGCCAACGGTGAACGCCTATTCCATCTTCCACTTGAGCGTGAAACGGCAGCATCCGTCATGCAGTGGCTGGAGGATCATCATTGCTACTACGAGGCCTCCACACAACAGGGTATTTACGCTCCTATAAGCAGCCACGAGGCGATGCTCGCTGAGATGGATCGCATCCTGGGTTCGAGTCCTGGGGAGGATATTGAACGCCTTATTCGAGCTGTTAAGAAGCACTATGACAAGAAAGACTATCACCGCGTAAACTCCCATCAGGAAATCCCTTCCGAAGCTTACATTTACAATATTATGGCCTTTTCAATGGATCCGGCTCAATTGCAGCAGGGACGCGAATACTTTGCTTCTCGCTCCGATGTAGCCATGGTGGTGTCCTCTGAACACAACTTCGAAATGCAGCATCCTGATGTATCCAAAGGTAACGCCTTAAGCAAACTGGCAGCTCATCTGAACATTTCCATGGAAGATACAGCAGCCATTGGTGATAACTTCAACGATGTATCCATGCTGAAAATGGCAGGACTCGGTATTGCCATGGGCAATGCTGAACCGGAGATTAAGGCGCTTGCCAAGGCTATCTCTTTGACCAATGTGGAGCATGGTGTCGCACATGCCATTCAGTGTGTTCTTGAAGGCAAGCCCGTTTCCCGGCCGGAGACCGTCGTTGAAGGCGGTCAGTAATCGATTGTCGTGATAGCTCGGCATTGCGCGACATAACGAACCAGCGATAGCCTGGGCTCACCTCATATCAACGGATCGAACGTGAGGCACATCCTGTAATAAAACAATTAATTGCTCGGCCCTATATGATCCAGGCAGTTGCAGAGTGAATTCAAGTACAGTCTCCTCCCCGGAGTCTGTGCTTATTTGCTGTTCTGTTTTGAACCCAACCACCGAGATTTTCTCCTGTCCAAGCAAAGCCAAAACGGTTTTGAGGGTGTCCCCTTCCTTTAGCAGTCGAATGGTCAGCGTCTCTGTTCTCGCGGACACCAACCAGCGTGTCGGCCGATGCAGCAGCATCTGTGCCACTACAATAAGCAGCGTTACCCCAGCCCCAGTCCAATACAATCCCGAACCCACAGCCAGTCCCATTCCTGCAGTCGCCCAGATTCCCGCCGCTGTCGTCAATCCCCGGACCGTGTGGCGCTGTGTGAAGATCATCCCGGCTCCAATGAAGCCAACCCCACTGACCACCTGTGCGGCAATCCTGGATGGGTCAAGCGAGAGATTCGCCCAGCCTGCCTGATCCTGAAAGCCATACTTAGATACAATCATCATCAATGCTGCACCCACCGCAACAACAAAGTGTGTACGTATCCCCGCTTCCTTCATTCGGTTCTTGCGCTCATATCCGATCAACACGCCGCATATGCCAGCTATGAGTACACGCATTAAGTATTCCATTTCCATGTTCATCACCCCTCTTATGTATATGCTTACATGTATCTTTCTTTACTATTTACCCAATCCCTGCCTAATAAAATAACCGAATTCTTTGATTACTCGCATGAAACCTTAATGAAGCCTCATATAGACAGAAAGAAGTAGCACCACAACTGGCCCCACTTCATATATTCTGGATTACTTATTGGTAGTCTATGCTATTTCAGAATCCACAAATCACTTCTCTGCCCGAAAACTCTCCCCATACCTTTCTCCAAGTCCATAATAGTGTCGGAAATTATAAATTAAAGGGTTCCACTTCTCTGGGTTAATCTTGTTCAAACCTGAAATCAGTCGGGTATGTGCGTGTACCTTCAACGCTTTCACTTCCACAATCGCCATGAAAGGTGTATGTTCGGGAATACGAATGTGTTGTACCGCGGCTTCAATCTGGAGCGGACATTCCGCTATTTTATTCGGCTCAACCTGAACTGAACTTTGGGGTGTCAGTCCAGAGACGGCAAATTTATCATCGCAAAACTCAAATCCCATCCTCCTTTTCTCCTCTGGAACGGGATATATTCCGGTATAACGCCCCAGTCCCTCAACCTGCTCCCACATGGATGCATCCGGCAGATTAATCACACATTCGGGATGACGACTCAGGTTCTCAAAGGCTTTGCCCTGAATACCGACTCCAAGTACCAAGCAGTCTCCAAGTGCCCATGATGAAGAAAGGGGCGACAAGTTTGTCGTTCCATCTTCATTTAACGTGCTCAGCAGCAATACCGGTGTGCCATAGTACAAAATACTTGGATTTATCACCTCGTGCTGTATCAATTCGCTGGTCCAGCCCCGTTGATGCTCTGATCCAAACTCTTCTTGCGTTCTATCATTGGTATACATTGTTTCTTCCTCCATTCTTCAATCCATCCCTTCCATCTCTTAGGTTGTAATTCATGCATGATTGAATTGTATTACACCAATAGTTAAGGTATCATCGAAGTATGAATACCTATCCGAATATTTCTGTGATTGCATCGTTAATTGCTGATCCCAGTCGTGCTATTTTTTTGGAAGCTTTGTTGGATGGTCGTGCGCTTCCTGCCGGCGAACTTGCATACATGGCGGGTGTTACTCCTCAAACAGCAAGCAGTCATCTCGCCAAGCTGGTAGAAGGCGGGCTGCTCGTCGTTGAACAGCAAGGACGACATCGATACTATCGTCTCGCAGGCAAAGAGGTTGCTTTTCTGATTGAGACGATGGGAAGTATCGCCGCACCAGTACAAGTGAGATCCCTCAAACAGTCCAACCAGCTTCAACACCTAAGCTTTGCTCGAACCTGTTATGGGCATCTGGCCGGAAAATTGGGGATATCGTTGTGTGAAGCTTTATTACGGGAAGGTTATCTCGAAGAACCTGAGGATGAGCAGGCCAAGGATTACCACATTACAGAGAAAGGGATTCAATGGTTCACTTCTTTTGGCATTATGCTTGAAGGGAAAGCCGGATCACGCCGCGCTGTGGCTCGCAAGTGTCTGGATTGGAGTGAACGTCGTCACCATATCTCCGGAGTACTGGGAGACGAACTGGGACGCCGCTTGTCTGAGCTGGACTGGACCCGCCAGAAGGAAGGCAGCCGTTCGGTGGAAGTCACGGAAGCTGGCAAGAAGGGTTTGTACGAGGTATTGGGCATTTCATTATAGGGACGCAATCGGGCATTCTTTCTTGTACATTGGCAAAATGACGATACATCAAAAATCCCCCTCCTGAGTATCCGTTAAAGGTTACTGAGGAGGGGGATTATGTTTTGTTCAGAACGGAGAGAGAGGGATTCGAACCCTCGCACCGCTTACGCAGTCTAACCCCTTAGCAGAGGGTCCCCTTATAGCCACTTGGGTATCTCTCCAAGAATGGCTCCCCGAACAGGGCTCGAACCTGTGACAACTCGATTAACAGTCGAGTGCTCTACCAACTGAGCTATCAGGGAATAATAATCTTGAATAACCTAAATTTATCATGATTAATATTCCAAGTCAACATGCCTCCGGTGACTTTCTTTATAAGCTTCAGATACTCCCATAAATGCTCATCAGGGAGCATATTGCATATAGTCTTGTGGTCTTGTGGTAAGAAGTGTTGTTTCCAAAAAACGTTCACCTCAGATGGTATGAATCCCCAACTTGCCGGCACATCGACCACAGCGGTACCGCTTCGGATCAACTTTGCGTTTACGCAAATATTCCGTGCCACAGCTCTTGCACACCAGCTTATAGCGATACGGTAATGGCTTTCTGCCCTTTCCATCAGGAAGGGATTGACAGAACCGCGAACCGCCCACCTTCTGCAACAAGGCTTTGAATTCAGGGTCCCGGTGTTGGTAGCCGCGTCCACGAATGTGCAGATGGTAATGACAAAGCTCATGCTTGATGATTTTTTCAACCTCTTCCCGCCCATAGGCTTCGAGCTGATGAGGATTAATCTCTATTCGGTGACTCTTGAGCATATAACGCCCACCTGTAGTCGTCAGACGACGGTTAAACAGCGCCTCGTGAGTGAACGGAACCCCGAAATGATCGAGTGACACCTGCTCAATCCATTGCTGCAATTCCTCATTTCCCATCGGTTTGTCCTCCTTTCACACCTCTTGGGCCATTTGTTTTTCCGCCATAATACTTGAATTTTAACCGTTTCGTAGGCTACACTGTCAAGTAGAATGTATGAGGGGAGATTATTACTCGTTATGCCTACAATGCGCTACGTCATCCTGCAGCAGGAACAGCAATTGCAGTTTGTGGAAATGCCTGCCGATTACGCTTATCAACTCAGTGCGCTCAACCTGCGCCTGCACAAAGAAATTGACAAACTTACCGCAGCAGATGTACCTGTTCTGCCTTGGGCAATCGCCGAATGTGACAATCTTGATCTTCTGGACGAGCAACTCTCCATCATCGGAGGCCTTGATTATATCAATGCGCTTGAACAAAGCTTTGCAGCACTAAGAGAGAGTGAATATCCTTTGATTTCCCTGCTCACTGAGATCCGGGCGCTTCAGGCTCAATTAGAGCAATGGTATGAAGAAGAGATGGAATCACTCTAATCCACCTATGGACTTATTATTAATGCAGGATGGAACTAAAAGCGCATCTCCTAAAAACAGGGGCTGCGCTTTTTTTCATTTTCTTTCAACCCTACATTCATACGCCCCGCTCTTCAGTACATATCCGTATAGATATTGAATTTTCCGAGTTCATCACGGGTTAATTCGCACAGTCCAGGCTATTGCCACATATGCTAACGTACAGATGAATTATGCAAGAGGAGGAGATACCCTTGCCTCAATGGCTTTGCAATCAACTGATGCGTGCATTTCACAAAAAAGACAGCAGACAGATCAAGCTGCTGAACGAATGCTGGTTCTTTTACCGAAATAAACCGACAAGTGGCACCCCGCGCAGCGCGGACAGCGAACTCTAAAAATCTGACGCCACTCTCTCCGTCCACTTCAAGCTCTCACTTCATTCATAAAATTCCTTCGAACAATACAGTACGGGCAACAGTACTATTATAACTGACAACAAACAGCCTTCCCATTACAGGGAAGGCTGTTCTCCAATCATTGTGTTGGATTAGGAAGACTGCTTAGAAGAAGCAGGCTTCTTCATCGTGAGGCCGACACGGCCTTTTTTGGTATCCACGTTCATCACCCAGACCGTTACATTATCCCCGACAGATACAACATCCATCGGATGTTTGACGTAACCGTTGCTCAGCTGTGAGATGTGGACAAGTCCGTCACTCTTGATGCCGATATCAACAAAAGCACCAAAGTCGATTACGTTACGAACCGTACCTTGCAGCTCCATGCCTTCCACCAAATCTTCAATTTTGAGCACATCCGTGCGGAAGATCGGTAGCGGCATTTCCTCACGCGGGTCACGACCCGGACGCTGCAAGCTGTCCAGAATGTCACGCAGTGTAGGTACACCCACATCCAGCTTCACAGCCAGCTGTTCCGGTTGTTGCTCAGACAGGAGAACAGACAGTTCCTTGCTGCCCAGCTTGTCCAGCGCAACCTGAAGCTCCTTAAAGAGCTGGTCTACGACTTTATACGATTCAGGGTGAATCGGTGTGCGATCCAGCGGGTTCTCGCCTTCACCAATCCGCATAAAGCCTACGCATTGCTCATAGGTTTTGGCACCCAGACGCGGCACTTTTTGCAACTGGCGACGATTCGTGAACCGGCCGTTCTCTTCGCGGTATTTCACGATATTTTTGGCAATGGTGGCATTTACACCCGCAACATAGGACAGCAGTGAAGGCGAAGCCGTGTTCACATCCACGCCCACATGGTTAACTGCGGATTCCACAACAGCCTTCAGGCTTTCTTCCAATATTTTTTGAGATACGTCATGTTGGTATTGGCCTACACCAATGGCTTTTGGATCAATCTTAACCAGCTCAGCCAGCGGGTCTTGCACCCGACGGGCAATCGAAGCAGCACTCCGCTCAGCAACGTCAAGATCCGGGAATTCTTCCTGGGCCAGCTTGGATGCAGAATATACACTCGCTCCAGCTTCATTGACGATCAGATACACGAGACTTTCGTCCCCGTTCTCCTGAATAATCTCGGCAACAAACTGTTCTGTTTCACGGGATCCGGTACCATTACCGATAACAATCAACCCGATATCATATTGCTTGATCATCCGATGGAAAACCTCAGCAGCTTCACGCTTCTTGTTGTGTGGTGGCGTTGGGTACGTAACAGCCACTTCCAACAGCTTGCCCGTATCGTCGACCACAGCCAGTTTACAACCGGTTCGATAGGCAGGATCGACACCAAGCACACGTTTGCCATGAATCGGCGGCTGAAGCAACAGATTACGAAGATTAGCCGAGAATACGGATATCGCTTGGTTTTCACCTTTTTCCGTCAGTTCTGCACGAACCTCACGCTCAATCGAAGGGGCAATCAATCGTTTGTAAGCATCTTCAATCACAGCACGCAAAACGTCTTGGACCGCAGATGCACCCTTGATGATTTGTCCTTCCATATGACGGTGAGCCGGTTCAGGCTGCACGTCCAGACCCACTTTCAAAATGTTTTCACGTTCACCGCGGTTAATGGCGAGAATACGGTGAGGAGGCATTTTTTTGGCTAATTCACGATAATCATAGTAGTTCTCATATACAGACTCCTGCTCAGCATCCTTCGCTTCCGAAGTCAGCATGCCATGATCGAGCGTATAACGACGAATCCATGCACGAATAGCAGCATCATCTGCAATATTCTCAGCCAAAATGTCTTTGGCTCCCTGAAGTGCAACCTCTGCATCTTCTACCCCAAGTTCAGCATTGATATAACGCGCAGCTTCCTCCAGAGGGTTCCCTTGCTTTGGTTGACCCCAGATCCAGACAGCGAGTGGTTCGAGACCTTTTTCCTTCGCTACACTGGCACGGGTTTTCCGCTTCTGACGAAACGGACGGTACAAGTCCTCCACTTCCTGCAGCTTAACTGCCTGAGTGATAGACTGTTTCAGTTCTCCGGTCAGCTTGCCTTGTTCCTCTATAATACGGATGACTTCCACTTTGCGGTCTTCCAGATTACGCAAGTATACGATGCGTTCTTCAATGAGCCGCAGCTGGTTCTCATCCAGCTCTCCAGTCATTTCTTTACGGTAGCGGGCGATAAATGGAATCGTATTGCCTTCGTCCAGAAGCTCCGACGTTGTACGGACCTGCTTCAAGGACAGTGACAGTTCCTTGGCTACCTGTTTGATGATTCGTTCATGGCGTTCTGCCTTTATTGTTTCTTCATTGGGTTCCAGAACCGTTTCCTGTTCAGACAAATAAATCCCTCTTTCCTTCCTGAATCGTTCAGTTGAAGCTTGTTCAGGGCAGCTTTGCTGCTGTAATCACAGTATCGAACCTGCATTCATGCAGATTCCTCTCCCCTATATTATCACAAAATCCCGTTCAGATTTCCAGCATTCGTCCAGGTTACAAGTTCTTACAATTGAGATTACGTATCAAACCTTCATCTCAACCATAAGAAAAGACCGAAAAACGTCTTCCCGACGTCTTCCGGTCTCCCCTGACAAACACTGCATTCACGCCAGTTTATTATACCCGTTCGAAGCGGAACATTTCACTCCAATAGTCTCCCGATGCACGGCCTACAGAGATCCCACCATACATCAGCGCATCCCCGGTAAACGTCTCGGAACCACCTTTCAGGCGGTAATCCGCATCAGGGTCGAGGCCCTTCAGCTTCAGACGTTGGAGCGGTGCATTCGGTTCAGACAGCACACGGAAGTAGAATACAACAGCTTCGCTGCCATCTGGGGCAATAAACATCCATGCCGTTTCATTTCCCTCAAACGGACTTAGCAAGCGCCGGAACGTTCCGTATTGGATGGTTCCCCGAATTTCTTTGTACAGTTCAACCTGCGCCTTTACAATAGCATTCTCTTCCTCTGTGAAACGAGTCAAATCCAACTCGTATCCAAAGTTACCCGACATCGCGACATGTCCACGAATCTCTAGAGAAGTAATTCGGTTGACCTGGTGATTTGGAACCGCTGAGATATGTGACCCCATTGAACTTACCGGATATACCAGGCTTGTACCATACTGAATACGCAGGCGGGATATCGCGTCCGTATTATCGCTGGTCCACGTTTGCGGCATGTAATACAGCATACCTGGATCAAAACGGCCGCCACCACCTGAACAGCTCTCGAACAGGATATTCGGGAACGCCGAAGTAATACGTTCCATGACTTCGTACAATCCAAGCATATAACGATGCGCAGTCTCACGCTGTCTATCTGCTGGAAGCAATGCAGAACCCACTTCCGTCATATTCCGGTTCATGTCCCATTTCACATAAGTGATCGGCGCAGATCCAAGCACATCGCTTAGCATGCGTACAATCTCATCACGCACATCCTGACGGGAGAAATCGAGTACCAATTGTTGACGCCCTTCCGTACGACGACGATCCGGCACATGCAAACACCAGTCCGGATGAGCACGGTACAATTCGCTGTCTGGCGAAATCATCTCAGGCTCGAACCATAGTCCGAACTGCATGTCCAAACTGGTTACCCGGTTGGCCAAATCATCCAGGCCTTGTGGCAATTTGTTCTTGTCCACAATCCAGTCACCAAGTGAGGAGTTATCGCTGTCCCGATGTCCGAACCATCCATCATCCAGTACGAACAGTTCAATGCCAAGCTTCTTCCCTGCCTGGGCGATCTGTTCAATCTTATCTGCGTTGAAGCCGAAATAGGTCGCTTCCCAGTTGTTGACCAGAACCGGACGCTCTGCATTACGGAACTTGCCACGTGCAAGGCGTTCGCGATACAGATTATGATACGACTGAGACATACCATCGAGACCTGCGTCCGAATAGACCATGACCGTCTCAGGCGTCTGGAATGACTCCTGCGAATCCAGCTTCCAGCTGAACTCAAATGGATTGATTCCAAGCGATACACGAGTGGTGTGGAACTGATCCACTTCTGCCTGTGCTGTAAAGCTGCCGCTATATACAAGACTGAACCCGTAGACTTCACCCTGATCTTCGTCTGTACCCGGCGTCATCAGTGCAATGAACGGGTTCTGCTGGTGACTGCTTGAGCCTCGACGACTCTCGATGCCTTGCAGGCCGGAAGCAAGCGGTCTGCGAAGGATGTCCCGTTCACGCGTCCATGCTCCTGACAATTGCAGCAATTCGTAATCGGCATGCGGGAAATCAACGGAAGAGCTGAGCGCACGTGCAATATTCACCGAGGTAGCGCTCTCATTAATGATCCGCATGGAACGCGTAATCGCATTAAAGGCCGTAAAGGCCGTGTAGCTAAGTTCAATCTTGATCCCTGCAACACGGTCCTCCAGTTCAACGATGAGTGTCTCGGCTTCATCGTCGGACTCAACATAAGTTGCAGGCAGTCCGGTAAGCGCTGTCTTTCCTTTGATCAGTCGATGGCCTGTATACGTAAACTCCGAAACGGTTGAACCATTCTCAAGCTCCAATTGGATTGCCGGATTACGGAAATCACTTGTACCATACACCGGCAGTTCTACTGCCAACGTGTCGAAAGAGATCGTCCGATCTTCCGGCACCGGATTTGGGCTGAACGAAGCACGCTCTGTACGCACATGAAGCCAGCTCAGATCGGTATCACGCAGTTTTTTGCCATAATATAAATGTACCAAATATCCCGAAGGCAGGACCTGAAATACATAGCTTGCCTTTTGAGTCTGTAGATGAAATTGAAGCTTCTCCTGATCAATATAAATGCTCATATGTCTCCTCCACCTCTATATATGTCGATTAACGTAAACGGTTTCTCAGGTATCATTATAACGAAAAGCTTCACAATGTTCTACGCTTTCATGAAGCTTTAATCAAAAAAGCGTACCCCAGCCATTAGGCTGTTGTACGCTCTTCTGATTGCTGTCTGAAATTGTGTGTTCCTGCAAGGAACATCCATTGTCTACGGATGGCACGGCAGAACAAAGAAACAACTGCCTGGTGCCTTAAAAATCGATTAAACCCAGGCTGATCTGTAAGGCTTCGTTGACCAGTTTCATGGTCTCCTCGTCCAGATGGGTAATCTTGTCGGTCAGCCTCTGCTTATCAATCGTCCGTATTTGTTCGAGCAAAATAACCGAGTCCCGGTCAAAGCCGTGTGCCGCCGCATCAATCTCTACATGCGTCGGCAGCTTTGCCTTTTGGATTTGGGCGGTGATCGCCGCCACAATACAAGTAGGACTAAACCGGTTGCCGATGTCATTCTGGATGACCAGAACCGGCCTGACTCCACCTTGCTCGGAACCAACAACGGGAGAAAGATCCGCAAAAAAAACGTCACCGCGTTTTACGATCAATGTCTACACCCCGCTAACTAAGCGGTCCAGAGTGCTGTCCGCATCTTCCTCCGCGTGAAAGGCCTCGGATGCCATGGTGAGGTTAATCTTCGCCATCTCCATGTACCCTCGCTGCATCGATTCACGGATGTAACGTTTCTTACGCTCCGTCAAATACAGCTTCATGGCCTGCCTAATCAATTCGCTGCGGTTGGAATTCTCCAGCGCTACGATGCCATCCACTTCTTGCAAAAGATAATCAGGCAAACTGATCATGATCCGCTTGGTGTTCTGCAAGTTGGCCACCTTTCTTCCACCCCCACAAACCTTTCGCCATTGTGAACCAGTATTACGTTTTTCCAGAACTTTTATACAAAGGAATATATATGCCCCGAGTATATCAAGTATGCTGTACTCCATTATAAACACGGGGAACAATATTCGTACAGACCAAACATCTCTTTTCAGGATTTTTCATCCCAGTCATCATTCATAATTCGAGATGCTCCGACAGTTTTCCTTCTGTTCTGAAAAAAAGTTTATTGGTAATAGCGTCCAGTCGAGCTATCAGGATGTCAAAAGAGGGTTGATTCTGGCGACTACTGCTCCATTACGGGTATAAACCCGCGGGATTCGATGCGCCATCATGCAGATCACTTCGTAGGGAATCGTACCGAGCTGAGATGCCACTTCGTCTGCAGTAATGACTGCACCCGATTGGTGGCCGATGAGAACAACCTCTTCGCCGGCTTGAATTTCTTCTGCTTCTGCTGCAAAAGATTGTAGCGACACCATACACTGATCCATGCAGATCGTACCGACGACGGGAACGCGGCGGCCGCGCACAAGTACTTGTGCTTTACCTGACAGCATTCTTGAAAATCCGTCTGCATAGCCTATAGGCAGGGTCGCTATTCGTTCGTTCCCTTGTGTTACATAACGGGTTCCGTAGCTAACACCCCAATGAGGTGGCAGCGTTTTGACCAGAACCGCCTTCGTCTTCAGTGTCAATACCGGGGACAGCTTCACTACCTGATGATTCACCTCTCCCGAAGGATACAATCCGTACAGACTAATTCCCACACGTACCATATCGTAGGACAACTCCGGTGTATCAATGGTAGCGGCGCTGTTCGCCGTATGTATAATCGGGATGACACATCCCTGATCCCGCAGCGCATCAATCACGCCTCGGAACCGTCGATACTGCTCCAGTGTATAGGTCTTGTCTTTTTCATCCGCCTTGGCAAAATGGGTAAACATGCCTTCAAGCATCACCTGCTTCAGCTTGGCTGCTTCCTGAATAAAAGCAACTGCCTCTTCGCCAGGCAACAGGCCAAGTCTGCCCATGCCGCTGTCGATTTTGATGTGAACTTTGAGCTTACGAGAGGATGTGCCCGTCTCCAGATGTTGAATGGCTTCGAGTACTTCCTTACTGAACAGCGTAATGGTTACATCATGTTTCCATGCTTCAGCGATGCCTTCTGGCGGCGTGTAGCCCAATACCAGAATCGGAAGGGTAATTCCGTGTTGTCGCAATTCAAGCGCTTCGTCAAGAAAAGCTACACTTAAGTAATCCACGCCAACTCGTTCCAGTTCTCTGGCCATCTCCACTGCCCCATGTCCATAGGCATTAGCCTTCACACAAGCGAGCAGTTTCTTGCCTTGCGGCAATGTTTCACGGAAAGCGTCTACGTTGTTGCACAAATGATCCAAATTGATTTCCGCTTGGGTCGGCCGATATTGTTCTTGCACGTTAAGTCACCTTCTCTAATCATCTTAATCCGGCTCACGTCAGACTCCATCGTAATGCTCAAGCATGTGACTGTCAAATGAACGGAAGATCTGTAGTCCAAAACACATACAGGAGCGCTATCCTGAAGTCGGGAGCAAACGCGGAATAAGACCTATAATGCAGACCATGAATGAGATATTTATCTCTCCATAACGTAACTCATCTGCTTATATCGTATTATTTACCCGGTTCCTCCCGCATAGAAGCGTGTTTTGCATTATTGAGTACACTGGACCTAATCCTTGCTTATCTTACGCAGGATCATTGGCTGTTGATACACATAGCTTCAACTGAAAATCAAATCCTGCGAATCACTGATATAAAACAGGAACGAAGACCTGTATATGCAGCAAAGCACCGGAGAATTCATCTCCGATGCTTCTTAGCATTCCTTATGTTAAGACGACTATACTTTGCAAATCATTTCCCTGACTCTTCCTGCATTGAAGTCGCAATCTGTATCATCTCGTTATCTGGCAAATCTGCGCTTGTAATCCTGTACTCCACTCCGTCTGACATCCATGTGAGTGTCTGCAACGCATCTCCACTTATCATTCCGAGGGTGAATCCAAGATCCAGAACACGCGATGGGGCAAGTGATACGGCTCTGTCCTGTGGCCGGGCCTCAAAAATCGTGTAATTATATGTTCCTTCGTAGCGAAGCATAACCGAATAGTCTCCTGATCCTTCCACGATCTGATCGTCTTTTAGCTTGACGCCTTCCGGTGCATAGGTCGGCTGAATAACCCCAAAGCTTCCTGTACCTTCCGGCTCGGCCGATGTCGGTTCTTCCGTTCCTTTCCCACTGGCTGGATCTTCTGAACCTTGCTGCTCGGCGTTATCACTCACACCCGTCTGTCCATCACTAACGGTTCCGCTTGGATTGGATGCAGAACCTTCCTCTGTTGCAGCTTGAGGATTGGTAGTCTCTTTACCCTCCCCAGCAGGAGCCGCGCCTGAGTCAGTACCAACCTTGCCACCATTTTCATTAGCAGCAGTCATATTACGCTGCATATCAAAAGCGTCTTTCTCAAATTCGGTACCAAATTTGAAGCTATCGAACTTCACATCGACCACCACATTGGCATTCGAATCGGATACTTCTACCTGTTTTGGAGCGTAATCGCTTTTGTTTAACCATATTTTCTGTCTGACCAATGCATGTGTATTGTAGTTGGCAGCTACATCGAATACATAGCTTTCCTTCTCATCGGCAAACTGGCGGGTCGAATCACCTGTTATGCTGCGGATCAGCGTCTCGTAGAGGTAAACCTGGCCTTGGTTATCCGGCCAGTTACTCTGGAAACGGAAGCTTTTGTTCTGACTCGGTGTCAGGACAAATACGCCCTCATCATTGCGCAGTACAATTTGTGTTACATCCTTTTTGGCATTCGTTAACGCGATACGATAATATGAAGGCTTTTGATGCCATACCTCGACCTTGTACTGCTGCGGCGTATCTCCGGTATGCAGCGTCATAACGCCTGCCCCCTGATAACTTTCCATTTCTCCTACGACTTCGTTCAGATCTTTGACCACGGCTGCCGCATCCTTCTTCCCGCAGGCGGCAAGTAAGGTCGATAAGACCAATACCATGGCAAGCATCCATGATATTCGGCGCATGACATCATCCCCTTTAGCACATGTTTTCACTTCAGGATTGTGCGTACAGCAGAACCCCTACTTGATTAGTACATGTTATGAGGGACTTGTTCGATATATGCGGACTAGTTTGACAAGCATTCCATCAATCAGTGCCGCAATACCCTATCTGGTAACAAAATCAGTCTCGGGTAGGATGTAAAATCCAACCAGATTCTTCATAGTAAATACAGATAACAACTCAACCACGGTGATTACATACCCATATGATGTAGCTTAATTGATGTACAACTCTATTTTAAATTGGAGGGAAATAATGAACACAACCTATCTTCACTCATTGCTGAATGGATTGGATGATTTTGTGGAAGAGCAGCTTCAACGTTGGAAAGGAGTAGGTGTGGCGGTAGCGGTTATTCACAAGGATGAAGTCATTTTGCAAAAAGGATACGGTTATCGCGATCTGGAGTCCCAGCTTGAAGTTACACCCCATACCCTATTCGCGATCGGTTCAAGTACCAAAGCCTTCACAGCATCAACCGCTGCCCTGCTCGTCGATCAGGACATTCTGAAGTGGGACACACCTGTTAGAACGTATTTGAAAGACTTCAAAATGTTCGATCCGGTAGCTACAGAACGCCTGACCATCCGCGATATGCTCTGTCATCGCTCCGGACTTCCAAGGCACGAGATGGCGTGGTATAACTCACCACGGAGCAGAGAAGAACTCGTAAACGCGCTTCAGTACCTGGAGCCTAATGAGGACTTTCGCAACAAGTGGCAATATCAGAACCTGATGTATATGGCCGCTGGTTATCTGGTGGGGCAACTCAAAGGAACTTCATGGGAGAATGTTGTCCAGGAGTCCCTATTTAATCCACTTGGTATGAATTCAAGTGTCTTCTCTGTTGATGAGATGCAGAATCAACCTGACTTCGCCTTCCCTTATATGGATCAAAACGGTGAGAATACGCGGATACCTTTTCGGAAAATAGATGCCGTAGGCCCTGCTGGCTCCATTAACAGCAATCTGGTCGATATGATCGCCTGGGTACAATTTCAGTTGAATCAAGGGCAACAGGGTGGGAATCAACTGATTTCCAAAGAACAGTTGGCTGTTACACACAGCCCGCAAATGGCTTGTGATTCACCATTCCACAGTAAAGAGCTGCCTGTTAGCACGTACGGTCTGGGCTGGATGATCGATTCTTATCGCGGGAACGCCATGATTCATCACGGTGGGGCAATCGATGGATTCGCTTCACAGGTCGCCTTTTTACCAGAGGAACAGATCGGTGTTGTAGTCCTTTGCAATACGAATGGAAGCATTCTTCCCTACACGATTTCTTTTAACGTTATTGATCGTTTGCTTGAATTGGAACCTGTAGATTGGAGTGGGAGATTAGCCAAATTAATGACTGGAGATTCAACTGATTCCGAAGCAGCAACAGACACCATAGAAACACCAACTACGCCAGAAACCTCGGTTGAGGAAAAACCAGTGGAAGCTCAGGTTCATCCCCATGATCGTCCTATCCATGCGTATGCGGGAAGTTATAATCATCCGGGTTACGGCGAGATCGTTATTCAACAGACGAACGATGGGTTACAGGCCACATTGAATGCCATTGAAATGCCTATGGAATACACTGGAAAAGATACGTTTTCCGTAGAGCTTGTCCTGTTTGGCTTGAAAATCACTTTTACGTTTAAGACGGATGAAGAGGACACCATAAGCTCTCTCTCCATTCCGCTACTGCTGGAACCAAGTACGAATCCAATTGAATTTATAAAGACACCTTCAGTATAAAAAGCATCCCCCACGGCCTATCCCATTGTAGTAATTACACTCTTACCACAATGGGATGTACGCCGGATAGCTCGCAGTATCTTCTGCTGTATTTGGACTTCTCTTCACCCACAATCGACGCAGATCAGGCATACCGTATGCTACGACACGGTAATCCTGAAGCGAAACGTGGTGTGCATGTTCTTCCCTGAAGCTGTATGTAGGCAAGAGTAAGGCCTCTTGAATGAGTCGCCCCTCCAACGTCATTAGCGTACGCAACCGCTCAGCACTATCCTGAATCATAACGACGGGTCTGCATTCACGTTCCAGCTCGCTTTTTCGCTCGTCATCCATTGCCATAAGGAACAGCGTATTCTGGAACGTATACATCGTTAGTAGACTCAGCGTCACATGCTCATCAAACACTTCACCCGTGTAAATCACATCATAAGAGGCGAATTCATCATGGTATACGGCATCTACCGGATTACCTGGCGTAACACTCACTTTCAGTCCAATAAGTGCACAACGCTGTGCGAACCAGGCCATGTCTGTCTCCATTTTCTCGCCTTCCTCTACCCACACATTCATGATCTGGCCTGCGTAGCAGCTGCGTTGTAACAGCTCTGAAGCTCTTACGAGAGATAAGTCAGCAGAAAGGGCTGTTGGCTTCGATTCTATTCGTTCAAGTATCTGCTTTTCCTTGGACTTGTCCCGAATCAGGCTATAAGCAGCCTGCACACCTGTGTGTGCCAATGCCCCCATCATCTCCTGTGGATCCATCAGTTGCTGAACAGCCTGACGAAAGTATAAATCCTGCTGTGGGCCTTCTTTTCGCATATTAAAAGTCATAAACACACCGCCCTGAACCTCATGTTGAATCAAGCGAGCCAGTCCGTCTGGAAACAAGTCCTGTTTGATCACTGACTCCACTAGACCCGTCTCGGGAAGCTGCCATATTTCAACCCGATCAATAAAAGCCCGCCCCCTGAAATAGGAAGGGAACACCTCCAGCACAAGCAGCTTGGGATGATTGCGTGTCAATCGGTAAGGCCCCGTACCAATCGGATGCATCGGGTCAAGCTCCACATCACGGGGTAAGATGGATGCATTCATGCTGCTCATCAGATCCGGGAACATAAAGTTGGGAAACCGCAACACAAAGCGCACCGTTAGCTCGTCGAACGTTTCTATGTGATGAATGGAGCCAAACAGTGACTTGCAAGGGTTCTCCTGATCGGAAAGAATCCGTTCAAACGTATATCTTACGTCCTCTGCATTAAGCATCCTGCCATGGTGAAAGACTATGCCTTTGTGCAAATAAAAGATCCACTCTGTTCCCTCAGGGTTGCTCTCCCATGCAACGGCAAGACTCGGTTCACAGACTTGGCGTTCAGCGTTGTACTGCACCAAGCGATCAAATACCTCCGCAACAATTCCAACTTCTCCCCACATGTAAGCCCGGGTAGGGTCCAATGTCTCAAAGGCAGTCTCCTGTGGAATTCGCAGCGTATCAACTCTACCTCGAGCGCCGTGATTGGAACGCAGACCGAACTGGCCTTGTAATCCTTGCATCAATATTTCTCGCATCGAAAACGGCATTGTTGAAGCCAGCATATAGGCCTCCTCCAACTTGTTTCCCTGCAACAGTCGATCAAATCGTTCCTGAACAGCCTGTAACAGAGGATGGCAAAAAACGAGCACCGATGTCTTCCCTCTGCCGCGTTGTGGGCTCCATCTGATCCAGCCATGATCCATAAATTTGTTCATAATCAGATTCATATTGCGCATCGTACAACATAAATGATTCGCCAGCTCACCAATCGTTGTATGTATTTCTTCCTCTTCGTCCACGTTCGAAAAGGCCACGCGAAGCTGAATATAATGATCCATGACCTCCACAACTATCCCTGCCTTTCCTTCCCTGAGTAAAATACGAAATTGACCCGTACGCTTCTACAGTTTTTCTTCAGGTTTTCCTCCATTATACTCAGGTACATCGACAACACCAGCGGGAAGGAAGAGAACTGCACATGAAATATACTGATTTGCACCGCAACATCAAAATTCGTATCATTACTGATTTTTTTACGGATCTAACTCAGAAATCCATTATTCCTTTTATGGCGATTTATCTGAGTGTCCAGATTGGTGCAGGCTGGGCAGGTATACTGTTAACCGTTAATATTGTGGCCTCCATGATCGTTGGCTTGGGCGCAGGATACTGGTCTGACCGAGTCGGGCGCAAGAAACTGATGGTCATCGCCCAAATGTTGCAGGTATTCGCCCTGTTCTGGCTGGCTGCCGCCAACTCCCCATGGATGGACTCCGTTCCTTTAACTTGTGTCATGTTTCTGCTTAGCAGCATCAGTTCGGGTATCACCGGACCCATTGCCAATGCCATGATTGTAGACGTGAGCAGTGAACATGAACGTCAGTATGTCTATGGGCTGCAATATTGGACCACCAACGTTGCCGTTACGATTGGTGCGCTGATGGGCGGGTTATTATTCGAGTCCTTCCGCTTCATTTTGTTCAGTCTGGTATGCATGGAGAGCTTGGTTACACTATTTATTCTCTTGTTATATATTCACGAAACAATGGATATTAAACACTCGAATCAGCTTGATGCCCCGATTAATAGGAACATACTGAAAACGTATGGCGGTGTATTTAGGGACAAACGTTTTATGGTGTTTTTCACCGCAACAGTGCTGGCTGTCTCTCTGGAATTCCAAATGGATAAATACATCGCCGTTCGTCTGAAAAGTGAATTCAACGCCCAACTGTTCCGTTGGGACATCTCAGGTCTGCAGATGTTCAGTCTGATCATGGCGATTAACACTGTGCTCGTCGTAATCATGGCCATTCCTTTCTCCAAATGGCTGGGGCGTTTCCAGTCCAGATTTATTATGACTGTCGGCATGTGTCTGTACACTACTGGTTTTGCCGTGCTCGCTTTCAGCAATTGGGCCTGGCTGCTTATTACATCCGCTGTACTGCTAACCATTGGTGAGCTCATGTATGCGCCTGTACGTCAGGTCATGCTTGCTGGCATGATTCCTGACTCCGACCGTGCTGCCTATATGGCTGCTGATGGCATGAGTTATAATGCAGCCGCTCTGCTGGGTAGTCTTGGGCTGACGATTGGAGCCTTTTTGCCTTCTTATGCAATGGCTGGCCTGTATGTTTTGATGGGGATCGGCGCTCTCGTATTTTTCCGGCAGTCGCTTCGGCCGTCAACGGTTCAAAGTGAACCACAGCCCTGTGCAGATGCCTCCTAAATTTTCGACTTTCCTATGCTGGATTTCAACCTGGTAGTTTTGAGTTCTATTGGAAATGTCTATCACAATCTACTATCTTGAAACTTATCGGGCCAGTAATCAGTAATAACAGGAGAGTCCTATTTACAAAATTTTCTTTTGAAGGAGTGTTTACATGCATTTATCCAATCGAAGCGCCCGCTTCAGGCTCACCTCCATAACGGGGGCGTTCATGGCGTTTGTCCTATCCCTCAGTCTATGGGCACCCGCCGTGCAGGCGGAGACTGCACCTGCTGCGGTCAATGAAAAAGGGAAAGTGACAGCGCTGACAACGGAGTCCGCGACAGCCTTTCTGGATACATTTTTTGATTCCGCCGAAGCGAAAGCACAATATGTTGGTGCTTCCGTAGTCGTTGTCAAAGATGGAAAAGTCGTGGCAGAGAAAGGGTATGGATATTCCGATTTGGAGAGTAAAACGCCCGTTGATCCGAAAAATACCACCTTTCGTATCGCCTCGGTCTCCAAAACATTCACATCAGCCGCTGTCATGCAGCTCGTAGAGCAAGGCAAGGTGGATTTGAAGGCTGATTTCCAGACCTATGTGAAAGGACTGGATTTCGATAATCCTTTTGACAAACCTGTAACGGTAGAGAATCTGCTCACACACACCACCGGATTCGAGATTCGCGACCCGCAGCAGGAAGACATCCATGATGACTTTGACAAAAGTGTATCGATGGAGGATTATGCCAAGTTACATATGCCACCTGTCGTTCGAGAACCTGGTAGCGCCTACATGTACGACAACTTCTCCTTCCTGCTGCTGGGCATGATTGTGCAGAATGTGAGCGGAGAACCGTTCGAAACGTATATGCAGCAGCATATCTTCCAGCCTCTGGGCATGGATAACAGCAGTTTTATGCTGGATGGCAAGTTCAAAAAACAGCTGGCAACAGCCTATGATGCGGCACATAAACCAATTGATCTGTACACGATCTCTCCAACGCCTTTGCCTCAAGGTGGCATGTTGTCTACCACAGAGGACATTGGGAATTTCATGCTTGCTTTCCTGAACGATGGTGTGAAGGATAACGAACGTGTTTTCAAGGAATCGACTGTGAAAAGCATGGAACAGTATCGTTCCTCCATTCATCCCTTGTTACCAGACACCACGTATGGATTTGAAGCCGCTTACCAGCTTCCTGGCGCGGGTAGTAATTCCAAAATCATTACCAAAGCAGGCGACATGCCCGGGTTCAGCTCTTATCTTTTTCTAATTCCGGAGCAAAACACAGGTGTCTTCCTAACGTATAATCAGGCTGGAGCACTTCGTAATTTCTTCTACCCGGCCTTTATCCAGACGTTCTTCCCGCAATATGCGGAGCCCGTCAAATTCAAGGAATATACACCTCAATCAGCGGATGAGCTGCAACGCTTCGCTGGTCTATACGCGGATCTGCGACTGAGCACCATTGTCAGTTCCCTGAAAGATGACGGCAAAGAACCTGGACAATTGAGCATTTCCGACGTCTTCCTTGGCCCACGTACCCTGATTCAGGTTGAAGATAATCTCTTCAAGGACGAATTAACAGGCCAGTTCACGGCGTTCAAGGAAAATGCTGATGGAACCATCTATATGAAAGAACCTTATCTCAACCCAATGGGTTATGAGAAAAAAGGGAAGAAACCCCAAGGCTTCCGGGATGTCCAGGCGAATAGTCCTTATGCTGAAGCCATCTATGGTTTGCAATCCCTTGGATACTATACCAATGATGCAAGTGAAGCTTTTCAACCCAAAAATGCCGTTACACGGGCTGAATTCATTGAGGATGTCCTTAAAATGAGCGGGCTGAAAGCCAGCAAAACGACGCCACCTGCGGATACCGACTGGGCAACTCACCCTGCTGCCGGTTACATTCAGCTAGGTTATGAATCCGGCATGATCGCGGGTGCCGATGAGAAACAGTTCAAACCAGATCAGGTCATCACACGTCAGGAAGCCATGGTGATGATCTGGAGAACTCTCCAGCTGCAATATCCAAATGAACTGTTCGAGGATGTGAAGCTGGCCGGGCAGACAGATGCCTGGGCTGTGCCTGCGATCCAGATGATGGTTAAGCTAGGCATCCACGGTCCTGAAGTGAAGGTGCTGGAGGATGGATCAGTCGATTTCCTTGCGCGCAAACCACTGATTCGCCAGGAAGAAGCAGCAATTATGTACCAGCTGTTTACACAGCCAACCGACAAGATCGTAGCTGACCTGATGACAAAGCAGCCGCAATCGGAAACTTCCTCAGATGAGGAACCTGCGGAAGATACAACCGCGCCTGCAACCGTAACTCCTGAATAACCGGAGCACCAACCTTATATTCACGGTATAAAAAACGATAAACAGGCTTGTTCAAAGGAGGATAACCCTCCTTCTGAACAAGCCTGTTTTGGCTAGCGTGGTGACCTTCTGGTGTACCATTTAATGGTGCGATGATACTTAAGAGGTCTTCTCAAGTTATGAATTAAATACCTCGCTCAACATGGAAGAGACATGTTGATTGCCATTCCGCTGGTCATATTTGTCTGCGGCCGCTTTGGCATATGCCGCAAAATAGTCGACCAGTTTACGCAAATCTCCTGGATCTCCTTCATAAGGGAATGAAGCGGGAAGCCGCAATCGGTATCCTGGAGATTCATCAGCCCAGCGGCGCAACAGTTGTGCTGCTCTGGCATAAAACATCATTTTGGCAAACGGATCTTCATGGTCCATCGCAAGCACTATATTTTCTTCCAGAACATCGATGCCCTTCGCCGGGTTCGTGCGAGCAAGGTAATCCATCTGCTCAGCAAAGCTCTGCACAAAATCATTATGTCCTTTGATCATGCGATAGCCTTTCGCCTGATGTTTGTCAGCTTCATCAATCCTGCCAAGCCGGTATAGTGGCATCAAAATCTCTGATAAGGTCAGGTGCGGAATTTCGGCACAACTCATTCGCCCTTTCAAAATGGGCTTCGCCGCTTCCAATACCTTCTCATCATCACCTACCAATAACCAGTAGCGCATGATCTCGTCCTGCTCACAGGCTTCACAATCACTCATAAAGTCACGATCCATACTTCTGAACTTCGTATAGCTGGTACCTGCCTCCTCCAGCTCACCAAGATCCATGGATATGCGGAATCGATAATACCAATACGAACGTTCACTGTATCCAAATGATTTGAAACGACGTCCAAAGTCCTCCAGCAGCTCCATCATTTTAACGCGAGACACTTCCGGGAAGCTGGATAGTTCACCCAAAATCCATTTATACGACCACATTAACGTTTCTTCGTCATAGCGTTCTGGCTCTTGATCAAACTTGCCCAGCTGCCAGGAAAAAGCAATCAGTGCTTTCATCGGATAACCGCAGAATGTCGCGGTCTCCACGATCTCTGAACGCGCTTCGTACGCTTCCTCCTCCATGCCATTCACATCGGCGACTCTTGCCGCTTCCTCTAGCATGCCAAGCTTCGCTGTTCCATTAGGCAGGCCATAGGCCTCATCCATCAAATCCTCAAAATCCATTTCGGTCTTCATCAGGCATCCCCCTTACGATCTGTATTCGCACGCAAACCCCAATCAATAAAACGAACGATGCCCTGATTCAGCACCTCAAGCTCCTGTCGATTCATCGCATAATGCCCCATCATTAATGCATTGACATACAACATCTCAATGGCAATCGGAGTCATTTGGGCATCCGGTGAAGTCAGGACCCGCTGAATAATTGGATTGCTGATGTTCAGGTACAGGGTCGAATAACCTGCGGAACTAATGCCGGATGACAATGATCCAAGGACGGAGGAGAATAATTCTGTACTCTCCTCACTTGCTTTTTCCAATGCACGCAGCGTGGAAGACTCCTGCGAGAGCGTGAACAGCACCGGCAAATCAGCTGGCTTGAAGCCCTTGACCTCTGCACGGCAGCGGAAACGTTGCAAAGCAGAGTCAGCAAGGCGCAAGGCATCATAATACTGATTCCGTTCAGCTGGTGGCACATCGGTGAAACTCATGGATACCTCATCCGGCTGCAACCGCTGCGTCTGTACATGCTGCACCACTAGTGGCAGCATTGCCATCAAATCGCTGTCGTAAATGTATCCACCGTTAATGACCAGCATCGATTGGGCTGACGCGACATGATGAATCTGGCGATACTCATCCACTGTGGTAGTGAAGTACAACGTCTCTCCCTCACTCATCAACTCGCCCAGTTCCCGATGACCACGGGTGCTTTCAAATGGAAGCCAGCGGTGAATCATGGCGTAGAACTCCTGATCCTGCACAGCCAGTGCTTTCATCGACAACGCATGCAGACGAATCAGCTTTTGCAGCCGTTCCGTCTGGCGCTCAGCCATGTCGGCCAATCCTTTACGAAGGGCATCGCCAAGTTCGGAGCGAACCTCTTCCAGCTTTTCATTTTCATAAAAATGTTCCCGTGAAGCTGTCGGTTGAAGCTCGTCTGTCCAGATAAGGCATTTCACGAAAAAGGCCCAATCCGGCAAAATATTCTCCGCCTTCTCCGAGATTAGCATTCGCTTCAGATACACCCGGTGAGAACGCTTGGCATTCAAATTAACTGCATGCGGAAGAACAAATGCGATGCCTCCTGTACGGCCTGAAACCGTCGTCAGTGGGATGAAATCCTGAAACTTCTCTCCTAGCAATCGTTCACCAAAAGCCAGCACTTCCGCTCTGCGTCCACGTGCAAGCTCAGGCTCCATCAACCAGATCGGTGACTCGCTATTGACGATATGTTGAACACCGTCACTATGCAGGATGACTGGATAAGGCAGCAGCGCTCCATAATAGAACAAGGCTTCTTTCACATATTCTGTTCCAAAATAATGGGCTGCGTCCGGCGTACAACGCAGATATACTTTCGTTCCAGGAGACAACTGTGTCTCCAATTGCCGAATCGTATACGTTCCATCGGGCTTACCCCGCCACTCCATCGAAGGTCCACCCTTAGTGGATTGCGTCAGCATGACGATTTCATGACTCACCATGAAACAGGACAATAATCCGATTCCGAATCGCCCGATAAACGAAGTCTCTCCATCCAGCAAGGCCTGCTGCCCGCGCTTCGAGGATTGACCTATCATCGCAAGAAACTCATGGATATCGGCTTCCGTCAAGCCAATGCCGTTGTCCTCCACCATCATGGTCAACTGCTCGCCTGTTCCGGTCAGTTCTACACGTACTTCACCCTGATATCCTGATTCCGCTTCTGTTCGAGCTGTAATGGCATCAGTCGCATTTTGCATTAATTCACGTAAAAATACTTTAGGGCTGCTGTATAGATGGTTCGATAGAATCTGGATCATACCGCTTAGATTTACCTGAAAGCGATACTCATTGGATGCTGTCATTTCGCTCACCTTCCTCTGGTCCAACCACATCTGATGTTTCCTACTTGGAAGTGTTCATATGATGTGTTAGACGAAATAGTTATGTAATCACAAGAAATGAGGCGTTCCATTGGATGAATACGCCAAGTAACGACGTTAAACCGGCCTTGGCTAACCAAGACCGGCGTTAGATGAATATTCAGGCATTCATGGTATGTAAGAGGCCTTAAGTCTAATTACCACGTTATGGATGGCAATGAAACGAGATATTGCATCCTTTTAACCAGAATACATGGTATAGACCACAGTGAAAACAAACCTGAGACCCGATTTCGACGGACTTTAGGGTGAAGTTGCTGTTTGCGTTTGGGACTAAAGACGTATAATTTTTATTTTTTGGCCCTCCATTTGAACGATATATCTCATCTGGACGTATAATCTCCAAACTCAGATCGGACGGTGAATGTGCATGATTGAAGTTCGCAACATTTCTAAGCAATTTAAAGTGCATCAGGCACTGAACGATGTCAGCTTCACGGTTGAACAAGGCAGCGTTACCGGGTTGATCGGTCCTAACGGTTCGGGCAAAACCACCCTGATCCGCATCATGAACGGCGTTCTCGGCGCTTCGGGTGGGCAAGTGAGCATTAACGGCCTCGATCCCTTCCGTGAGACGGAGAACGTACTCGCCCTATGCGGCACATTAACCGAGCAGAGTGGATTGTATGAAAATATGAGTGGGCGTGACAACCTGATCTTTTTCGCTGAAGCTTTCGGTGTACAACATGCCAAAGCACGGATTGATGAGCTTGTGGATCTGTTCGAATTGCAGGAATATCAACATCGAAAAGTAGGTACCTACAGCACAGGCATGAAAAAACGCGTAGGTCTAGCGCGGGTGCTGCTGCACCGCCCCTCCATTCTCTTTCTGGATGAGCCAACCAATGGGCTTGACCCGGATGGGATTCAGATGGTCCTCCGAATCATCCGTCGGCTAAATCAAGAGGAACATATGACGATTCTCGTATCGTCTCATGTGTTATCCCAACTATCGGCCGTGTGTGATCGATATATTTTTATGGAAAAGGGGCGTAAGGTTGAGGAAGGTACGGAGCAGGAGATCGTCAACCGATACCTGACCTCACCCCGGATTGAGGTTGACGCGACCATGCCGAATGGCTGGCAAACGGTAACAGGGTATACACCGGAGATGGCTTCCGCGAACAAAGCCGTTTTTCAGCTTCAAACCCGTGAAGATATTCCGTTGTTACTGCGACAATTGACTGAGCGTGGACAAGTCTATCAGGCCCGGATTACGGGCAGCGATCTGGAGAGTATTTATTTTGCCATTAGGGAGGCACATCATCATGAATAACCGACAAGCCATACGTGCACTTGTTCGTAAAGATATTCGAGCTATCACAGCCAGTGTGCAGCTTTGGCTGCCCATGTTGATCGTTCCGCTAGTTATCGGGATCATCATGCCTGGGATACTCATTTGGGCAGCCTCAAGGATGGAACTTGCTTCCCTCGGCAATATGAGTTTCCTGCTTGATACACTGGATAACCTAACCCGTGCCGGGCGGATTCCGCAGCTTGCTTCGATGCCTACGGATAACCATCGTATTGTCTATTACCTGGCCTTGTACATGTTCGCACCCCTGTTTCTCATCATTCCGGTGATGGCATCCAGCATTCTGACGGCCAACAGTTTTGCAGGCGAGAAGGAGCGCAAGACTCTGGAAAGTCTTCTGTTCACTCCGATGAGTATGGATACGTTGTTTAAAGGCAAGGTGTTAGCTGCCCTTATTCCTTCCCTGCTGTTATCCTGGATTACCTTCATTATCTACGGAATCATTGCCAATATCCTGTTGTACCCCATGTTCGGGGCATGGATGTTTCCCAATCTGAACTGGATCATTCTGGTTCTATGGGTTGTTCCAACGTGCAGTCTTGTGGTCATTCTGTTAAATGTACTGATCTCGGCGAAGGTACGTGGATTTCAGGAGGCCTATCAACTCGGAGGACTGGTCGTTCTTCCATTGCTTGCGCTGATTGCCGGTCAGGCGAGCGGCATGCTGCTTATCAGTCCTCTCATGTTAATCCTGGTCGGAGCAGTACTTCTGCTCATCTGTTTCATTTTGCTTCGTCTGGTTACTTTGTGGAACAGTCGTCAACAGCTGGCTGAAAGTCAGATTTAGGCTGAATATGGTTGAATATAACGGCAGAAGATCTGATCTTCTGTCGTTTTTATCTGACTGAGATGTGTAACATATTTTCCATAGTTTACCGATATAACGTAAGGTGATAATGTGTTACTTACATACATAAAAAGAAGGGTGACGATTGATTTATGAACAAATGGTCTACACGTATGCATCGCACGGTTTGCACCTTGCTGCTGTTCACACTGATCACGGCAGCAGTGCTTGGAGGCGGAGCCAATGCTCATGCAGCTTCCCTCAGCCAAACTACGGTATATTATGAGTCCGATGGTGTATTGTACAAAGTATCCGGTGACGGAAGCGGAACTACAGAGGTATTGCTTGATTTTGAAGGAGATGGTCTGTCTGCGGCTGGAACCTATCTCTATTACACTCGTTCCGAGTCTTCCACAACGCTGCTTCGCGTTCCCAATGACGGTTCTAGTGATTCCGCTGAAACGTATGCGACAGATGTATTGAGCTACTTTACGGATAACGGGTTCATCTATTATATGGATTCCAAAGGAACGATCTATCGTGGAAATGGCAATAGCGAAGCTTCCGCTGCCACCAAAATTGCAGACAAAGCAGATACAGATTTCCCGCTGCTCGCCGTAACGAAAGGCCGTGTATATTATAACGGGCTCGTTAATGGAAACCCATGGATCGTTTCTAAGGCATCCAATGGAAGCGGAGCAGTGCAACGAATTGCTGCTGGTGCAGTAGAGAGTCGTTATTTTATGAACGTGGCCAAAAACGAACTGCAATTGATGGTGAACACTGACCCATACGAGCAGTACTACTCTACCAACGCCATTATCATGTACAAGGTAAACTACAATACAGGCAAAGGTACAGCAGTTAATCCCAAAGCAAAGCTGGATGTGAACGCTGTTTATGCTGGTGGCTGGGGCAACAATCTGTATGTGTACAACAAAGGCATCAAGCTGGATAGCAACAAGGATTATGATTATTCAACAGGCAAAGCCTTTGCATTAACCACTTCTGGCAAAACACTTCAGATTCATAGTAAGAGCATCCGGGAGGTCAATCCACTGGGTACGGATAAGGTTGTCGTTGTGGATGCAGACAAAAAGGCGTATGCCAAAACCATCGCCGGGAACAAGGTATCCAAATCTGCCAACCTGAATTTGAACAGTGTCACTTTCGTAACTGCTCAGTTGACCAACGGAACACCAACTATTGCATATCTATCCGGTACAAATGGTCTTTATTCCGTGAGCACAGCTCTCAAAGTAACCAAGCTTGCTGGAGAGGAATGGTCAACGTTCCAGCTTCATGACGATGTTCCGGGCATGTTCTACATCAACGCAAATGATCTCTATCGGCTGTATCATGTGCAAGCCAATGGCACAGGCAAAAAGGTGCTAAGCGACGTTTTCCTGGATGATATCCTGTTGGTCGTGCCAAACTAACCCACGCATGTGGGTATAGACTTATAGAGACTTATAGCTATCTCAACATTCTAGTTTCAAATATAGAGGATAACTCTAAAGCCATCACGGCTCTGGGTATCCTCTTTTTTTCATGTCCAAAACTATTTTTCAAAAACATCTTCCATATGAGAATGATAATTGTTATCATTAAGAAAATAAGACAAAAGGATGGTCCGTATGACTGAACAGCTTTCCTTCATTTCTGAAACCTCATCTCTACCGCTCCTCTCTTCCATGTGCCGTGTACGGCGCGGGGAGCATTTCCGTGTGCAGGGCAAGACGGTGTCCCGGCCCATGCTCTGTCTTATTTTACAAGGAGACGGTGTTCTGGTCTTGAACGATACAGTCTATACCGCCGAAGCCAATCAACTGTATGTTCTTAAGCCAGGAACAACGATTGAGGCGGCTGCACGCTCGGCTGTTACGGAGTTTATAATACTTAGCATGGATACGGTATGTTTGCAGCAAGTGCGTGGCCAATGGAAAATGTCCTCCTCTTCTGGTTTCCCGCTGGATTGGGAGACAGGCAGACTGATGGTTCGTCATGACCAACAAGCCAGAGCGCGAGTTGAACAATTGTATGAAGCCTACCGCGGCGTTCACCCCGATCACTTTATCAGTATACATAGCCAGCTGCACGAGCTTTTGCAGTATCTCTCGGAGAACCGGCTTGAAGAAAATTATGAGAAGGTCGATCCGGCGCTTGAACGCAGCATTATGTATATGAAAAGGTTCATGAGTGAAGGTATCAGCATGGATCAACTGGCCAAAATTGCCGGATTGACGCCAAGCTCCTATTCTCGCAGTTTCAAGAAAGCCAAGGGCATGTCACCTACCGATTATCTGAATCGCTTACGGATTGACGAGGCCAAAAAACAGCTCAAGCAGGAAACATGTGTAATCAAAGACGTCGCCGTATCTGTTGGCTATGGCAATGAATATTATTTTAGCCGCAAATTCAAACAAACCTTGGGGATCGCACCCAGCCTATATATGAAAAAAGACCAAATTCGCGTGGCTACCGCGTCCAGAATGGGACTTCATGAGAACCTCTCTTCGCTCGGATTGTCTCCCGTAGCTGCAATGGACGGATTCCATGATCGGGAGCTTGATGAAGTCGAGCAGCAGCAGCGGCTATCCACACAATTGGAGAAATTACGTCAGGCCAAGCCGGACCTGATTATCGGTGACTTTTATCATCAACCCTTTTACGATAAGCTCAAAAGTATTGCACCTACGGTTATCATGGATCAGGCCCATGAATGGAAAGAAAATCATGTACGCTTGGCTGAACTGGTCGGACGGGAGCAGCAGGCCTTACAGAATTTCAAACAGCTTGAGCTTCGCAACCTTGATATCGGACTCCGTTTGAAGCATCATTTCGGGCAAGAACGTATTATGCTTATGCAGGTTACGAATCAGTCTATCCGGCTCCAGGAAAATATCGAGCATCCATTAAATCGCCTTATCTACGGTGAACTTGGACTGAACCCTGCACAGATCATATGTACAGACTTAATGACAGATGAGTATGCGGCAGATAGCATCCCCATGCTGGATACGGATCATCTGTTCATGAACCGCGTCTCCAATACTCCTGCCAGTGAGAAACTGCTTCGGCGTATGAAACAAACTACAGCCTGGAATCGATCTCCAGCCGTGTTGAAAGGTAACGTACACGATATATCCGATTGGTCTGTACGATCCTGGACCCCCAGCGGACGCCATCAGATCATGGACGAACTGGAACAGATCGTTCAGCAGCTTGTGACCTTATCACGTGTGGGATTAATCGGCCAATTGTAAAGCATGTGTTTTTCTTCATTATAAATGTACAAGTGCGTAACCCCCAAGACAAAAGAGCCCTCTCCAATTCGGAAAGGGCTCTTTGCTTTTGCTGTTATTAATGTTCCTTAATCTCTTCCTTCGGAACCAGTTTGTATATTTCTTCATCTTCCATGGTATCAATCAAGCGATCCAGCCATTTGTAGTAGGCCTCTGCTTGAAGCACCTTATGCTTGTCTTCCTTAAGAATGTGAAGAAGTTCAGCATCTGCTTGTTCATCCAGATCAGCAATCAAACGATTCAGTTCATCAACGGATTTGCGCAGTACCTGAAGGTTACTCTCCACGGCTTTTCTCCATTTAATCACAAAATAATCCGTAAACGTCTGATGCCAGTCATACTCCACTTCATATAGGTCTTTCCGGGAGCCTTTGCTCCATACTTTATTCACCATTTTTAGATCCAGCAGTGTACGTACGCCGGTACTCATGCTCGTTTTGCTCATTTCCATTTCCCGGCCCATATCGTCAAGGGTCATAGGTTTGTCTGCAAAAAAAAGCAATCCATATAAGTGTCCCGTGGACAGCGTAACGCCGTAGAGATCCATATTACGCCCAATGGCTTCAATGACGCGTTTACGGATCCTAAGAACGGTTGCCTGCTGTTCCTCTTGTAAATGGTCCAAGCTCATGCTTGCAACCTCCATTCTCAACATTCCCAGTCTCGGCAAAATAATTGCAACTGTTTAAGATCCGGCTTACATGGGAAAGTATCCGGCAGGACATCCTATATGCCAACAGGCTTTAGGTTACCCCATGTATTTCATGGGAGCTTGACCAAGTTGCAAACGCCTACGACTATCTTTTAACCAAAAAAAACTGCTTAGATTCAGCACATTTTCTATTGTAGAAAAAGCGATATCAAATGTAAAGGTGTCTTATTAGCCAGAATAAGGAGAATGACGGAGCATATGGACGGAAAACTTTGTACAGTTTTTACTGTACAAACATTATGTACTGTTTATTCGGTTGCTATACGGGTTAAGTATTGTTAGAATACAAAACGTTACCCAGAAAGACGGGAAGCGAAGCAACGATTACCGGATTTCGTGGCTGGGCGCACAAGTGTATGGGCTTGTGGATGCTGAAAGCCGTTCGAAGTGCACAACACATCAGAAGGGGTGAAAACATGACCATACTTGAAGTAAAAAATGTAAGTAAACTGTTTGGACCCCAAACCGAGCAAGGTCTACAATTACTGGAGCAAGGTTGGGGCAAAGAAAAGTTGGCCAAAGAAAAACAGATAACGGTTGGTGTCAACCGGGTCAACATGGAAATTCAGGAAGGTGAAATTTTCGTCATCATGGGACTGTCCGGAAGTGGTAAGTCTACACTTGTTCGAATGTTCAATCGTCTGATTGAACCGACATCGGGAGAGATTCTTGTCCATGGTAAAGATCTACGTAAGATGAACAAAGAACAATTGCGCGAAGTGCGTCGGAAAACGATCAGCATGGTATTCCAGAAGTTTGCGTTATTCCCGCACCGTACCGTTCTTGATAATGTGGAGTATGGACTCGAAGTTCAAAAGGTAGATAAAGATGAACGTCGGGAAAAAGCAAAAACGTCGCTTGAACTGGTTGGCCTTAAAGGCTGGGAAGACAAAATGCCGGATGAGCTGAGTGGCGGGATGCAGCAACGTGTAGGTTTGGCTCGTGCGCTGGCGAATGACCCGGAAGTCCTGTTAATGGATGAAGCATTCAGTGCACTTGATCCACTGATTCGTCGTGATATGCAGGATGAGCTGATTGAGCTTCAGGATAAAATGAAAAAGACCATTATTTTCATTACCCATGACTTGGACGAAGCGCTGCGCATCGGCGATCGTATTGCCCTCATGAAAGACGGCGCAGTCGTGCAGATCGGTACTCCGGAAGAAATCATGATTCAACCGGCCAACTCATATGTGGCCCGCTTCGTCGAAGACGTGGACTTGTCCAAGGTCCTTACCGCATCTCATGTTATGCGACGTCCTGAAACGATTACGCTTGACCGTGGTCCTCGTGTTGCCCTCGAATTAATGCGCGAACGTGGTATTTCCAACCTGTTTGTCATTGACCGTTCGAAGAAGCTGCTTGGTGTTATTACAGCAGAGGATGCAACCCGCGCAATGCGCGAAAACAAAGTGTTGAACGATATTCTGATTACGGATGGGCCGACTGTAGCGCCTGAAACCCTGATTCATGAATTGTTCGAAATTGTAAGTTCAGCCCATGTGCCGCTCGCTGTTGTTGGCGAAACCGGCCGTCTGCAAGGTGTTATCGTCCGCGGTGCCCTGCTTGGAGCACTAAGCGGTGAAGTTGCAGTAAAGGAGGAACTTGTGAATGATTCCCAAAATACCACTAGCATCGTGGATTGAAGCGATTGTTGACTGGATGAGCACCTCGCTCTCCGGATTATTTAAAGTCATTTCTGTTGTTATTCAGGAGGTTGTCGGATTTTTCTCCGGGCTGTTCATGCTCCCCCATCCGCTCCTGTTTATTGTAATACTCGGTGTATTGGCATATCTTGTTGGCCGAATACCACTGACCCTGTTTACAGTTATCGGTTTCTTGCTCGTAGATAACCTCGGATATTGGTCCCAATCGATGGATACTTTGGGCCTCGTTATTACGTCAGGATTAGTCTCCATTCTGCTTGGTGTTCCCATCGGTATCTGGCTCGCATACAGCAAAACTGCAGCCCGGATTATTACACCATTGCTTGACTTTATGCAGACCATGCCTGCATTTGTCTACTTGCTGCCAGCGGTAACCTTCTTCAGCCTTGGTGTGGTTCCCGGTGTTATCGCGTCCGTTATATTCGCGATTCCACCTACGATTCGCCTGACTCACCTCGGAATTAAGCAGGTATCTGGCGAACTGGTCGAAGCAGCGGATGCTTTTGGTTCTACGTCCATGCAAAAGTTGTTCAAAGTACAGCTTCCACTCGCATTGCCTACCGTAATGTCAGGGATTAACCAAACCATCATGCTGTCGCTGTCCATGGTTGTTATTGCTTCCATGATCGGTGCACAGGGTATTGGTGCGGAAGTCTATCGTGCGGTAACACAGTTGCAGATTGGTAAAGGTTTTGAAGCTGGTCTGGCTGTCGTGGTTCTTGCGATCGTACTTGACCGTTTCACTCAAAATCTGTTTATGCCAGGCCGTAAGAAAAGCTCACGCTTCTCAGCGAAACAAAAAGCCTGGATTACCGCTGCAGCCACATTTGTTGTGCTCGTAGCTGGTTTCTCACAATACTTTGTTGGCGGCAACAGTACTTCTGCCGGCGGTAACAACACTCCAGCGAATGCTGTAGGTGAAGAAGTCAAATATCAGATCATTGGTATTGATCCGGGTGCAGGCATTATGAAATCCGCTGCCAAAGCCATTGAAGATTATCATTTGACGGACTGGACCCTGATTGAAGGATCTGGTGCAGCGATGACCGCCACACTGGACAAAGCCATTAAAGCGGAAGAACCGATCATTATTACAGGCTGGACTCCACACTGGATGTTCAACAAATATGATCTAAAATATCTGGATGATCCCGAAAAATCTTTCGGTGATGCTGAAGAAATTCACACCATCGCACGTAAAGGCTTGAAAGGAGATCACCCGGTTGCTTATGAATTCCTGTCCCGTTTCCAATGGACATCAGATGAAATGGGCGAAATGATGAGTGCCATCCAAAATGGTACATCTCCAGAAGAAGCCGCAAAAGACTACGCTGAGAAACATGCAGACCAGATTGACGAATGGACCAAAGGTCTGACGCCAGTTAACGGTGATGCATTTAAACTTAGCTATGTAGCCTGGGATTCCGAGATCGCTAGTACTAACCTGTTGAAATATGTCATGGAAAGCAAACTTGGCTATAAAGTTAACGCCCTGCAAGTTGAAGCTGGACCTATGTGGACGGGTGTCGCCTCAGGCGACGTAGATGCCTCTCCAGCAGCTTGGCTGCCATTGACTCACGCTGACTACTGGGAACGTTACAAAGACCAGGTGGATGATCTGGGAGCCAACATGACCGGTGTACGCACAGGGCTCGTTGTTCCTGCATACATGACAGACGTTAATTCGATTGCAGATTTGGAAACAGGTGCTTCTTCCTCCACTCCATCGGCGAATGCCAATGTGGGAAATGAAGTGAATCACCAAATTATCGGTATCGATCCAGGTGCCGGAATTATGAAATCCACAGCGAGTGCCATTGAGAAATACGGTTTGTCTGACTGGAAACTGGTTGAAGGTTCAGGAGCCGCAATGACAGCTACGCTGGATAAAGCGGTTAAGAATAAGGAACCGGTTATCGTTACCGGTTGGACACCGCATTGGATGTTCAATGCATATGACCTGAAATACCTGGACGATCCGGAAGGCGTCTACGGTGAAGCAGAACAAATTCATACCATTGCCCGTAAAGGGTTAAAGGAAGACAAACCTGTCGCTTATGAATTCCTGGATCGCTTCTCCTGGACACCTGAGGATATGGGTGAAATCATGGTTGCCATTCAAAACGGAGAAGATCCCCAAAAAGCCGCAGCAGCTTTTGCAGAGAAGCATAGCGACAAAGTGGCTGAATGGACCAAAGGTCTGACTCCGGTGAATGGAGATTCCATTAAACTAAGTTACGTAGCTTGGGACTCCGAGATTGCAAGTACGAACTTGCTGGAGTACATCCTTAAAGAAAAACTGGGTTACAAAGTAACCTCTCTTCAAGTGGAGATCGGTCCAATGTGGACCGGCATTGCCAATGGTGATGTAGATGCAACTCCAGCTGCATGGTTGCCGCTCACCTCTGCAGATTATTTCAACAAATACAAGGATCAGATCGATGATCTCGGTCCAAATATGGACGGTGCCAAAACAGGTCTGGTTGTACCAACCTATATGGACATCAATTCCATTGAAGATTTAAAAGATAATTAAACCAGATTGAGATGGATAAACCTGAATTTGGCAAAAAGACCACCGGAATTTTGAACTGCACCCCAATTGTTAGACACAACTACCAATTGAGGTGCAGTTTTTTTATGACTAAATTCAGTTCAGAAGAAAAAGTACAAGCCGTTATGCGTTATGAAAAGGGATCAGAAAGCTTGAAAAGCATTGCAAAATCGATCGGGATTCACCATTCTGTCTTTTTAAACTGGATTAAACAATATGAGCATCATGGTGAAAAAGCTTTTATAAAGGGCTATACATCATATCCTACTCAGATTAAACTAGACGTACTTCATTATATGAACGAATTTGGGACGTCTGTTAGAGAAACGGCTGCTATATTTAATATACCTAGCCATAGTACCCTTTTAAGTTGGCAAAAAAGCCTGGAATTACAAGGGATAGACGCCCTTCAATTAAAGAAAAAGGGGCGCTCATCCATGAAAAAAGGATCTAAAGCACAGAAGGACCAAACACTAGTAGAAGGATCTGTAGAGGCTTTACAAGTAGAGGTAGAGCGTTTGAAAATGGAGAATGCTTATTTAAAAAAGTTGAATGCCTTAGTTCGAAACAAGGAAAAATCACCAAACAAGACAAAGCTCAAGTAGTCTATGAACTAAGGAACGAATTTTCGGTGAAAGCACTTCTACAGCTAGCAGGTATCCCTCGTAGCACGTATTATTACGTCGTAAAAGCGTTTGGTACGGTAGACAAGGATTTAGAGCTAAAAGACATGATACAAGCGATTTATAAGGAGCATGAGGGACGCTATGGTTATCGTCGTATTCGCGATGAGTTAACCAATCGTGGACACCATGTGAATCATAAAAAGGTACAGCGTTTGATGAAAGTATTGGGATTAAAGTGTTTGGTGCGTATGAAAAAATATCGTTCGTATAAAGGGGCCATTGGCAAGATCGCACCGAACCTATTAGAACGCAATTTCCATGCTGAAAGGCCAAACGAGAAGTGGGTTACGGACATTACAGAGTTTAAATTGTTCGGAGAAAAACTATATTTATCTCCCATGCTTGATCTGTATAACGGAGAAATCATTACATATACGATTGGTTCAAGACCGGTCTACTCGCTTGTTTCCACAATGTTAGATCAAGCATTTTGCAGTTTAACAAATGAAGATAAACTCCTTATTCATTCGGATCAAGGCTGGCACTACCAGATGAGACCGTATCGTCATGCCCTTAAAGAACGTGGCATCACACAAAGTATGTCCCGTAAAGGGAACTGTTACGATAACGCCGTCATGGAGAACTTCTTTGGCATCATGAAATCCGAGTTCTTGTATTTAAAGGAATTTGAAAACATCTCACATTTCAAACAAGAACTATCCAAATACATCGATTATTACAACAACAAACGCATTAAGGCAAAACTAAAAGGCATGAGTCCGGTACGGTACCGGATTCATGCCCAACAAGTTGCTTAAAGATATAATGTGTCTAACTTTACGGGGTCACTTCAAAATTTCGGTGGTCTTTTTTAGTGTAACTTTTAATTGATTAGGTAAGCTAATGGGTTAAAGCTATCAGGTGTTTAAAGCTGTGAAACTGAATTATGTATTCAGACTCTACAAATTTCTTTTCTTTTTCTACGCTTACCCAATCAGCAACAATAATACGCCAATGGTAATCAGCACAATACCAAAAATCCCATACACCACTCTTGCACCCTGACGTCCAATGGTTTTCACAAAGAGACCTGCTCTAAAACTCTTCATAAACCAATCCCAATTATTGATTCCACCCAACAAACTGAAAATCCCTGCGGCAATAGCCAATAGTGCGATTAAAACCGGTTGATCTTGCATTTCAACACTCCTTCAATATAATCCTGTCTACTATACCTTCCTCTGGTAAAAATGAACAGTCATTAATTAGTAAAAAACAGCTTGCAGATGAAGGTCTGCAAGCTGTTCTCATTAGAGTATTGGCTTCCTTTTCATAGGAAGATTGACTAGTCTTATTACTTCGCCTGAAACTCACTCGCTGACATCAACAGGGTTACAACTTCAGCACGAGTTGCTTCAACGAGTGGATTAAACATGTTCTTGCCTGTACCTTTCACCAGTCCTGCATCATATGCAGCTGCGATATAAGGTACGGCCCATGCAGGTACTTTATTTGCATCTGCAAAGGTTAGTGTGGCATTCGATTTAACTGGAAGTCCGAGCGCTCTTACGAGCATAACCGTCATCTCTACACGGGATACTTTGCCGGATGCACGGAACGTCTCATCCGTATAGCCACTAATGATCCCTTGTTCTACAGCTTGAGCAATAAAGGATTGTGCCCATGCTGGAATTTTGGAAGCATCCTTAAACGTCAACGCCTTGCTGCTGGCCGGAAGTTCAAATGCTCTTGCCAGCATTACAATGAATTCGGCGCGTGTTGCCGGTCCATTTGGACGGAAATTACCGTCCTGATATCCATTCACAATTCCCCGGGAAATGGCTTGCTCAATGGCAACTGCTGCCCAGTGATTGCCGATATCTTTCAAAATCATACCCGGATTGGTTGGTGTAGTACCTCCTCCATTCCCATTCCCCGGAACGGAAGGTGTTGTAGGCGTGGTCGGAGTTGTTGGATCTGTTGGTGTTACAGGTGTGGTTGGTGTCGTTGTACCTCCACCACTATTACCACTGCCCGGATTGCTTCCGTTGCCATCCCCCGGAAGTGGAGCTCCCTTCAGATCGGTACTGCGTCCTTCCGTTGTCTGATTTACCGTACCTACACGGTCCAGATGTTCATGGAAGACTTCATAATCGACCAAGTTCAGTTCATAGTACCGGTTGTCATCCTTCGCCGCTCTCATGGACCGATAGAAGTCTCCACCGTTAGCCATAAACGAGTTCGTCGCTACGATGTAGTATGCGTTTGGATCGATGTCTGTGTACGTGCCATTGGCATTCTTAATCTGTACTTTGAGCACGCGTTGACCGACTTGGGTCACCGTATTGGTTATAGCGTCAACTTTCTCGCCCGGCTTCGTGGAATCATAGTAGAAACGCATGCCTGAAACTTGCGGGAAGCGCCCTTCGCCTGTTTCTACACCACTCACGCCATTTTCCAGCGCAGCCGTAATTTCCTTACCTGTCATTTTTAGCGCAGACAGGTTGTTTCCATTTGGCATCATTTTCAGCAATTGTTCCAGGGTGATGTCTCCCTCCTTGAACGATTCCCGAATGCCTCCACCATTTTGAATGGCGACATATCCTTTAACATTGTTTTCCTTCACAATAGATTTTACTTTCTCTAGCATGCCGTCTGCTACCAGGTTACCGAGATTGGTTTCCTGCTTACGCACACTGCCGCGTTCTCCATCAAGGAATACGTTCGTTTTACCGATTACTTCTTTTTTGAACTCAGCCAGAGGTTTCGCATAGCTTTCTAATTTCTTGGCTGCTTCCGGATCATTGGCGTAGACGTATGCACCAGAGGCATCCTTTGCATCCAGGTTCAGCAATTTGCCGTTCCATGTTGTCAGTACGCCTGCTTCGTTGAACGTTACATCCAGTTGACCCAGGGAAACGTCATATTCTCCCGTCTGTACGACCAGCGTCGGATCGGTGTGCGTATCTACAACCACCGGTTTGTTCAGAATGGTGTGTGAATGACCACCCACTACGATGTCGATGCCTTCTACCGCTTCTGCTAGTTTCAGGTCTTCCGAGTAACCCAGATGCGTCAGCGCGATGATTTTGTTAATACCTTCATCTTGCAGCATGTTCACTGTTGCCTGCGCACTTGCTTTGTAATCCTTAAACTTCAGATCATCTCCCGGTGATGACAGGGATACGGTATCCGGTGTCGTCAAACCAAAGATTCCGACTTTCTCGCCGTTTACTTCCGTGATAATGGCCGGATAGATTTGGGAATTCTTACCTGGATTTCCGATGGTACTGTTGTACAAGCCACCCAAACTCGCATCCTTCGTATAGTCAATATTGGCACTCACAAATGGGAATTCTGCTTTTTCAATAAATTTCTTGAGTACGCTTGGGCCTTTATCAAACTCATGGTTTCCGAAGGTCATCGCATCGTATCCGATCATGTTCATGAATTCGAGATCCGCCAGACCGTTAAAGAGGTTAAAGTACAATGTACCCGAGAATACGTCCCCTGCATCCAGCACCAGGGTGTTATCATTGCGTGTTTCTTTAATAGCTGTTACGCGGCGCGGGATGTTATCCAAATGCGCGTGCGTATCATTGGTGTGCAACACACGCAGGTTGAAGTCACCCTCTTCTGCTGTGCTTCCAATGCTTAGCTGTGCAAGCAACGGATCATGGTCACTGACACGCCCATGTGAATCTTCGAAGTCAGCATTCACATGAACCGCTTCAATAGCTGCTGTTTCAGACAGATTTTTGCTCACCAGAATATGATCCAGTGTCTGAGAGTTTCCATCATAGATGTAGGAATAACGCTTGTTCTCTGGCAGTTTGTTTACCAAATTATCCAGTTCATTACCTTCGATAATATTCAATGTTTTGGAGAACTGGAAGTCATTGAAGTCGCCAAGAACAGCAACATTCACCTCAGGGTCTTTGTGGATTAATTCAGTTACAAATTCATTGACAATCGTTGCTTGCTGCGCACGTTGCACTTCGCTGCTGCGGGTTGCAGGCTGGACATTTCCAAATGGGGCTAAATCCCCACCTTTGGAGTTGAAATGGTTAGCGATAACAACTACACGTTCACCATTAAATTCAAACTCTGCCGTGAGCGGTTTTCTTGAAGTTTTGAAAGCGACATTATTCGGTTGAATGCGCCCTGGATTCAGCGACAAGTTTCCAATTGCATCGAGGGCAAGCGCTGTTATTGCATCACCTTTGGTACCTGCTTTTAAGGATACCCGATCCGGATTGTACAGGAACCCTACACGAATGTTGCCCCCAGTTGCTCCACCATCCATATTATTTAGCGGTGCAATATCGGTATACTGATAACTTGGTCCATTATTGCTTTTAATTGCATCCAGAAGCGTTTTGAAGCTCTCACTCGCATCTGTGTTTCCGCTATCTGTTGCGCCGTCGTTATCCTGAACTTCCATGATCCCTATAATATCAGGGCTTTTTAGATTGTTAACGATAATTTTACCGATTTTGTTTCCACGTGCTGCATCTTTTTTACTGAAGTTCTCTACGTTGAATGTAGCAATAGTCAACTTGTCTTGTTGTGATTCAATTGAGGTTGTTGCCTGTTTCAAACCACTGGATGTAATCGGAGGTAAATCGCCTTCCAAGGTGACCTTATAATTACCACTCGAATAAGAAATCACACCATTAATCGGGCCTGCAAATTTATCACCCGTGGTCACAGCTTGAGAAGGTTTTTTATTAATGAATAAGCGTTGAGGATTTAGAGAACTTTCAAACTCTCCAGCTCCATCTCTACTTAAGATTAGTCCTCCTGCCGGGGTCTGCAATGGATTATTAGGTTCGTTGTCTACCGTCACTGCTAATCCAGGATTGTAGGAATAAGGTCCAAGAATAGTAGCATTATCTAACTGAATACGCATGCCTTCCAGACTTTCATAGAAATCAATGGCATCCACGTCCGGGTTGAATTCGCTCAATCCATCCGAATCAATGACATTCGGTATTACGCGACCACCTTTTCCAATGATTACGGGTTGTGGCAATTCAACATTGGGTTGTTCCAACGTAATCTCAGAAGCTACAATTTCAGTGGTTGGCAGGTCTGTTGCGCTTGCTGCATACTCTTTGACTTGACCTGAAACCTTAACTTGATGCTGGATTTTCATTCCATGATCTTTCTTATAGATTAAAATCCCCTCAGAAGTTGCCGGATCTCCATCTTCCTGACCAGGAATGGATTGCATATAGAATGAATCTACGTTAACAACAGATGTAACTACACCTTCTACATTCTGGACTTTCAGTCCGTCATAAATGGAATAATGGCCTGCTCCCTGAATTTCGTGAATACGTACACCATCAAGTCGATCCACCGCAGTATACTCAAAAGAAAAAATGGTGCTTACTCTGCTATCAGCAGTGGCAACAGCTTTAATGATTTGATCTTGATTAATCGTAATAGGCTGTGTGTATTCCGTTGAATTCACAGTTGGTTCAGAACCGTCCAGTGTATAGAAAATTTGGGCACCTACATAAGGGGAAGACAACGTAACTTCCGTTCCTTTTACAATACCACCGGAAGGTGTGCTCGCTGTTACGGAGAGCAAATCCTCCAGAATATCCGACGCCGTTCGAGGAATCAACTCCAGACCGTAAGTGGAATGGTACGTCAAGACTCCTGTCACTTTATGATAAGATTTGCCAACGGAGAGAGCAGACGGGCTGTTTTTGGCATAAATCAGCATTTCACCGCCATGTTCATCTGTCGCCGTGTAAGTGGGCGTGTTGCTTTTTGTCACTTGAATATTGTTTACTTCGACAAGCATCCCTTCATACTGCCCTCCAGAACCCTTACTCCCCCCCGCGCCAGAAGCAAAATGGGAAGAATTGAGTGGTACAGGTGAAGGTAGATCCTGTGACTTTTCGACAGTCCGAATATATCCACCCTGAAATCCCGATTTGCTTGCTTCAACCTGGATAAGGCCGTTGTAGATCGTAATTGGGCCGTAGACTTCAATTCGGTCTCCCACTTCCACACCAGAAGCATTACCGCGCACAACGATCCCGGCATCGTTAGCCTGAATATACAGATTGGATACACTTCCGGATAATTCGCTGTAAGTTACAATGCCTTGAACGGTAACGGTCGTATTTTCAATTGCTTTTCTTGCATCAGAGATGGAAATAGGGCTGTTGTCGATGATGGTGTAGTCAAAACTGATAACATCACTATTGTCGATCCCCTCTTTGGCTGCGTAGGTTTCAATGTGAGTTGCATCATTTACCGTGATGGGCACGGTGTAGGGAAGATAATCAACATCCGTATTCTGTTTGTAGTATACAGTTGCACCGACTGTGGTTGTTTCCAAGGCCACCTGGGTCCCTGTTGGAACAGCGCCGGAAGTAGGATTAGCTGTGACGTTTGCCACTTTAGTTACTGGAGTCTCATCGATCAGTTGGAAGGTTGTTGAAGAGGAGTCAATGTATTTGAGGCCAGGAAGAGAAAGATAGGAAGCTAACGTTCCATTGGTTATCCTGACTTTTTTACCAAACAGCTCGGGATTTTTATTTAATCCAAATATGTCACGTACGGAGGTATCACTGGGAATTTGAACAGACATAATCTTGCTTAAATCCCTTTCCCCTGGAGTATCGGCAAGTCCGAAATTACTTCCTCCACTAAACGGAGCTTCGGTTTGAAGTTGGTTTTTAGAATTATTGTTAAAGTACCCGATAACGTATCCTTCTACTGTCCCCGGTAGTCCATCATTGTTGCGAGCTATCGCCTGAGCAACCGTTAACGGCTCATCCGCCGCGGCTGCCTTACTGCTGAACAATCCGGCTGGAATGGCACCCGTGATGAGCAGGACCATGGCCAGGAACAACCTGAGCCACCTCTTCATTTGCAGAACATGCATCTTTTACCTACCTCCATGTTTTAAATTCATAATCATTTGTTCATGAAGCTTGTACATTAGTTCAAATATAAGATAACTGAACTTCTATTACGTGTAAACAATATTCTTTTTAAATGATATAAAATAGAACACAAACATCACAAAATTGATGACAAAAAATAAAAATAGGTAAAAAAGTACTACTTTACAGCTTTTATATGTCAGATTTATTACTTTTATAGTGAATTTCTGTGTATAAAAACCTATATTGAGTAACTTAAACTGACATAATAAAGATGTGGATCTCTGTATTCGACATATATTGCTAGATATCCCTATAGCCAATTCGCCTTAAAACGAGTTTGTTCAAGATCTTTTCACAGCAAAACGATGCGACAGTCAGGGTTGACCATCGCATACGTCTCACTCGTTATGAAATCCTAAGTTAAGCCATACATTTCAACTTTGCTATATCCAGCCTAAAGTTTGTCCTATTTCAAGAAATAAGTTACTTCTTCACCGTGCTGTTATACTGCCCAATCTTGTCTGTAATTTGCTTCGCTGCTGCATCCAATACGTCTTGCGGTGTACCTTGTCCATTCAGAACTGTCTCGATCGCTCCTTCGACAATTTGACGGGCTTCGGGGAATACACCCATTACAGCCCCGGATGTTGCTGTCGAATCAGCGGAAGCGTGTAATTGGTCGACTGCTGTCTGGAATTGCGGGTACTTCGCCATATTATCCTTTAATACTTGCTCATCGTAGGCTGCTGTCGTAATAGGGAAGTATCCTGTCGCAACACTCCAGTTGGCTTGTACCTTAGGTGTAGCCAGGTACTTGATAAACTCCCAAGCGGCTTGCTGTTGAGCTTCGGATTTGTTGTTCATAATATACAAGCTTGCGCCACCAACAACGACGCCGCCTTCTTTGGCATCTGCTGGACGTGGCAGGAAGCCTGTTCCCAGCTCAAACTTGCCACCAGCACCCTCTACAATTTTGCGCAATCCAGCGGTGGAATCCAGCGTCATACCGATTTGCTGTGCGGTAAACGCAGCGGTCGTATCGTCAGTGCTGCGTCCCAGATTAGAGACGGTTTTCTCGTCCATCATCTTTTTCCACCATGTCAAAGTCTTCACACCAGCTTCGGAGTTCAGCATGGATTCAGTCGCTGCACCGGTTCTTCCGTTACCATTGTTTACATAATCTGCATTCTGGTTCGCAAAGAACTGTTCCATAAACCAGCCATAGATGGCCATGGATGCACCTGGTTTACCGTCTTTCGCCAGTGCTTTAGCTGCTTGCTCAAACTCTTCATATGTCTTAGGCGGGTTCTCCGGGTCCAGACCAGCAGCTTTGAACATATCTTTGTTGTAATACAGAATCGGGTTCGATGTGTTGAACGGCATCGCATTTAATTTGCCATCGATGGTGTAATAACGGATGATATTGGGCTCCAATTGGGACAGATCGAACTTATCTTTATCGATAAATTGCTGTACCGGCGTAATCATGCCCGAATCGATCATGAACTTGCTGCCGATCTCGTACACCTGGATAATATCCGGACCACTGTCCGATCCCATGGAAGCTTTGAGTTTGTTCAGGCTCTCATCATATTTCCCTTGATAGATTGCCTTCACCTGAATGTCCGGGTGACTTGCGTTGAAATCGGAAGCGAGTTGATTAATGGCTTTCTCCCCTGCACCCGACATCGAATGCCACCACGTCAGTTGTACCGGTTCAGCAGCTGCAGCATCTGCCTGCGCTCCGCCCGTTGTGCTTGTTGTTTCGGTTTTTCCGCCACAAGCGGACAATACCAGCATAAGTGCAGCCAACATCAATGCAAATGTTCCTCTTTTTTTCAAACGAAACCCGATCATAATCGCTCTCCTTTTTTTGGGGCTCACGTCACAATAAGTGCTTTAATTTCTGCAAGGTGGCCGTTATGGTTACGAATCGTTCTTTCGATCGCTGTTATCACCGGATTTTTTTCATCTCCCTCAAAGGAGAAAATCCGGTGATAAAGGCGAACGCTTCGCTTCTACAGAATCGATTTCGTCCCCTCCACTGCTTTTGCAGCCTTTAAAGAACTTATTTCAAGAGTGAGGCCTTGTTTATTCGCTCCTGGGTATCCAAACCACTAACCCGTTAAATCCATACACTTTTAACTTAATCAACCCTTCAGCGCGCCTGCGGCCATACCGCGGACAAGCTGTTTCAAACCGAAGACCAGAAGCAGCAGCGACGGTAAAATAACAAGCGCTGTGCCGGCAAACACCAGATTCCATGCTGTGGATTCCTGGAACTCCAGCATCGAGATCCCGATCTGTACCGTCCTCATCTCTGGAGTATTTGTAACAAGCAGTGGCCACAGATAGGAGTTGTACATGCTCAGGAACGAATAGATTGCCAATGTTCCAAGTGCCGGGCGAGACAATGGCAGGACATGGGACACAAAATACCGGATATGCCCACAGCCATCGATCTTCGCTGCTTCAAACAGTTCCTTGGGCAGCTGCATGAAGAATTGTCTCAGCAGGAATGTACCGAACGCTGTTGCCAGGAACGGAATGGTCAGTCCCTGATACGTATCGAGCCAGCCCCAACTGCGCACCGTCAGATAGTTCGGGATCATGGTGACTTCCCAAGGAATCATCATCGTCGCCACAAACATGCTAAAGATGACGTTCTTGCCTTTAAACTCCATTTTCGCGAATGCATAGGCCGCCATACTCGCTGTAACAAGCTGACCAAGCATCGTCAGTCCTGCCACCAGGAATGTATTGCCGATAAACGAACCAATCGGAACGATATCGAATACTTCCGTGAAATTGGACAGGTCTATCGATTGCGGGATGATATGAGGCGGATACGCACTGGCATCCTCCGGCGTCATGACCGCCATGAAAAAGGTGTACAGCACCGGATACAGTACAAGTGCCGCACAGATTGTAAGCAACACATACAGCAATGTTTTGGTCCATGGTGTCCTCATTGGTAATGCACTTTCCTTTCCACCCATTTGAACTGAATCAGGGTCAGCAGCATAATGACCGCGAACAGGATAAGCGCCTGCGCACTGCCCGTCCCAAAGCGGAAATTAACAAAGGCTTCCTGATAGATGGAATATACGAATACATTGGTGCTGTCCATCGGGCCACCACGGGTTAGAATGTTGATTTGACCAAATGATTGGAACGCACCAATGATCGATACAACTGTGACGAAAAACAGGGTTGGCGACAGCAGTGGCATCGAGATTTTGCGAAAAGTAAGTAAAGGACCTGCGCCATCAATCTTCGCGCTCTCATAAATTTCATCCGGGATGCCCTGTAATCCGCTGGATAGAATAATGTAATTGAATCCGAGATTCATCCAAATCGTCATAATGGAGATCGATATTAAGGCCCAATCCGGGCTGGTCAGCCAGGGAATTGGATCGATTCCAACTTTTCCTAATAAATAATTCAGCATGCCCAAGGTCGGATGGAACAGGAACTTCCAGATGACCGCCGATGAACCGACAGACAATACCACGGGCAGAGAGAATACAAACTGGAATATACGCATTCCCTTGAAACGGTTGTGTGTTAATGCCGCTAGAATCAGAGCTGCCAGCATGCCGGTTGGCACGGTAAACAGGACAAATAGCAACGTCACTTTCATGCCTTGCAGGAACAGTCCGGACTGGAATACTGCCTTGAAATTGTCCAGTCCCACATAAGCTGCAATCTGTCCGGTAGGGTCAGTGGAATGCAGACTCAGGTACACCGACTTGAACATCGGATAAAACAGAAACACTGCAAATAAAAGCAGCGATGGTGCCAGGAAACCATAGGCCAGCATATTCTCCCGCATCCGCTGCACACGCAGCGAAGCTGTCCGGCGCTGACTTGTACCCCATACGCGCCGTCTGGCAGCAGGCAAGCCGATCCGGTTGTCAAGCTCACTCATCGGATTTTCTTCCCCCTTGATCTACGCATTCGGTGTGTGAACTTCATCACCCACATTATCTAGTGTAAAAGCCAACTGTCACAGCAGCATCCGTTCTGAATCAACGCAGCGTTAATCGTGGACAAGCGACTTTACCAAACAAGGGATGTTAAATAGACTTCATGACAAGCTCAGCAAACAGCAAAAAAACCGCAAGAACTCCCTTGATTCGGGAACGTTCGTGCGGCTTTATGTGTTAAGGGAAGATGAACAACGATTAGATATCAACTCAATCAATTTAACAGAAAACTGGATATTTAATGTTAACGCAAAATTTCCGGTAGAGAATCCCAAAGAAAATGGATGGCATATAAGCATATAACATACTCTTTTCATGCCATTGGCCAGTGTAGACGAAGCCTTTTAACGATTGAGATGATACGGCACAGTCGTGACAATCACGTCTTTGTAATTGATCAAATAAGCGCGGATCATGAAGCTGGTCTGGTTGTGTAGTACATTTTGCCACCAATGCTTGGTGATGAACTGTGGAATTAGAATCGTGATATGGTCCGTCTCGGCTGTTTTCCATTCCACGGTATCAATGAACTTCTTGAGCGGTCCCATAATACTGCGGTATCTTGATTTAATGACAACCAGGCGAACGCCAGGGTTCCACTCTTCCCACTTCTGCTCCATCTTGCGAATGGCTTCATCATCGAACCCGATATACAAGGCAACCACGTGATCTGACATCGTCTGGGCGTAAGAGATTGTATTCATGACCACCCTTGTAATGCCAGCCACCGGAATGACGATCGTATTGCCCTTTCTCACGGGTTTCTCCAGCTTGATATCAATCCTCAATTCATCCGCGATGTTACAGTAATGACGGTGAATGCGCATGAACACATAAACGACGAGTGGCAGGAAAATAAAGATAACCCATGTTTGTGTGAACTTGGTGAATATAAAAATCAATGTAATCGACAGTGTGGTCAGCATACCAATCGTATTGACGAGCAGCTTCACACCCCATCCGGATGGTTTGACTTTGATCCAGCGAATCATCATGCCCAGCTGCGACAGGGTGAATGGAATGAACACGCCCACCGCGTAGAGCGGAATCAAGCTTTCCGTATTTCCTTTGAATCCAACAACCAGCAAGGCAGACATCACACTGAGAAAAATAATACCGTTCGAGAAGCCAAGGCGGTCTCCTCTAACCATAAACATATGTGGCATATATTTATCCTTTGCCATCATGAAGGACAGCAGCGGGAAAGCAGAATAGGCCGTATTCGCTGCCAGGAACAGAATCAAGGCCGTTACACCCTGAATAATAAAATACATCGTACCCCTGCCAAATGTCGCTTCGGCAATCTGGGAAATGACTGTGGCTTTCGGATCAGGCTTCACCCCGTAACCATAAGCAAGTAACGTAATCCCGATAAACATGGTTCCCAGAATACATCCCATAAGCTTCAAGGTTCCTGCTGCATTTTTCTCCGCAGGCTGCTTGAAGTTCGGAATGGCGTTACTCACCGCCTCAACCCCGGTCAAGGCCGAACAACCCGAGCTGAATGCCTTCAGCAGCAGAAACAGACTCACATGAGACATACTCGTTCCGAATTCTGGGGCCGCAGCTTCCATGCCACCAGCCAGAAATTTGATACCTCCGGAGATAATCAGAATCGCAATCGAAAAGATAAACAGATATATGGGGATCGCCAATACGGAAGCTGATTCCGTCACCCCTCGCAAATTCATAATAGTCAGAAATACAATCATGATCAGTGCAATGACGATGCTGTAATCATGAAGCATTGGAAAGGCAGATGTAATCGCATCGGTCCCTGCGGACGAACTTACAGCAACAGTCAGAATATAATCGACCAGCAAAGATCCTCCGGCAATCAAGCTCGGAGCCGTGCCGAGATTATCCTTGGCTACGATATACGCGCCGCCTCCTGTTGGATAAGCAAAAATCGTCTGGCGGTAGGAAAAAATTAAAATGACGAGTAATCCCAACACGGCGATGGAGATTGGAACAGAGTACCACAAGGCGGCGAATCCGGCCGCAACGAGCACCAGTAAGATCTGCTCCGTACCGTAGGCAACGGACGATAGTGCATCGGAGGACAGGATGGCAAGTGCCTTCCATTTCCCCAATTTTTCTGCATCCAATTCAGCCGATTTCATAGGCTTGCCTATTAAGATTCTCTTCATTTTGCCAAGCATGATCATAACTTCCTTCCGTCTTTCATCTGTGAAGCATTGTTATTATGCAAAATCGCCGAGCCATTGACAATACGTCATTTCACCCGAATTTCGCCAGCGTGTGATAATGCATTCTACGATTCAATAATCGATAACAAAGCCGCGCTTTATCAGTTTTTTGAACGTTTTTGAACCAAAATGGCGTTTGTTCGCCGAAAAAAAGGAAATGGCCTTCGGTTTAATAAACCAAAGACCATTCATATTAGGCTGTGTTGTAGCTCTTTCTTTTATACGATTTCGATCCGTCAAACTTCTATGCCCAATATACCAGGACGTGGAGTGACACCGAAAGCTTGGGCCAATGTAGCTAGCTGCTCATCCGTAATTCTCTGTCTGATCTCATGACCTGCAACCAGCATATACACTTGAGCCGCTTTCTCAATAGTCTCAATGAGGCCAAAGGCTTCATCAATCGTTGTACCTGTTCCAAAAATCCCATGCTGCGGCCAGATGACCGCATGGTATTCCTTCATTTTCTCAGCCGTTTCCCGTCCAATTTCATTCGATCCAGGCACCATCCACGGAATAATACCAACACCGTCAGGAAATACGACAACGCATTCCGTACACATCTGCCACAGCGTCTTTGTAAATTTCATTTCATCCAACTCATGTATAAAGGTCATCGCCAGCACATTGGTCGCATGGTTGTGCATCACAACCCGGTGTTTCGAGTCGACTTTCAGACGTTCGATATGACTCATAAAATGCGTAGGCAATTCACTCGTTGGGTTCGCTCCCGACTTTAGCCCCCACAGCACTTCCAGCTCCTGTCCATCATTCGATACTCGTAGCAACCCCAGATTGCTCTCCGGATCAGCCAGTACATTTTTGAAATATTTGCCCGAAGCAGTCACAATAAAATACTTGCCTGCCAGCTCATGCATCGAAAATGCTGGTTTGATCTTGCGGATCACATGGTTGATATCGATATATTTGGCAACTTCCTCTTCCCCCAGCAGATAGCTGACATTGCCACCATTGCGTTCATCCCACCCGTTTTTCCACATATGTTGAGTAATCTCCGCCATCTCACGAACAAATGGGATATGGAAGCCCGCAGCCTGCGTTGTTTCATTGGTAAGGGTCACGTTCATCATCATTCTCTCCTCATGATAAAAAATAGAATGCCCATCACGTACATAGTAAGTTCCTTTTTTCACATTCATTATACCTTTGTTTATCTTTATAAGTCAATAATACACAGCGTTATTTGCTTTATTTATTTTTGTTTATGTTTGTTTTGTGTATATTTATAAAAATAAGCAAAAAAAATACCTCACCGGCGTCCGGCGAGGTCAGTCACACATCTATCTAACACGAGAAGGGGTTTACAAGAATTATCTTACCTCTGCTACCTTAATAGAAGCTGAAAATGAAATAAAAAAACGATGAAAACCCCTTTACCAAAAAATGACGGTCACCGCTGCTATCCATCCATTTATGCTATATATTTAAAGACGTTGTGCTGCATTTTGGAACATATTTATTCCTTTTTCAGCAAATAGGACGGGTGCATCAGTCCTGTCGGTTCATAACGCTCATCCCGTACATACTCAAAGCCCAGCTTGGACAGCATGTGACGTGACACTACATTATCCGGATGATGCCCGGCAAACAACGCTTTAGCCTTCAGTTCGCCAAATACATAGTCAATCACCGCCCGTGCCGCCTCCATGGCGTAGCCCTTGCCCCAATGATCCCGGGTTAGATGAAATCCCAGTTCATATATCTCTTTTTCCGGAGAATACGGGCGCAAGCCACAGCAACCAACAAACACTTCCGAATCTTTCTCAAAGAGTGGCCAGTATTGCACTCCCACATCTTCTTGCCTTTTTAATTCCTGAGTCAATCTCGCTTCCACTTCATCCTCGCTCAGAAATCCTTTGCTGCTAATCCACTTCGATACCTCATGATCTCCCCATAGAGCGGAAGCCAGAGCACGGTCTTCTTCATTCCATGTCGAGAAAACAAGCCGCTCGGTTTCAAGAAACGTTGGTCTTTTCATCGTCCAATAACCTCCTGTTTCACAACATCAGTCTTCATTCTGTTCCTAAATATAAATTACTCGAATGGTAGCCTATGTAAACAAAAATTTGATCTAAACCTATTATATCACTGGGGTCGCACATACAATTTCTGAGGCTGTTTCTTGATTGAATCGATATGATGTATCCATAAAAAAAGAAAAGCCTCTGCCGACAACATGTCCGACAGAGGTTCACAAAGCACGCTACATTCATTAGAAATCAGATGTCGCGATTTGAATCGTGCCTGTTGAAGCACCTGCCGCAGTAGTCAGCAGTGCAGCTACGAGCAGCAAATCAACAGACAACGTAAGGCTGTTGCCAGCTGGGATCATATACGTGATCACTGGAGCGTTAACACGAGTCACAACCAGATCTACCGGGGCAGTACCAAAATTGTTCACCGTGATGCTGGCATTCGTGCCTCCAGCGAGGTTTTCATAATACGATTTACCCACGCTTGCATCTAAGGCATAAAATTGTTGCGGTAAAAGGATGGCCATGGAAATCACCTCCTTTTGCTTTGATACAGTATTCTATGTTTGGAATCTATTAATGTAACGGTAAAATGACCGTGTGATAACGTCCATTTTAATAGAGACGCTAGAATACTAGACACAAAAAAAAGCCCCGCCAGTCATTAGGCGGAGCTAATTACACAAAACTCATATTCTAAGATTTTTAAGCATACAGCATGAAAAAGTTCAACTCATGCCCCTGTTGTTTGAGGTAATTATACAACTGTGAACGGTGATGGAATACGTGAGTTAGCGTTTCAATCTGCCATTGAGCCTGCAAATGACCGTGCTCCATATAAAAAGCTTTGGTTGAGCGGTTCAACAGATCTTCTTCGCTGAGTGATACAATATAAGCTTTGTAGGCCTCTAAATTGCCCCAAAGTGTTGCCTCCAGTTTTTCAATACCCTCGATCCCTGACAGGGTATTCTCTACCACACCAACCTCGGCTTCGCTCTTCTCCTGCATAATGGCAAGGTCCGATGCCGTGATCTGAATAAAATGATGGACCAGTTCCACCAGTGAACGCATATTGTCCTGCGGGCGGTATGCCCAATCCTCTGGACGGATTAGGCGGATCAGACTCGCCCCCGTACGTACTCCCGTCTCCAATTCATTGAGCAGATGATCCCGAATTTGCAATGTTCCATTCATATATGATATCTCCTTTACTATTATTCTCACGATCTCAGTATATCTGAAGGGGCAACCGACTTATTGTACAAATCGGACAACCTTTGTTGATACTCCTTGGCAGCGGTCAGCGGGGTTTCCCCATAAAACTTGCGGAATTGACGAATCAAGTGGGCTTGGTCAAAAAAACCATGATTCAGGGCCAGCGCTACCCCATCCGCCGTATGCCCCTGATGAATACTGCCCAGGACACGATGAAAACGAACCACCTCACTGAATCGCTTCGGACTGATTCCGATCCATTCTGCAAACTTCCGATGCAGCTGGCGTTCACTGACAACTTCTCGCATTGCCAGCTCACTGACGCTCATACGTCCCCCATCGATAAAGATGCGATGCAGCGCGTTTTTCATCAAATCATTCTCGTATGTATTGGTTTGCACGGATAGTGGACTCAGATAGGCATTCATAACCTGTACCCGTTCTTCAAAGGTTCTTGTTCCAGCTATCCGCTCCTGAAGCTCACTTAACCTGACTGGCCAACATTCCTCAAGCGGAATTCGCATGTCCGTAAATCCTTCCAATGGCAAACCATGAAAGACGTACGCCCCACCCGGAAAAAAACGTACGCCAAATGTGTAATCTGCGGAAGGACTTACATCGGATGCCTCGGACACAGCAAATGGATGCGTATAATTGCCACAGTATGCATAGGAATGAGCCGAACGGACCGAGTCGTATGTAATCAGCATGTCCGTGCAGCCATCCGGTAATACCCGAGCGGGCACTGATATAGGTTCCTGATCTTGCTCTCCTGTGTGCGGAATAGAACCGGATTCCCAATAACAGGCTACATGAGCCATTAGGGAAATAGAAGGTATTTGTTCAATATAATACGTGTTCCGATCTGACCCATTCATCTGAATGGGTCTGAACAGCGGATGCAGGCTGGGGTCCACGAACTATCCCTCCGTTACTAGCATTTATGTATTTATCTATCATACCATCAACCGATGAAATGAAGAAAAAAAGTACCCCGCCGGACGATCCGACGGGGCTAGTCACACATCTATTTAACACGAGAAGGGGTTTACAAGACTTATCTTACCCCTGTTACCTTAACGGAATCTGAAATGAAGATGAAAAGAACATCAATTTTTATGGGCAACACAGGAGACATTTATTGCTCCCATGAAGGATTAAGTGCTCTAGCCATGGCACGGATATAATCCTGACTAGCCCGCTGGCTAACTTCCGCATCAGGCACAAATACTTCGAAGCAGTGATAAGCACCAGGATACAGGTGCATTTCGACATCCACTCCCGCTGCCGCAAGACGTGTCACATATTCAATAGTTTCATCTCGAAACAGATCAAGCTGGCCAATACACGTATACATTGGGGGTAGCCCTGCCAGATTTTCAGTTCTTGCTGGGACAGCGTAAGAAGGCATGTTGTGTTCTTCGTTCTCCCCCAATCCCTCCATCTCTCCTCCAAGGTACATACTCCATGCCTCCAGGTTATTCGTCCGATTCCATGTGGCATTTTGTTCCGTAATTTCGTGGCTCGAAGCCGAAATATTCCGATCGTCCAGCATCGGGTACAGCGGCATTTGGAAGATCAGGCTCGGCCCACCTTTATCGCGGACCATTTGTGCAAGTGCTGCAGTCAGTCCTCCACCTCCGCTTGCTCCCGCAATTGCGACCCGGCTAAGATCAATACCGAGCGACTCTGTTTCGTCCGTCATCCATACCAGACCTGCATAGCAGTCATGAAGGGCAGCTGGATAAGGATGCTCAGGAGCCAGGCGATAATCAACCGATACGACTACACAGTGAGCCGCTTGTACAAAGCGCTCACATAACGCATCATCCATATCCGGATGTCCCAGCACATAACCTCCTCCATGAATCCACAGCATCGCCGGCAGCTTATCTCCAGTACGCTCAGACGGTTCATATAGTTTGACCAACATGTCTCCTGCTGCCCCAGCAATAATTCGATTTTTGGTGCGTACGTCGTTCGATTTCACAATTGGTGGGTTCACGAGCATCGCCCGGCTAACCTGCAATACCCCCTTCAAATTAAAGCCCGGAAACTGGGTCAATGCATCTCTTAATTCAGGTACCACCCGATCTACAAAACTCATATGCAATTCCTCCTTCAGTGTATGTTCTTTATGCTCTTTGTCCATTCTCAGCTTCCCACTCAGCCAACTCTGTGCGCACTCGAGGTGCCACCTCTGTTCCGAGCAATTCAATCGCTCTCATCACCTGATCGTGTGGCATCGTGGCAATCGGTACGTACATCATGAAACGTGTAATGCCCACATTCTTGCGAAGGTGAATGATCTTTCGGGCAACCGTCTCTGGATCACCTACATACAAAGCACCGTCATGGCTACGTGCAGCATCAAAGCTGGCACGACTGTAATGTCCCCATCCGCGTTCTTTGCCGATTTTGTTCATGCCCGCCTGGGTAGAAGGAAAGAACAGATCAGCCGCCAGCTCTGTATTTTCAGCCACAAATCCGAGCGAATGCGACCCTACAGTAAGCTTCGAAGCGTCATGTCCGGCATGTGCCGCTGCCTGCTTGTACAACTGTACAAGGGGGCCAAAATTCCTTTCCGGGCTCCCGCCAATAATAGCCAACGTCAACGGAAGTCCCAGCAATCCTGCACGAACCACCGATTCCTGATTGCCCCCGCTGCCAATCCATATGGGCAAAGGGCTCTGCACAGGCCGTGGATATACGCCCAGATTATGTATTGCAGGTCTGTGCCCACCTCGCCAGTTGACTATTTCGGACTTTTGCAGGTTAAGCAGCAGTTCCAGATGTTCATCGAACAGCTCATCATACTCACCTAGCTCATATCCAAACAAAGGGAATGATTCGGTAAAGGAACCCCGCCCTGCCATAATCTCCGCACGTCCATTCGAAATGCCATCCAGTGTGGCAAAATCCTGGAACACACGTACCGGGTCAGCAGACGAAAGTACCGTTACTGCACTAGTCAGCCGAATACGCTTGGTCAGGGATGCAGCTGCGGACAGCACCATCGCTGGGGAAGAAGCCGCATAATCTTTACGATGATGTTCTCCTACGCCAAATACATCCAACCCCACCTGATCGGCAAGCACGATTTCTTCCACCACTTCACGCAATCGCTGTGCGTGACTTATGACCTCACCTGTCCGAAGATCGGGTGTCGTCTCCACAAAAGAAGTAATTCCTATTTCCATAACTGATTTCTCCTTATTCAAAATTGGACTATCACTACTCGTAAAATAAATTACCGATCGGTATGTTATTTAGGTAGTTAATATATCTCAGTGTTTCTCTTACTGTCAATTTATTTATTTTGATTAAATATGTATCTCATTTCTTAAATAAATCATCAAAAAGACGTTGGTTTGACAAATTATTGAGAGTTATATATTATATATCATACTGATGAGTACGAAATATCTATACTTGAGAAAATATAAGTAACAAGGAGTATTTATTATGGCGAGAACTCGCGAATTTGACGAAGAGAAAGTGCTGGATGCAGCGATGCAGCTTTTTTGGGAAAAAGGATATGAAGCCACTTCATTAAGTGATCTGACTTCAAGAATGGGCATCCAAAGACCCAGTATATATTCCACTTTTGGAGATAAAAGAGAACTGTTCGAAACTTCGCTACGGAAATACACGATGGCTCGTGCCGCAGAGATGCGAACCAGACTGGCGGGTATTACATCGGTTAAAGAGGCCTTTCGTACTTTTTTTGCAGAAATCGTGGACGAAGAATACAACGCAGAGCGACTCAGTCGTGGATGCTTTTGCATCAATACGATGGTTGAGCTTGCACCCCATGATGAGAAATTTGAAATTCTCACCCGGGAACATCAGATGTACCTGTCGGTCATCTTTCAAGAAAATATTGAGCGGGGAATGCGATCAGGGGAACTTAACCCCTCCCTGGACGCTAAGGCTGTCGCGCAAGCACTTATTGTATCCCTAATTGGACTGACCGTTTTCATGAAGTCCCGTCCCAATCGTTCATTTATAGAAAACTCGATTCGAGTCACACTTTCCTTGCTGGATTAAGTCCAAGTGATGATAAGAAAAAATAGCACTGCTGGCTAAAACGCCGGCAGTGCTTCATTCATTTCACTGTAAACTTGACCCTCTGCGATTGGCTGACAAACATAATACCTCATTCGGATTTTCCAAAAGTATATACTTTGGTCAAACGCCCAGTCGTTCGCGTGGGCAATCGCATAGGATGCCGTATAAATGATTTGGGAGGTTTTTTCTTGAATAATTATCAAATGATGCATCCAATGGCTAACTCACATTATGTGCCCCATATGCCCCATAACATTGTCGTTCATCCAGTGGATCATTGCGTAGTCGAAAGTCTAATGTCCCTGGTGGGAAAAGTGGTTATCCTGGAAACGACTCGCGGTAGACTGGATGGATGTGTGGTCGCTGTTAAACATGACCATGTTGTACTAGAGGAAAGAAATAGAAAATTCTTCGTGCGCATTGCCGAAATCGTCTGGATTATGCCTGACTAAATACCGATTGAGGGCTAACGAACCGAACGCCTCTTAACAGGGGGATTAGACCACACTTAAGAGATGATTCCTGTACTGCACAGGGGTCATCTTTTTTCGTCCGCTCGCCTTCGCTGTTCATATTTTTTTAAAGAGACGAGTACAGGTTTAAAGTTTCTCGAAGGAACATTATAATGAGAGTACGAAATAACGATGCATTACGAGGTGAGAATTTGCAATATCTGTTTACAATACTATTCATCCTAGGCTTTATGGCTTTCTTCGTATTTATTGTTTTGATGGTCTTATCCATACGAAAACATAACCGGATACCGATAAAGCATGTTTTGCTAACGGCGGCATGTTTTGCAATTGCTTCGATAGGAATGTATGGTATGCTGGCTTTACCTTCAAATCCTCCGCAATCATCTGGGACAGATCAGACGGAGAAACAAGAATCTGGCGCTGTTACAACAGAGGAAGATCACGCACCTCTAACTCAAACGAATGCCTCTGGCTTCCATATGACAACGGAGGAATTCAAAAACAAGTTTAATGGCGCCGTGGGCAAATACCGACTAAATGGTTTGAGTATTACCCGCTTGGATATGAAAGACTCTTCCGAGCAGGGCACTGGCGCTTTCGAGTATGTATTCAATGATAAATTACGATTGGTTGGTACATTAAATTCAGATCAAAAAGTACAAGAAGTCAGGTTGTACGAGAATGGTGATGTCAGCGAACCAACGGGTGGAATCTTTTTGACCGCTATCGCTACACTCATTCTGACAACCAATAGCGAGTACACGTATAATGATGCGCAAGACGTGATTCAGGATATCGGCATATTGGATCGCGATGTAAGTCAGAGTAATTTTGATGGAGCAACGGTTCGAAATGGATTTGAATATCGCTTCAGCATACAGGATCATGATCACTCTACTTTTGAAATAACTGTTGCGAAATAAGACCCAATGTGTAAAGAGGCCGCTCCATGAAGGAACGGCCTAACGTGTGATATGTACTGTTTGGATAGTTCAGTGTTTGTAATTGTGATCTCCTCTTTTTAGGAATATACCCAAAAATGTGACTTATGATATTCGCTAATCATCCCTAGCATCTGCTCTAGCATGATGTGTCTTACCTTTGAATCACATGATTAACGATTCTCTGAGCATCGTATTTAACCCATCCCAACAGTGCTGAACCTCGTGATGTTTGCCAAGGCAGCCCTACAAAATATAGTCCAGCAACCGGTGATACTCCTCTCTCGTGTAAAATTTCACCTTGGGAATCAAAAGCAGTAGCGATATCAATCCAATCATCATTTCGTTTAAACCCAGTAGCCCAGATAATATTGTCTATTGGTGCCTCACTCCCATCCTCATATAGGATGCGGTTATCTATTGCATTTATAGCACGTGGACGCTTGTTAACTTTCCCTTTAGTGATCAACTCTTTTAACTCATAGCCATATACGTACTCAGGCTGATTTCGTAACCATTTTCCGACCATACGATCTGCACTTGCACGTAATACTCCGAGCTTTTCGAAATACCAGAATATACTTCGTTTCATGATATGCAAAGGTCTAAATGTTATATTTCGAGCTATGGATATGTATACGGTTTGTCTATCATCTGATGCTAACTCTACAGCAATTTGGGCGCCTGAATTCCCTCCGCCTACGACTACTGTTGTTCCAGGAAGCAATTGAGAGCGGTTTTTATACTCTGATGAATGAAGTTGAATTACATTCTCGGATAATGATTTCGCAAAATGAGGAACATTCTTGGTCTGGAAAGGTCCCGTCGCAACGATAATATTGCGCGCTTCTATCATTCCATCATTGGTTTCAGCATAGAACATCTCATCTCGTTTCGAGAGACGAGAGATTGAACAGTTTAACTTTATTGGAAGCTCCATTTGTTTAGCATAGTTTTCAAAATAATCTGCAATTTCATCCTTGCTTGGCAGGCTATTTTTATTTCCACTAAGAGGCATTCCGGGTAATCCGTCATACATTCGTGGGGTAAAAAGACGCAAGGAGTCGTACCGTTTACGCCAAGATTCCCCGACAGATGAGACAGCATCAACGATTAAAAAGGTTAACCCCGACTGTTGAAGATAGTAACCTGCCGCCAAGCCTGCTTGCCCAGCCCCGATAACTAATACATCATACATATGTATCATCTCCAATATCGCTTATGTATCAATATATGAGCAATTATTCATATGTTTATTTTAATTAACTACTGTCTATTTAGCAATAGTAGAGACTATCATCATACTAATCAAAATTAAAAAGACTCCCTCACGGGAGCCTTTACTCATTTAATCCTAGTTTACTTGTAACGTATCTTTAATGCTATTCCTAATATGCTGGTTAGTTTTACCTGGTGTATTGATCGATGTCATCAATCGCAGTTTGATGCTCTCTTCTATGATGATCTTCATGCTGTCGAACGTCGTTCTTTAACTTGGCTAAGAACCCCCATCCCATAAATACAAGTAAAAGTACGGTAATCAGCGCATAAGCAAAGCTATATAGATTCATATAGAAGTTGATAAAAATTGCAGCGAGCATCAAGCCCAGAATCCACAATGTCCACTTCGTACCCTTTCTCAAATGATTTCCTCCCTCGATCTTAGTAAATGAAAAAAGGCTCCCTTTCGGGAGCCTTCATCTATCGGCATTACAAAAGGTTTTTACACCTTTCTTACATCATGCCGCCCATTCCACCCATACCGCCCATGTCAGGAACGCCAGCAGCGCCTGCAGGTTCTGGTTTGTCAGCGATAACCGCTTCAGTAGTCAGGAACATTGCTGCTACGGAAGCAGCGTTTTGCAATGCATAACGTGTTACTTTCGCAGGGTCAACGATACCCGCTTCGATCATATTAACCCACTCGCCAGTCGCAGCATTGAAGCCTACGCCAGTTTGTTCTTTTTTCAGACGTTCCACGATTACGGAACCTTCTTCGCCAGCGTTAGCTGCGATTGTACGGATTGGTGCTTCCAAAGCGCGCAGGACGATGTTTACGCCTGTTTGCTCGTCACCGGACAGGGCTACGCCTGCAACCGCGTTGTATACGTTCATGAGCGCTGTACCACCACCGGATACGATACCTTCTTCAACCGCAGCGCGAGTTGCGTTCAGGGCATCTTCGATGCGCAGTTTGCGTTCTTTCAATTCTGTTTCAGTAGCCGCACCGACTTTGATTACTGCTACACCGCCGGACAATTTAGCCAGACGCTCTTGCAGTTTCTCTTTGTCGAACTCGGAAGTTGTTTCTTCCAGTTGCGTACGGATTTGGCTTACACGTGCATCGATATCGGATTTGTTACCAGCACCGTCAACGATGATTGTGTTTTCTTTCGTTACACGGATTTGACGAGCTGTACCCAGTTGTTCCACAACAGCGGATTTCAGGTCCAGACCCAGTTCTTCCGTGATCAATTGGCCACCAGTGAGGGCAGCGATATCTTGCAGCATTGCTTTACGACGGTCACCAAAGCCAGGAGCTTTAACAGCTACAGCGTTGAATGTACCACGCAATTTGTTCACAACCAGCATCGCCAGTGCTTCGCCTTCGATATCTTCAGCGATCAATACAAGCGGTTTGCCTTGTTGAACGATTTTTTCAAGCAATGGCAAGATTTCTTGCGTGTTGGAGATTTTTTTGTCTGTGATCAGGATGTACGGGTTGTCCAAAACAGCTTCCATTTTGTCCGTATCCGTGATCATGTATGGAGAGATGTAACCGCGGTCGAATTGCATACCTTCAACCACTTCCAGCTCTGTAGCGAATCCACGGGATTCTTCAACAGTGATAACGCCGTCTTTACCCACTTTTTCCATAGCTTCAGCGATCAGTTCGCCTACTTCTTCGTCAGCTGCAGAGATCGCCGCAACTTGTGCGATGGATTGTTTGGTTTCAACTGGTTTGGAGATGGATTGCAGTTCAGCTACAGCAGCTTTAACCGCTTTGTCGATCCCTTTACGGATACCGATTGGGCTAGCGCCTGCAGTTACGTTTTTCAAACCTTCTGTGATCAGCGCTTGAGCCAATACAGTTGCAGTTGTTGTACCGTCACCGGCAACATCATTTGTTTTGGTTGCTACTTCTTTAACCAGTTGTGCACCCATGTTCTCGAATGCATCTTCCAGTTCGATTTCTTTAGCAATCGTTACACCGTCATTCGTGATGAGCGGGCTTCCGAATTTTTTCTCCAGAACCACGTTACGGCCTTTAGGACCGAGTGTTACTTTAACTGCATTAGCCAATGCGTCCACACCACGAAGCATGGAACGACGAGCGTCTTCACTGAATTTAATGTCTTTAGCCATGGTAAGAAAACCTCCCTAGTATATTGTGTAAAATAGTGTTGCTATATGGTTCGGTTAACCGATTAAATTTGAATTAGTCGAGAATCGCGTGAATATCGCTTTCTTTCATAATCAAATATTCTTTACCTTCGAACTTGATTTCTGTACCGGCATATTTGGAGAAAATAACGCGATCTCCTTCTTTCACTTCCAGAGCTACACGTACTCCGTCTTTCAATACTCCTGCGCCAACAGCAATAATTTTACCCTCTTGCGGTTTTTCTTTAGCGGAGTCCGGAAGTACGATCCCGAAAGAAGTTGTTTGCTCTTGCTCCAGTGGTTCTACCAATACGCGTTCACCTAAAGGTCTGATCATGAAAAATAGCCTCCTTTTGAAATTATATAACGTTACATTGTAGGTTGTAGCCATATGTATTAGCACTCGACAGTGTTCAGTGCTAACAACCAACTTTATGATACTTCAACTTGAAGCATGATTTCAAGTCCTTTTCATGAATTCCTACGAGATTTTACGTTGTATTTACACCAACCCAGCCAAAAAACTCCCGATTGGCCTGCGTAAATGCCATAATACCTCATTAACTTATTCCACAGAATCCGTAAGTCCTCCTGCATCGTTCTCAGGCAACCCTTTTCCATTGTATCCATTGTTGAACATAATATGCCTGCTTGTCCCGTCCATCAGAATATATAACCGTAAAAGTTTGTCGCCCTTCATCTCCCGGGTAAGAACTGGTCGCCTTATCCCGGGACGGGCACCATACAAGATTATCACAGTTACAAAAATCCTATGGAATCTCTCTTGTTATACTGCGCTCTGCTTATCCTCGGCACGGATGTAACGGGATTCAGCCTCTGCATCAGCTGCAAGCTGTTTGCGATACACAAAGCCAGACAGAAACACACTGATCTCATATAACAGGAGCAAAGGAATCATCACAAGAAAATCGGAAATAAAGTCAGGCGGTGTAACCACAACCGCAATGAAAATCAGGACAAAATAAGCGACTCTGCGCATTTTGCGAAGCCGGATGGGATTCAATATGCGCAGTCCTGTCAGGAACATAATGATTAACGGAAGTTCGAACAACAGGGATACCGGCAGTACAATGCCAAACAAAAAACTGAAATACTGCTTCATTCCGTAAGTCTCGACAAGCCCCATTTTTTCCGTAATCGATGAAGTAAAAGAAAGTGCCATCGGGAAAACAACGTAATAGGAGAAAGCTAACCCGATCAGAAATAACAGAAATACATAAGGTACATACTTCAACGTGGCTTTTCGCTCACGCGGCCTGAGACCTGGACTGACAAACTTCCAGAGCTGAAACACCGTAAACGGCAGCGTGATGACCAGTGAGAACAGACCGGCAATCTTCATGTAGATGCCAATCCCGTCCCAGAACGAGAATGCATGCAGCACAAACCCCTGAGCAGTCTCTGCCTTCGTCAGATATTGATACACCGGGTCCGCCACCAGAAAGCCTGCCACCAGCCCCAAAATAAAAATACTCAACACATAAATCAACCGCTTGCGCAGCTCACTCAAATGTTCTGTAAGCGTCATTTCTTCCTTCTGCTGCGTCATGCCTGCCCCCCATTGTTGCCAGCTTAAAATACAAAACCCTTCCGGCAGGAAGGGATTTCTCTTTCATTGCCGTCAAAGTTATTCCGGCAGGCGTTTATCCTCAGGCTTGTCTGCAGATGCCGTATCAGATGCCAGCGGCTTCGCCTTTTCCTGCTCCTTGCGACTGGATGAATCATCATCCGAAATAATCTCACGTGCGCCTTCTTTGAATTCACGGAAAGTGCGTCCGACTGCCCGCCCCAATTCCGGAAGCTTGTTAGGTCCAAACAAAAGCAACGCGATAACGGCCAGCAAAATAAAACCTGTTGGTCCAATGGAACTAAACATTGATATTATTCCTCCTCGTTTCAAGCTTCAAAGATGCACACGCTAGGCCATAAGGTCATGGATGTCTTTGCTTCATTTTGAATTATGTCAATCATACCATAGATGTAACCACTTACATAACCCACATTATTCACAAAAGAGACCTCGACATCCAATCATTTTTCCTGCTTAATTCACACCTGCTACTATAGCTGTTTAACCCTTATTGCTTGAACTGCCCCGTAACCATCAGCAACGCTTCCGGAAGCTGGTCCATGATGGCCGCCAAATGCTCATGCACGCCCTTCGGTGTACCTGGCAGGTTGACAATCAATGTACGTCCGCGAATGCCGCATACGCCGCGGAACAGCATGGCAGAACGATTCTTGCCCATAACACTGTATCTCATGGCTTCAGCCATGCCTGGAACTTCCCGTTCAATAACCCGCCTTGTCGCTTCTGGAGTAATATCACGAATCGCAAGCTCCGTTCCCCCAGTGGTCAATACCAAATCAGCGTGAAAATAATCTGTCATTTCAATCAAAGCCGCAATAATCTCATCGGGTTCATCCGGAACGATGCGGTACTCCACGATTTCCCCACCCAGTTCTTCTTCCACAAGTTCCCGGATCACTTGGGCACTCGTATCCTCACGTTCCCCGCGGGCCCCTTTGTCGCTGGCTGTCAGGATTGCTGTTCTCCACACCATAAAGATCACCCTTCTCCTCTATGAAAATAAATGTCCTTATCGGCTGAAATCGCCGTTTTTGCCACCACTCTTGGAATTAAGCATGGTTGGACCGATAATCATATCTTTTTGCATGGCTTTACACATGTCATAGATCGTCAGTGCCGCAGCCGACGCCGCCGTGAGCGCCTCCATCTCGACACCTGTCTTTCCTTCGGTTTTGACCGTAACTTCAATCTGCAATTCATCGACACCGTTGTCATGAAAACGAATATCCACACCCGTCAATGCCAATGGATGGCACATCGGAATCCAGTCCGATGTTTTCTTGGCGCCCTGAATGCCCGCAATTTGAGCCACAGCCAGAACGTCACCTTTGCCGATGCGACCCTCACGAATCGCTTCAAGCGTAGCCGGATTCATCGTCACTTTGGATACCGCCACAGCTGTGCGCACGGTACTTTCCTTACCCGAAATATCAACCATCCGAGCTCGACCCTGTTCATTAAAATGAGTCAGTTTACTGCCCGAAGCCTGGTCGTTATTCGTTTCTGAATTCAATCACATCACAACCCTTTATTCGATATGTAATATACCTTCGGTTGTTATCAACAGATCAATTCGCAGATCAAGTGGGTCCATCGGAATTTCATCCTGTAGCTGGCCTGGCAATACCAATGCAGCCATCCGTGGCCTTTTGTCCGTCATCGCACATTTCGCTGCAAGTGTCTCTGCAAAACGATCATAATAACCGCCGCCATAACCAATGCGCCCTCCATGAAGGTCATATCCCAGCCCCGGTACGATGATAAGATCAATATCCGGCCAGCTTTCAGGTTGCAGCACTTCAGAGGAATCCTTGGGTTCAGGTATCCCCCATATTCCCGGCTGAATATCCTGTTCACCCATGACACGTCGCAATTCCATGCGAGCCGGATTCGTCAGCACTTTCGGCGCGAGCATCTGATCTCCATGCTTCCAGCCTTCTTCAAATAAAAAAGCTGTAGATGCTTCGCTTCCATAAGACAAATAGCTGAAAATCATAAGCCGCTTGTTCCCCAGCTTCCATTTGTCCCGTCTAAGGCGCTCCAGCTCCCGTTTCGTCACATCATTAATCTCACTCATCGCCTGCTGACGCATGCTTTCATCCATCAGATCCCGGCTCTGTCTCAGCTTGGAACGAAGACGGATTTTCTGTTCCGTATGATCCTGCATGTCCTTGAATAACCTCCTGTTGATCGGGAAGGTAAACTAGCTCTCAATTAAAACCATTTATATGTTATGCACCAGTTGTCATCGTGTTGGAATCGTTAAAATGATTCATTTTCTGCAAAATCCTCATGTATTAACATGCCTTCTTTCAGTTTATCATTGATTGACCAAAAAGACTACACGCCCCAAGCACTCCTAATCGGTGCATTTGCTCTGTATTTCATGTAAACTGGGATATAGTTGTCATATCAAGAACTGGACCTATGGAGGAACTTAATTTTATGCTGCTGCAAGTATCCGGAATTATCAAACGTTTTGGTGTCGATCCAATCCTGGACGGCGTGAACTTACAAATATTAGAACGCGAGCGCATCGGACTCGTTGGTGTTAACGGCGCAGGGAAATCCACTTTACTCAAAATTGTGGCTGGAGAAATGTCCTACGATGGTGGACAAATTTTCAAATCCAAGGAAACAACGCTTGGTTACCTCGCTCAGAACAGCGGACTGCAATCCGATCGCTCCATATGGGAAGAAATGATGAACGTATTCGGCCACCTGACTCAGGCGGAAGCAGATTTGCGTCAGATGGAACAGGATATTGCTGATCCCGCGCAAATGGAAGATGAAAAAAAGTATGCCGATCTGCTTGAGCGTTATGCGAAACGCTCGGACTGGTTCAAGGATCATGGCGGTTATGAAATGGAAACCCGCATTCGCAGTGTACTGCACGGGATGGGCTTCGGTGAATTCTCACCAGATACCCAGATTGCCACACTGAGCGGCGGGCAAAAGACACGTCTTGCGCTTGCTCGCATTTTGCTTCAGGCCCCTGATCTGCTCATGCTGGACGAGCCTACCAACTATCTCGATATCGCCACCCTGACGTGGCTCGAAGATTACCTGAGAGGTTATTCTGGCGCCCTGCTGGTTGTATCTCATGACCGGTATTTCCTTGATCGGCTTGTAACGAACATCGTGGAGATCGAACGGCACCGCTCCAAAAAATATACGGGCAATTACAGCCGGTACATGGAACTGAAAGCTGCCGAGTACGAAAGCCAGATGAAGCAATACGAGAAACAACAGGATGAAATCTCCAAGATGGAGGAGTTTGTTCAGAAGAATATCGTCCGTGCTTCAACAACCAAACGGGCACAGAGCCGCCGCAAGGCACTCGACAAGATGGATCGACTCGACAAACCGATGGGAGATTTGAAGAAAGCTCATTTCTCGTTCGAACCGGCTGTGATGTCCGGCAAGGAAGTGCTCCGTGTGGATCAGCTTTCCGTTGCCTACGATGAGGCTTCGCCGTTATTCCGCAATGTATCTTTTGATCTAAGACGCGGGGAAACGGTTGCTTTGATCGGTCCGAACGGTATCGGAAAATCTACCTTGCTCAAATGCCTCACCGGAAGTTTGCGCCCTGTAAGCGGTGAGATCCAATGGGGTACCAAGGTGCAGATTGGCTATTATGATCAGGAGCAGACGGGACTTAATCCTTCCAATACCGTATTGGAAGAACTGTGGAGCGCATATCCAGGTATGGAAGAATCACGGATTCGTACGGTACTAGGCAACTTCCTGTTCAGTGGAGATGATGTACTCAAAAAGATCTCATCTCTTAGCGGTGGAGAAAAAGCTCGTGTCTCCCTCTCCAAGCTCATGCTCAAGGAAGCCAATATGCTCATTCTGGATGAGCCTACGAACCATCTCGACCTGTTCGCCAAAGAAGTGCTTGAAGCGGCGCTGATGGACTATGAGGGCACATTGCTGTTCATCTCGCATGACCGGTATTTCCTCAATAAAATGGCTGAACGTATTGTCGAGCTGCATCCCGGCGGAACAGAGCATTACCTCGGCAATTATGATGATTATTTAGAGAAGAAACAGGAGCTTGAAGATATTGCGCGCGAAGCTGCTGAAGCACGCCAGGCCTCTAACAAAAACTCAGCCAAATCTGATCCAGGTCTATCCGCAACCGAAAAATCCGGTGCCGCCTCATTCGAAGCGGACAAGCAGGCCAAGCGCGAAGAACGTAACCGGCAACGCAAGCAGGAAGCTCTGGAACAACAGATTGCGAAGCTGGAAACGGAGATTACAGAGCTTGAGGCTCAGATGGCTCTGCCTGAAATATATCAGGACTACATGAAGCTGCAAGAGCTTCAGGAGAAAGCGGAGGATCACAAGCTTCAACTTGCCAAGGCTTATGAAGAGTGGGAAGAATTAGCTTTGGAATAAGAAAAAAACAAAATAGACTGGATTTTATATCAAAAGCTGATTCCTTACGGGATTGGCTTTTTTTTGAGAATAAAGCGAGACAGATTTGAGTAGGATGATTCCCTATTTGTCAAATCCACTCGAATCAAGTAAAATATTTTTACGTTGTAAAGCCTCTAATTTATCCACAAGAAAGCAAGATAGCAAGCAATCCAATTCATTTAATTATACGGCGGTAGAATAGCTTTTTTTGCACAAAAACCATATTTATCCACCGAGTTATCCACATTATCCACAACTTTGTGAATATAACTCGACCATTTTATCCCCTAAAGCCTTTTATTTTCGAAAACATTACTGGTTTGACTTTGAGATAGTTACCCACAATTTACACTGAATATGTGGATAACTATAATCACACCTTGACAAACACATTCGTTCTTTCAAATTTTTCTCCTATAAAAGGACAAAAGCAGACCTCTGTATTCAAGGCCTGCCTCTGGTTTATTTTTGACATAAAGTTATGTGATTTACTGGAGTACTATTACGCGTGCACTGATTCATCACTTTCGGAAGACTCCGCCTTCAGTCCGGCCGCATTGCAAGCTGCTACATAAGCCAAACCGGCTGCCATGACAATATCATTGTGCGTGGCAGTTCCTCTGAATTCACGTCCTGCACGTTCCACAGTAACTGCAGCTTCTGCACTCGCAGCCTCTCCTCCACTCAGTGCGTGCATTTCCATATCGACAAAAGTAATGTCGTCCGAGATACTTTGACCAATCGCACGAATCGTTGCATCTACCGGACCACCGCCAACCGCAGAATAGGATTGCTCCCCTGCGCTCGTGCGAATACGAACTGCTGCCATTCGATCCGTCATGCTGCCGGCCGTAACCTGCAATTCAACCAGTTCATAATCCTGGGCAGGAATATTCATGGTCTGGCTCACCATCTGCAATAACTGGTCATCACTGACCACTTTCTGTTGATCGGCAGTTTCTTTAAATATCTCATACAGCTGTTCCATTTGCTGCTCATCCGGTTCAAAGCCATATTTACGAACCCGATCTTTCAAAGCGTGACGACCGGAATGTTTGCCCAGAATAATCATGCTGCGTGGAATTCCCAGCGCTTCCGGGTCCATAATCTCATACGTACTCCGATTCTTAAGCAGACCATCCTGATGAATACCAGACTCATGCTGGAAGGCATTGCGCCCTACCACCGGTTTGTTGTATGCAATTGGGAAATGCATCGCACGGCTAATCTGACGGGATGTCTCATACATCTGGTTCAGTTTGATATTTGTCGTTGCGCCAATAACATCTCCCCGCGTCTCCAGAGCCATAATCAGCTCCTCCAATGCACAGTTACCCGTCCGTTCGCCCACACCGTTGATGGTTACTTCGATCTGGGAAGCACCGTTGGCAATCGCAGCCAGACTGTTGGCAACCGCAAGGCCCAAATCATTATGACAGTGGGCGCTGTATCGAACCTTATCTCCGCCTCTTGCGCCCTCACGTACCTGACGGAACATCTCTCCATATTCATGTGGCAGTGCGTACCCAACCGTATCTGGCAAATTGATAATACTTGCTCCCGCTTCAATGGCTACTTCGACCATCTCGATCAAATCATCCATCTTTGTGCGAGCCGCATCCATGGCAGTGAATTCCACAATATCCGTGAACTGACGTGCATAGGAGACCATCTCCCGGGCGGTAGCTACGACTTCGCTGCGCGGACGGCGCAATTGATGCTCAATATGAATGTCCGAAGAGGAAATAAACAAGTGAATCCGGCGGCGCGCTGCGTCAGCCGTTGCTCGAACGGCTGCATCAATATCCCCTTTGACCGCACGCGCAAATCCGCAAATCTCCACGTTTTGCAGTTGTCTGGAAATCGCCTGAACCGCCGCGAACTCACCTGGACTTGAGATCGGGAATCCAGGCTCGATGACGTCAATGCCCAGAGAAGCCAATTGATGTGCCAGTTCAATTTTTTGTTCAGGCTGCAGACTCGCTCCCGGTGCTTGTTCTCCATCGCGCAGTGTTGTATCAAAAATCTCAATCATCCGTTTGTTATTGTTCTTTGTCATATTCATCAACCTCCATCAAATTTGAATGTATATTGGATTTTTGGGATCGGAACGAGGGGGTTCACTTCCCGTTTTCTATGTTTATTCATTTTGCATTCCATGCCGGCGTGCACGTCGACTTGCACGCCAGTCTTATTTCTTTCTAAACCATGATTATGGATTCCCATCGCCCACCCTGCTGCCGGCAGCAAACACAAATAACCCGCCATCTCATCTAAGAGACGGCGGGTTATTATCCCTCCGCGGTACCACTCTTGCTTGATGGGCCGGGCTTGCGCCAGGCACCATCCACCTCGTCGTCTTCGGCCCAGATCCATTGCAGCTGCGTAGACGCAACAATAACAACCGATCCAGCCGGAGAAACACCATATAACGGAGGTTAGCCGTTGCTGTGTACCACGATGTCCTTTGGTTACAAGGACAAGGTATGAGACATCGTCTCACTGCTTCCACAGCTCCGTTCCCGGGCGAGATTCGAACGATTCCAGCCACTGCGTCGCACCACCCCGCAGCTCTCTGTGCGCTTTATCGTTTTACTGCTCCCGTTCATTACATTTATGATATGTGACCATGAATTTAATCACCATTTTGAAAATCAAAAAAGCCTGCCATCTCCTGCAATAATGCAAGAGACGACAGGCTGTTCACCTTCGCGGTACCACTCTTGTTGACTTTCATTTCCTTCGAGCTGATCCTGTATGCGTCCATACCGTTATCATTGCCCAAAGTGACAAAAGCCCCCTCAGTTATTGTTGATCTCTACCGATATGTCATCCGGATTCCATCAACAACGGCCCATTCACGGAGGCAACCCGTAACCATGTACTTTGGGCCATCATCGGCCTTCGGCTTCTCCCGAGGAGTTACCGTGTTCCATCGTTCCGCTTCCAGGTGAGTTTCAGGTTTCCTTCGACTGCGTTGCACCACACCGCAGCTCTCTAAGACCGGGAAATACCCTACTGTTCCTGTTCATTGCGTTTTTAGTTCAGGAATCATAATTCCTGTTTTAATTTGTAATTAATATACAGTCTTCACTTGAGGCTGTCAAGTCTTCATATACATGAATCATTTTATAGCGATTGTACAGACCATGCCTCAAGTGAAAGTCCAGGATCAGCTTTGGCATCAAATTCCGAGATTTCTCCCCGCTGCCATTTCAAATACGCCGCAGCTCCAATCATCGCTGCATTGTCCGTGCAATATTCCATCGGCGGGATCAGCAATTCGAGCCCTTCCTTCGCACAACGCTCCTGCAAAGCTAAACGCAATCCCCGGTTTGCCGCAACGCCACCGCATAACAGCAACTGACGTGATCCATACTCACGGACAGCCCTTACTGCTTTTTCTACCAGCACTTCGACGACAGCTTCCTGGAAGCCCCGTGCCACAGCCGATGGTTCAAGCGTTTCTCCGCGCATTTTGGCTTGATTCAGCACATTCAACACAGCAGACTTCAGACCACTCAGGCTGAAATCATACGAATCTGCTTCCAGCCAGACGCGTGGCAAAGGTACCGCCTGCTCTGCTTCAGCAGCCATCCGGTCCACATGCGGTCCTCCCGGATAGGGGCAACCCAGTGCACGCGCTACTTTGTCATAAGCCTCGCCTACAGCATCGTCCCGCGTACGGCCGATCAGTTTGAACTTGCCTTCGGATTCCATATGCACAAGCTCGGTATGACCACCTGAAACCACCAGTGCCATCGCTGGATATTGCAGCTCATGGGTAAGTCTGTTGGCATAGATATGTCCCGCAATATGATGTGTGCCAATGAGTGGTTTGCCAAGTGCCATGGCCATGGTTTTCGCCGCGACGATACCGACCAGCAATGCACCAACCAGTCCAGGCCCTTGCGTCACGGCGATTGCACTCAGATCACGCGGACGGATGCCAGATTGTTCAATAGCCTGTTCCAACATCAGTGTAATGACTTCAACGTGTTTACGCGAAGCCACTTCAGGTACAACTCCGCCAAATGCCTTATGTGTCTCGATCTGACTGGAGATCAGATTGGACAGCACTTCCCGTCCATCCTTGACTACCGCTACGGATGTTTCATCACAGCTTGTCTCCACGGCCAATATATAAGATGGTGCTGAACTTACCTTTTCATTGAAATCCTTCATGAATCCGTTACGCTTCCTTCCTCTTCGCCGCTCCGGCTCGCAGGCGGCAAATTCGCCCACATAATCATCGCATCTTCCCCATTGTCGGAGTAATACCCTTTGCGAAGACCAGCCGATTCAAACCCTTTTTTCTGATACAAGCTCTGGGCAATCCGATTCGAAACCCTGACTTCCAGCGTCATTCGTTCCATCCCGAGATAAGCCGCCGTTTTCATCAATTCGTCCAGAAGCTTCTCACCGAGCTTGCGCCCACGATAAGCTTCCCGGACTGCAATATTGGTAATGTGGGCTTCATCCATGATTGTCCACATGCCGGCATAGCCGATCGCTGTACCTTCCAATTCCATGACCATATATTTAGCAAAATGATTGTGTGTCAATTCATTTTGAAATGCTTCTTCCGTCCAGGGCAGGGTAAAGGCTTCATGTTCAATAATCATGACATCGGGAATATCATCCAGAGTCATGAACCTGAACTGAAGCGTTGCTTCCTGCTCATCATTCTCCACGTTGTCCATCTGCTTCCCCTCCCCCTTTAGCCTTTGCGTAGCAGGTTGGCTTCCGCTTCAGCCAGCTGAGTGTAATTAGGCACGAGCGCATGCACGTCGTCTCGCTGACCTGCAAGCAGCGCCTCGGCGCCTAAACGCCCAACCCAGCGGCCCTCCAGCTCATAGGGTACGAGCTGGAGCGCCGTTCCTGCGGGGCAGCGAAGCTCAGCCGCTGCTACCGCATGCGGGCCCGTCTCGCCGACAATCCAGACGGCAGCGGGCCGCTCTTCCGGCGCCGCTTCCGCCATGCGGGCGGCGAGGGCTTCCAGCCATCCGTCCACCATACGGATGGCATCTGGCGCCAGCCGCCGGGGCGCAGCGCTCCCGGCGGAGGCAAACAGCGCGGTATAGGCTTGACCGCGCCGTGCATCCACAAGCGGAACGATCCAGTGGACAGAGGCGGCACCTGTGCCACCCTGGTCCGCGGATGGCGTTCCGCCAGCCCCTGCTGCGGCATCCTCTGCCGCAGCTTCGGCCTTGGCGGCTAGGCCACTGTGCCAGCCGCCCCAGGCCAGGGCCTGAAGGCTGGACACCCCGACAACCGGGATGTCCCACGCCCAGGCTAACGTTTTCGCCGCGGTCACCGCAATGCGGATGCCCGTGTACGAGCCCGGGCCAATGCCCACGGCAATGCCGTCCAGCTGTCCCGGCTGCGTGCTGCTAGCTTCCAGCAGCTGCTCCATTACAGGCACGACGTGTACCGAATGGTTGCGTTCTGCCCGTTCATTCCGTTCTTCCAGAAGGGCGTGGCCTTCCATAACTGAGGCTGCCATCACCGCAGTCGATGTATCCAACGCCAAAAACCGCTGGCGCGGCTGTTTTTGTAAATCTTCCATCATCATTTAACTCCATTCTGTCTGAACTGTCGGCACATGGCAGCATAAGTCTCGCCATACCCATCCAGCGTAATCGTTCGATCCTCTGGACCCGTCGTCTCGATCTGCACATGCAAGTGTTCCTGCGGCAGTAATTCGGGAATGATGCTGGACCATTCAACCAGACTGACTCCTGTTCCATAAAAATACTCATCCAGTCCAAGCTCGTCCGCTTCTTCCAGCGATATGCGATACACGTCCATGTGATATAAGGGCAGACGCCCTTCGTATTCCTTGATCAGTGTAAACGTGGGGCTGTTGACCACATCACGTACACCCAAATGCCAGGCAAACTTTTGTGAAAATGCCGTTTTGCCCGCGCCCAGATCACCGTCCAATGCAATCACCATGCCGGCGGTTGCCTGTTCAGCGAGTGCGGACGCGAGTACTTCTGTATCTGTAATGCCATGGGAGTGATACACCCACTGCTCATGCGTCTGATTCAATATACGCCCCACCTTTGGCGGTCAAGCCGCCTGAGTTCACTTTGAACTTTATTATATCGGTCCCATTCTCCCCCCGCAACATCGAAGGATCAGAAGCAGTACGGAAGACAGGCCACCATTCACACGAACGACAAATAAACCGGTACCTGACGGCACCGGCCTTCCTAGACATCCTTCACCAGCACTTTGCCTTTTACTCTTCCAAACGGTCTACACGTACCGTCTGAGTATTCCCCGGTCTGCTGCCCACCTGCACCGTTGCCATGCCATTAGCTTCATCCACATTTTCGATCCAGACCGGATCTCCTTCCAATGTAACTGCAATCGTATCTTTGGAATCATAAATGGCTTTCGCGCGTTTCACATCCAACATTATTCATACTCCCCTTCCGGATCATCATGCGATTCCCGCACCATGCTATCTGTCGTACTTTCACCGATATAACCGTTATCTTCCGTGACTTGTCCACCGCCCAGACCCTCATTCACCATCCGGTCAATGTCCAGCATGAACGACTCCCGGTCAAGCGGCAGCTCTTCTGATGTGATAGCCTCCCAGTTAACCGCTGTTGCAGGTGTATGAAAACCTTCAGACCCTTCCGACTCGGCACGAGGATACGGAGAGAACGTATGGGCGTGAGCTTCAGCTTCGTCTCGTTTGTTCTTCATAGGGGTGCCTCCTGACGTGATAGTTAATAACTAACATCATCCTCTTCCAAAACCAGCGCCATACAGCACAGATCTTAAGGATGTTTCTGTTATCATCCCCCACTCTTTCTGAAGCATACCGATCCGGGAAAATAGGGTTATCCCGCCCGTGAAATGCCCATACTATACCTAAAATGTTCTCGGAAAGGAGCCGTTCATGCATACGGTCTGGAAAGGTGCAATTAGCTTTGGTCTGGTTCATGTTCCTGTCAAAATGTTTTCGGCCACCGAAGACAAAGACATCTCCATGCGTTACATTCACAAAGTCTGCGGCAGCCCACTCGCTTATGTACGTAAATGTCCTTCCTGCGAAGTTGAGGTTCAATGGGAAGAGATCACCAAAGGATATGAATATGAGAAAGGCAAATTCGTCTTGTTCGAGAAGGACGAGCTTGAAGCGTTAAATGATTCCAGCAGCAAAACCATTACCATTCTGGACTTCGTAGATTTAACGGAGATCGATCCGATTTATTTTCAAAAAACGTATTACCTCTCCCCCGATCAAGCGGGAGGAAACGCCTACCAGCTATTAATGACTGCCATGCGGGATACAGGAAAGATTGGCATCGCCAAGATATCCATTCGCTCCAAAAGCAGTTTGGCCGCGATCCGTGTACTGGACGATTGCCTCTCTATGGAAACCATTTTCTATCCAGACGAAATCCGTCCCGTCTCTCAGGTTCCCAACCTGCCCGAGGTCCTGAACGTAAACGAGAAGGAGTTGACGATGGCGAAACTGCTGATCGATCAGTTATCCACTCCTTTTGAACCTGGTAAATATACAGACGACTACCGCGCCAAATTGCTGGATCTGATCAATCACAAAGTAGCCGGTGAAGAAATCAAAATTGCCCCTGCCAAGCCTGAAGCGAATGTCATGGATCTCATGGCAGCGCTGCAAGCAAGTATTGAAGCTGTGAAGCCCATTCCAACCGATCCCGGAACCACCACAGCCAAACCCAAAAAACGTGCTCCTAAGAAAACTTCGGTCCAAGCAGTGGCTGGAGGAGAGGCAGAGGCTCCTGCTCCTTCGAAAAGAAAGAAGGCTGCGCCTAAGCCTAAGGCTTAAGCGGCAAACAACAAAGAGATTCGTTTGTCACAACATCAACATTGGAGATCCGGCCATGAAGCCGGATTTTTGTTTTGTATTCCATAATAGAAGTAATATTCAACCAAAAATGACTACACCAAAATCGAAAATACAATTGACGAAAGTTGATTTATATTTTATATTAACTTATGAAAAGTAACTTATTTATAAATGTACAGTTGAGTCTCATATCTACATGAGCTATGACATTACAATAGCCCTATACCATTGCCAATGAGCGAACCGCAACAAACCAACTAAACTTGTTTACAGGAGGAAATCCTTATGACTTCTACTTATCAAATTCCTGCTACAACCCATCTGGGTGAAGTAAGTCTGCGTATCAGCAATTTGGAGCGATCCATTCAATTTTATACCGAGGTGGTCGGACTGAAACTGCTTGAACGCAGTGAAAAAGTCGCTACCATGACTGCCGATGGAAAGCATTCGCTTCTACGCCTTGAGCAGTTGACCAATGCCGTGACGATGCCTGTTCGCTCCACTTCAGGCCTATATCACTTCGCCATCCTGCTGCCTGACCGTAAATCGCTGGGCCTTGCCCTCCGTAATCTGGCTGAATCCGGCATTGAAATTGGTCAGGGTGATCATCTGGTCAGTGAAGCATTCTACATTTCAGATCCGGATCAGAACGGTATCGAAATCTATGCAGACCGCGCCCGCGACACCTGGAAGCGAGATGCAGATAATAACTACATTATGTCAAGTGATCCTGTTGATGTAGACAGCCTGTTCGCTCTGGCCGCAAACGAGCCTTGGCAGGGATTACCCGCCGGAACCGTCATTGGTCATGTTCATTTCCACGTACGTGGTTTGGAAGAATCGCGCCGTTTTTATACAGGAGTCCTTGGTTTCGACATCGTTGGTAACTTCGCCAATATGTCCGCCTTGTTTGTGTCCGCAGGCGGTTATCACCATCACATCGGGCTGAACATTTGGGCTGGTACAGGCGCCCCTGTAAATCCTGACAATGCGACAGGCATTGACTACTTCACCATCGTTTATGACGAGAAAGAACAATTGGAACAAGCTGTAGAGCAACTGCGTCAGTCGAACGCATCTATCGAACAGCAAGGTAAGGACTGGTTTACTGTAGACCCACAGAATATTCGCATTCGTTTGACCACAACGAGCTAACACGGGAAATCCGTGACGTGAATATTGTGTATTAAATTGAGTACTCTGATTAGCCCGGACACAAATTCCCTCGCTCCATATAGGGAATTCAGTTGTCCGGGCTTTTTTGCCTACCTTTTTTTTATGTTGATATATGCCTTTATCCATTTCCTAATAAAATTGGTGCAATTGGCGTATCCTAACCAAATATCTAGATCGACATGCGAAGGAGAACCCACATGATTGAAAAGGGGCGTTTAACTGTAAGACAACTGGGCTCGCTGATGTTCTTATGCACGATTGGTGAACAGATTATCGTCTTCCCCTCGATGATCACTTCATATGCGCATCAGGATGCATGGTTGTCCGCATTATTGGGCGTTGCTGGAGGAGCAGGCATACTGTCCATTATGCTCGTTGTGTACAAACTGCAGCCCCGGATGAATCTGATTCAACATGCTTTGCATACTCTTGGGCCCTGGATCGGGGCCTTCATCAGCTGTTTTTATCTATTCTATTTTCTAATGGGTACCTCCGCGTTTATACGAGAAATTGGGGATTTCATGACGACCCAGATCTTGCCCGAATCCCCGCTCTTCATTGTGAATTTGCTCTTTGTTTTCACTCTTGTCTGGGGGCTCTTATCTGGTCTGGAACCCATAGGCAGGAGCGCCGAGGTATTTCTTCCCCTGATTGTGCTATTTCTGCTCATTCTGACCGTCTGTCTGTTCCCGCAATCACATCTGGACAACATCAAGCCTGTTCTTGGAGAAGGATTTCTGAATCCCTTTAAAGGCTTTGTCGCTGTGCTTACCTATCCTTATTGTGAATTGTGCATCTTTCTTATGCTCTTTCCTTATGCCAAAAAGGAAGCTCATTGGGAAAAGGATATCCTGCTGGCAGCCATTATAGGCGGATTGATGCTTACCCTAACGCTAACCATCTGTCTGCTGGTCATGGGGCCATTTATGACGCAGCACCATTGGTTCGCAGCATTTAATCTGTCGCTGAAGATTAACATAGGCAACTCTTTGCAACGAATCGAAGCCTTTATGGCTTCCGTCTGGATTATTGCCGTCTTTTTCAAAAGCATTCTGTTTTTCTATAGCTTTGTACTCGGAATTACTCATCTCTTCAAATTGTCCAGCTATCGTCCACTCATTTTGCCTGGTGCCCTGTTGGTTCTGGCCATGTCCATTGTTCTAGCTCCAAACGAAAATTTCTATCTCAAGGTTGTTATTCCATATTGGATTGATTGGGACCTGACCTGTGGCATTGCAATTCCTTTGCTGCTCATTATGGTACATAAACTAAGGGTACGGCTGCGGAAGAGTTAAACTTGCGACAGTCAACTTAGGGCATCAACCTCCAGGCAGATTTGAAAGAGGAAAGGAGTTTTAGGCACATGTTCAATCCTCTGGTTCCTTTTGAACCTATATCCCGAGATGTGATCCCTAGCGGGCAAAACTGGATTGCCCAAATCAAATGGGATGGGGTCCGCATGCTTGCTTACGAGGACGGACAGGGAATTCAATTAATTAATCGCAGATTGCACAACCGAACTGCGCAATATCCTGAGCTGGTTCAGCCACGCAATCTGTGCTCCGTCCCTTCTTATATTTTGGATGGAGAGATTATTGCCCTTGACCCGGATACGGGAAAACCGTCCTTCTATCACGTGTTGCGGCGAGATCGCATGAGCAGACCGGATGGCATTGCCCAAGCTGTAAACCAGATTCCGGTGACTTATATGGTATTTGATATTCTTTTCTGCGATGGGGTATGGGTCACAGATCAACCACTTGCAAAACGTCAGCGTCTGCTGCATCACGTTCTGAATCCTGCTCCCCATGTTCAGGAGGTGACCAACACGTCAGATCCGGACACCCTGCTCACTGTGATGAGACAGCACCAGATGGAGGGAATTGTATGTAAAGACCTTTCCAGTACCTATGGAATCAACGGTAAGGATCAACGCTGGCAGAAGGTCAAGATTTTCCACGATCTATATGCGATGATTGGCGGGGTCACCTACCGCAGTGGTATCGTCAATGCAATCGCAGTTGGTGTATATGATGGGCCAAACTTTGTCTATATTGGTCATGTCGGCACGGGTAAACTGAACTCGGACTCCTGGCGTAAACTAACCGAAGAAGTACAGCCTCTCATCCGAAAGGATAGACCATTCCATAACATACCTGAGAGAAGCGCGGAGACGACATGGGTTGAACCACAGATCGGAGTCAAAGTGCAATTCATGGAACTCACCCACCATCTTACCCTACGTCACCCAAGCATCCAGGCTTTTGCTTCGGTAAAGCGAGATGAGTGTGAGATCAGCCAGATCAGTCATCTTATCCCTGAACGATAAACTAATTTTTACATCCACCTGAAAAAGTAAAAAGGCTTTCCTTTTAAATTATACTTGTTCCCCAGAGGAGGTGTTATTCATGGCCCATACAATAAAGGGCACCATAACGATTAATGGAATGGAACTTACTGTGACTAATCCAGACAAGTTGTTATGGGCCGAAGCAGGTGTAACCAAGGCTATCTATTTGCAAAAGTTGGCGGCACTGGCTCCCTACCTACTTACTTACACCCGTAATCGGCTGCTCACCACGATACGTTATCCGCATGGTGCAGGCGGCGAGTTTTTCTATCAGAAAAATGCCCCAGAGCCCGTTCCGGAGTTTGTGCGAACCGAGATGCATGACGGGATACGATATGTGGTGATGAACGACCTCCCTGATCTGTTATGGCTTGGCAATCTGGCCGCTCTGGAGTTTCATCCTTCCTTGCATGCCGTAGGCAACCATCTGCCTTGCGAGTGGATGATTGATCTCGATCCTTCGCAGGAAGAAGAACCTCGCATTATGCAGGCGGCCTTAATCGTGGGGGAAACGCTAACTTCGCTTGGTTTGAGATCGGTACCGAAAACATCCGGTGCCACAGGTGTACAGATTATTGTTCCGATTCGCCAAGGTGTAACCTTCGATGAATTAAGAGACATCGGTTATTTTGTAGGCAAATACGTCACTCAAAAACATCCGGATCTATTTACACTGGAACGACTAAAAAAAGACCGGGGGGATCGCATTTATTTTGATTACCTCCAGCATTATGGTGGCAAAACGCTGGCAGCTCCTTACACTCCCCGCGCCAAGCCAGGTGGCACTGTGTCTACTCCACTCACATGGGATGAAGTGCGGAACAACGTTTCGATCAAGGATTACCACTTGATGAACATCGTGGAACGCCTGACGAAGACCGGGGATCTGATCGCAGCTGTCGAACCCCAGCCTGTTGAACTGATCATCCAGCATTTAAAACAAAAATAGCCGGTCACCCTCAAACCAAGGGTACCGGCTATCTTTTCGTTTACGCGCGATGAGATTCGCTAATGTATACCTTTTTTCTTGAAACGTCCGCCCTTCACATCGTGAATGTTACCAATCGCCACAAAGGCATGTGGGTCCCAATCTTCAACAATGGACTTCAGTTTAGCTTCTTCCAAACGAGTAATAACCACAAAGATAATTTTCTTCTCGTCTCCGCTGAAGCCACCCTCTCCATCCAGGAAAGTGACGCCACGACCCAGACGGTCGGTTAAGGCTGAACCAATATCACGATACTTCTCGCTGATAATCCATACCGATTTGGATTGATCCAATCCTTCATTCACAATATCAATCATCTTCATTGCAATATAATAAGCAATCATGGAATACAGGGCGTTTGGCCAGCCAAACACAAAACCTGCACCTGCAAAAATAAATACGTTAATGAACAATACGATCTGACCTACAGACAATGGTGATTTCTCACTCAACAGTATGGCTACAATCTCCGTACCATCCAGTGAACCGCCAGAACGAATGACGAGACCAACACCAACCCCCAAGATCAATCCACCAAATACAGCTCCAAGCAGTGGTTCACCTGGCGTCAGTGCAGGAACGTGGTGTAACAATGACGTTCCAATGGACATTACGACGATCCCGAGCAGTGTAGATAGCGCAAACGTTTTACCAATTTGTTTATACCCCAGAATCAGGAAAGGCAAGTTCAGCAAGGTCAGGAAAATTCCGAGTGGCAGATGTGTAAGCTCTGACACCATAATCGAGATCCCTGTTATTCCCCCATCAATAACGCCATTCGGCACGAGAAATACTTCGAGTGACACAGCCATCAGTGCAGCACCGACCAGAATCATCACGATGCGCTGCAGAAGCTTCAGTGAAAACACCGAACTCTTCACATTGCGGTCCGGCTTGGATGTTAGTTCTTTAACCGATACATTGGACATGGTATCCCCCCCGTTTTGATCAAGATGTGAATCCATTTCATAAATCATTTAAGTACCCCAGAGGAACCCTACATACAGAGGAACAACGCCGTCCCAACGCTATATGCACCCCGTTATAAAAGCACCTAAAGGCTATATGAAATGTATTCAAGTATGTCTTAATTCCGGTTGACACTTCCAAAAGAGAGCAAAAGGGAGCCTGTTTTCCCGCAGACTCCCCTCCTTCGCCAAGACATAATTTATATAAACATTATATCATAAAAGATCAAATTTGAGCAAAATAGTTAGCAAAAAGAAGATAAATTCACAAAAAGTGAACTTATCTTGAGAAATCCGCCCTATAACGGCTAAAGCAGCGGAGAAAGCATGCGAGAAAGCATTTCTGCCCCTTTTTGCCACCGTGAACGCTGCTGAAACACCTTCACGTCAATCTGGCTGCATTCATCCAAATCACGTTCAAAATCCTCGGTCAGCCGTTCCATGGATGATTTTTCGAATAACACAGCGGTCAACTCGAAATTGCAGAAAAAGCTCCGCATATCCATATTGGCTGTGCCTACCGTCGCAAGCAAATCATCCACAATCAGGACCTTGGCATGCACAAAACCTTTGCGATATTGATAGAATTTCACTCCCGCACGCAACAGTTCTTCGACATAGGACAATGAGGCCAAGTGCACAAGCCGGGAATCCGATTGATACGGAATGATGATTTTCACATCTACCCCACTCACGGCAGCCGTCTTAATCGCTTCATACAATGCGGGGTCCGGAATGAAATAGGGTGTTGTGATGTATATGCGTTCGCATGCCACGGAAATCGCCCCAAAGCACATTTCTTGAATGGCATCCCAGTCCTGATCCGGCCCGCTGGCCAGAATCTGAATCCGCTCTTCCCCGCTGCAAATATGTGGAGGGAACAGCTCTGTCAGTTGAGGCTCTGTAATCTGCTCGCCGGAAGCAAGTTTCCAGTCGTTCAAGAACGTATTTTGCAGGAAATATACGGCATCTCCTTCAATCTGTACATGGGTATCGCGCCAGAATCCAACCTCCGGATATTGTCCGAGATAATCATCACCTATATTAATTCCACCCACAAATCCAATCCTTCCATCCACCACAACAATTTTACGGTGATTCCGGTAATTCACCCTTCGGTCAATCGTTGCAATGAGCGGCGGCAGAAAATAATGAAACTCCACGCCTGCGTTCTGAAACTTGCGGATAAAGCTCCAGCTCATCTTGTGACTGCCGAGTCCATCGCAGATCAAACGCACTTTGACGCCTTCTTTCGCCTTGCGAATCATCACGTCCTGAAACTTTGTACTGATGACATCATCCCGAAAAATATAAAATTCAACATGCAGATGGTGCTCTGCCTGTTCCATGGCCCTCAACATGGCTTCAAATGTCTCTTCACCATTCGTCAGTACTTGACTCCGATTGCAACCTGTAATTGGGCTCTCAGACAGGTGTGACAGCAGGTTGAACAAACGATGCTGATGATTGTATCGGCTGCCAGACATCTGATCGGCATGCTCGACAATATGAGCCTGCTCCCAGATCGTTTCCCGTATTTCCCGAAAAATTCGCGAACCGCCCTTACGGACCTTCTTTCGTTTGCTGTAGTCCTGGGCGACAAAATAATACACAACAAAGCCGATCAAGGGTACACAGAATAAAATAAAAAGCCATGCCACAGCTTTCGCCGGATTACGGAATTCCAGCAACAGAATGGTGGCTGCCTGAAAAGTAAATACGAGCAATATAATGACCAGCCAAAACATTCGGCTTCCTCCTCATGGCAAGGTGTAACCTTGCCGTTCTCTCTCACTGTACAAGCTTTGACGATAAAGCCTTTAGCTAATCATTAGATACCCAATGTATGCACTGTTCGTAACGTTTGCTTAGATAAAATTTTACATACACAGCGCATCTGTAACAGTGCTCAGCCAGTTCTTGCCATGCTTTGGCGTTGTATATTCTGACTGTGTTCCCCTCTACATATGATTCATTCCAGTCTGCGGATCAGCACTCCATCGCCATTTCGCATACTCTGCCTTCCAGACTCTTCCTCTTTTCTTGATTGGAAGGTGGTCTTCTTACGTAAAATTAGATATAATATTCGTTAAAAACTTATTACTTAAAGGAGAAGACTAGTTAATGGAAAGTGAGAGGTATGCGTTAAATTTAGTATTGGTTGCATTTTTGATAGGACTTTCGGCGTTTTTTGTTGCAGTGGAGTTCGCTCTGGTACGGATTCGTCCGAGCCGGATTGACCAAATGATTGCAGAAGGAAACAAGCGTGCCTTGGCTGTTAAACAAGCCGTTGCCAACCTGGATGGATATTTGTCCGCCTGTCAGTTGGGTATCACGATTACATCTCTGGGACTGGGCTGGCTGGGAGAACCCACGGTAGAGAAAATTCTCCACCCTGTGTTCGAAAGCATGAACATGCCTGAGGCAGTTTCTTCATTCTTATCGTTTGTTATTGCGTTTGTTGCCATCACGTATTTGCATGTGGTAGTTGGCGAACTTGCACCTAAAACGATTGCAATCCGTAAAGCCGAAGCCGTTGCTCTGCTGACGTCTACACCTATCATCTGGTTTAACCGAATTATGTATCCTTTTATCTGGCTGTTAAACAGCTCAGCGAATCAACTGGTCAAGTTGTTCGGAATCAAACCTGCATCGGAGCATGAAGATGCACACTCCGAAGAAGAATTACAGTTTATCATTAATGAAAGCTTTGAGAGCGGCAAAATCAACCAAGCCGAGTTCGGATATGTAAGCCGAATTTTTGCTTTTGATGAGATGCTTGCCAAAGAAATCATGGTACCCCGGACTGATATGGTCTGCCTTTATGTCAATAGATCGAACGAGGAAAACCTGGATATTATCCGTCAAGAACAATACACCCGTTTTCCAGTAGTAAATGAGAGCAAAGACGATATTATCGGTATCATAAATACCAAACAATTTTTCCTGGAGTTGTACGGGAACGAAGAACCTGTCGATCTCTCTTCCCTCATTCAGCCGGTATCGGCTGTTCACGAAACGACTCCGGTCAAGGACCTGCTCAAGAAAATGCAGAAGGATGGCGTGCATATTGCCGTGCTGGTCGATGAGTATGGAGGTACGTCCGGGATTGTAACGATTGAGGATGTGCTTGAACAGATTGTCGGAGAAATTCGGGATGAGTTCGACGCAGACGAAGTGGAGGATATTCAGGTTATCAATGAAAACTATGTCATTATGGATGGCAAGGTGTCCTTGTCCAAAGTAAACGATATGTTCACGTCAAACCTGGATGCGGACGAATGGGATACCATTGGCGGATGGCTTTATAGCCATCGTCCAGAGATGAATGAACAGGAAGAATATGAGTTCGAGAATCTCACCTTCGTGTTGCTGGAAAAAGACAAAAATCGCTTCTACAAAGTCGCCGTTGTTCCTAAGGAACCACTGACCATGTCCGACTACACTGATGAAGACGAGACGAATTAATAAACTCGCTTCTTCAATATAGATACACTAAAAGGTGGTGTCCATCGTCGTGAAGATGATGGACACCACCTTTTTCATATGGCAGGCGTATTGGGATGAGTCGCGGTTAGCGATACTTGCTGTTTAGCATAGTTCGCTCTCGCGGCGAATATCTAACGAATCGAGCACGTTCTATTAGCCCTATTTTCACTGTTACAACAGCTTAACGAATCGCAGACACTCTAATGCCTTGATCTGCTGGTCCTTTCGCATTTTTCCGGCGTAAAAGAGACCCTGAAGTTCGTTAGCCTTGGCCACTCATGCTAATTCACACGATAAGGTGCCTAGAGTTGTTAGCACCTTATCGTGTGAATTAATTGGCTGGATCTGCCTTGTCTTCGACGATTCGATTCTGAATCTTCCGGAAAATAATTTTGATGATCATATATAACGGAATAACGATAATCATCCCAAGAATGTTCCCCAGGTCTGCACCTACAAGCAGTAAGATGACGGTAGTCAACGGATGAATGTCCAACTGTTTGCCATAGACATAAGGAGAGATCAGATTATCCTGAATTTGCTGAGCGATAACAATGATGACAAGCGACCAGATCGCCATTGAAGGTGATTCAATGAACCCCACAATGACGACAGGAATGGCTGCCAGCAAAGCCCCTACATAAGGAATGAAGTTCAGGATAATGGATACGGCCGTCAGGAGTAATGCATATGGCAAACCGAGAAAGAGAAAACCAATATACATCAGGATGCCCAAGGCTACATTGACAATGACACGACCTACAATGTAGCTGCTCAAAGCTTCATCGATTTCATGTACCGTCTCTTCTCCATCTTTACGGTAACGTCTCGGGAGCAACAGTGTAAGATTAGTTCCAAATTTGCTGCCTTCCTTGAGCATGTAATACAGCATGATCGGGAACGTCGCCAGAATGATGACCAGATTAGATACGACAGAAAACAATCCGGATACATAATCCGTTACCTGGGCAATGCCTTGACTTAGAAAATCGGAGAAGCGTGAGAACAGATCGGAATCCTCAGGTATATATTTTGAAAGGAAACCACTCTTTTCGAATTCAGCCAACTGATCACTGAGCGATGTAACCAGTACCGGGGCATTCTCCACAAAATTCAACAGTTGTTCACGCAGTGAAGGCCATACAAGCACACTGAATCCTGCCATAATCAGCGCAATTACCACGTAAATAATAAGGACTGACAGTGCACGTTTCATTTTGTGCCGTTCCATATAGTCGACGAGCGGACGCAGCAGATAATAGAAGAAACCAGCAATCAGCAGCGGAATAATGATGATGTGAATCAGCGAGGTCAGGGGGCTGAAAATAAAGTTGACTTTATCCCCCAAATACACGATGAGCAGCAGCAAAATAATTGCTGTACATATACGGTAAAACTTGTTGTTTATCAAGAAACGTGATCCCTCCATACGCTGCTCTGCCAAATACGACTGCGGCGATAATATGTATGTCATGCAACTTAATACAGCTTGGACAGCGTGTTCCATTCCAAGCCGTATTCTTATGTATGATTATATGTACCCTTAAATGCTAGTCATGCCACAGCGAATGCTGAATATACTCTCTTTTCCATCCTGGAGGAGAAATGGGGTAAAAAAAAGAAGCAGGCGATTAGCCTGCCACATCTCTTTTGTTGAATACAACCCATGAGATCAACATGAAAACAACATAATATACAGCTAGCACAGCAACAGAAAAGCCAAGTGTCATGCCTGTATTCCCACCGTCAAACATACTAAAGTCCGTCACTGGATCCATATACCGACTGAGATCCATGTTATTGAACAGAACATACTTGGCCCATTCATAACGAACGGGATTGAAGATCAATGAGAACAAATTCTGTGTAAACATGATAAATAGAGACAAACCGATGGCCAGAGCTCCCGAACGAAACACGGAGGAGACCATAAAGGCAATAGCGAGCGTAATAAACAAGTCCACGTACAGATATCCCCATAGTGCAAATGCGTGTGATGCAGAAGCACCGCTTCCATCCGGAGTTAAGGAATGGGAGAACAGCATATACGACATTACGGTTGCCATAATAACAACAAGTAACGTACTCAGAATACTGAATCCAATCACGGACAAATATTTGGATGCCAGTATTTTGCTGCGTGACCACGGACGAATCAACAGTAGTTTAATGGTTCCCCAAGTGAACTCTCCGGCCACCGCTTCGGCTGCAATGACGACACAGAAGATAGTATTCAGGAAAAAGACGACCTGAACGGTAGTAATAGCTGCTTGCCAGTATGGAACTTCACTGGACCCCATGCCTTCATTGAGCAGAACCGGCATCAACAGCGAAATTAATGCCAGAATAGATAACATAATCCAAGTACGCGGACGACGGAAAATTTTCATGTTTTCATTCATAATGAGATTGCCGAAATTACCCAATGCTTCCGCCCCCAGTCACCTGCAAAAATTGATCTTCCAGCGTATGGGTTACGCTACGGATACCGTATACCTGGAACCCTTCACTGACCAGCCTCGCATTCAAGTCCGGAATCTGCTCACGGGATAAACGAATCACAATGGCATTGCCCTGAACTGTAGCTTCGCTAATTAGTTCGGCTGCACGTGGAGCATCATTTACCTCAAAAGCAACTTCAGTAAGTACGTCTGCTCCCGCCTCAGCTCTGAGATTTCTCACATCAATCAATTTGCCATTTTGGATAATCGCAACGGTATCACACATCAATTCCATCTCCGACAACAAGTGGCTGGATACAAAGACGGTGATCCCTTCCTCCTGACAGAGCTGACGCAAATAATCCCTAAGTTCCCGTATTCCCTGTGGATCGAGCCCATTGGTGGGTTCATCCAATACCAACAACTTTGGTTTATGTAATATGGCTTGGGCCACGCCCAGACGCTGGCGCATACCCAGAGAATAGGTCTTTACCTTGTCATGAATGCGTGCTGTAAGCCCAACACGTTCAATCGTCTCGGCAATGCGTTCTTTCGTAATACCAGGTGACATCCGGGCAAAGTGAACGAGATTTTGATATCCGGTCAGAAACTTGTACATTTCTGGATTCTCGACAATAGCCCCAACCTGAGCGATGGCCTGTTCAAATTCATTCTTTACACTGTGTCCCGAGATGATGATATCTCCTTGACTGATGGACATCAGCCCTACCATCATTCGAATCGTTGTTGTTTTCCCCGCCCCATTGGGTCCTAAAAAACCAAAAACCTGCCCCGGAGAAATATCCAGAGTCAGGTCACTGACCAATGATCGGGAGGAGATGATTTTACTGACGCCCTGAAGACGGACGACCGGCTCCTGCTGCATTCCATTTCCTCCTTCATCAACGGGCATTCACATCATGCCCGCTTCTCATATGAAGATAGTGTATCATAATCTTTAGTATATTGTCCCGCAAACTGGGATTTCCCCTGACGTTTCGTTTGAACTACACACGCTTCACAGCATCCAAGCGGCATCTCACTCCGATAAAATCCGGTGCGAAATACGTGATTGCCTCCACAGTCCTCTTCCTTTAGTTCGACAGAGCCCCTAGCGACCGACACAATCATCCCACAACTGACACAGTAAAAGCGGTCCGTTTCAATCAATGATATTCCTTCCCCATCACAAGGAGCATTGAAGTCCCTGTTATTTGTCGTTAGACGCTGAATTTTGATACATTTTGTATCTAACTCGTAATTTACTTGACACCGGGACTAATGTCAACCCCTTAAAGGTTTAAAAAGAAATGAAATGCAAAAAAAGCTCTATAAATGCGACTAAAGTCTCGCATTCATAGAGCCTTTTCAAGTACAAATGATACAATTCGGCACATAGTATGGGTTAATACTATCATTCAGTTTTGTCATGCTCAGTCTCGGTATCTCCATTCTTCGGATAATACCAAAGCAATGTCCAATCGTCCCCATCCTTTACGATATAACAATTCTGCACGATTTTAAATTGACCAAAGGTTCCCGTAAACTTCTGGGTAACACCAATGCGATATGCCTCTGCAAATGGCTTAACGCCATCAATTACCGTAACGTCAAACTCTCGCTCTGGTTTTTCCATCTCCAGATCAAAGGTTTCCACCCCAAAATGCTGCATGAAGATATGCGCTCTCGACTGTAAATAGGCACTTTTGGGAAAACGTTCTTTCATCAATGGATGAAACAATTCCCATGAACTGCCGAAATCACCCGTCTGCTCATATTTGTAAAACTCCTGGGCAATGGCAGCAGCTTCATCTGGTGCATCTGCACGAAACAGATATGGGATGGTTCTGCCTATGAGCCACAACAGCAGCAGCACAAGTACTATGAATCCGATCTTTTTAAGTAACGCATTCCGGTTCCTTCTTCGCAGCATACCCCGTCCCCCTTGTCCTACTTCCATACTTATGATGGATGGCAAGCAAGTAGAAGCGGGAACTGGCGAGCAGCATTTCCTGGGAAATCACTTTCTTTTGACTGACGATCGCCTTGGAGACCTGAATCTTCTGAAAACGACATTAACCCCCACATATAAGGCAATTCCGCCACATCCGCCAAGCAGATCCACGCCGACATCACGGATTGAACTCGTCCGGTTAGGGCTGAACTGCTGAATATATTCATCAATGGAGGCGATAACCGCTACTACGGCCAGGGCAGCAGCGATACAAGTGAACATCCGCATTTTCCTGTATCTCAGCCCACCATAGATAAGCACCGCCAGCACAGCATATACAAATAAATGTGCACTTTTCCGAAATATGAACTCAACAAAATCATACGGTCGTTGTCTTAAGGAATAATCAAGCTCACCGTATGTGAATTTCACATCTGGTAGTGCAAATCCGATCTTCACCTTTTCAGACCATTTATGCAGCCAAGGCTGGATGGTCTGCTGCTGATAAGATTGGGTCGAAAAGTGCCAAATCACCAAAACCCAGGCCGCAATCAGCAGCAGTGACAAGATATAAACAAAAGGTCGTTGTTTACGTCTATGCTTATGCCTTCGTTTCCCGTAATCCTCCTCCATAAGCAAGGTCCTCACCACTTTCATAAGCCTTTCATTATTTATTTCTCCAAATGTTCTTCAATTATTCCGTGAATGCGATCTTTTTCCTGCTGATCCACGATGTAATAATAAATCCCATTGATTTTCTCGCCTTTACCCTTGATCTCCACCGTATCTACATTCTCCAGATCATTACGATAATCAAGGAGAAGTTCCTTCATCTCATCAAAAGTAACATCCGTTCTGACATGAGTACCTAGTTCATCAAGCATATTCTGGATATGAAGTACACTGGAGAATTGCATCGTATTCTTAAGCATCTGCTTCAGAACCTCACGCTGTCGATCATTACGACCCAAATCCCCTTTCGGGTCATCATAGCGCATTCTTGAAAAACCGAGCGCAGCAACACCGTCCAGATGAATATTCCCTTGATCATAACTCTGGCCCTCATAATCAAATGCAAAAGGATTATTTACATCCACGCCTCCGACCAGGTCAATGATTTTGGCAAAGCCCTCCATATCCACTTTCATATAATAATGAATGGGGACTCCCAAAAATTGCTCGACGGTATTTACCGACATGTCCACGCCTCCGAAGGCATAAGCATGATTGATCTTATCTACTGTATTGTGTCCCACAATGTCTGTCCTTGTATCCCTTGGAATATTAAACATGAGCACTTGTTTTTTCCCTGGGTTCACACTCAGTACAATCATCGTATCCGAGCGCCCTCGATCATTAGGACGCTCATCCACGCCAAGAATAAGTGCATTAAAAGGCTCTTTACTGTTGATATCCACTGGTAGCCCACCTCTGCTATCTGTGACCGAGACGGGCCTTACAGGATTCCGGGGCTCATAGATTTGGTCAGCGGTTGATTTAACGGATTGATAGAGATATATGGCATAACCAAACACAACAACTACAAACAAGGAAACAATCCAGATGGTAACTTTCATCCACTTTTTCATGTGTTCTTCCTCACTCACATTCAAGATGATGAATAGCGGTTAAATGATTGCTGCCGCTTTCCCTTCCAGCTTCGTCAAACCCGGACGACCTACCGAATAATATTGAAGATTAGACGCCTGCACCTGTTCAGCACTATACAAATTACGACCATCAATCATAATTGGATCCTTCATGATTTTGACCAGTTCATTCAAATCGATATGAGCGAATTCCTTCCATTCAGTCAAAACGCACAAAGCGTCTGCTCCTTCCGCAGCGTGAAGTGGATGCTCTTCCCACGTGATGGAGGCGACATCTACCTCTTTACGGAAATTCGCAGTTGCGATGGGATCGTAGGCCTTAATGACTGCTCCAGCATCACTTAAATGCTGAATGATATCGATCGCTGGAGCATCCCGCACGTCATCTGTCTCCGGTTTAAAAGCTAACCCCCAGACAGCAATTGTTTTTCCTTTTAAAGATCCCAGCGCCTCTTCCAGTTTGTGAATGACATGTAAACGCTGATCTTGGTTTACTTGGACAACGGATTTTAACAGTCTGAAATCATAATCGACCATGCCTGCGATCTGAATTAAAGCCTGTGTATCTTTTGGAAAGCATGAACCTCCATAACCAATGCCTGCCTTCAAAAAGGAAGCTCCTATACGCTTATCATAGCCCATGCCTTCGGCTACTCTTGTAACGTCGGCTCCTACTTTTTCACATATATTCGAGATTTCATTAATGAATGAGATTTTGGTTGCGAGAAATGCATTGGAAGCATATTTAATCATTTCGGCTGATCGAATATCCGTAATGATCAGGTTCTCGGTCAATGGCCGATGAAGTTTCTTCAGTGTTTTAATCGCCCGATCACTGTCTGTTCCAATGACAATCCGGTCAGGATTCAGCGTATCCTTGACCGCAGATCCTTCCCGGAGGAATTCGGGAACAGAAGCCACATCGAAAGGCTGAGATGAAATACTGCTAATCAGCTCACGGACACGATCATTGGTGCCTACAGGAACGGTGCTTTTGGTCACGATAATTTTGTAGCTTTCAATGTGACTTCCAATCTCTATAGCTACTTGCTCCACATAGCTCAGGTTGGCTTCTCCGCTCGGAAGAGAAGGCGTGCCTACAGCGATAAAGATAATATCCGACTGGCTAATCGCTTCAGCAATATTGGAGGTGAATGATAGTTTGCCTGCTTGCATGTTGGAAGCCATCAACTCTTTGAGGCCAGGCTCATAGATGGGCACGTTGCCCTCGTTGAGCATCTCTACTTTGGCCTCATTGTTGTCCACACAGATGACTTGGTTGCCGATCTCCGAAAAGCATACTCCCGATACAAGACCTACATACCCTGTTCCAATCACCGCAATATTCATCTTGTTTTCCCCCAATTCACGCAATTTTGGATAATATCTGTCCATTCCATCTCGATTCGCACAATATCCTCTTCCACCAGCTCACTGCCCATCTGAACTTCAATGATTTCAAGTTCGGTTACGGCTTTCACACTGTGTTTACTACCTGCCAGGATGGAGATAACATCCCCTTGATTAAGCAATCTCAGTTCACCATCCAGAATCAGTTCGCCCTGTCCCGAAACAACTGTCCATACTTCATTTCGTTTGAGATGGTATTGATAAGAAAAATTCTTATCTGCCTCAACAATAATGCGTTTAGTTAATACCTCTTCTCCTCTGGCATTACGCGTGTAATCAAGCACTTTGTAACAACCCCAGCGGCGTTCCTCATACATAGGACGTTGATTATCATCCTTAAGAATCTCTTTAATCTGTGGACTTGCCTCTTTCTCACTAACCAGAATTCCATCCGGACTCGTCGCAACAATAAGATTGGATACTCCCAGCACACACACCGGAATATTCAACTCATTGATTAGATGTGTGTTTACCGAGCTATTCGTCATTACACCTTTGCCCACAATATGAGTACTCATTTCGTCCGTCAGCGTATTCCATGTACCGAGATCTTTCCAATATCCCTCATAAGGTGTAACCACAATGTGACTGGCTTTTTCGACTACTTGATAATCAAAGCTAATTTTCTGTAATCTTCCGTATTGTTTGAGCATCTCTTCATACTGAATTGGCAGTTCAAGGGAGATCAGCAGATTAATCAGATAGTTCAGCTTGAATGCAAAAACCCCGCAATTCCAAAGGGCAGATTGCTCTATCATCTCTGCCGCTTCAGTCTCACAGGGTTTTTCTTGAAAACGTGATACTTTGGCGTAATGGTTATGTTTTTCGGTTTCATGTGGATCAGGAATAATATAACCGTATTTCTCTGAAGGATAAGTGGGCTTTACCCCGATTAGTGCGAGCTCCGCACCAGACTCATCCAACACTCCTTCAAGCTCTGTAACTTTATAGAAAAAGGATTCCTCCACATATGGATCAACGGGAAGTACAGCAACCGTTTCGTTCAGACTGACGCCCTGTACCGAGTACAGATAAACAGCTGCCAAGGCAATTGCGGGAAAGGTATCTCTGCGTTCCGGCTCTACGACAAGATCAACCTCATCGCCCAGTTGACTCCGCAAAATCTCCACCTGTGGCTTACTCGTTGCAATCGTGGCCTGTTCGCTTAATCCCGTATGCTGCAGTTGCCTCCATACCCGTTGAACCATGGATTCCGTCTGCCCTTCAGGGCCCTCCAGTACTTTCAAGAACTGCTTCGATCTCGTATCGTTGGATAAGGGCCATAACCTCTTGCCTGATCCACCGGAGAGAAGTACGATTCTCATGGTTATCACTCCACTCTCTATATTTTACACACATTGAGCCCATTTTTTTAAACTGTTGCGGTTGTTTCCATATACTTAGGTGTAGGTTGAGAGATCGTTTTTGAGGAGGTATCCATGTTTGCCGTGTTTACTTCATGAGTCCATATTCGATAATATCCCGAGTTTTTCCCGTAGGAGTTATCAATCAGTACATTGGGTTTTGACATAAGGCAGGATAAGATATGTCCGTGTAATCTGGAAGAATGAATCATGCGATAATCCGCGAAACAACGAATAGCCTTATTCACCAGATAATCACTATATTTCATCCATAAAAACTGTGAAATGGCTCGTGACGCCCGCTTTTTCAGTCCTTTACTGATGTAATAAATAAGTTTCTTTTCATATCTGTTATATAATGTTGGCCAATCCTGATTATCGCCTTGTACTTCCATCTGTGTTTGTTCTGAATTTTTTTCAATATCGGTTCTATAAAAATTGAGTCTCTCTTTGCTTGGGTTAATCTTCACTTCTATTGGCCAAAGTTGATGCGCCATATCTGGAAGAAGAGCAACATGACAATTTATAAAATACGTAGATGCCAACAGATAAGATGACTCATCTCGCACATATAAATGGAGATTTGTATGTTTATTAAAAATTGCTGCTGTTTTAAGAATATTGCTTTCCTCTTTATAGAAGATAGTCTGAGGCAAAATCACTATTTTGTGTCGAGGATAATTCTGAACAACTGTTTCTCTCACCTTCTGATGAGCATCATACAAATCCCCGAAATTACCTCCCCCACTAAGAACAATAATGTGGTCTTCTGGGATATGAATGTTTTCATGAAAATCATGCACGCTATATCTTGCTGAAACGTGAATGTGGTTGCTCTTAAAAAAAGCCTCTGCTCCTTTCATTATTAATATATCGCCGCCGTTACTATAAACCGGATAATCAATATAATAAATTTTGGATTTAGGAGGTACGATCTCCAATATCAATTCAAGCCGCTTTTTTAACTCATCCATGGGATGAATCCTTTGCACGTTTGGCATCTTTTCCGGCTCCTTTGAGTATATTTTTCTCTCTCAATCTTTCCTTTAGAAAAGTAATATCTTCCTTGTTGTACAGCATCTTATGCATAGGCATTTTGAAAATAATGGATACGGATGCAAGTGACATCAACATGCGAACAAAGGAACCTAGCAATAATGCTAACCCTATTCCGTATAAGCCCAGTAGTGGAGTGAGCACAAAAAATAAAGTAATCGTCACTGCCAATGCTACAATCTGCCGGAGTACGATTACACCAGGTCTTCCCAACGCATTAAACGCCGAAGCCAGAATCCAGGATCCTCCGCCAACAATGCATTCCAGAGATAACAAATAAAACACACCGCTAGCTTCAAGAAATTCCGGTCCGAACAGTATTCCAATAAAAAAACGACCAATCAGCATACTAGGTATGATGATGATCGTCATAAGAACCATACTAATACGGAAGGCTCTGCCTACAAGAGTCAGTACCTTCTGCTGCTCCATGCCTGCGACCTTTGGAAAGATCACATTCGTTATCGCAGTCTGAACTACGTTAAACATTCGGGAGAGGGCAAAAACAACCGAATACAACCCAAAATCTTTGGGTGTAAGTAAAGCCAAAATAATTATTTTATCAAACTGGTTATACAAAGTACCAAGCAGCTCCACACCGTATACTCGAATACCATAACTGAATAGGTGAATACAGGTTCTAAATTGACTCACCAGCTTGCTTGCTGAACTGAATATTTGCTGCCTCATGGCATACATGTAACAGATTAATACAAGTATATTAGCTGCAAAACTAACAATGATTGCTCTTTCCACTGTTAATATGCCTGTTATCCACAGCAGTACCAGACCAACAAGATTAAATAAGGGAGCAAACAACCTTGATAGATTATAAATATGGAATTTATCCGTTCCTTGGGCGGCTGCTGCAAGCACTCCCATAAACAGCATTACAGGAACCATGGATACGGTATACCAGCGCGCAATGGAAACGACCGATTCCGAATATCCGGAGAGCCAGAAAGAGATGCCAAACCAACTTACAATCCCAGCTATCAAGCTGATAGGAATTTGAACCGCAAAGCTCATGCTGATGTATGTTGGTAATTGATTTATGTTTTTTTTCACATTGTAGATTAACGAGGTTGGTAGACCAAATGCAGCTAGACCAGATATAAAGGCGGGCCAAAACAGTACAGCAGCAAGTTCACCTTTACCTGTTGCCCCGAACATTCGAGCTGTAATAATAGAAGTGAGAGTCGTCACAGCCATAATAAGAATATTGGCAACACTGGTCATAAAAATGGTCTGCACCATGCTAAGCTGCCTTGGCTTTTTGGCAATTGCCATATTCATCAGGTGTTCAGTCCTCTGCTGTTCCGGAAAGACCCTACGATCGTTCCGTTACGATAAGATATTTTTGCCATTTCACTCATTACCTTTTGGACATTATTAAATGAGATTAATATTAATAACGCCGCCTGAACAATCCTAATAGTATGCTTGAATATTCCCCATCCACTCTTCTTATAACGTGTTGCATCACTAATGCCTTGCCAATAAACTCTTCGCAGTAACCAACGTTTAGTTAGCCTACTTTTTGCTATTTTGTGCTCTACAATAGCGTATGGACTGTAAAAAACTTTATATTCTAGACGAACTCGACCAATTAGCTCGCTTTCTTCACTTGACATTAAATTGCTACCTACACGTCCCAAATCTTCTCTAAATGGTTTAATCTGCTGAAAAATACTCATCCTGAAAGCTACATTAGCTCCAAAAGGAATAGAGGGCGCCTGCATTTCCACAATTTCGCTAGAAAAATCCATCAGCGTGTACAGACTAACGATATCATGTGGTATCCAATCAGGTTTCCCCCCCTCCCAGATAGGTACTATTTTTCCACCAACACAACCAATTTGGGAATCCATATCAAAAATTTTAATGACTTCTTTAATCCAGGTAGAACACGCTAGTGCGTCATCATCCAGGAATAAAATAAACTCTCCCTTCGCTTCCTGTATCGCTCTATTTCTTGCATAGGATAATCCTAATTGAGGCTCGAAAATATAGCGAACATGCGCTGGCATGTTAAGAGAGTCGAATAATTCTTTTGTGTTATCCGTTGAATTATTATCAATAACCAGAATCTCGTAATCAGCACTACCCGTGTCCCCATTCAAAACACTTTCAACAGCTTGCATCGTGTCTATTGCTCTGTTGTGTGTGCAAATGGATACTGAAGCCCTCATTATCTCACCCCAAATATACAGTTTTATTTGTTCAGGCTAATTGCTTCAACAGCTGTCCGCGATGCGACCATAAGCAATGATTAATAACCCAGTCATGACCGTTATTTCCCATCGTTCTGGCCAGTCCTTCATCTGTAATCAATTCTTCGATACGATTGGCAATTTCCTTTTCATCCAGAGGATTTACAAGATAACCAGTTATCTCGTCCTTTACTGCGTCAGGAATTCCGCCGCTGTTGCCCGCAATCACAGGTAATCTGTAGTAATTGGCTTCAAGAAATACAATTCCGAAACCTTCCACATCACCTTTTTCCTTAATATCACGGCTAGGCATGACAAACAGATCAGAACCTTCATATAACTGATGCAGCTCGTGGTCAGTGATACCGCCTGTGAATACGACTACAGAATCTAACCCGTACTGCTTCACCAGACGTTCCAATTCGCCTCTGTATGGACCATCTCCACATATTAGATATTTCAGATTAGGAATCCGCTTGATTACATGACTAATAGCTTTAAGAGTGACATCATGTCCCTTGCGCTCAACCAAACGAGAGACGGTTATCATCACTTTTTTGCCATGCAGATCATATTTATCGCGAATGTCTTCATTGAAATCAGAACCACCGTTTAGTTTGCTTACGTTTAACCCTGGTGGAATAATGACAATCTGCATCTCCGGAATGCCGAGCTCCACCAGCTTTGACTTGGTATACTGGCTATTGGCAATCACCTTGTCAGACCGCCTCAAAATGAACAACAGGAGTGGGAATAACTTGCTGTTCACCATCCCCATAACATCCAGGCCATGAACATAAGGGAAATATTTAACCCCAAAAAAAGTTTTCATAAACGGGCCGGCGATGCCTACTGGGAATATGTTAACAAAGTGTATTTCGTCGGCCTTTTTGCGCCATTTCAGAATAATAAGCTGGAAGACTAGGATAAGCTGCGATACGATGAGCAGGAGCTTATTGGAATTCCAAAAGATTCGTTTCCGGATAATCTCGAAATCGGTCTTCTGGTCAAATTGTTCGGACGCTGCAACATCCTTTATTTTATTCGTTAGAACCGTGGTCTCTTCTGCCGAAATCTGAGATATAAGTCCATAAGCATAATCATGAATCCCTCCTTTTTCCGGCGGGAAATCAATAGCAACAAATACCTTATTCATACATTTTATCTCCCTTGAGAGGTCTTATGGAAAGAGTATCTACATCGTGTTCATAATGATGTTCACCGTGTCTTTAGCACATTTGTTCCAGGAAAACAGACCCGAGTGATCTTTTCCTTTATAAGACATTTGCTTGCTCAATTCCGGATTTGATGTAATTTCAATCAATTGTGAAGCTGCTTCTTTCGGACTATCTGGATTAAAATACAAAACAGCATCCCCACAAACTTCTGGAATGGATGCACGAGAAGATACAATAACCGGGCAACCTGCCGCCATTGCTTCCAAAGGCGGCAAGCCGAAGCCTTCATACAAGGAAGGGAATATAAACCCAGCCGCATCCTCGTAAAGCGCCTTTAATTCCTCATCTGTAACATAGCCCACCCAATTAACTGCATCGGATTTGGCCCATGTCTGTTCACCAAAAACTTTACTGTTTTTAGACCCAACAATAACAACGTTCAGATTGTGAGCTTCGATCTCAGGTAAAACTTCAAAAATCAAGTTGAAGTTTTTATAGGGATTCATCGTACTCACGGCTAAGACATAAGGTGATTGAATACCATATTTTTCGATCGTTCCTGCAGCTGCCTTTTTTCGATGAATGTGATCAATACCCAGATGAGTGACCACGAGCTTGTGCTCCGCTATTTTACAGTGCTGCATCAGTTCTCCTTTGGAGAAGTGAGATACAGTAATAATCTTCTTGGACGTTTTCCCCAGTCGAACCATCAAAAATTTGTACCAAGCACGGAAAGCAAAAGAAAAAGCCTTTGGGTAGTTGAACACAGCGGCATCATGGATGGTTACAATCTGATTTTTGTTAAAAGCTGGCCCTGTGTTACATAGATTGATTAACAGCCCATTTTTCGCATGAAAGGGGAGCTCGAGTTGTTCCCATAGATGTCCTTTCAGCTTACCGACTTCTTTGTGATGAATATGCTTGAAATCAGGCTGAGTGACTATGTTGGAAGGTGACAGCAGACAAAACTCGTACTTTGCAGGATCGATTTCTCCCCGATCAATCATCTCATCCATCTCTTTCACAAGTTCAAGTGCATATCGTTGCACTCCAGTAATAGTTTGGGTGAGAAACCGGGCATTAATATATATTTTAGTCATGAACATCTCCAGCTCTCTTTGAAAGTTCCAAACGACCCGTTGCAGCCCCTCCCTGGGATGAACTTCCTGCATAGGCATGATGATAGAGACTTACAATCTCTTCATTCATTCCCTCAGCGCTAAACTTTGTCTTATACAAGGCATATCCTGCTTCACCCATCCTCTTCAGTTCATCCTTATTAAGATGTTTGAGAATCTGCAGCAGTTCATGAGAATGTTCGATGTCAAATAAATATCCGCTTCTTCCGTGCTCAACCAGTTCAGGCAGAGCTCCGCGATTGCTTGCAATAACAGGCTTGAAGTTTTTCATAGCCTCCACAGCGACCAGTCCAAACCCTTCCCAACGAGAAGGCATGATTACTGCGTCACACTGCTGATAATAACGATCGATATCTGCATTATTCACCCAACCCAAACGAATAACATTGTCTGGAAAGTTCCATTCATTATTCTCCAACACGCTATCCCCAATAACATATAAACGAATATAATTCTGCAATTCAGGATGATCATTCAATATTTGCAGCAGCACATCCAGTCCTTTTTGCCGATCATACCTGCCTACAAACAATAACCGAACGATTTCAGGCTCTCTGTCTGCCTCATTCCATAAGTTAAAATTGACACTTTCACGCTCTCGCACACCGTTATACACCAACTTGGACTTGGAGGCCGACAGCCCCAGCTTTATAGAACTTTCGAGCTCATGTTTAGAAATATTAATAATTACATCCGTTTTATATGACATCAATTTCTCGATAAACAAGTAGCCCTTCTTATATAACGGCTTCGTATCCATAAGAAATGCCCATCCGTGAGAACAATAAAAAATATGGGCCTTCCTTGGCAGAACAAAAAACAAGCCCCTTACGAGCAATCCCGCAAATGAGCTGTGAATGTGAATAATATCCGGTTTCAATTTACGTATAGTCTGGTAAATCTGCCACATCGCTGAGAGAAAGTACTTAGGATGACGCTTGTATTTGTATTGAAAAATATGATCCTGCTCCAAATCAAAACTTGTGGCGCTATTATTTGCGCTCATTAGCAAATAGACATCATAATGTTGCCGCTGGTATGCAACAACCTCATTGAGATAGGTTGCCATACCACCAACAACGTATTCCCCAATATGCAAAATCTTCACTGTGCTCACCCCGCTTTCTGTGGCTTATCATATTCATCACGAGACTGTACAAGAGCCTTACCAATAACAAACCATAAGAACACATTGGCAGGAAATATTTCAAGTACATTAGTTGTAAGACTTGCAGCTGCAATTCCAGCCAGTAGTGCAATGGCCACCTGCCGCAAACGGAACTCATCTAAACTAGGCAGCATATTCTTTTTACGAACAAGCGCTACAGCGAGCGAAACAAACAAGACAGCAAAGTATATTAAATCAATCCACCCTGTCTGTTCGTAAAAGGAAAAATATTGATTATCCACTGCAAAGTTATTCGATTTCAACCCGATCATGTGCGTTCGTCGGCTGGCAGCTCAGCGATACCATAAACAGCAGATGGAGACTCTGATCTCACCTGAACGAATGGATGAGATCTGTCATTCAGTGAAATCATTTGGGTGTTAACTTAACCTCCACGCGTGATTAACCTCTCATAGATATCACTATGTTCCTTAAGAAGATAATCTGCATTAAAGGACTGGCAATGCGCAAAACATTGATGCTTCAAATCTCTTTTGGCGGGTCCAGACAGATTGTAATAGTGGAAAATAGCCTTGATAATCTCCTCTACGCTATGGGAAGCAAATGAAAATTGCTCAGCGTCCAATAGAATCTCTGGCATCCCCCCAACCCTTGAAGCATAGACTGGCGTACCCACCTGATAAGACTCAATGACCACTCTGCCGAACGGTTCATTCCATGTGGAAGGTACTATGGTCAGATCCATGTCTTTCATCTTTTGGGCAATTTGCGATTTGTCCAGTTTCCCCATAAAGATAATACGTGTGTCCGAACCGGCCATCTCCTTCAACTGATCCAGCATGGGACCATCCCCAAAAACAAATAATCTTCCCGCAATCTTTTCATCCACTCGTTTTACTGCATTGATCAAATACTGAACACCCTTCACTTCGGTCAGCTGCCCGAAATATCCAATATCCAGCGGCAGATTATGATGAACCTCTTTGCTTGCATACAGATCCTGAACTACTTCGTTCTTCTCCACAATATTATGAATCACATGTTTGGTGGAGTGTTCGAAGAACCCCATCACTGTATGCGTCCGGAGAATATGCCCTGATATACCAATAACCGCAGAGATCATTCGGCTATATCTCTTGGAAATTTGTCTGTACATTTTGGAGTAGGCTGCGATCTTAATAGGCTCAATCAAAGAGAAGTCTCGAAGCGTGTGCACCACCGGGATATCCAGTTCATACGCCGCTTTCCAGATCGCCAGGCTAAGCCCCGGAATGTTCTGAGTATGGATTACAGACGGACGAGTCTGCGTAAGATAACGTTTAATTTGCTGATATTGCCTGACGTTAAAAATATCCTTAACTCGCCATAGCACTTTATCCGGAGTTGATAATTGCTTGGCCGAGTCACCAATCCAGTACCGATTGTTAAATGGTAATCTCAATATCTCAATTTCATTGACCTTATCTATCCGCAATTCTCCTTCCTTATGCCCCCCAACGGTAATGACTTTAACGTCATAAGTGGGATTGAGGGTTTGAGCGAGAATTTGCGTTGATATTTCAGCCCCGCCAATAACATCCGGCGGATACAAACTGTGGGCAATTAATATTTTTTGCACTCATCTCATCTCACTTTGATTGGTTTCACGGAGTTTCCTGCAACGTGGCACGAACGTTCTCAATCGTTAGTTTTAATCCATCTTCTAGTGAAATTTCCGGATACCAACCGAGCACTTCCTGTGCCTTTTGAATAACAGGGCGGCGAACTTTAGGATCATCCTGAGGCAAAGGCAGGAACACCAACTTGCTGTCCGATTGGGCTAACTTTTTTACCAAATACGCCACTTCAAGCACGCTGTACTCTGTAGGATTTCCGATATTAATAATCTCTCCATTCGCTTCTTCCGTTTCCATCAATTTTTGCAGACCACGAATATTATCATCTACGTAACAGAACGAACGAGTTTGCGAGCCATCCCCATAAACGGTAATGTCCTGCCCCGTAAGTGCCTGTGTCACAAAGTTAGAAATAACACGGCCATCATCGTTCCGAAGCCCTGATGAATACGTATTAAAAATACGTGCTACCCTCACGGAAACACCGTGTTTCGTGTAGTATTCATAACAAAACACTTCACCCAAACGCTTGGCCTCATCATAACAAGCTCTAGGCCCCCAAGTGTTCACGTTACCTCGATAACTCTCAGGCTGCGGATGAACTTCGGGATCTCCGTAAGCTTCACTCGTACTCGAATATAGGAACTTTGCTCCTTTGGTACGGGCGAGCTCCAACAAATGATAGGTTCCTCGAGTGTTCACCCAGATCGTTCCGATCGAATCTGCCTGATAGAACTTGGGTGAAGCGGGTGAAGCCAGATGATAGACTTCATCTACTGGCTGATCTACCAGAAAATCCAGTGAGTCGGACAACGTAACATCAGCTTCACGGAAAAAAAAGAGGGGGCTGTTAGCCACCTCTTGCAGATTTTTAGAAACGCCTGTTGAAAGGTTATCTATTCCGGTAACCTGATGTCCTTGATCAATTAATGATTTGACTAAATGTGAGCCTAGGAAACCGGCCGCGCCAGTCACTACAACATGTTTCAATGCGATCACACTCCATATTATCTAATGAGTAGGTTAAAATGTATTACTTTTGATCATAACGCCAACGGTTTTAAAAATGATAATAATATCCATCTTCATAGAGACGTTGGAGATATAATGAAAATCATATTGCAGATTATGGTGAATCGGTTCCTTGCGAACATCACTTACTTGCCACAGCCCGGTAATTCCTGGTTTTACCAGAAAACGTCTGCGCTCCAGATCCGTGTAGCTTTCTTCTACGATTCGTTTCATTTCAGGTCTCGGACCTACGAAGCTCATATCTCCTTTGATAATATTAAGCAATTGAGGCAGCTCATCCAGGCTAGTCTTCCGAAGTAATCTTCCTAGTCTGGTAATTCTGGGATCATCGCTTGTCGTTGGCGATATGCTATATTTCGGTGCATCCGTACGCATCGTTCTGAATTTATAGATACTAAATTTAACTCCGTTTTTCCCGTAACGTTCTTGTCTAAATATCACAGGTCCTTTGGAATCAAGTTTAATCATAATCGCTGCAACAAGCATGACCGGTGATGTAATCAGCAACAGCACAGCCGCAATAATAAAATCGATAAACGGTTTTATTACGTCAGCATATCCGCCAACACGTTGCGAGTAAGGCTGTTCCAATACTGCCGAAGTGCCATCCTTAGCCAGGGCATCTCCACTCCCTAAGTATTCCGGTCTCGAAAGTTTCACAGACTATCCCCTCCTGCTACAAGCATTTGGTTCAATTGTTCCTTCATCAAAATCTCTTCAATAGCCATTAGGACTGGCGCACGCAATTCTTTATTTTTGAGAGCAAAATCAAGTGTGGTCAGAATATACCCCAGCTTCTCACCCACGTCAAAACGTGAGCCTTCAAAATCATAAGCACTAATTCCTTCATCCCGATTCAGCATTTGCAACGCATCCGTGAGTTGGATCTCACCACCTGCACCCACATTTTGCTCTTCCAGATACTCAAAAACTTTAGGTGTCAAAATGTAACGACCCATAATTGCCAAATTGGAAGGTGCTGTACCCAATGGTGGCTTCTCAACCATGCTGTTTACAGAAGACAAACGCCCCTCTGTATGCAATGGATCAATAATTCCGTAGCGGTAGGTTTCACTTGGACTCACGGTTTTCACACCGAGTACTGATTGTTTGACCTTCTCATATTGCTGAATTAACTGCTTCGTGCACGGCACATCAGAAACCACAATATCATCACCAAGTAATACAGCAAACGGTTCATTTCCAATAAAATTTCGAGCACACCAGACAGCATGCCCAAGTCCCAGCGCTTCCTTCTGTCTTATGTAATGAATATCAACGTTGGAGGACTTCCGGACTTCTTCCAGTAAGCTGAGCTTTCCTTTTTCGAGCAGATTTTGCTCCAGTTCAAACGCGCTGTCAAAATGATCTTCAATCGCACGTTTTCCCTTGCCCGTTACAATAATAATGTCCTCAATCCCGGAAGCTACAGCTTCTTCAACGATGTATTGAATGGTCGGTTTATCCACAATAGGGAGCATTTCTTTAGGCATTGCCTTTGTAGCGGGTAAAAATCGGGTTCCCAATCCGGCTGCGGGAATGATTGCTTTCCTCACTTTAGTCATAAATACCACCCTATCCATTATTATTTTTTTATGTTTAAAAGCATGAGTTGGATCATTTAAATCCATGAAACCATGAAATAAATTGATGCAATTCTTACTTTTAATTTCATAAAAGGGCATTAAACCCAACCTCACATCACACCCTTGACGATATACGTCTAAGGTACACTACCCACAGTGTGACCGAGTGCCTACATTGATAAAGGTATAGTAGACATGACCTTGAAGCTTTTATTATTTGACTTCAATCCCCTTAATCTTTATGCATCTTCTCCATAGTTAGCATTTCTACCCTTCGGCACCTGGATATTGTTTAATACCGCTCCAAGAATTCGTGCGTTCACATGTTCAAGATGTGATTTTGCTTTTTTGACCAGATCCTTCTTAACCTTGCCTGCGCTCACTACCAGAATTACGCCATCACACAGTGAACTAATAATTAGTGCGTCTGTAACCGCAAGAACAGGGGGGGTATCAAATAAAATCACATCATATTCTTCTTTCAGATCCTGGAGCAGAGCCGTCATTTTACGTGAACCAATCATCTCCGAAGGATTGGGCGGTATAGGACCCGAAGACAGGACTTGCAATCCTTCCACATCCGTTTCCCTCAAGACTTCTTTAACTTTATATTGACTTGACAAAACACTGGTCAGACCCACATGGTTGGGTAAGTTAAACATACGATGCACAGCAGGCTTACGTAAATCCGTATCCATAAGCAGAACCTTTTTTCCTTCTTGAGCATAGGCAACTGCAAGATTGCCTATCGTTGTTGTTTTTCCTTCACCAGACAAAGCAGAAGCAATCATGATCGTTTGAATCTGACTATCAATGGATGAAAATTGGATATTGGTTCTCAACTTCCGATAAGCCTCTGATGAACTAGACTTGGGATTAGCCATTGTAACTAGACTCCCTTTATCTTTGGTTAACCGTGGCATATTGGCCATCACCTACCTGCTTTTGAGATGTTGTCTGCTTAGAGATGCGAGCTTCTTCTTTCTTAATTTTGGATATAACAGCGAGTGCCGGAATACCCAGTTCTTTCTCTAATTCATCTTCAGTTTTTAAGGTGTCATCCAAGTATTCCAAAAGAAATACAAAACCTATAGCCAGTAAAAGTCCTACAAGAAAACTGACGAGTATGTTTAAAGAAGGATTTACATTAATGGGTCTCGAGGAATCCGTAGTCTTCGCTTCACTTAGAATGGTTACATTATCAACTTTCATAATTGCGGGGATTTGGGATTTGAACACTTTGGCAACGGCGTTAACCGTTTTGGCCGCTTTTTCGGAAGATATACCTATGGCGGTTAAACTCATAACCTGGGATTCTTTGGCAGTAGTGACCTGAATGTTCTGCCCCAGTTGGCTCCCACTCATGCCTAGATCGGGGTATTTAGCAGAAACTTTATCGAGAATTGCTGGAGATTTAATTATTTCTATATAAGAGTTGATTACCTTAATGTTGGACTGGATTGAACCAATATCAAGATTGGGGAAACCTTCTGCGTTATATGCCTGATTAACGATTAATTTAGCATTTGCCTCATAAACAGGTACGGTAAAAAAATAATTTTTAACACCTGCTCCGATGCAAGCAACAACAACAAAGGCTACGATGATCCAAAAACGTTTACGTAAAATGTGCATATACTCTTTTAACTCCATCTCGTATTCCTCCCATTTAAATCAGCAATTATGATGAAGAACGGTGTCTTATATATAATTTGGCTGTTACCAGAACAACAATCTACGCTTCATGATCGTGGGTTCTTCCGGCTCTACGAATTGATTGTTCCATACCGAGCACGCATTATTTTGCAAATTTTGAACTAGACGATCTCCAAATCGGCGTTCAAGCAGGTGATATGCGGCCTTCATTGAAAATGTTCTTCCTTCCATATTGTGGGCGTCTGATGAAATGAAATGAAATCCGTTTTCTTTGCAAAAATGAAAACACCATCTCTGAACTTTTCGCCCGAAAAGTCCTATGACCGATTGAGCCGTGATTTGACATAAAGCACCTTGCCCAAGATATTCAACCAATAAATCGGGATTGTTCTGGATTAGACGATTTCGTTCGGGATGAGCAATAATAGGAATGATACCCGCCAACTTAAGTTCTTGGAGTATCCCGGGGAACTGCGAGGGGATATGACCAAAGGGCAATTCCAGCAACATGTATCGGCTCCCGGCGAGTGTGCAGCACTTTCCTGCGTATAAGTCTGCAATCAGGTTGTCATGCACCCTGATCTCCTGTCCGGGACGGATCTCCAAGCAAATGTTGCGTTTGCGAAGTTCTGCATGTAGCAGGTCCACTGCCTGATTGACCACGTTGGGTTGATTGTTGTACTGCCCGTTCAGGTGATGCGGAGTAGCAATAATCGAGGTAATTCCTGAGGCTGCCGCTTTCTCAGCCATCGCAATGGACTGCTCCATATGAACAGGGCCATCATCCAGACCGGATAAAATGTGGCAGTGCATTTCAACCATATCCAAACTTCCTCAATGTATGATCCCCCTCGCCCCTTTATTCATTGCGCAAATGCTTTTGGTGTTAAAGAACTAATGCATAACGCTATGAAATATAGTAAAATGGCGTTAAGTACATGCTTGTTCAGAATATGTTTAGAATGTGTTCATTTCATATGGTAAAATCAATGTAATGATAGGTTTCCTGCAAGTTAGGTTGTTCCGATGCCTTCTCATACTGAAACCGGGAAACGGTCGGAAACTGAACTTCTCGAATCATTGTATTTAACTGTCCCGTTATATATAGTGTCTGCTCTTGCTGAATATGCAAGTTTGAATGATACAATGTGAGCTCACCGAAGGGCTGTTTCCATTGCAGCTTTGCGTGGAGTCGCACACATACATGGCTATCTTCTACATCCAAACCAATTAGCATCTCTGGTGATATCGGCAAGTCCAGGTCGCTCAGGAAGGTGATCGCTCTTGTGTCCATACCTAGCAGCAGAACGGGGCGTCTTTTGCGGTCTACCAATTTGCCATGAAACTCCTGAATGTACATATGGACATTTAATTTGAGATCCGCCCATTCCTGAATCATTGAATTCATGGCTTCATTCCTTTAGAATGGATTAGCTTGCAAGAGTTGCCTATACTCCTTCTCACAGGTATATTGGCTAGGCAACGTGGTCATACTTAAAATATCCCAAATGATACATTTTGTAACTCCATACGTCCAATTCACGATACATTTTGTATCATGTCAAGCAGTATTTGGACATGGTTCTTTTGATTTACGACAATATGAGATGTCCTTAGACAGACCTATATACAACTAGGACTACTAAGGCGTTACGATGATGCAGGAAAGCTGCCCTGATCAAACACTTGGCTCAGGATTGTTTCAATATATATTTGATGGCGTTCAGGGGGAAATAGCATATGAGCTACGGAAATCGCATTGCTGAATTAAGGGAACAGCGGGGACTTACTCAAGAAGAACTTGCGAGCCCCATTCATATTACAAGAGCTGCTCTCTCCCACTACGAGAAAAACCGACGCAAACCGGATTTCGAAGTGTTAACGAGACTTGCTGACATCTTTGGCGTATCTATTGATTATCTCATTGGACGGACGAAACAAAATGATGTCGTAATGGATGAGGACGTAAGGGAGTTCGTGGACGCCCTTGAATTATCAGATAAGGAAGTGCTGGAACGCTTCGGCCTGATGATTGATGGCAAACCCTTAACAGAAGAAGAGGCACGTCGTTTTATTGCTTTCGTCCGCATGGAGCGCAGTATGGATTAAACCGCAAAGAAGACCCAGTACCGAGAAAACATCACTCTCCGGTTGCTGGGCTTTTTTATGTCTTGATTTCCCTCCATCTATTCTAGGCTTGTCGATGTGTTGTCAAGCGCGCTTGTTGTTGTCGGAGGATACGAAATGGTTCCAACGCTCCGGGTCGATTCCGCATTGCAGTAAAACTTTCATGATGTCCATCTGGGTTGCTTCGACTGGTTTACCTTTCGGCTTACGATCGCCCCTGTTTGGTTGCTTCATATTCATTCCGCTAACCTCTCTTATCTTTATACTTTCCCTGCACTCCAAAACTAGCCTAATTATACTTGAGAAAGTTCTTCAATGTTGTCGTCTCATGGCGATAGCGTTTTTTGTGCGGGTTCTAATTTTGTCGAAAACCAAATAGGAGCTCTACAGCGCCGTTTTGGCCGCCATAAAGCTCCTATTATTCTTAATACAACCCGTTCATGCAATCGGACAGGAATATATTAACCTCCTGTACGTGCAAGTTCACGCATGTTGGCTTCAAAAGCAGCCAGCAAAGCTGCCTCTCCGCTCAGGCCCGTTGCCTGAATCCGTTCGATTTGCTCGGTCATTCGTTTGAAGTCCTTCGGAATAACACGAACAAATTGATCTACAGATTGCTGCCAGTTATCCAGAATGCGCTGACCAACCGCACTACCTGTATTCGCAACATGACGTTGAATCATGCCTCGCAGATCTGCACTCTCAGAAACATCTTCGATACGCTCCAAAAGTACCATTTCCAGATTACAACGTTTCAGGAATGTGCCTTTTGGATCATACACATAAGCAATACCTCCGGACATCCCGGCTGCAAAGTTACGACCTGTATCACCCAGAACGACGACACGGCCACCTGTCATGTACTCACAACCATGGTCGCCTACACCTTCAACAACCACTTTGGCACCCGAGTTCCGTACAGCAAACCGCTCCCCAGCAATACCACGAATATAAGCTTCACCACTGGTTGCCCCGTATAGAGCCGTGTTACCAATGATGATGTTATCTTCGGCATCAAATGTGGCTTTTGGTGAAGGCATGACGATCAGTTTACCTCCGGACAACCCTTTACCTACATAGTCATTGGAATCCCCTTCAACGGTCAATGTTATACCTTTAGGTACAAAGGCCCCAAAGCTTTGTCCAGCGGAGCCGACAAATTTGAATTGAACCGTATCTTCCGGTAATCCTGCAATTCCATATTTGCGCGTGATTTCACTACCCAAAATGGTTCCTACTGCACGGTTAACGTTGGTAATTGGAAGCACCGCTTCAACCGGTTGACCAGATTCAAGCGCAGGTTGCGCCAATGGCAACAACTGCTGCATATCCAGCGTCTCCTCCAATTGGTGGTTTTGATGCTGTGTACGGTAACGTGCAGAGCCTTCCGGCATTTCAGGCACATGCAGTAATACGGACAGATCTACACCTTTCTTCTTCCAGTGGTCTACAGCCTCTACTGTTTCAAGGCAATCTGTACGACCCACCATTTCCTGAATCGTACGGAAACCAAGATCAGCCATGATTTCACGAACGTCTTCAGCGACAAAACGCATGAAGTTAACGACATGAGCAGGATCTCCCGTGTAATTTTTACGCAATTCAGGGTTTTGTGTTGCTACACCTACCGGACATGTATCCATCTGGCAGACACGCATCATGATACAGCCGAGTGCAACGAGTGGTGCTGTAGAGAATCCATACTCCTCAGCTCCCAGCAAAGCAGCAATGGCCAAGTCACGACCATTCAGCATTTTGCCGTCAGTTTCCAGCACGACACGGTCACGCAGATTGTTCAGCATCAACGTTTGATGCGTTTCTGCAAGTCCCAGCTCCCAAGGCATACCCGCGTGGCGAATCGAACCTTGTGGAGAAGCACCTGTTCCACCGTCATAACCGCTTACTAGGATAATGTCGGCACGACCTTTAGCTACACCAGCAGCAATCGTTCCAACGCCGACTTCGGATACCAATTTAACGTTGATCTCTGCACGTGGATTGGCATTTTTCAAGTCGTAGATCAACTCAGCCAGATCCTCAATCGAATAGATATCATGATGCGGTGGCGGAGAGATCAGACCTACACCCGGTGTTGATCCACGAACCTCAGCAACCCAAGGGTATACCTTACGTCCAGGCAGCTGTCCACCTTCACCCGGTTTTGCTCCCTGTGCCATCTTGATCTGAATCTCGTCAGCATTGACCAGATAGTTGGATGTTACACCAAAACGTCCGGATGCCACCTGTTTGATCGCACTACGACGAGAATCACCGTTACTATCTTTAATGAAGCGAGCCGGATCTTCGCCGCCTTCACCTGTATTGGATTTACCACCAACACGGTTCATCGCAATAGCGAGATCTTCGTGTGCCTCTTTGCTGATTGAACCGAAGGACATTGCCCCTGTTTTGAAACGTCGCATAATGTCTTCGACGGATTCTACTTCTTCCAAAGGAATCGCAGGACCTACCGGTTTCAGTCTCAGCATGGAGCGAATGGTCAGCAACTGATCATTTTCGCCTTGTACGAGTTTGGAATACTTTTTATACAGTTTGTAATCGCCAGTACGTACTGCATGTTGCAGCGTATGGATCGTTTGCGGATTGAACAGATGCTCTTCTCCGTCGTTACGCCATTGGTATTCCCCGCCTGAATCCAGTACTTTGTCATTGCCATCTTTGTCCGTAAAGGCACGGTTGTGATGAGTCAATGCTTCGGCAGCCACTTCTTCCAGACCAATTCCGCCAATTCGCGAAGGCGTCCAGGTAAAGTAACGATCAACGAAGTCTGATTTCAGACCCACCGCTTCAAAGATTTGAGCTCCACGATAGGATTGAATCGTCGAGATTCCCATTTTGGACAATATTTTAATAACGCCCTTCGTAGCCGCTTTAATATAGTTCTTCACGGCTTTCTCATGTGAGATGCCACGCAGCAGGCCTTGCTGAATCATGTCATCCAGCGTTTCAAACGCCAGATAAGGGTTCACCGCACTTACACCGTAACCAAGCAACAAGGCATAGTGATGAATATCACGCGGCTCTGCCGATTCCAGCAAAATGCTAACTTTGGTTCTGGTTCCTTTACGAATCAGATGGTGATGCAAACCTGCTACAGCCAGCAATGCTGGAATAGCCGCATTCTCGGCGTCCACACCACGGTCAGACAGGATCAAAATGTTGTGACCTTTGTCAATGACACGGTCTGAAGCTTCGAAGAGCAGTTCCATCGCTTTGCGAAGTCCTTCTGCGCCCTCTTTTGCTGTAAAGAAGATCGGAATCGTCATGGAACGGAAGCCCGGACGACGAACGTGGCGAATCTTTGCAAAATCCTCATTAGAAAGTACCGGTGTATCCAAACGAATCTGACGACAGCTCTCCGGTTCAGGATTCAGCAGGTTACGCTCAGGTCCGATCGTTGTTGCCGTAGACGTTACAATCTCTTCACGAATCGCATCGATCGGTGGATTGGTAACTTGTGCAAACATCTGCTTAAAATAGTTGTACAGACGCTGTGGACGATCCGAAAGAACCGCAAGCGGCGCATCATAACCCATGGAGCCTGTAGCTTCCATACCTGTTGAAGCCATGGGCTCCAACACTTTGCGCAATTCTTCAAATGTATATCCATACGCCAGCTGAAGCTGGGTTACGTTATCATGTTTTGGATCAGGCAGTTCCGGTGCATCCGGCAGCTCATTCAGATCCATCAGATGCTCATCGAGCCAATCCTGATACGGATTCTCGGCCGCAATGAGAGCTTTCGCTTCCTCATCCGCGATGATCCGTCCTTGTTGTGTATCGACAAGCAGCATACGTCCAGGACGCAGACGATCTTTATAGAGAATTTCTTCAGGAGCGATATCAAGTACCCCTACCTCGGAGGACAAAATAATACGATCGTCTTTCGTTACATAGTAACGTGCAGGACGCAGACCATTACGGTCAAGAGTTGCACCAATCTGCAAACCGTCCGTAAAGGCCATTGCTGCTGGTCCATCCCAAGGCTCCATCATCGTGCTGTGGTATTCATAGAATGCCTTTTTGGCAGGGTCCATTCCCTCATCTGTACTCCAAGGCTCAGGAACCATCATCATGGCCACGTGTGGCAATGAACGGCCGCTCAAATACAGGAACTCCAGCGTGTTATCAAACATCGCTGTATCCGAACCATCCGGATTGATAACCGGTTTTACTTTCGAGATGTCGTTACCGAACAATTCGCTCTCAAACAGCGACTGCCGGGCATGCATCCAGTTCACGTTACCACGCATCGTATTGATCTCACCGTTGTGGATCATGAAGCGATACGGGTGAGCACGTTCCCAGCTTGGGAATGTATTCGTACTGAAACGGGAGTGAACAAGCGCAATCGCTGATTCCACGAGATCTTCCTGAAGATCTAGATAGAACTGTCCCACCTGTTCCGTTGTGAGCATGCCTTTGTAGACAATTTTGCGACAGGACAAGCTTGGCAGGTAGAATGAACCACCTTCTGCTTCATCCGCCGAATAACGAATAGCCAGCTCCGCACGTCTACGAATGACGTACAATTTCCGTTCAAATCCCAATTCATCCTTAACATCTGTCGATCTTCCAATGAACACCTGACGCACATAAGGCTTCGCTGCAAGCGCAGAACGTCCCAGCATCTCATCAAACGTAGGCACATCCCGGAAACCCAGGAACGTCTGGCCTTCTTCTTCGATGATCTTCTTAAGGCTCTCTTCATGCGCTCTCCGAATGACAGGGTCCTGTGAAAGGAACAGCATCCCTACGCCGTAGAAGCCCTGTTCAGGCAATGCAAAACCAAGACGGTCCGCTTCCTGTGCAAAATAGCGATGTGGAATCTGGATCAAGATACCGGCTCCGTCACCGGAATTCGGCTCACTGCCCTGTCCTCCGCGGTGTTCCATGTTACTGAGCATGGTCAGTGCCTGACTAACGATGTCGTGTGAAGGTACTCCTTTGATGTTGGCAACAAAACCCATTCCGCATGCGTCTTTTTCGAACTGTGGGTCGTACAGACCCTGTTTAGGAGGTAATCCGATGTGTCTCATGGAACGCAACCTTTCTATAGTGAAGTATTTCGGAAAGATCAAGAACATAGGCAACAAGCAACAATGAAACGGAAGGAGCGGGCATTTCAATATAAATAAACACCTGCTAGATGAGACGAGGTCGACAGCAATAAGGGCTGTCAATCTTATAATTGCTGCTATTGCGGCAGAGGCCATCCATGAGATGAGCTGGTCCGGATCACCCGGTAAACAGCTTGGTATAACAACACGCAACCGCTGGCACGGCCGCTGATATGGAGCGACGTTTTTTGATATAGTTCTATTATTTTAACACCGACCTAACATCAGCGCAATTTAAACTTTTTAATACCTCCGATAAGAAATGTTTTGCAGTACAGCTTTAGTGTGATGACGCTAAAATTCATCTCTTTTTCGAATAATTATACACATTTTATGTCAGAGTACAACTAATTTTAATTGCTGACAAAAGAAAATCATTCCATATGTGGCCTGCATTTAACCATAGTTGGGCCAATTTCTCATACCATGCTCCAGCGAATATCTTCATCCTTATGCATTTGTATACAAAAAGAGTCTGCAACCCATTTTCGGGTCACAGACTCTTTGCACTATTTGACTACTATATTGCATAATTTTGATACTTGAGTTCAAAGTTTATTTTCACTATTCTGTCCTATTCCGGTTCAATTCGGCTTATGCCGTCACCACTTGACCGGATTCAGCCACTTCAGCTTCTTTTTTGCGACGTTTGCCGCTCCAAAGGAAGAAGGCCAAGGTCAGCAGCACAGATATACCTGCATAGATTGACAGAATACCGACCTGATGCCACATCACATCGAAATTGCCACTGGATACAACTGCTTTGAAGCCCATGATGCTGTGCGTCATTGGCAGCCAAGGGCTAAATGACTGGAGCCATGACGGAATCAGCTCTACCGGGAAGGTTCCCGCACTGGCTGCAAGCTGGAAGACCAATAACAGGATGACAACATAACGACCTGGCAAGTCAAGCCAAGTTACGAGGGCCTGAACAATAAACATAAAGGTTAGTCCCGTAAAGATCGTGAACAGATAGAACAGCGGTACGCTGTGCGTTTCCAGTCCAAGACCGTACAGCATGAAGCTTGCCACGATTACGGATTGGATAATGCTCACAAAACCGAATACGAGTGTACGGCTGACAAAACGGTTCCAACCCGTTGCGCCCGGTACGGAAGTTTCCCGCATTTTCAAAACAATCGTTGAAATCAGTGATCCAACAAACAAACCGATGGACAGGAAGAACGGAGTCAACCCTGTACCGTAATTGCTCACGTTCTCTGTTGTGTTCTCGGACGTATTCACAGGTTCGGCGAACATATTCACCACATCGTCCGTTTTCTTGACTTCTGACGTTTTCTGAGCTGCATCGTTCAGCTTGGTAGCCAGTTCGCTTGAGCCGTCTTTCAGCTCAGTTAAACCATCTGCCAGCTTGCCTGCCCCATCACCGAGTTGTTTGGAGCCATCCGTTAGTGAACTCACGCCACCGCTCAGTTTACCTACACCCGTTTGCAGGGCTGTGGTTCCCGAGCCCAGCTGCTTGGCTCCATCTGCCAGCAATGTGCCACCACTTGCAGCTTCACCCAACTTGCCGCTAAACTGCTTCAGACCATCGGAGAGCTTCGCTCCGCCTTGGCTAAGCTGTCCAGCGCCCGCCAGCAATTGCTGCTGACCATCCACCAACTGGTTCGCACCCGTCAGAAGCTGCTCTTGGCCTCCATGCAGCTCGGATGCACCTGATGCCAATTGCTGATTGCCCTGGTGCAATTGATCTGCACCCTGCGCAAGCTTCTGTTCGCTCTCATGCAATTGCTTACTGCCTTCAGCGACTGCTGCACTGGCTGCCAGCAGCTTCTGTACATCCTCACTGGCTGCCAGTTCAGGGTTGGATGCAGCTAGCTGCTTCAACCCGTCAGCAACGCCCTGAGCACCGTCAGCAACCTTGCTGCTGCCGTCTACTGCAGATTGCAGGCCAGTGGCCAATGTGCCGCTGCCTTGCACTGCACTTTGCAGACCATCGGACAGCTTCGCACTGCCCTGCTCAGACGATTGTAGACCCGCTTGCAGCTTGCCTGCTCCGTCTACGGAAGACTTCAGTCCAGTTTCCAGCTTGGCACTGCCGTCCTTCAGCTGGTCTGCTCCGCTCTGAAGCTGGCTTGTTGCCGCCGCTTGAAGCTGCTGCAAACCGGATACCAGATTCGATGTTCCACTTTCAAGTTTGGTTGCACCCGTGTGCAGTGCATTGACACCGTCACTTAATGGAGACAAGCCATCCTGAAGTTCCAATGTACCGGATGCCAGCTTCGCCAGATTATCCTTGAGCTTCACAGCTCCATCATCCAGCTTGCCTGCGCCCGTATTCAAGTCTCCTGCGCCATCGCCAGCTTCAGCCAATCCGTCCGATACTTCGGAAAACTTGTCGAGCAGGGTCTCCGCATAGGATTCCGTTACTTTGGCCGAAACCTTAGCTTTCAGATCTTTGATGGCCGTTTTGCCAATCTGCGCACCCACGAAGCTGTAATTACCATTCGGTTCGTAGATTAGATCAGCCGGCTCTGGCTTGTCATCAAGCAACGTCGTTGCCTGGGAAGAAAAGTTTTCCGGGATCGTAATTTGCATATAATACTTGTCGTTTTCCATGCCTTCTTTAGCTTGGCTGGCACTGACAAAATCCCATTTAAAATCTGCATTCTTCTTCAGCTCATCAACGAGGTCACTACCGACATGCAATGATTTGCCTTCCAGCTCTGCACCTTTATCAAGGTTAACAACCGCAACGGGCATTTCATCGACATGACCATATGGGTCCCAGTAGGCAGCCAAATAGATACCACTATATAGAATCGGTATAAACAAAATTGCAATAACGGGGATCAACACCTTCGGGTTTCTCACGGCCGATCCCACATCCTTGAAAAACACGGATAAAGATTTCATGTCATTTTCTCCCCTTGTTCTCTCTGCTTTCCAAGCAGAATAACCATAATGAAATTAATTTTGATGCGTTCCGGAAAATTTACCGAAACACGAAGTGACCACTTTCCTCAAACGGTCACTTTAGAGCAAAAAAACAAACCTGTCTCTCGACAAGCCTCACTGCCTGTAATCGTATGACTAACCCATATTATAGTAAGAATAAATTCGGGTTACGTTGCTGCAGCAATTCCTTCCATTAAGAAAAGGCGAAAGTAATTCTTGATTTCCTCTTTGCTCAGCGGTTCGTGTTGCTTGCTCCAATCTGAGGTGAGGGCAATGTACAAACGAATCATCATAAAAGCTACTACCTGTGGATCACACTCACGAATCTCTCCGTTGTCTCTTGCCTTCTCAAGCTCCCGAGCCAGAAAATCGGAGATGACTTTCTCCACTTTCTCCAAACCTTCCTTGGCCTGAAGAGTTCCAAAATCCTTAAGCTCCTGGGACAATTTAACCAGCAAATCGTGATCACGACGAAACTCCAGCAATGAATCTAGTACACGAAACAGATTATCAAAAAAAGCACTTTCCTGATGAACTTCACGATGAGCAATGTTTTTCATTTCCTGGATTACTTCCACCAAAATCTGATCAAACAATTGTTCCTTATTCGTAAAGAACGTGTAGATCGTTCCCTTGCCAACATTCGCAATCTTCGCTACCTGATCCATCGTGGTTGCCTTGTATCCAAACATGGCAAAAGACTGCGCAGCTGCATGAATGACCTGCTGTCTCCTGTCAATCGGAGCCATCATATCCCTCCTCGTTTTCGTTGATCGTCCTCTTTAAATGACCAAAAATACAATTCGGTCATTCGGTCAAAATCAAGATTACCACTCTCATCATCAGATTGCAACCCTAACATTAAAAAATTGTGTTAATTTTTTTTAACCGAAATGCAGTGGAAACTGCTTCTATCGTCGTCTATAGTGTATGATGACTCCAATAACACGGATAAAGACGAAGTTTTAATGTATCAGAACATTAACTATAGTGTAAATATGTAACGAATGAACATGATTTTCCGCTTCGCTGTATATTCTTGTAGTAATGCAACGTGCGGTATAACTGTGAATGTTAAATTTAAATTGATGAATAAAGGTGAACTCATGCGAAAACCAAGAGTGCTCTTGTTATCCGAAGGTTTCGGCACCGGTCACACCCAGGCCGCCCATGCGCTCGCAAGCGGCATTAAGAAAGTCAGTCCACATGTGCATAGTCGGGTCATTGAGCTCGGCAAATTTTTAAATCCAACCATGGCTCCGCTTATTCTGTCCGCATACCGCAAGACACTAACCGTTCAGCCCAAGCTGGTCAGTCTGCTGTATCGGACACAATATAACAAATCACTAAACGGATTTACGAAACTGGCCTTGCACCGGATTTTCTATACACAGACGGCTCAAGTCGTATCCCAATTGAAACCCGATGCCGTAATCTGTACCCATCCATTTCCGAATGCGGTCATCTCACGGCTGAAACGTCAGGGACTTAATATTCCACTATATACGCTGGTCACAGACTACGACGTACATGCAACGTGGATTAATCCCGAGGTCAACAAATATTTGGTATCCACACCTCAGGTAAAGGCTCTGCTTGAGATCAGGGGTGTTGAACCCTCTCGCATCCAAATCACCGGTATTCCTGTTCATCCTGACTTCTGGGAAGCAGGAGACAAGGTAAGCCTCCGACAGGAAATGGGGCTTCAGAACATGCCCACTGCTCTGCTAATGGGTGGCGGATGGGGTCTTTCCTTTGATGAAGAGCACATGAAGGCCCTCACATCATGGGCGGATCGTGTACAGCTGCTGTTCTGTCTGGGAAGCAATGAGAAAATGATTGCCAAGCTGAAGGAAATGTCCTGCTTCCAACATCCGAATATACGCATTCTTGGGTATACCCGTGAGGTCAGTAAACTGATGGACGTATCCGATGTTCTCATTACGAAACCAGGTGGCATGACTTGTACAGAAGCATTGGCTAAAGGCCTGCCGATGTTATTCGTACCTCCATTGCCGGGACAGGAAGAAGAGAACTGTGAATATTTTGTACAAGCCGGATACGGCCAAGTCATTCACTCTGCTGACGTTATCGCCGATCGCTTCAGGCATTTGTGTGAGCAGATCTATGCACCACGTGAAGCTGAAAGCCAGCTGAAATCAGTCCACAAACCAGGGAGCAGAAACACCTACGATCCAACGTGTTGTGCCCAGGCTGTCCATGATTTATTGTTCCCGGCTACAGCGGAAGTCACATCCGCACCTAAGGAACGCCTCACAGCCGGATTTGGGGCAACTTCGCTGTCAGGTACCCGAATCCCATTCTAGCAGCTCTATGACCCCTTATAGTCGTTCTACGAGGATGTTTTATCTCTTAAGGACATGCATAAAGAAGGTTCCCCTCCAATGATCCGGAAGGGAACCTTCTTTTATTTCATTCATATATACGTATGATTTGCTGCAAAAAAGGGTAATTTAAATAACAAACTCTCATCACCAATGAAATTAAAAACGACGAAATAAAACTGCATTACAGGGCTTTTCAAGGTCAATGTAGCGAATACATAGTTAACTACCCTGCCTGTTTGCAGAATTTACAGGTCAATTACTTGTAAAAAGTATGATGCCCGATCGTTTTTACTTTTTTCTGGGAGCGAGCCACTGTCAGATCATCCGCAAGCGTCAATGACAAGAAATAATACGTATCATCGGCGACTTCCTTTTTCCCATTCAACGCTGCATTAACTGCCTTGATACTGTCCTCATTAGGAGTAACACGTTTCAAGCGCCCGTTCGCTACAGGACTGAATTGAGATTTCTGGTAGATTACTTTGTAAATGGTATCGGGAAAATTGGCTGACCGCAGCCGGTTTAAGACAACATTGGCAACTGCCACTTTGCCTTCGTACGGTTCACCTTCCGCCTCTGCCATGACGATTTTTTGCAGCAGAAGCAGCTCTTTATCGGACACACTGTATGACCAGGTTGCAAGTTTCGAGTCTTCCTGGTTCAGGAGTTTGGTCCGTGTAAAGTAAAGTTTTTGGGGGGGAGTCGTAATTGCAGCTAACGCTTTGGCATGCTCGATCTTGGCCAATTTCAGAGCAGCCTCTTTCTTCGCTTTGGCCGCAGCTGCAGCTCGGGCCGCATGTTTAGCCTTGGCTTCTTTCTGTTCCTGCTCTTCTTGGGCAGCCGTCAGCCAGTTCTTGGCCGGGAGCGAATTGGTCCAGTTATCAGTCTGAATAGACGCATCAGTAGATAGACTTGTCCCGTCTTCCATCATTCGCCTGTCTCCGCTAAAAGAATTTTCGCTATTTTCTGCAGATGCCGCAAGTTCGGTCATCTGTTTGCTATCACTTGCCTCATTCCACTTACCAGTCGCCTGAACGACGTTAGCCCCCACTATACATACAAGCAGCACAGATAACATCGGTGCCACCCAACGATTCTTGCTTATAATATCCATTCGAAGATTCCTCCTGTCGAAACAATTCCCTAATCTAAGTAACCACAAAAAAAGAATTTGAATAACGATGGCTAATATTACATAGGGAATAACGTAATGTCAATGTGATTTTATGTCATATCAATGAGTTTCAGGAAAAAGAAAACGTATCCACAACCCCATACATCGGCGCCTGACCTGGCTGTGTCACATAAAGCACAAAATCTTGCACCATCCAAGAATTAACACCTAAAAATTGTCCTGGAAGCACTTTAAATATCCCTTTATCTTCATTTCCTGGGTCCTGACCCAGAAATTTACGCGCAATCGTAATATGAGGAGAATAAGGTCTTAATTCGGCCTCGAATCCAAGGGAGGAAGTTGCGTCGACGATCCGTTTTTGCAGAAGATGAAGTTGATCAGTTTCTCCTTCAACACCTTTCCACAGCACCTTTGGCGCCTCTTCCAAACCGAACGTTCCCCAACCGGATAATTGCAGTTCAAAAGGCTGGAACCCGGCCGTTACCGAACGCAGCGCTTTCCGAAGTTGTCCAATGTCACTAACAAGGATATCTCCCAGAAATTGCAATGTAATATGATAATCCCGGTAGTCCGTCCATTTGCGAAAATCTAGCTTTCCTTGCACCTGTTCCGCAGACATCCGAAGTGAATTCTGAATATGTGCAGGCACCCGGAGTGCAATAAATAATCGTTCCCGTCGGGATGGAAGATCCGTATGTGAATGTAAATAGTTATTCATAGTATACACCTCATCTAAAGTTCGTTTTATTATTTCACAGTCGTCTCTATGGTTTCAAGCTGGTTAAGTATAGAGTGACACAATTTTTGGGATTTGCACAAGAGGCTGTATTCCTGCCTTTTACGCACATCACCTTCTTTTCTGCTACACTAATACCACAACTTATTTCAATTCAGGAGGCCACTAACTATGGGTAAAATTGTATGTTTTCCATCCTTGTCGACAAAGCAGCAAAACCGTATTCTGGATGCAGCACCAGGTTATACACTTACGGTTGGCAAAGCCAAAGAGATTGACACATCGGAGTTAAAAGAAGCCGAAATTATCTTAGGCTGGTCTCCTCTGGTAACTGAACATGCACTTGAAGAAAACAGCCCATTGAAATGGGTTCAGGTCTGGTCCGCAGGTGTGGACAACCTTCCTTTCTCAGATTTGGAACAAAAAAGTATATTGGTAACCAGTGCTAATGGCGTACACGCCATTCCCATTACCGAAATTATTCTGGGCATGATGTTGTCCCACAGCCGCTGGCTCAGACAAGCAATGCTGCACCAGCAGCAGGCAGAGTGGAAATCCCCAGGCAAACCACTTCCTGAACTGCATGGCAAAACAGCGGTTATCGTCGGTGTGGGAGAGATTGGATCAGAAACTGCGCGCATTCTCAAAGCACTGGGCATGAACGTCATTGGGGTTCGGCGCTCCGGAAAAGACGTTCCAAATGTAGACCAAATGTACAATATGTCCGGCCTACATGAAGCACTGGGGCAAGGCGATTACGTTATCAATATTTTGCCACTCACAGATGAAACCCATCATATCTATAATCAGACTGCATTTGAGCATTTCAAATCCGGTTCCTGTTTCGTCAACGTGGGACGTGGCCCAAGCGTGAATACGGAAGCTCTGCTGGGTGCACTGGACAGTAGACAGGTTGCCTTTGCTGCACTTGACGTATTCGAGGAGGAGCCGCTCCCTGCCGACCATCCACTATGGGGTAAGGATAACGTCTTGATTACGCCGCACATTGCAGGCAGTACAGAGCAATACACCGAGCGGGCACTTGATATTTTTATTCAAAATTTGGAAGCATATATCGCCGGAAAAACCCTCCCGCTCAATCTGGTGAATTATAGTCATAAATACTAAAAACGCTAGATGTTCCTATGTGAAATTGTACAAATTCATGTAAGGTAGTTTCCCTACGAAAATCAAAAACCTCCGTACCGGAAAATGGATTTTTTCCGGTACGGAGGTTTTTTTCAGTTATTTTCAGCGCAGTCGTTCTAAGTGCATAGCCAAATGTGACGTATAAACGTACCTTTGCTCACCGTTCGATACTGATCGATGTTCCATCCGGCATCCAGAATGTGCCCCTCCACCCATTCGGTGGAAACGATCACTGCCCGTCCTGCAAGTCTCTTCAAACTTGTCAACATGGTAAGTTGTTCCTCATCCGGAAGAACAGAACAGAGATTATATGGCATGTCCAGAATAACTGCATCGTAGAAACCGTCCAGATCATTCATATCCCCGAGGGCAATTCTGGCTGAATCATACCCATAATGAGGAAGATTAATGCGAGCACCCTGTACTGCCAAAGAGTTCAAATCATTTCCTTTGGCCTCAATTCCCATCGACAATGCCTCAATTACAACGGTTCCCATTCCGCAGCATGGATCGAGCAATTGATGCCCCTCCACTTGCGGAATAGCAATATTGACTAACGCTCTGGCTAACGTAACACCAAGGCCTGTGGAGTAATTTTGCGGCTTCTGATGATGGGTTTGCCACGAGCGATCGGCTTCTGTCCATTGACCGAAGAGCCATTTTCCATTCAATAGCATTAGTCCAAAAGTCACGTCAGGCTGTTTCATCATAGCTTTGCCTTGAATGCACATGCCCAGCTCTTTTTCCAGCAGACGGGAATGCGCATAATCCGGCATGTCATCGCCCTCTTTCAAGCAGACAACCTTGAACGTTTCACCAGATGACAGGTCGATTTGTGAAGCGACAGGTTTCAGACCTGCCACTGTATCCGCTTCGGCCATCACATCCAGTCTGCCCCGGACAAACGGACTTCTACCTGGTGGAATGCAAATATTGGAGCAAACATAGGCGTGATCTCCTGAACCAATATCTGTCCCAGGAACGAGCATCGTTTCCAATTCCAATTCACATAGGGCACGTTCATTCTCATGGCAAGCGAAGGTATATACGTAACTTCCGACAACTGAATCTTTGCTGTTTGTAGAGCTCAATATGGTAGCCGTCCTTCATGTTTCTTCTATTATAAGAAGAGGTTTTATATTTTTAATTTTTCAATGGAAGAAAGCAGATCCTCGGACAGATCTTTTAGGGATTGAATATTGCCGCTAATCGTTTCCATTGAACTCACCTGTTCTTCGGCTGACGCTGACACTTCCTCAACACTTGCCGCGGATTCCTCTGACACTGCCGAGATTTGTTGACTGAAATCATTCATGCGTCCGCTCGCTTCCTGCATGCCTTCCAGACCATCCGTCATTGTACCAATGACTTGAACCATACCCTCTACCGACTCATTAATGGTACGGAACAGATTGCCGGAATTACGTACTTGCTGCTGCCCTCGTTCTGTTTCCAGTACACCTGTTCGCAATTCCTCAACAACACCCTGAGAATCCTTCTGGATATCCTCGGTGATGACGGTAATCTCTTCTACAGAAGTCCGAACGGCTTCGGACAACTTCCGCACTTCTGCTGCAACAACTGCAAATCCGCGTCCACTCTCTCCTGCACGGGCAGCTTCAATGGAAGCATTCAATGCGAGCAGGTTGGTCTGGCGCGCAATGTCATGAATAACTTGAACCAACTGCGATATATCTTCGTTTTTGCGGTCCAGCTGTTCCATCTTGTTCATGGAAGAGGAAACTGCGCCAGCAATCTGTAGCATTTGGTTCACGGATTGCTCCATGGACTCGCGACCTGTCTGTCCTTGTTTAAGAATCAGTTCTGACATCAGTCGAAGCTGAGTCCCCTGTTCCGAATGTTGCTGAATATTTGCGTTCAGCCCCTCGACGGTACGGGCGGATTCAACAGCCGTTTCCGCCTGACTCTCTGCCGCTTTTGCCGACTCTTCCATCGTTATGGCAATTTGGCGACTGCCGATCTTAACCTCTTCAGAGGAAATGGCCAGTTCGCTGCTTTGACGATTGACGGCTTCAGCGATTCGTCTGACATTCAATACCATCGAGGTCAGATTACCTTTCATGTCATTCACGGCTTTGGCAAGTACACCAACTTCGTCTTCATGTTTGGTATGTATGTCCTGGACATTCAATTGACCTTCCGCAATCAGCTTCACGGCACTGATCACCCGAAGCAGCGGTTTAACGACTTGTGAACGGATAATAGGGATCGCAATTGCTGTAATGATAATCATCACGAGAACACCAATGACGATAATGATTCGGCCATCCTGGACGGATCTGATCGTCTGAGCCGCAGCGAGATCGGACTGCTCCTGATTGTAATCTACCAGATAGTCCAGATGGACTTGCATGGCATCGAAGGAGGCCGCCCCTTTTTCAGATACTTCCTTAGCCAGTTGTTCCTGACCTTCATCACTCAGCTTGATGGATTGCGTGTTGATTTTGAGGTAAGCTTCCCACTTGGTCTTTAATGCTTCCCAATGTTCTTTTTCTTCAGCCGTCTTTTGCTGTTGATCATATATTTTAATAGCCTGAGCCGTTTCGCGAATGTATTTGGTGCGCTCTTCAGCAAGGTCCGCTTTAGCCCCTGCCTGTGCATCAAAGTGACGATAGCTCAATGACAGAATATGTTCTGTTGTATAATTCAATCGGTTAATCTGCTGGATGGAGGGCATCCAGTTATTGGTGATCATATTCGTGTTTTTTTCCATCGAGTTCATTTGTGTAACAATCGTGACACTAAGAAGAATTAAACAGAGGATTAATAGATAGAACGCGATGCTGATACGCAGACCGATACTCTTGATCCTGAATCTGCTGAACATGTGATTTCCCCCTTGTGCCCATCTTCGGCCACTTCCGTATTTTAGGTGCTTTTGTCGTTGTTTTACCCTTCTTTTGGCATCTTGCAAAACACTCTTTTCTATATTATATCTATAGGAAAAGAGACGTAAAGTATTATAACATTCTTTTGTTTTAGTCATGCTTTATTTTGTAAAATCTTGTGATTATTTCACATCATCTGTTGAACGGAATCGAATGATGTAAAATCAAGACTAAAATGAAGCAAAAAAGAGCTGCAGCATACGGCAAATATCCGATCTGCAGCTCTTACGATTTGACTCCATGCAGATGGCGGGTATGAAACCAGCCATTCTTTGTATCATAACGACTAACAGTCGCCCTCTTATGCGTTCGCCAGTAGCTTGTAAGAGGCCAACCTTCGCTCGTAATCCGGTCCAGTTGTCACCACAAGCAGCCGATCCGTATTTAGCCTTTGGCACACCTGCTGCAACTGATTCCAGACCTGTTCAGGTGTACCGGCGTAATGTCGATGTACTTCATTCTCATTGGCATCGGTATCGGCGTTGGCGCTGGTACTTGTGTTGATGTTGTCAGATTGCGTTGGAATCTCTTTCCCAACAGCTCTGCGTTTCTCCGCCATTTCGCGGCTACAGGACAACGCTTCTTCCTGCGTCTCCGCACACAGCACACTTACAGCAACCATAACCTCCGGCTCTTTCCTATTGGCGCTGGGGATAAAGCCCTCCCGATAACGCCGCACAGCCTCCGTACCATCCGCATCACTCATGAATTGTCCGAATACATACCCCATACCGAAGCGAGCGGCAAACTCAGCACTCTTCACGTTGGTACCCAACATCCATAAGGATAATGGAAGCTCCGGAATCGGACGGGCCGTCACCGGATGTTCCTCATAAGTGTAACGATCTTCCAGCAGTTCGGTCAGTGCAGCGAGCGACTCAGGCAACTTGGACACATGTTGCAAGTAATTGCCACTCAAGGCCATCGTTGCATGGGGACCTCCCCCAGGAGCACGTCCCAAGCCTAACTCAATGCGCCCCGGGTAGAGCGCCGCCAGCAGTCGGAACGACTCCGCTACCTTAAGCGGGCTATAGTGCGGTAACAGTACGGCACCGGAGCCAAGCTGGATCGTATTCGTTCGCGCGCCAATATGGGCAAGCAGCACTTCCGGTGATGCTGATGCAAGTTCGTCCATGTCATGGTGCTCCGACGTCCAGTACCTTGAATAGCCCCACGCTTCAGCATGCTGCGCAAGTCTAACGGATTGTTGCAGCGCCTGTTCTGCTGTGACGCCGTTCAACCTTGGAACAAGGTCAAGTACGCCCAGATTGTATTTTCCACTGATGTTCGCACCCAAGCGTCTCATCTCCCTTCGTATCGCTTATCTCTAATCCAGATCGTAGATGGAACCGACCTTGAGACCATAAAGTTCATTGTAGATTTTCTCGGCAAAAGCATCCGTCATCCCGGCAATATAATCAATCACCATATGCTCCCAAGTCCAGATCGGATTCGCCTTCGCCTGATCCTTCTCATAGCGTTGCAGCCAATCGGATGGAATAATGGATTTGGACGTTTCCGGGTCAAGGAAAGCATCCCACAGACGCTTGATCATCCATTCACTGCGCTTTTGCAACCTCTGCACACGAAGGTCACGAATCATGGTCACCCAGGCAAAGCTCTTAAGCACACTCACCGTGCGCAGCATATCGAGATCCTCGGCTCCTTCACGGACAAACGTCACCTTTTTCCAGTCTCCGTTATCAATAACCCCCAGGCTAGCAACAAAAAGGCTGACCCAGTAAGCCTTGACCTCACGGCGGGTACGTGAGTAATCATGCTCGCAGAAAGGCATCTTTTCATTCCAGATGCGCAGGAACGAAGCGAGGACTTCTTCAACTTTTTTCCCAATCGCTTCCCTTGTCCATCCGTTCCAGAACAGATCCTCCAGTGTGGTAATCTTATCCACAATCAATCGATTGATATGTGGATCTTGCAGGAAATGCTCGTGTACTTCGATTTTACCTGCCTTAATGCCATCTTCCAGATCATGTGCGGAATACGCAATATCGTCGCAGAGGTCCATCAGCTGCGCTTCAAGTGTCTTTTTGCCAGCAGGAATGTTCCAACGATCGCGAATTTCGCGGATATACTGCCATTCATGATGATACATGCCTTTCTTGCTCTCCGTACCAGGATACGGGTACTTATTGATGCCCAGCAGCACCGCATCCGACAGGTTTAACCCATCGATATCTTCCCGTTTTTCCAAATACATAATGAGACGGAAGTTATGCGCATTACCTTCAAAGTGCTCATACTTCCGCTTGAGCTCTGCACGAATTTCCGATTCCGGTTGAGGTGATTTGGCCCCGCGATTTTTCTTCATGATTTTCTTGACCTCTGTGTTGATGAGATCATCGAGGATGCCATCCAGCACTTCTTCCCCTTTATGCCCAAAAGGCGGGTGACCGAAGTCATGCGCAATCGCGGCACACTCCACCACTTCCGAATCAATAATCAGTCCAGGGCTGTCCGCCTGGTTCAACTCCACCTCCGGGTAGCGACGCAGCAAGCTTCTTGCTGCTTCTCGCGCAATCTGCGCCACCTCCAGGGAGTGGGTCAATCGTGTGCGATAATAATCGCCCGTTCCTGCGCCAAACACCTGCGATTTGCCTTGCAGCCGACGAAAAGTCGGTGAATGTATCAGTCTGGAATAGTCGCGCTCATAGGCTGCACGAGCCCCGTCCAGTTTCGTTAGTTCAGGGTATTGTCTATGTTCTCTCAGATCGTTCCATTGCATGTTGATCACTCCTAGCCGACTGTCTCTATTTTGAGTGATTATACACATATTCTGCAGTTTCGAAAAGCAAAACCTGTCTGCGATTGTCATCTCTTCTCACATCAACTTGTGATGCACAGTCGTCTTCTCTTATTATACCCTGCCAGACTATCATCCGTGCACCTAAATGATAATGATATAAAATGAAATCACAATTTACTCAAATTTTCTCAGCTCTAAAAATCGCTAAAATTGAAAGGGCAAACGATTTGGAAATAGCTGCATGCCTGAGGGCTTTCACGATGTGAAGCGTAGAAAAAAGTTTAGAAAAACGAGGTTGTTTGGACAAGGAATGTTGTTGTAACATAGGTTTATACACCTTTCTTTTCATGGTTGCTCAATACTTCCATGAATCAAAGATGCGAGGTGTTTTTTTGTCAATAGGAGTAACTGTATTGAATTCTTACTTACGCCTTTAAGGGTTTAAGTTAACATTCTAGGTGCGAAAGTTGAGTTAATAAGTACAACGTATTCCATTGATTAAATTCTCTAAAAAAAAGTTCGGTAAAGTATCCCTCAAAGAATGAGAAATCTACTTTACCGAACATTTAATTCTAAGTCCCTACATACTCACATTACTTTTGATGATTGAAATTTTGCGGGATTCAAATTATGAAGAATGGTTGATTTTTTTTCTCTAGCTAGCTGATTGTAACTTATCCCCAAAAATAACCATGTAGTCAAGTAGGAAAATTCTGGGACGGATATCATTAAGGATACATAAATTATTAGCAAAGAAATTTTAAGACCATCATTAAAATAGTTTCTCTTTAATTTGAACATTGGATATAAGAAAAATATACTAAAGAAAATAAATCCAAATATACCGCTATTAACCAATAATGTTGAGAAAAAATCGGTAGAGCGAACATATCCAAATCCAAGCCCGAACAACTTATTGAAAAATGGCATATGAGAAAAATATTCTAGATGTATGAACATAGAAGAGGATCTTTGGTTTCCAGAGTGGGAATCAATCTTATTAAATAGTAAGAATTCAAGAACAGATGCAACCCTTTTATAATTTAGGATAACTAAAATTGTGGAAAAATATATTAGTATTTGACAATACCTATCTTTTAAATGATAACGCAAAACTCTATAGATGAAATAAATCAGTATTCCTAAAAATGCGGTTGATGAGGTAGATAAAATTAATGCTATTAGCATGGGGATATGGAATAAAGGTTTGCGTAAATGTATTGCGAATACCCAGAGAGGTAATACAGTTAGCGCGAAAGCGCTTGGCTCTCCTGTTAGACTCTTCATTCTGAGTGTGTTTATTCCAAAAGCATCAGTTCTCTGACTCATGCTCCCCAATCTAGGATCACCGTTAATATCTAAAGCAAATACTCTGTTACTTAAAAAGTCTCCAGTTGTTCCAAATACTAAATAATAAATCCATTCGTAAAACCCATAAATAAGAAATATAGAAGTACCTATGAATATGTACTTATTCCACTCTTTCTTGTAAAAATACTTAGTGTAAAAGCAAATTATTGAAGCAGCAATAAGATATATGGATTGAGTAAATAGGCTAGTTCTTAAAAATACATGCCCATTTTCGTTAACTAATATAACATTGTGCACAAAGTTGTAGTCATATCCTTCATTCATTTTGAATAAGACAGTTAATTGTGCTAAACCGTTAAAAAGCGTTAACACGTAAACGAAAATAATTATATCTCTATAAAAATAATTTGTTACCTGTTTAACTTCCATATTGTTTTTGAATTTTAGACTAATAGCAAATAAAAGCACAAAAACAACTGATAACAAGGATAAAAGTAACCCCGGCGTGGTTCCTGGATTTGAAGGCATTAAAACCCAAGAATTTATAGGTAAAACAACGGCCCAAATTTTAAAATAATTATCAAAAGGTTTAGGTGCGAATAATGCTTTAATATACTTTCACCTCTCAACATCGCTTTTGATACAAATTGTATCACGGCCAACGGTTTGTATCAATGCCAAAGTAATTTTTCAGTAAAAAATAGTTCCATTCATTTTTTTGAAAATTACATCTGGAGGAACCATTATTTATAACAAATGACTTACCTACATAGCTTCATTTTGTTATTATTACGAATTGTAAAATGAGGTACGACAGTTCCACTATGAAAGTTCATATTCAGACAGTTCAAACACATGAAATATTATTGCTTAATGTGCATCGGCGGCCGTTCCGGTTACGGATCGTTCTTCCGATCATTTTTTGTCTCCAGAATCAATTCCATCCCTTCATTACTTCCGCTGTTTCTTATTAACAAATCTTGATGTCATTTATTACTTCAATGATTCTCTGTCTCTCACGTCCCCTCCCCTGAGGTAAGATACAATAAAAAAAACCGACAGGAAGGAAATACCCTGTCGGAGTGCAGATGGTGGTTGCAAGGGTTAGGCCGTTGCAGGTTACAGAAGAACTCTACCGTACCTTAAACCCTTACGTTACGTAAAATGTTGTAATCCTGCTTTCTTATTACACCGGTTGTATTACTGCAGTATTGCGGATTTTAGACCATAACCTTGCAGATATCGTTGGTGAACTCTACCGGGTCTTGAATTGGTAGTCCTTCGATCAGCAATGCTTGATGATACAGCAAGCTTGTGTAAAGGCTTAGTTTTTCTTTATCCTGTGCGAATGCGTCTTTGAGGGATTTGAAGACATCGTGATTTACGTTGATCTCCAGCACTTTATCTGCCTGTACATTTTCGCTGTTCGGCATGGCTTTCAGAATTTTCTCCATCTCAATCGTCAGCTCACCTTCAGTGGACAAACATACTGGGTGGCTTCTCAGGCGTTTGGAAGCTTTAACAGCTTTTACTTTGCCGCCAAGCTGCGCTTGCATCGCTTCGAACAACTCTTTGTTGTCGTTGTCCTGTGCGTCCGTCTCTTCTTTGTCTGCACTGTCCTCGATGCCCAGGTCACCACTGGAGATGGATTTGAATTCTTTCTCTTTATAATTCGTGATCATCTTGATTGCAAACTCATCAATGTCGTCGGTGAAGTACAATACTTCATAACCTTTGTCGAGTACACCCTCGATCTGTGGCAGCTTCTCAATCCGTTCAATGGATTCACCCGATGCGTAGTAGATGTACTTCTGATCTTCAGGCATTCTGGAAACGTACTCGTCCAGGCTAACCAGCTTCTTCTCTTTGGAAGAAGAGAACAAGAGCAGATCCTGCAGGGTATCCTTATTCACGCCATAGTCGCTATATACGCCATACTTCAGCTGACGGCCAAACGCTTGATAGAATTTCTCGTAATTCTCACGCTCGTCCTTGAGCAAGCTTTGCAGTTGGCTCTTGATCTTATTCTTGATGTTCTTCGCGATCAGACTGAGTTGACGATCGTGTTGGAGCATTTCACGGGAAATGTTCAGAGACAGATCCTCGGAATCGACCATACCTTTTACAAATCCAAAGTAATCTGGCAGCAAATCACCGCATTTATCCATGATCAATACACCATTAGAGTACAGTTCAAGCCCTTTTTCATACTCTTTTGTATAATAATCAAACGGTGTGTTCTCCGGAATAAACAGGATCGCATTATATACCACTGCGCCATCAGCGCTGATGTGCAAGTGTTTGAGCGGTTTATCAAAACCGTAGCGTTTTTCCATATAGAAGTTGTTGTAGTCTTCTTCGGTCAGTTCGCTTTTATTTTTACGCCAGATCGGCACCATGCTGTTCACGGTTTGCTCTTCTTTGTACTCCTCGAACTCGTTCTCCGTACCCTCTTTTGCACGCTGACCTGTCACATCCATCTTGATTGGGTAACGAATGAAGTCGGAGTATTTCTTGATGATGGATCTCAGGCGGTACTCTTCCAAAAATTCGTCATACGAATCTTCTTCGGTATTTTGTTTGATCGTCAGGACAATTTCCGTACCCACGGAATCTTTCTCGGCTGGAGAGATCGTGTATCCGTCCGCACCTTCGGATTCCCATTTCCATGCTTCGTCGCTGCCCAGCGTTTTACTCGTTACCGTCAGCTTGTCCGCCACCATAAATGCGGAGTAGAAACCAACCCCGAATTGTCCGATGATGTTGTGGCCGTCTTTGGCTTCATTCTCTTTCTTGAACGCCAGCGAGCCGCTCTTCGCGATAACGCCCAGATTGTTCTCCAACTCTTCCTGCGTCATCCCGATTCCTGTATCGGTCAGTGTGAGCGTACGGTTCTCTTTGTCGATAGTGAGCTTGATATAGTAGTCCTCTTTGTTGAAGACGAGTGTGTCGTCCGTCAGTGCTTTGTAATATATTTTGTCAATGGCGTCACTGGAGTTGGAGATCAGTTCTCTCAAAAAGATTTCTCTTTGGGTGTAAATGGAGTTGATCATCATATCTAGCAAGCGTTTGGATTCAGCCTGAAATTCTTTTTTAGCCATGAATGGGTGTCTCCTTTCAAATTGGGGATAGAATGATTGGGTTGAATATAGAAAGTAAACCTTTGAATACTCCTATGCAGAATATTACGTTACTAGGCAAGCCCTCAATCGCTTTGATCAGATTTTTTTGATTCACTCTATTCCTCATTTAAAATAAGCGCATGATTTTGTGCGGTCTAGCCGTTCCGGTTACGAATCGTTCTTTCGATCGCTGTTATCCCCTAATTTCCTTGATCTCCTTTTAAAAAGGGAGAAATTAGGGGATAGCGTATGCTTCCGTAGCAGCTTTCCTTCAGAAAGCTTTTAGGCGAACGCTTCGCTTCCTCCAAATCGATTTCGTCCCCTCCACTACTTTTGCATCTGATCAGGAACTGATTTTAAACATTGAGATTTTCTCAATTGAAAATCTATTGATCAATCTTTCGCATGCCAGGCCTTTTCTAGCTCATTCCACTCTCATGTCCTATTCAAAGTTAAATTAATCCATATTCAAAAACACAATCATTCCATATGTAGTCGTGTAGTAAAAACATCATTTATTAGCACTCTGATGATTGGAGTGCTAAACCCTTTCCTTTTATATAACATATGGGAAAATTGGGTGTCAATACGAAGGCGGTTATTTTAACAAAATCATCGAATAACACTTTAAGTTTTGCGCATCTCTACCCATTTTAGCTCAATACATCATGCAATACAAAAGCCGCCTCGAACCAAAGTTCGAACCGGCTTGGATACAAATTGTAATGAGTACGGGCAGCATTGGCAAGAAATCGCAGAATAAGGCATCCTAGGTTCGTTAGATTGGAACAGAGTTGTAGACTTAGTTAGAGATGCAACTAGAGCTGAAACTAGAAGAGCAACCAGAGATGCAACCTCTATTTTTTGGCCGTCTTTGGATCAAGGGTGTCGCGCAGGCCGTCCCCGAGCAAGTTGAAACCAAGCACTGTGAACATGATGGAAAGCCCGGGGAAAATAAGCGTCCACGGTGCTTTTTGCAGAAACTGGCGGGAATCCGACAGCATTTTGCCCCATTCCGGGTCTGGGGGTTGCGCCCCCATGCCGAGGAACCCAAGCGCAGCTGCTTCAATAATCGCTGTTCCAATCCCCAGTGTGCCTTGTACGATGAGCGGGGTGAGACTATTGGGCAAGATGTGCCGGAACAGAATTCGCATATTGCTAGCCCCGAGCGTACGCGCAGACGTAATGAATTCCTCCTGCCTCAAGCTAAGTACCCTTGAACGCACTAATCGTCCGTAGGTCGGGATGTTCACGATCGCTATCGCGAGCAGTGCATTTTGCAAAGACGGACCGAGAATCGCCACAATGGCAATTGCCAACAGGATAGCGGGGAAAGCAAGCAAGATATCGAACAAACGCGAGATGAGCATGTCTGCCCATTTTCCATAATATCCAGCAATCAGACCGAGCAATGCGCCCGCAATAATAGAGCCAATAACAGAAAAGAAACCAACCCACAATGAAATGCGCGCTCCATGCAGCACTCTGGAAAATACGTCACGTCCGAGATCATCGGTACCAAACCAATGCTCTGCCGAAGGGGCTTGCAGACGATCTGCGAGCACCTGCTCTTTGTAGTCATACGGGGCAACATACGGGGCAGCAAAGGCCAACAGGATGAAAAAAACGATAATGATCAAACCTGCCAGCGCAAGCCGATTTCTTCGAAACGTTCTCCAGGCTTCCCGCCATGGACCTGATGCAGGTGCTGAAGTGGAGTCAATGGATGGTCCGGTATTGGTCGATAATTTGGCCATGCGGCGTCTCCCTTCTGTTCATACTCATTTATAACTAATACGTGGATCGAATACGGCGTACAGCAAGTCCACAATCAGGTTGATCACTACGAAGAAAAATGCCACGATCAGAATGCCGCTCTGGATCACCGGATAGTCTCTAGAACTAATTGCTTCATATATATAGCGACCTACACCGGGCCAGGCAAAGATCGTTTCGGTCAGCACAGCTCCACCCAGCAAAGATCCGGTCTGTATGCCGATGACGGTGAGCACGGGAATAAACGCATTTTTCAACGCATGCCCATAAATAACAAAAAACGGGCCGAGTCCCTTCGCCTTCGCGGTTCGGATATAATCCGAACTCATCACTTCGAGCATGCTGGAACGCGTCATCCGGGCAATAACGGCCATCGGAATTGTTCCGAGAGCGATACTTGGCAGCAGCAAATGTTTCGTTACCGTCCACAACTGATCCCAGCGTCCGGCAATCATCGTATCCAGCACATACAAACCTGTAATGGCTTCAATGGGATCACGCGCATTCATTCTTCCGATGGATGGCAGCCAGTGCAGTTTATTCGCAAATAGCCACTGTTCCATCAACCCAAGCCAGAAGATTGGCATCGATACACCCACCAATGCAATGACCATGCAGCAGTAATCAAACCACGAGTTATGTTTCCAAGCACTGACGATCCCGGCATTCACGCCAATGATGATCGCAAACAACATACTCGCCATTGTTAATTCGAGGGTCGCCGTCAGATAGGGCACAATTTCCTGGGTAATGGGAACCTTGGTGCGGATGGATGTGCCCAGATCTCCCTTAAACAGATCGGCCAGATATGCGAAATATTGTTGAAACCATGGTTTGTCCAGTCCAAGCTGATCACGCAGAGCTTGCTTGGATTGTTCGGTTGCCTTTTGCCCGAGTATGGTCTCAGCCGGATCACCCGGAATGGCGTGGATAATGGAAAAGACGATCAGGGTCATGCCCAGCAGCACGGGCAGTAACACGAGTACACGTTTGACGATGTAACTGTTCACTCCTCATTCACCTGCCTTTAACGTATAAAAAGCGCTGGCAGACATGCATGCTTTAGATCGTTACATCCTGATGTGGGTTCTGCCAAGCATTGCGTGTACGCCAGCGCTTTAAACTAATGGATCGTGATAATACTAAGTTCAGCTCGTATATAAGTTATTCAAAGTAGGCATTGGCATAGGATTCCGTGCCCAATGGGGACGGCACGAAATCTTTCAGGTTCGCTTTACCTGCCAGAATAGGAGTGGTGTGCACAAGTGGAATCCATGGAGCATCTTCCTTAATAATCACTTGCGCTTGCTTGTACAGTTCCGCACGTTTGTCCTGATCCGTTTCTTTCTGCGCACTCGTCAGCAACGTATGCAATTCTTCGTTTACGTAGAAACTGCGGTTGTTGCCCGGGATTGCATCCTTATCGAGCAGCGTGTACAGGAAGTTATCCGGGTCACCGTTATCACCGGTCCAGCCAAGCATGTAAATGTCGTCTTTCTCCCCAGCTTTGGCATCATCCAAGTACGTCGCCCACTCCGGTGATTCGATGTTGACGGTCACTCCGACTTTCTCAAAATCGGCCTGGATCGCTTCGGCAACCTTCTTGCCGTCAGGCATATACGGCCGGGATACTGGCATGGCATAGAATGTTACCGGGTCAGGCAATCCGTCAGGGTAGCCGGCTTCGGCAAGTAATGCTTTTGCTTTTTCCAGATCATAAGCATAGTCCTCAATACTATCGTTATACCCCCACAGCGTTGGCGGCATCGGGTTTACCGCTGGTTGCGCTTGTCCGGCAAAGAAAGCATCGATAATGCCCTGTTTGTTTACCGCGTGGTTGAGGGCTTGTCTTACTTTCACGTTATCAAACGGTTTTTTCTTAAAGTTAAAACCAATGTATGACACGTTAAATGGTGGACGCTCGATTTTTTGCAGCTCGCTATTTCCCTCAAGAATGGACAGATCATCCGGGTTCAGATCCTCCATGATATCAATCTCGCCGTTTTGCAGCGCATTGAAGCGTGCCGTGTTATCCGGAATCGAACGCACGATCACTTTGTTCAGCTTCGGCAGTCCGTCTTTCCAATAATTCGGATTCTTCTCCAGGGTGATGGAGTCGTTTCGCTTCCACTCTTTGAATACAAATGGGCCTGTGCCTACTGGCTCGCTCTTGAAATTTTGCTTTTTCTCCTGAATCGCAGTTGGACTTGCAATGCCAAATGGCGTCATCGCTATGTTTTGCAGGAAAGGCGCTTGTGGCTGGTTCAGTGTGAACTCGACCGTTGTCTCGTCAATCGCCTTTACTTCCTTGATCACACGTCCATCTTCCGGACCAAACATGGAATCATAATAGTCGAAGGAATCTCCCTCGAATTTATATTCACTGGCCGGATCACTCCATCGGTTGAAGTTGAACACCACAGCGTCTGCGTTGAAGTCGGTACCATCGTGGAATTTCACGCCGGACTTCAGCTTGAAGTCATACTTGAGTCCATCCGCCGAAATCTCCCAGCTCTCAGCCAGTCCAGGAACAACCTCGGTTCCACCTTCCTTGTAGTCCAGCAATGAGTCGAATACCTGATGTCCAATCTTCAACGACTCTCCATCCGTAACGATTGCCGGGTCCAGTGCCACGGAATCTCCGCCGCGTCCCATAATCATCGTATCCTGTGCTGCCACTTCTGCGGGAGGCTCGCTACCTTCCGCCGGAGCGGGGGAATTGCCTGTACCCTCGTTGCTGGCGCTGGAGCAGCCTGACAGAATCAACACTGTGCTCATGGCCATTGCCATGACCCCGGATAACCACTTTTTTCTCATTCGCATACGTACAACACCCTTCCCTGTCTCATAATGTGTGTGATACTGGCGTGAAAAAACTCCAATGATTACAATCGATCGGTTTGGTGCTTTGTATCATATGAAAGGCTTTAAATGCCTTTTATACCTGGGATAGATGTTTAGATAAGTTAAGGAGTATATATGAAATGTAAAAACGGATGTAACCGTACACATTTTGTAAGTTTTTTCGGATGATGTGACGAGTTGTAAATGCCTGTGGTTGTTGCGTAATAATTGAACTTAGGTCAATAAGCAACAGTAGAAGGGTACGGACTTGGTGGCGGCCAACAAGGCTGATTTAGAGAGAATGGTGGCGTTGTTTGGTATGGAGTTTGGCTTAATGTTTGACTTAGAGTTAAACGTCAAGGCTAAAATGTAATGGCTTAAAATCCAATGGTGGCAATTAGCTGTAACAGAAAGTTGGTAAACAGAACATTTTAGTGGTTTCTCAAGCAGGTTGGATTGGATTGTTTCAAAACGTTGTGAAATTGATCTAGAGATGTTGGATTTTACAACAGGGAGACATTACAATAACTTTTGATGTTAAAGTCTTGTCATGATGAGGAGGATTGTGTAAATAAACAGTGGTGAAAATCGATTTCGTGTAACTAACTTTACATCACATTCATCAAATAGACAAGAGATTTACGGACATAAGTCTTCAACTTTATTATATATGTTAATATCATTTACATAAAACACAAAAAAGGAACACTATTCGACAAAAAGCGTCGTGTGTCCCTTGTTGTGTTCCCTCTTTTAAAACCAGGTCCAACTTATATTTTTATGTTAGGTCAGCTTATTTTTTGAATAAACCTCTGCGGTACATGACCGTGATAAAACGGTAAAAATCATAACTCGCCCCACTATCGATGCTGAACAACGGATTTTTGGTGTCATATGCCAGCGCTGCGTCAACGGCAGCTTTTGCCCAGACTGGAACTTCCATCTGCTGGCGTGCCTGCAGTTTATCGACCTGGGATTTCAGCGCATCAAACGCTGCTTTCTCTTCGGCTGTCATCGGTTCGCCCCCTTTCGGTGGTTCGGTTGGATTCGTGGGATTTGTAGGATTGGTTGGTTCAGATGGCTCTGGCGGCTTTGGTGCTGCTGTTGCATATTTTGCTTTCAATTCCGCTGCCGATCCTTGGAACTCGTTCATATCCACGTTGCCGCTGATCCCGTTCACCTTGCCCGAGTCCGTATACTGCCAGAACGTCCAACGTTTCCAGGCCGGCTGGTCTTCTGGTACACGTGTGTTGCTGTAACGCGCAATCCATAGATCGTATGAGTTCATCGAAGGTTCAAAATTGCTGGCAAATGAATTGCCTGTGTATATGATCGGTTTCACACCCGTGAGACGTTGCAATTCCGTTAAAAAAGCCTTGGCTACCGTGTTGATCTGAGCTTTGCTCAGGTTACCCGGATTGTTTTCGTAGTCCATGACAGGAGGTAATTGCAGCGCCTTGGCGCCTCCTACTTTTTGCAGAGTCGTGGCATAATGCGCCGCTTCAGCCTTCGCACCATCGGTAGTCGTTGCGCGAAAAAAGTGGTACGTTCCGACCAGCATGCCTGCCGCCAGTGCGCCGGTTACATTGGTTTGAAAATTTGGATCGGTATACGTCTGCCCTTCGGTCGCCTTGATGAACACAAATGTCATGCCGCTTGCCTTCACTTTGGCCCAGTCAATATTGCCTTGGTAACGGGAGACGTCAATGCCCTGCGTATTGCCCGAGCTTCTCGTTTGCATGTTTCTCACACCCTTTATGCGGCAAATTGCCGTTTGTATATAGTTAATGCTTGGGGGTCAGGGGTTGCTTGTGTGCGTGTCCTGATGTGTTGAGTTATGTGTAGTTTTACGTGCTAGCACGCTATAGTCGCATTACTTCTTGTTATCTCCAGCCTGTGAATCTATGTCATCTGGATCTGCCTGTGAAAAAGTGTCTTTGGCACTCGGGGAGAAGTTACTGGGGAGTTCCCCGGTTCCTCCCTTGCCCTTGAGTACTTCAATAGCCTGCCGGATCGCAGGCGGGATCGGTGCGCCCAATTTGCCCCCATTTTCAATGATAGACAACAACTCATTCGCGATATAAAAAAAGGCGACCGCATCCCTGAACAAATGTCCGTCTCCCAGAACACCGTCCACCAGATGAGCCACCGATACCATTGCAAATATAAATACCTTTCGGGCGATGCCGAACATACCGATATTACTTTCGAGCTTGCCACTCGCCCCCGCAGCCGCGATGCCGGTTAGGTAATCGAGGATGACGAAAACTAGTAAGACACCGAGCACGCCTGACCAGCCACCGAAGAAGTAGGTTGCTGAACTGGTTAGGAGGGCAATCCCCGATTTCCATAGGGTGTCCCATCGTTCCATGGTTTTCACCTCCTTTGGTTTTTAAATATGACGGTTTGTCAAGTCAAGTGCGACCGTTCCTATGTGAAAGATTCGTGAGCAGTCTTCCAACCTAAGCATTTTCTTGGCCTTTGATTGATTAAATTAAGGGAGCGGGCTAAGTCTTCATCTTCTACTTGAGCGAAATCGATACCCTTGGGATGGAACTCCCGAAGTAACCCATTCCCATTTTCGTTGGAACCACGTTGCCAGGATGAGTACGAGTCAGCAAACTCCTTTCCTCGGTCAGCTGTGGCTGTTATAAAGGTTCCCTTGGGGTACTGTGAGATGGCTACACCTAGCGCGATCTCCATGGACAATGCGGTACGATCTGGCATGATATACAGACGAGTTTTACGTTCAATGAGTGTGGCCACGCAGCCTTTACTTTTCCAACGTCCCGATACGACGTCAACCCGGAGAAGATCATAAACGTCAGCATACGGCCTGCCATCAATGATCCTCTGGGCTAAGACATCCCCAATGCCCGGCATAGACTTTAAAGCCCCGAAACTGGCGTTATTATATTTACCCCTGAAACGCCACTACCGCTCTGTGTCCAACATTTATGTATATAGTACGTTTTCAGGTACGCCGCCATACACATGCGCCATGAGACTTGCGGAAAACGTTAATGCAAGTATGACGTAAATGAGTATGCGGTATAAGTTACCCCGGTTCAAAAACGTCACACCCTTTCCCCTGCTATCTCTCTATATCAACCAAATGCTTCCCAGGTAACAACATCCCCTGCATTTCCACCTGAACCCCCATTAACAGGCAACAAAAACGCTCCGTTAGATACTGCTGCATTGGAACTTGTGCCTACGTTGATTGTTTCAAGTTCGTACACTTTGAAAATAGCCATCGTTCCACCGTCTACATTATTCAAAGTGCATAGGTTGTAATTGTTGTTGGTTGCCGATGGAGGGTTGTTTCTGCTGTTGTAATCATAAAACACACCCATCATAGTAGTTGCGTTTGAAGTCCTCACTACAATTTTTTTGGGTCTGAAGGACAACCCGGTAACATAGATGTATCTATAAGATTGCGTTACGCCCCCGCTATCCCTCAGAAAATTACGTGCCGTTGAGGTTATTGTATATGAACCGGATTCGTATTTTACCGTCCCATCAAGAAGCCCACCCAACCCGTAATTGCCAAGTGAATAATTATCAAGTTTCGGCATTAGGTCACCACCGTCCATCCGGTTATTATAGCTGAACAACCCGCGCCATAAGCTTTAATCTCTTTTCCTGCGGGTAGAATCTGATCAATGTCGGGTATGATGATTGTTTCATACGGATTAAAGTTTTTAACGAATACCGAATAACTTCCGAGATATATTCCGCAGTTAACTTCCGATGCTGTTTTGTTTGTGACCACAATCGTTTTTACTAGCCTGATGCTTGTTGAAGTTGGCGTAATCACCGAGTAAGCAGTTGTTTCGTTTGCGTTTGCGAGCCTTATTGCAGGGACATACAATCCGCTGTTTGTATCGCATTCGATCCCGCTCAAATGGAAACTTGCGAGAAAAAAACTATAACTCGTCGCAGTAATTAATTCCCCGGCGTTCATAATCAAGTCAAGATCCCTGATAATCAATGAATCATATCCCTTTATTGTCTTTTGGTTCATGAAGATGACGCCTGCAATGTTAATAGTGAGAGTTATGTCACTGTTAGTAGCGTTAGAAATAATCAATGACTTCAGAATGATTTTTTTACCTGTGGGAGCTTGGTACAAAGTTTCGGTTCCTGGCGATGATGTACTTCCCGTAGGCGTACTAATCTGCGTCAATAGTTTTATGACATCAGCCATCTAAATCCCCCCCCATGCGTTTTGTTTTTGTGATATCAGTACCCACGCAGACCAGTTGGTCGTGTTCCCGAGCCTTGAAAAAGTACGTCCGCTCCCATTATAATCGGTGGCCCTTTGTACATAGTTGCTTGATGACATCGCTAAAACCTCCACGATATAACTGCTTGATTCTGGTCTGTTTGCAATTGTTTCACCAGCAAAATAAATTCCTGTTTTAACTAATTGGTTCAGAGTTGTAATAGGGCCGCCAGTAAGTGACTGCGCGTATCCTGTGTCCTCTGTCAGCTTGTGTTTCTGCCACGGCCTATTATTGACGTAAGTCTGAGCATTGACGTTAGCTTGCGGAAGTATAACTTCCACGGAGTGGACTTGTGCTGCCGTAACAGCCGCCTGCCTTGCATCACTCACTGCCTTTGCAGTCGCCGCAAGCGTTTGGCTCTGGCTAGTCGTCTCATTCGTCAACTTAACCTTACCTTTTTGAGTGAGAGAAGCATCAGGGATGTCCATCTCGCTCATCATTTGGCGTAATGCTTCCACTTCATCACGTGTCGCGACTCCTGCATCAATCTTTTCAAAAATCCCGTTAATACTCTCCCGGGTTACGTTCTCATTCCCCAAGGGCAGAGGCAATTTTAGTCGATCCGTTTCTTGTGGCATTACGCCCACACCTCCAGTTCATTCCACGTCAGGGACGCGGCGTCCAGTTCATCCCAGGTCATCTGTTTGTTGTCCAAATCGTCCCAGATCAGATAGCGATACTCATATTCCACGGCCATGTGGGCCGGTTTCAATTCATCAATCGCGCGTTTGAGATCGTCAATATTTGGCGGAATGCCCATCGTGTCCACAAAGCTCACCGTAAAGCTCCACGCTTCCGGTTGAAACGTTACATCCATCTTGCCTCCAGCGTACGCCTCAGCCACATTCTCAATCAATTTTCCCGAAAACTTCCCGGCACCCCGCAGCTTGGACTCCACCACGGCACGCCGCTGCTCCACAGGTTTGAGACGATCCGTCTCAATGCCAAGCTCCTGCTCCCAGAAATCCAGGCCCCACGTTGCCGTACGGACAAAAAACTGCTCCAACGTCTCATCTAACGCCTGATACAGCAGATCCATCTCGGTGCCTTTGGCCTGCATATCCGCCTGCATGACACGTGAAGTCTCATAATACCTTGGCAAATATGAGAACAGCTCCCGCCCTTTCTCACTCGTCAGTCCAACATCTACAATAGAAGGAGCACTCATGCCCTGTCCCCTCCCTTCCTTTCACATCAACATGAAGCGTCTCGCTCACCAGCTCTAACCCGGATCGGCGTATTTCTCCCAATCTTTCTTGGTCTCGGCACTCCCCTATTACTTCCTCATCCACCATCTGCCCAACACTACTCATGTACATCCACCGTCCCCAGCACAGCGACCTGACTCGCGGTCATCTCAATATTCTGGTCGCTTACACCGTTCACGGTCAGCTCCGAATAGTCGATAATCGGCGGAATGTCGAGTAGGATCGCTGCAATTCGGGTATAGCGCACAAGTGGATCGGCAAAAGCCAACTGCTTCAAATACGCAGTCACCCCGCGCTCAATCAACACCCTTACATCTGCCAGTGTGGCATCACTTGCCAGTGTCAGCTTCACCTGAATGTTCATCGGCACTTCCTCTGCCGGCATCACGGTCACCACCGGGCCAGCGGGTGCAACGCCTTCACCCTGTCCATCCTGCGTTGGGTCCACGTATTTCTGGACAGCCGCCACGAGATCGTTACCCGCAGCACGCTTGTCCGTGTCCAGCAGATACAATCCTACCGTACCCGGCCCCTGCCACAACGGAATAACACGCGTTGCACCAACTCCCGGCACTTCACTGGCCCATTGCACATACTGTGCCTTGTTGCCACTTGTCCCTTGGTTGCGGACTTTGGCATAAAAGCGCTCCAGAAGCGCCGTATCTGCCTCGATATCCGCACCGCCCTTGATAACATCCATGTTCACCACAGATGTAACGCCACTCACGGGTGTAGACAGCACGGTCACGGTGCCCGCAGGCACATTACTTTCTTTTCCGGCAACGAGCGCCCGCACGCCAACACTACCGAGACCATCTTCCCCCAGCTCCACACGACCAACGGTTTCATATTCGAGCGAAGCCTCACCGGAGATTTCATCTGCCAACGTAGCCACAACCGTACCCGCAGGAATCACCTTGCCCGGCGTACCCGCAAATTTAACCGAACCTTGTGCCGCTACCGCAGCTCGTCTCGTAAGCCCATGCTCTCCCGCCCGCAGATCCAGCTCTTCCGAACGAAAATTCGGATCACTGCTCGCCGCAGTACTCGCAAACCCACGCCGCAGTAATTCCTGCGCCCACAATGCAGCCTCAGACAGCATAAAAGCTACCGGAGCCTCCGCATCCCACAGGAACGAACCCTCCGACTTGTCCAGATCCGCGGGCAGACGATCCAGCATGCGCTGCATAATCTGTTCCTCCGTCTGGTCCTCCAAATAACGCGAAATCTCAGCCATCCCGTCAGATCACCTCACTTTCCAGAATAAACATCTCTTCCTGCACACTCCCCACCCGGCACAAGAACATGCACTGCTCCCGATTCCAATCAAACGTAAACTGGTCCACCGAATCCGTGCGTGGATCAGCCAGCAGCGTCTCCGTTACCATCCGGGTGATCTCACTTTCCATCACACCCCGACTGTCCCCCTGACCCACCAACTCATCCAGCTCCGATCCATAGTTTCGGGAGTAGATCACATGTCTGTACCGCGGCGTTTTCACGGCCTTAATGCACCATTGCACCCAGGCTTCATGCGCACCCGCCGCAGCAACTTTGCCACTTGGAGTCAGCACAAAATCCCCCGCATCGTAATCGAATCGCCAGCTCCGTCCAAACCGCACCTCTTCCGAAGCCGCCCCCGACAGATCCTCCTCATCTCCCCATACCACACCCGTTTCTGGGAATAAACTAGGCATTCGAACTCACCACCTTACACAGCACCACAATGTCGTTACCGCCATTCACCCGCATCGCCAGCACACGGTCACCGGCTTTCAAGCCTTTCCTCAGAGACCACACCGCTTCTTCCACTTCCCCTTTTTGCAAAAGAAACCTTCCCGTGCCCGTCGTTCCGCCGTTCGCCACGTCAGGTATCCCGGAGATTGCGCCAGCAGCCTCGCGCTCCGGCAGTCCAAGCGTGCCCGGCAGCTCGGCCACGAGATAATCCTGCACTTCGTGCTTGAAATCATCCAGCTTCACACCTGATGAAGTCATCGTACCCAGTACTGCTCCCAGACCGCTCACGGCCTGACGAGTATGGGTACTCATCGCACCCCGCATGACCTCGGCAAAATGCCCATACGGATCATCTTTATTCAAGGTAAAACCTCCTTTTCACCAGCTCGGCTGTCCCCAGTTCCAATGTCATTGTTCCAGGTCCGGCAGACAGATCACGGCTGACCGACATGACGATCAGTTTCAGCCCTTTGAGCAGCACCGCGTCTCCGGCACGAATCGTATTCACATCCGGTGCGGTTACGGTAAAGGTCTCCTGAATACCCGTCAGACGGCTTTTCGCCAACTTCTTGGCCGCAGTCGCTGTTTTCACCTGATCGTCCTCTATCAGCTTTTGCAGTGTGCCCAGTTCGGCTACACCATCCTGCTCAATCGCGAGCACTTTGGAAGGAACTTCTTTGCCACTGCTGGACTCCGAGGCCGCCATCACTTTAACTCTGGTGACCGCGCCTTCGAGCGTACGCATCTGGGTCAGATCAATCAGCCGATCCAACTCATGCACTTTCGCATTGCTGCCCACCTTGAACAGCTGCAGCCCGCCGGGCGTCATCCGCGGATGATACATATCTCCACCAGACTTCACCGTTTCCTTCAGATCGGCAAACATCATCGAAAAAATCGTCTGCGACCGATACACCGCTTTGCTCAGCTTCGTTTTGGTATCCGATAGAGCGGCGTATGGGATTTTCCATTCCTTAGCATACGTTTTGAGTCGCTGCGTGGCAGTCTGGTCTTTCGGCAGCAAGAACTCATCCTCTGATTTTTCCAGATAAATCATCCGGTCGTAGACGGTCAGGGACAGTCGCTTGGTACCGCTGTTGGAGCTTTCCACTTCCCAGATGACCGCAGGATGCAGCAAGTGAACCATTGATTTTTCACCAAAAGGAATCCCGCTGATCCGCACCGCCATACCCGGTGAGATCGCAGGCAGACCCGAAGAAGCAGACACCGTCAACCGGATGTTGGCCTGATACGCAATCTGGTCGAGCGAGTCCTTCAGCGTAATCGTCTCCACCAATTTGGTGATGTCATATTTGTCGTCCACAATGACCTTGTAGGTCATGGCATCACCAGCTTTTGTCCGGGCTTGATCCGGTTCGGATCACTGCCGATGGTCTTCACATTGAGCTTATAAATCTCGTTCCATTTGGAACTGCTGCCCAGCTCAAGCTTTGCTATTTTGGACAGGGAATCGCCAGATTTGACGGTGTAGGTCTTGCTGCTCGTTTTCAGATCAGTACGGGAACCAGACTTGCTCGCAGATGTAGCCGCGCCAACCTTCTCCACTTTGGAATCCCGCCACGTTCGCAGCGTAATGTCAAAGCAAATATCCCCGCTCTCACCGCCCCGAAAGGTCGTATTGTGCGAGATCAGATACACCGGCACGTTCACCCCCGTGTTGGTAATGATGAAGCGCAGCGGCTTTTTCGATACAAGAAACGTATTTAGCATATTCATCGCTACACGCGGATCAGGCAAAGGCTCGTACATGCAATAGGACGCATCATATTCTTTGGGAAAAAAAGAAGAGAAGGTGATCTCCTTCACCTTCTCTCCCTGCGCAAAATCAAACTCGCCATATTCCAGCATATTAATCGTTTCGTATCCCTTGGATCGGGAGATCGTCAGTTCTTCCGGTTTCACCGGGAATTGAAACTTCGTTTTCCCATCGATCAGGGTAAATTCCATTTTGATACCTTCCACGTTATCTTTAAATACAGTCATGACAGGCCTCCTTTCTGCTTAGGCCATAATCGTTTTTCGATTTTCCATCGCACGGCGCACTTCGCCTGCAAATCTCATTCCAACCTGATGTGAGATGGCATCGTAGTCGATAGCATTCTCCCGGACAGTCACCTGCACAGCTCCTTGTGGTACGTTTACGGAGATCTGGTTGGTCGTCTCAGTTTTGAAATCCTTCAGGTAACCGGACAGACTACTCATCTGGTCTTCGGATATTTGTACTGTCATCGTGGACGATTTGCCATTAGCATTCGTTTGAGCTCCGTTACCTAGACCCATGGCTTGTGTCTGCATCACGCTTGTTCCCATAAAACCAGCAGATGTAGACTGGCCGACCTTATTGTTCATATATGCTGCTGGACCCGTCATTGTCAGTGCCGGTGGAATATAGGCAGGTGGCATCTGAGGACCTGTTACTATTTGCGACGTTGAAGCCACCGTTGCCGCGGATGCGGTCTTGTCCTCCTTCTCCGAGCCAAAACCGAAGAAACTGGATATGCCATCGGTGATGTTTTTCGTTTTCTCAGAGACGTAATCCGCTGCACCCGACAATGCATTACCCACACCCTCGGTAGCGTTGGACATAAACTTCCCAATATCCTTAGCATTATCGCCGATCCAGCCGCCTGCTGCACTGCCAGCCCAACCGCCTACTGCACCACCAACCCATGTTCCTATCCCAGGCAAAAGAACACTACCGATAGCGCTACCAATCGCTGTACCTGCTGTGCCGCCAATCATTGAGCCTACAGCTCGGCCCCGCTCCTCGGGAGGTGCAGTTGCAACATTCGCTACATCAGCGAGCATGCTGATTGGCCCAAGTAATTTCCCGGCCCCCTTAGCAAGCCCTCCGCTCAGTTTGCCGAACATGCCATTGCCTGAGAAGAGCTTGGACATTGATGAAGTAGAGGGTTGATTAGCGCTAAGGCCCAGTCGATTCGGATTCATTTTTTGATCAAAATCAATTCTGAGCTTTTTTGATTCTGCTGGAGAGATGTTGGTGATGATTTTTTTTGTGGGATCGGAAGCTGGTGATGCTACAGTTCCACTTGCACGTTCTTGATAGGATCTGGAACCGCTCTTGTAAGAACCTTTTTTACTACTTTCAGAAGTTGCAACACTTTTAGCTCTGCCGCCACCTAATTTTTTTGCTTTGCTACCTTTCACTCCACCTCTTGAGAGTCTTCCCACCAAACTTCCACTAGAACAGCAGCAGCATTGGGAGCCAGAGCTTGCAGTTCCGTCTAATTTTGATTTTTTACCTTTAAATAGGTTTCCTACGAACTTTATTCCTTCACTAGTATTCTTAACTGCATCAGCTAAATGATTAAATTTTTCAGCTCCATCAACAATACTCTGAAACCAACCCTTGTCTTCTTCAGCTTTTGCTGTTCCCGCCCCAGAAATATTGGTTGTGATCCCCAGCTTAGCAGTATTCTCCTGCACTTTAATCGCCAAATCCTGATTAGACATAGTGAGCTTCGCCAGTTCTCCATTCGTTGTTGTCAGTGTACTAGGTAGTTCCCCTATGGATAATTCAACCTTCTGCTGAACCATCACAGAAAAATCCCCCGAAGCCCTAACCATCTGGTTCCTGAAGCTATTCAGTTTCACTAGTGCGCGATCCAGTGCCGGACTAAGTTGGTCATCCAATCCAATTTTGGGCGTAATCCTTAGCCTGCTGATTCGCACAGCCGTACTATAAATGCTTTCCAGTCTACGCCCGGTTGTTCTAAGCTCATTATTCACTTTAATCAAACTCTGATAGCGAACTCTGCCCAGTCGTTCCGTAGAACGCTGTATCTGATCCAGATATTGGATGGTCGTTCGCATTTCCGCGTTTGATTTGGACAAGCCCACAATCATTTCTGCCATTTCTTTCACCCCCTGTCCAATCTAGTTATCGATTCAATTGCGAGGTGATCGCTGCCATTTCCTCTTCCGAGAAAGCAATCAACAGTGAGCGCTCCCCGCGCGGCAAAGACCAGAATTCTCCGGGCCGGAGATGATGACGAACCCACATGTGATATAAGAACGTGGTCATCCCGCCGGAGTGAATCAGTTTTTTAGGTCTTCAATCTCCACACCGAAACCTGACAGCTCAAGTACCTTGTCGCCAACGGCATCCAGCTCACCCGCGAGTAACATGCGGCGAACCGCTTGTTCCCCACCGGACAGCTTCATGCGACCCGTGATGCGGTTGTCTCCCCAGCCTGACAGTTCGAGTCCACGTACATTCATTTTCACAGTAGCTTCGGAAATCAGCAGCGCGTTAAATGTTTCTGTATCCACCTTTTCCTCAGTACGGCCTTTAACTGTTTTGCGAATGGTACAGCGTTCGCGAATCTGATCCACTTTGGAGGAAGTCAATCCACGCAGAGTCAGCAACAGATCCAAACGTTGAATGCGTACATTCTCTTCCGGCAAACGTTCTGCTGCTTCAAACAACTGATCCAAAATTTGTTCTTCAGACATATTCTCATTCATACTCATGGGGTGCGATCTCCTTCTCATTTCACAATTGGGTTAACACATCTACATATTCAGGGACAACAAAGAGACCGAGAATTTCTCGGCCTGCCTGTGTATCCCACTTCTGTTAAGCCTCGTTGCTGTATGCCTGATTAAACAAGCTTGGTTACGAGGTCTTTCCGAAGTTCGAAGTCATTCCATCTTTAATTCGCTACAATCGGGTTCAACAATTCAAATCCTTCAAATGTAAAACTTGTTTCCTCCGGTACTTCCTCACCCCCAGTCCAGTTGGCGAGCTGGATTTTGTCCACCATGCAACCTTTCAGCAAAACACTCTCATGACCGTATGATTCTGGATCGTCTACCTTCGAGATAATTTGGAACTTGGTGAAGCCCCGCTGGATCATATCCGAAGTTACTTTGTAACCTGTCATGGTACCTGTTCCTTTTTTCGCACCATTCTTGTGTACTTTCCAGTCGTTGCCGACCAGATTCAGCTCACGCTTCTCAATTTCAACGCTGGCCTCCAGCTTATTAATATTCGTCTGCCACACACCATCGATATGCAGCTGACCATGGGTACCGAGAATGACTCTTGACGCATCCAACATGACAATTCCTCCTTGAAATGGTTGGCTGATCATTGTTACACGGTATAACTCCGCGGGCAGAACAATCTTCCGATCGCTGTTATCCCCAGATTTTATTGATCCTCTTTTCAAAAGGGAAAATCCGGAGATAAAGGCGAGCACTTTGTTTCTCCAGATTTTTTCTGCCCTCTACGTTATCGTGTAAAACACCAGCTCAAATAATTTTAGTCAATCTAATAACCGATCTTCTCTCCTACACAAACCTTATTGCACGTAAAACGTTCCAAACAACTGCTCCATCACATCCGTCAGCTTCACATTCCATTGTAGGAATACCTGATCCGCCTCTGGCTTGAGAATTGGTGCAGCACCATAATACGCCGGGTCGAGAACGACATCGTATCCCTCAGCTTCAATGACATTACTCTGTGCGAGCAGCGCCAGATAGGCTTTCATCGCACCGATCAGCGCCTGACGTCCTTCTTCCGTATTGTTTACTTTGCCGATATAAGTATCTTCAGCCGAACGCTGCAAATCCGTGTTAATCGCATCCATCACGCGAATCGAACGGATTTTTTTCCAGGCATTATTCTGTCCTGCAGCAGGGGTCACGAGTGTATTCACTCCGCGAAGCGCCTTCACCTGACGTCCATCATGGAAGAAAATAAATACACCATTCTGAACCGCCTGCTCCTGTTCTGCTCGCGTCCAGCGACGCGTCACGTCATCGAACGGAGATGGTGCATATGTGGTGGATTCATTCAGACGTTGTCCGGCAATCAGACCCGCAACATAAGCAGACGTTTCCGCCGAGCTGTAGAACGCATCTCCCAGACGCACACCCGTACCAACATTAATCGCACCCTCATGATTCAACGTAAGTGAACGTGCTGCTGCCTTCTGTGCTGCAGTCGCAGAGGTGTCGTCTGCCGTAGTACCACCGAATACAGCCATCACGGGTTTACCCTCATTGCGCACACGTTTCACCCAAGCTGCAAAGCTCGCCAGCAAAGGCGCATCCGCCGCATGATCCAATGCCAATACGTCAAATTGCTCGCCTTCCAGCGCGCCCTGCACGGCAATATACTCCGCATTGGTCAGTCCATCGTTGCCACTTGCACCACCTTTGAACGCCGCTCCCGCAACGGTTGCAACAACACCTGTACCCTCGCCAATCGCCTGCGCGTTAATCCAAATGTTGCTTTCATCCGCGTTGATCTCTTTTGCCAGCGACGCTGCCGAAATATCCGCAGTCAGCAGTGCATATAGCATCCGGTTGCCTTCAAACAAGCGCACTTCATGCTTCGTATTATCAATTACACCCGGTTGAATGGTGACGTAGAACCCGTTACCCCGGTCACCCGGATACTTGGCGTCCAGTTGCAGAACGGCTGTATCACTGCTGTCTTTCAGCGTAAGCGTGGCTGCTTTCGCCGTCTCTCCGGCTACCCGATAAGCGAGCAGCTTTTTCGGTCCACCCAACAGAGCGAGCTTCAAGGATGTATAAGCTGTTCCATTATCCTGGGCATGCGCCGAGAAAATACGCTCAATTGCAGCTTCACTGCCGACTTCTACAAAAGTGCCCACCGGACCCCAGTTGGCCTTGATCGGCACAACAACCGTTCCGCGATTACCAGCCTGAATAGCCGAAGACGCTGCCGCCTGAAAATTCATATATAAGCCCGGAAGTACCGGACGATTCGTTTGCTCCCAAGTTCCGCCTGCCATTATCCCTTCACCTTCGCTTTCATAAATTGGTTGATGCGTTCCTTCGCTTCCGCAATGGAAAACGTCTCTTGCGCTACTTCGTACAGCGCACCATACAGCACCTCTGCCTTAACGGCAAAGAGGGCTTCGGCATGATTCATCAGCTCGGCCCGCGTGTATTGCGGGGCAGTCTGTTTATTTTTTTTCACTGAGCTTGCCATGGCCATCTCACCTCATTGTTTGACTACTGAATTCGTTGAACCTGATCTTTGCACCATAATTTTGACCTATGAATTTTTGTCCCTATGAACCTACGAAACTATGAACCTATGAATTTGAAGCTAAAGTATGATATTGAATTTCTCATCTGGAACCCCATCTAGAGTCCCTCTCGACTAGCGCTTACTCTATCCCTTTGCTATGGTGAATCTCACGGATTAATGGCACATCCGTACCCGGACGGCGAATACGCTGCTGCAACGTCAGACGAATCTGCCCGTTCAAGTAAGCGTCTGCCTGCAAGTCGGCAGAAACTTCATCCACCGTCACATATCGCGTACCGTCTGTATCCGTCAAAGCAATACGGGGTTGCACAGCCAGTTGTTCAACCAGATGTGTTGCAGTTTGACGGACATCTACCACATTCGTAGCCAGTACATGCCCAATCCACTGCTTACGAATCTCCAGCGCAGAAGTCCCTGCGGTGGTTGTGCTGCATCCCGTCAATCGCCACAGTATGGACTTGGTCGTATAACCTCCAGGCCAGACATCCCCATATACGGACCATTCCTGTCCGAGCTGAATTCGTGTCCAGCCCTGAAGTGCAGCCATCCACGAATCTGTGGTTTCAGCCTGAGCATATTCCACCGTTTCCGGAACATACACCCCAAATCGCAGGCTGCGCGTAACCAGTCCAGAACTGGCATCCACACGATCACAATCTGAAGAACCCAGATAAATACAGGTAAATGCCCCGCCTTCTTCATCCTCCAGCCTGACCTGATGCAGTCCTTCCATCAGCGCTGCTGACCATACTTCTACTTGTTCAGCACCTCCATCTTCGGGGCGTGCATATGGAGAGATTTTGATGACTCTCCTATATCCCGCCCAAGCAGACTTCGGTACTTCTTCTGCAAAAGCAATCACGGCACAGGGTCCGGCTAACACCTCTCCCGGTGTAGGAATATCCTGTACTCGGCCATTCCATGCCGGGACAAGAGCCTCCAGCTTCTGCTTCAGCGTTCGCCTGATGACGTTGCTCACTTGCCCTGTGCTGGCGGTGCTGTTTAACCCACTACTCATAGACACATTCATTTCGCCCCCTTCAGCTGCAAGTCTGCGATCTGCCCACATTGTGCAGCGACAATGTGCAGCAGTGAATTCCCCCTTTAACTCAGCCTCTGCGTATCTACCGACACCAAAGCTGGACACCAATCACCGCAACAAAAAGATCGGCCCCTTGTGGCCGATCTTTACATTAGCGTATGTGCTTTCGGTGTGTGTCCTTTGCTATTGATCCGATAATACAATCTTACACCCTTTCATCCCTAGCGCGGATGGTGATTCGTACGACTTCGGTGCGAATAAGGGTGTATCCGGGGTGGAAAAAAGACGACTCAGCGCGTCTCATACCGTTAACACCTTATTTCAGCGTAACCTTCGGATTCAACGTGATCTCAAACGCACGTCCCCAGATGAAATCGGGGTTCGCATAATCCAGCAGTGCACTGCAATACTCCGCATAAGCTGCTTCGCCATTACAAATTTGCTTTATCGCTACGTTCCCTTGAGCAAATGCTGTTTTGTTCGCCAGTGCCGTGGTGTGGGTCTGCATCAGATCCCTGAGTAAAGTCTGCAAATGAGCATAATCTGCTTCTGAGTTAAACAACACCATATTCTGATCCGCAAGGGTTGCCACATTGGTATACAGCGCATGCGCTCTGGAATACGTGCGGATATCTGCAATCGCTACTGCTTTATAGTAGTAATCTTTCAGGAAACGTTTGAACAACAATGAACCATGTGCATTCATGGCATCTCGCAACGTATGGGCATGTGTTTCGGTTGTAATCAGAGCATAACGGGATTGTCCCATACCCACAGCCATACCGATTTTGTTCCCCGGCGTATTCCAGGCACTGTACCCCAGGACCCGACCCGTATACGGACTGTTCAGGAGTGCTTCGGCTACATCGACGTTGGCTGGACCTTTTCCTACAAAATCAATCAGCACCGAAGGAAGACCCTTCTCACTATTACTCGTCAATTGCGCCACAGCCGCTTGCACCTGATCCAGCGCCGTAATAGCAATAATCTCAATGTCCACCGATTTATTACCCGGTTTGCCTGGATGACGGTTCGTCATGCGATCCAGCTCAGAAGCCATATCAAACGAAGAAGCTTCATCAACAGATGTAGCATTCGTTAATTCATTTCCATTTTCCATATCGGGAGTTGTATCCGTTACCACATCAGGCTGTGGATAAGCGGAATCCGCTACAACCACACCACCAACAATATCCACATGACGCACCACATTCTCGTGCACATTCATATATTCATAGGCATTGATAATCGTGGAACCATGCGGGCCAAAATATTTCACTGCATAACGCGTCTTCTTCCCACCACGAAGCAATTGGTTAGCCATGCGGGCCAACAGAGCGTGACCCAGGCCATCCGCATCTGGAAGGATAATCACCCGATCGGGATTTTGTCCATCCGTCCCACCGAGCCATTCGTTGATCCGTGCTTCCACATAATTGATTTCGTTGATCTGAACGCCTTGCGTATTCGCATCGTCGACGCCTACGGCGAGGAAATCAATATATCCTTTGCGAGCAAGCTTATCCAGAATGTATAGATTCGTTTTGAATTTATGTTGTCTGGTGTTGTAGTACTGTTCTTTATTAAAATACGTCGTTTCCCCATATTCCGTAGACTCTGGAGAAAGGTTGTACCCGTTCACAATATCCTCGAATGCCGTAAAGGACTGGCGTGGCTGCTGCATCAGTGCACGTGACTCGTTGTAGGCATCCAATGCGAGACCATCTGCAAAAGAGGTGGTAGCGAGTCGCATAATGGTATCCATCACAAACACTGGTTTTCTTGGATATTTCCCTTTAATCGCTTTGATCACATCGAGCAAACGGGTAGTGTCCTGGTCGTAATCAGGATATGTTCCGCCTCCATCTTCACGAAACTGACGACTGCCGATCAGACCACCATAAGCCAGCATATCCGAAGAGATGATGAAGCCATCCACTTTAGCGGCATTTTTCAAAATGAAATCATGAATATTGGACGGTTTCGCATACGTAGGCGTAGACGTTCCAAGCAATGTGGTGCCTTCTACCGTTTTCTCGGAATCCAGACGATTTTGAATGTCACCCAGGTGCGGTGTAATGATATGGATACCGGCTGCTTTTCCTTGTACAACGACGTCATCCAGATTCGCTGGACGATCATCCAGTGGAACATACAATACTGTTTTCATATCCTAAAACCTCCTGTTAGATATATTCAGTCTTTCTTTAGTACCCGATCAGAGCAAGTGTGCAATCACCGCATAAAAAAACCGGCCCCTGGCCGGTCTGTACATTAGCGTATGTGCTTATCGGGATATGTCACTTGCTACTGATCCGATAATACAATCTTACATGTTTAAATCGGTCGCGCTGACGGTTGTCCGTATGGATTACGTCTATTTGTTGTCGCAATCATGGCGGTTAAACGTCGGTTTCTTGCAGAGATTTCCTCCAGATAACCCAACAAATCCATTCCTGATGCTGTTTATATGATAATAAGCAGCCTTTCAAACCTTATTTACGATAAAGGATGGATACGATCATGAAAAAAAAGCTCTGGTTCTATCTGTGGATCGCTATTACCAGTTACATGGCTGGCCCCGTTATGTACGCTTTGACAATGTACACCTTTTATCAGGAAACAGATATTCTAACTACTTCACTCATTGGATGGACCGCTGCAACATTCTCATCCGTTGGTATCCTGTTTATCCTGGTCACAGTCATTCTGCTTCGAGTGCTGCACATCTATTATTTCTGGCTGCAAACCCTGCTATTTGAGTTACTTTTCCTTCTGCTCGTCTATATGACCACTGTTCTTCTTGGGGCTGGCAATACAGGTCTGCCCTCGCTGTCCTTTCCATTTACGCCTGAAGGCATTCCCTTATGGATGTTCTGGGGAAGTATTGCACTTATGAGTTCCTGGGGAATATGGACAGCGCGTCAGCCCATACGAAAATCACCATACATGCTGGCATCCAGAGTCATTTTGATCCTGTTTATCCTTGAAATTTGGTCCCGTTAAAAAGATTAAAAGAAGCACAGCCATCTCAGGCTGTGCTCTCTTAAACGTATTTTGCTCACGCGATAATATAGCGGAAGTTTTCCCAGCTTTCCGGAACTGAATTTCCGTTTCTTGCATGATGGTAGAAGCTGAATGGAAATTTGAACACATGACCTCCATGCCAATCGCGGGAACGTCTGTCGGTGAGCCAGTATTCCAGTTCATGTGGAAGTGCAACAGAGCGTTCTGCACGAATCAATGGCAGACGATCAACTGGAGATTGCAGCGTTGGCATCTCCTGTTCGGCATCCACATCCCGGCTCAGTCGCAGCGCCTTGACCATCCTGAGAAAAGGCGGAATGCCTTTATGGAACAAAGCAGGGTAATCCAGTTCAAATAATATATTAAGCGCGTGCCCGTAGGTTAGCATGTGGCCGATCAGATCATGATGTGCTTCTGCCTGATAGATGGTACGAAATGCGCCAAGCTCATCCAGAATCAGCCGGGACAATTGTTCCGGGCGTTCTATATCAGGGAATCCGTCTGCCTCACTTAACTTCAAGCTGCGAATTTCTTTCACAGTTGTGTTTACCCAGGATCTACCTGGAATGGTTCGTTCAAAAGAATCAATAAGTTCAACCATCTGATCCATGTCATGCTCCGTGCCCCAACCATCCAGTTCACGAATGGCTTTTAGACTAAGGGCACCATAGATGGCCTGATGACCCACCCAGTGTAGCTCTCCGATGGTTCGATCCAGCGCTGCTGTAATACGCGCTTCGGCCTCTTCCCTTGGCAAAACCTCTCCATTCCGGGAGTTCAAGCCATCATTCAACCCGTGCTGGCGAAGCATGGCTTTTGCTTCAGCCGTAACACTGCCCGCCGCAAGGGCAGTGAGACGATTTTCCCTCACCCAAAAATAAGCCGCAATAGCTCCCGCCCCATAATGGGCGTGCCACAAATCTCCTGTACGCTCCCGACTGGACACAATAACAGCCAGCCCTTCTTCCAACAAACGTCGATCCAACATGCCACCACCCTTCATCGATGCGAACCCTGATACACGCACAACCAGCAACAGTTTTTTTAGCAAAACACTCTTTTTAAAGCGTTTACTTCTATAAGATGATTCAGATGGTGCACATATGACCGTTTTGCCTGCTGTTCCGCGCATTTTAGCCGATTCGAAGTCTCCCAACATCACGTATGGACACTTCCAGCGGATATATGTTTGCTTTTTGCTCCGAAAAGAACCAGGTTCGCTCCTTTCTCACCACAATAAACAAACCGTTCACATCCCCTATAGGGGCAAAGGTATCGCTAATCGCTCTCCATCGTTTCAATCCCATCTGCTCAAGTTCATCTACTGCAGAAAGCACATCTTCCGTGACAAGTCCCACCTCACACACCTGCAGCAGATCTTTCTCCGAAAAGGGGCGATCATTTTCGTTATGAACGGTATGATGAGCAATCAGCTCCAGAATGTTACCGACAGGATCTTCGAAATAGAGCGAATTCGAGTTCCAATTCGTTGAATAGGTCTCATCCTCACCTTCATGCCTACTTAGACGGACACGTGCCGCTGCCCATGCCTTGGCCTCCTGAAAACGATTGGTTGGAATCATCCAGGCCAGGTGGTAAAACGGATTCTGGTCTGTTTCACTTCGCATGAATATCATTTTCGTTAAACCAATCTGTAGCGTGAAGGCATGCTCGGACTCTTCAGCCATGTTCAAACCCAGTGTGTTGATATAAAAGTGCTTAATGTCTTCCAATCGTGCTGTATATAATTTGACCTCTTCAAAAATCATGCTGTGTCCCCCTTCACCCGACCGTGCATCTTCTCCCACTCACTCCATGGCACCATGCCAAGTTCCGGCTTCGCTTCATCCGGGAGCATCGATATGAATTCCAGGGAATGACCATCCGGATCGGTAAAATACACGGACACAGCCGGCATCCATCCAAATACATATAACTCGCCAATATCATCATCCTGAAAGTTATGCGTATTAATTCCTTTATCCTCCAGGTAAGTGACAGCTTGCTTCATGTCCTCCAACGATACCTGAAAAGCAAAATGCTGCCGCTGCACCTCGGAAGGGTCCTTTTGCCACAGTCCGAGCATCGCGTTGCCTTCACCGCCAATCCAGTAAAAGGAGTTCCCACGTTCCTTCTGCCCATAAGCATGCTGCAATCCAACGATCTGTTCATAAAAATGATGGGATCTCTCCAGATCCGTTACATTCAGATGAGTCTCAAATATGCCTTTAATCATGATGAAAACCTCTTTTCTCTTAACTCTCAGATGGTTTCCGTACTGCAGTTAACGTCTCGGCAAGGTGCAAAAATGAACCAATCACGCGTTTGATCCGATCCTCAATATCCTGACTGCCTTCAAATTCTTCGTATCCGTCAAACGTTGCTTCAAATCTTCTGCGCTGTGCACCACCAATGGAAATCCACTCCTGCGCGTTAATACCATGCAAATTGCGAATAATCACCTGCAGCTGCAAAAGCGAGCTTACGCCCACCGCACCTCCTGCTGAGCTGATGGACAATACCGGTTTACCACTGAAATGAGCCTGACTCAGGTGATCCAATGCATTTTTGAGTACACCGCTGATGCTGCCATGATACTCTGGCGTAGACAGAATAATGGCATCTGCGGCGAGCATACGTGTGTTCAGGTCAGACAGATTCTGATCTTCATTCTGTTTTTCATCCGGTGCGTAGAATGGGAGCGGTGTCTGATATAAATCGAACAAGCTGGCTTCATGCCTCTGACCGCTGATTACCTCCACTGCATATTCCCCTAAACGTGTACTGGTTGCATTTTTCCGATTACTGCCTGCCAAAATGATAATATTCATCTATGTCACTCTCCTTCGATTTTATAAAAACATTCTTTCTCTTCGATTCAACTTTCTCTACTCTCATCTTACCTTGCTTCTACCTCGGAATCGTCGGCAGATAGACTTAACTTGCAGCACAAAAAAACTCAACCTTTGGGTTGAGTTTCTACAACTTTAGTCTGAGAATAGGAAGATGGATCAGACGACCCAACCATTTCTTACGGCATGAAGCGCTGCTTGTGTCCGGTCTGCCAGTCCCAATTTGTCTAAAAGATGACTGACGTGGGTTTTCACTGTTTTCTCGGTAATGATTAACTTTATGGCGATCTCTTTATTACTCAATCCTTGTGCAATCAGCCCCAGAACCTCTCGTTCCCGGCGAGTAAGCATGTCCGGTCTATGAGAAGTTTCTTTTCCCAGCCCTATCCGCTCTTGCTCTGGAAGCCGAGTAGACGAATGGGGATTTGCACGCTCATGCGCTTCATTCATCGACAGTTCAGACGATGCCATCACATGCATTAATTGTCCTGCTGCTGCAGGATGAAGCTCTACCTGACCTGCATGCACATTACGAATGGCAACGGCAAGATCCTCTGGCTCAATATCTTTTAGCAGATATCCCTTCACTCCTGCGCGTACGGCCGGTACGACATGATCCTGATCGGAAAAGGACGTAAGTACGATGATACGGATTCCAGGCAAGATCGAACGAAGCCTTCTCGCCGTCTCGATCCCGTCAAGCACGGGCATATGCAGATCCATTAATACCACATCCGGATGCAGTTGTTCTGCTTGTTCCAGTGCTTCCTGTCCATTCGAGGCTTCTCCGACGACTTCCATATCTGGCTGAGTGGACAAAAAAACGTGCAACCCGCGCCTCACCATTGCATGATCGTCCGCGAGTAAAATCGTAATCGGCATGTCTTCTTCCCCCTGATTTATACAGATTCGGACGGAAGTGGAATGACGACCGTTACCGATGTTCCCTTTCGGGATGAACTCACAAGTTCAAGTCTGCCGCCCAGTGACTGGGCCCGTTCCCTCATGATGGACAGACCAAGTGAACTGGCAGGCAAAGCCTCACGGTTTTTGGCCCCCCCTTTTCCTCGATCTGTAACGATTAATATCGCTTCCTGATCGCTTAGCTGGAGGGATATCTCAGCGGAAGGGACTCCCGCATGTTTACGCACATTATTGAGTGCTTCCTGTCCAATACGCCATAAGCCTTCCTCAATACTTTGAGGCAAGGAGCGCATACCCGTCCGATGTACAACGACCTGCAATCCCTGTCCTGTACCATATTCCTGCAATGCACTGAGCAGACCAGACTCCAAACCCGCCGGACGAAGCTGCATAATCAAGGCACGCATTTCCTTCAATGCTTCCTGCGACAAGGAACGTATATCCTTCATCGCTTCCGCAGCCGGATGCAGCTGTAGTGATCCGGCTAACATGCTCTCTGCCCCTTTGGCTGTGAGAGACAGGGAGAACAAAATTTGGTTCACCGAATCATGCAAATCCCGAGCCAAACGGTTTCGTTCCTCCAGTCGGGTCAATTCCCGCCGTTTGTATACCAGTCTCAGACTCTCCCACGAGGCTGTAATATGTTCAGCGAGTGCATCGAAAACCTCACGATCTGCCTGAAGGAAGCCATTGGCCGAGCCCAATCCAACCACCAGTACTGCCGTTTCGCCAGGAGAACTTAATGGGATGGGAGCAGCCAAGCCCGAAGCCAAAACAGACTTAGGGAGCCCGGTATTGCAGATGGCAGAAACATCTTGGATTTCCGTTGCCGACAATACCATAGCCCGATGAGAATCAATCACACGATGCATGCGAGTCTGCAACTCTGGAGAGAGTCCAGATATTGTCATCATTTCGGACCTGCCATGAGCATAAGCGGCCTGTACCATAAAACTTCCGTTTTTCTGGGATAACAGTGCGGCAAAAGGCCAATCGTAATGATGCCCAAGCAGCTTTACAACCATCTTGGCCATATCGTCTCCACTGCTGCAATCGTTGACCGTCACGCCCAGCGATCGGCTGAACTCCCCCAGCCTGACATACAGATCCGCTCGCCTTTGCTCTGCGCTATATAATCGCATCCGCTCCATTGCACTGCCTATCTGATAAGCTACAGCCTGCAAAAGCGCCAGCTCACTATCACTGAAATGCTCTTTCCCGGGTGCAGCAACATTCAGCAGTCCCAGCATCTTTTCCCCCGAGCGGAGCGGAACCGTTGCATGATGGGTGATGTCATGGGTATCTCCCCATTGATGATCGACGGCATCCTCTAGGCGTTTGCAATTAATAATATTGACGGCATTATCCAATCTCCCGTCCCGGAAGCGATTCACGCACCAGCAAGACCCACAGCGCATCGGCTCCTTGTCATGATGCAGCAGAGCAGGAGGCAAACTGTAATCAGCAATACAGGAGTACTCTCCCTGATTATTGATCAGGAATACCCAGCCCGTAGTCAATCCCGTCAGTTCCAACAATTTACCGAGTACCGTATCCAGCATCAGATTCAGGTCGTTGGATGTATTGAGCGTTTCCGCGATCGTCTTCAGTGTGTACATCTCCTGCATTCCGGCTTGTTCCGTCATGCGGATTCCTCTCCTTTGACTGATCCTTAATATTGTTTTCAATTATTGTATACAATCAGCGAAGGATATAAAAGGATGAACTTCTTGCTTCACCTCTAGCCCAGCTTCTGTCGCTCTTTGCGAGATGCAGATAAAGGCTCCATATTAATCAGACCCCGATCCGACAGAGCCAGCGCCATTTTATAGAAAGCACGTGTCCGAATCTTCGTATACGTATCCTTGCTGACAGGCGGGTCAAACACATGGTTATACACTTTATAGTCAAATACATCGTCATCCTTCAGATAACGTTCTCTGACAAGTACACGTTCCTTCTCACTCAGTCGAGATACCACAAAATCAATCGTATCGCAGTACGCCTGACGTGCGCGCTGTACATCCACATTATAGATTGCCGTTCTGGCAGTGGAATCCCCGGTCACATTCGTTGCACCATGGAAACGCTCAGCGTAACTCGCCGTCACCATCACCTCTCGTTCTTCAAAAGCAATCGTTTTATAAATCCGGTATTTTTCCAGCGCGGCTTCAACAGCAGTCTGTGTTTTGCGTCGGTCCAATTCGGGCAGCATCAGTTCCATATTCATTCTCCTCCTTTAACATTCGTTATAGAATGAAAGTCTATTAGCTTCGCATGTTCCACTCTGATGACAGAAAAATCTTACGATCGCTGTTATCCCCAGATTTTTTTGATTATATTTTCTAATGTAAAAATCCGATGATAAATGCGAACGCTACGCTTCTCCAGCTTTTTTCTGTCCTCTTCGTTTGCGTAACTTAAAGTTCATTCTATAAAAGTTAAACTCGCATTCATCTCATCTTTGGTATTTTGTATTATTCGGTTCCAGTCGCTTACGGGTACAATAGTTAGACGAATAGAAGCTTTTCGATCTACCTATTGCTAATTTGAATCGCTTTTGGGATTAATACAAAATACTCCTTTTATTAGAGTTATCCAGTTCTCTCAAATAGTAACGGCATTCTTCAAGTTTTTTCTGTTGCCTTTTGGAATCAGTTAAAGTCAGGTATGAAGCAGGAATAATTCATTTTCCTCATCATCCAACTTGTCTCAACTTTACATTTTGTTCGTATTTTGTTCGTATTTCTATTTGAGGATACCACTTTCTGGGGATCGGCGTAAACCTTCATTTTGGGTCGTTTTAACTATAAAATAAAACCCGCGCTCTCATTTCCTTTACCTTTTGGCATAATTGTTTCATATCCCTTTACCTAATGGTATATATACGATATAGTACAGATAATTAAAGATCCTCGTATAAGTCATTTGACTTTTATAAAGAAGCTACTCCGTTTTGGACGATGGGCTAGAAGTATGGTCACGCGCATACGCAGTGAAGGAGACGGAATCGATTCTGAAGAAGCGAAGCGTTCGCCTTTATCCCCGGATTTCTCCCTTTAGAAAGTGAAATAGGAAATCCGGGGATAACAGCGATCAAAAGAACGATCCGAATCCGGAACGGGCATAGAACGCACATCTATCTCCCTCATCCAACTAGCTTCTTTATAATTCAAGCACTTGTACGAATCAAAGGAGTGGAATGAATGGTGGAGCACACTTTTGGTCCTTATCTGAAACAACTGCGCGAGCAACAGGGATACAGCATCAATCAGCTCGCCGAAGCAGCAGGAATCAGCAACTCGCAAATTTCACGCATTGAGAATGGGGTTCGCGGAGTTCCCAAGCCTGCTACCATCCGCAAAATCTCGGACGCACTCTCGGTTCCATACGCGGATATGATGAAACAGGCCGGCTATCTGGAAACCGGAAATACAGCAAGTGAGCTCCATGACGCTCCAGAATGGGCAACCTATAAGGACCGTCGGGACTTTAAAAAGATGCTCGAGGACGAGGATGATCTGATGTTTGACGGCATCCCGCTGGATGATGAGGATAAGAAACGAATTAAGGATGTCCTGACAGGTCTGTTCTGGGAAGCCAAACAGATGAACAAACGCAAAAAAACGAACGATCCGGACGAGCGCCCATGAAGCATTTCAAGCTGAACAAACTAAAGCAGCAGGTGAGATGATATGGATGACATTGTAACAAAGCTGATTCGAAAACACCGGACAAACTGCCCTTTTAGCATTGCCAGAGCCATTGGAATACAGATCCGGTTCACCAATCTGGGCAAGTCCACCAAAGGACTGTATTTCCGAAAGCTCCGTCGCAGATTTATCGTCATTCACAATGATTTACCGCCGGAATGGCAGCGCTTCGTGTGTGCCCATGAACTTGGACATGACCGATTGCACAAAGGCATAAACCGGTTCTTTCTGGAGGAACACTCCTATTTTGCCCCAGGCAAGCTGGAAAGACAGGCCAATCGTTTTGCCATACAGCTTCTAACTTCAGGGTTGATGCCAGAGCCGGATGAATCACTGGAGAAATTTTGTTTGCGTACAGGACTGCCACGTGAAGTGCAGCATTTTTTTTAGCCATTTTAAGAACATACGTTCCTTACAAGTGAAGTTCTCTCTTAATCTTCCACTATGAAAATCAGATGTCACTTTCAGGTTACCTATTTTTACACAAATCACGAGATTTCCTAATAGTAGTCTGGTAAAATACAACATGAGTTGTGCAAACGCTCAGGTAGATTATTATTTTGGGGAGGTTACTGATTCATATGAAAATCTGGAAGACTTATGTTTCACTTGTGCTAACGCTCTGTCTGCTGTTTGGCAGTGTGGGCATTGCCGCTGCTGCAACGGATACCACTCCGGGCACAGGTAAGCACATTACTATTCTACATACGAATGACACACACGCACGCGCAGTTGAGTCCTCACCTGCGATGGGTTTCGCCAAAGTTGCTGGAATTGCGGACAAATACCGTAGCGAAAACCCAAATACCCTTCTGCTGGATGCCGGAGATGCAGTGCATGGTACAACCTTTGCTACACTCGTTAACGGTGAGAGCATTGTCAAAGTAATGAATGAAATCGGTTATCAGGCGATTGTACCGGGTAACCACGAATTCAACTACGGTTCCGAGCGCCTCATCGAACTTGCGGATATGATGAACTTCCCCATGCTCAGTGCCAATGTGAAAAAGAAAGACGGAACTCGTCTCTTCGATCCTTACCTCATTAAAGAAGTAGACGGCGTGAAGATCGGTATCATTACGCTGACTACACCGGAAACGATGTATAAAACGAATCCGAAAAATGTGGAAGGTCTTGATATTACAGACCCAACTGCAGAAGCCAAAGTTCTCGTGAACGAAATTCGCAGCAAAGTAGATGTTGTTGTTGTATTGGGACACCTTGGACAAGACGCGTCCAGCACCGATACTAGCTTCAAAGTTGTAAAAGAAGTGCCTGGCATTGATGTATTCATCGACGGTCATAGCCATACGGTTCTGCAAGATGGACTTGTATCGGATAACGGAACACTGATCGCCAGCGCTGGAGAATATACAAACTTTGTAGGCGTGATCGACCTGTGGGTTGACGGCGGCAAAGTAACGAAAAAACAAGCAACACTGATTGATGAAACGGAAGCAAAAGACATCAAACCGAATGAGAAAGTTGCCGCATTGGTAAACTCCATTCAGAAAGAGCAAGAACCCATTCTGAAAGAAGAAGTAGCCAATACAGCGATTCTGCTGGACGGCAAACGTGAACAAGTACGTGCAGGTGAAACGAACCTGGGTGACCTGCTGGCAGATGCCATCCGTGACATCAGCAAAGCCGATATCGCACTCACAAACGGTGGCGGTATTCGTTCTTCTATTGAAAAAGGTATCGTAACTAAAGGTGATATTATCACTGTACTTCCTTTTGGTAATCAGGTTGTAACGCTTGAAGTAAAAGGCTCCGATGTACTCGCAGCCCTTGAAAACGGAGTAGGATCTTATCCAGAACCAAGTGGCGGATTCCCACAAGTATCCGGCATGACATTCAGTATTGATTCTTCCGCTGCAAAAGGCAGCCGTGTACACTCCGTCATGATCGGAGATAAAGCCCTTGATCCAAAAGCAACGTACACAATGGCTACGAATGATTTCACTGCTGTTGGTGGTGACGAGTACACGATGTTTGCGAAATACACAACGTCCGGCATGTACGGTGCTATGGATGAAGCGTTGATCGAATACATGCAAAAACTGGGCGCTGTAGAAATCAAAACAGACGGTCGAATCAAGGAAGCAAAGGCTCCTGCGGTTGAACCGGAAGCTCCAGTAACGGAAACACCAGCTCCAACTACACCAAAACCAGAAACACCGTCGAAACCGACGCCAAGTAAACCAGCTCCAGCCAAAGTGCATGTTGTAAAATCCGGAGATTCCCTGTATTCCATCTCCAAACAATACGGTACCACTTGGCAAGCTCTGCAAAAGCTGAATAAGATCAAAAATCCACACTGGATTTATCCAGGCCAACAATTGAAACTGCCTGCAGCCTCTTAAGTTCTGAGAAGAGCAGATAGTTGTACCAATAAGATTCAAAGAAAGGGTGTCCCTCAAGCCATAACTGGCTGATGGACACCCTTTTTTATTTTACAAATTACATCACTCAGTAGTTAACCTACCGAGTTGCACATCCATGTTTACATGAATATAGCTTTGCTGCAAAAATAAATCCCCAAAGCCACTTTAAGAAATCACTTCATCCCATGCCCTCTACCATGGACTATAGAAGCTATCTCCAAAATTGCCACTCTCATGCGGTTATTTCACATTCAAACGATATATTTCTCGTTCCATGATTTGCGTATTTGCACATGCATAGATTCCTGACATGGTTCGCTAGAAGCTCTTATGGACAAACCGACTGTATACAGAATACAATTTTTCAAATTCTAGTAATTTGGTATGACAATACGCAAATAGTGTTGCATACTTATATGACTATAGCCCTCTTTTTAACGCTTTAATCCGTTACATAACCACAAACATCTCTTACCGCATAATATCTGGACCTATTATACATCGCTCTATTATATAGAGACACGTAGCATGGTTTTCATAAGGATTTTTTTTAATTCTGGACTATAGTTGTTCCTTCACCTGACTTACAGCCTCTTGTGCCGTCATACTGATTCGTTTGGATTCACCTTGTGCTGCAAGAACATGCGATCCAAATTCCACCTGTCCCTCCGCCGCACCTCGGCCAATAACAATCTGGACAGGCAATCCAATCAATTCCGAATCCTTGAACTTCACCCCTGGCCGTTCATCCCGATCATCGATCAGTACACTGTATCCGGCATCTACTAGTTGTTGTTCCAGTTCCAGCGTGAGTTCGCGTTGCTGTTCGTCCTTCCAGCTCATTGCGATCAGATGTACATGATAAGGCGCAATGGCTGCTGGCCAACGGATGCCTTCCTCTCCGGCATATTGTTCAGCAATAGCGGCCATCAGACGAGACACACCGATACCGTAACAACCCATTACAGGTGCGCACTGCCGTCCATTGCGATCCAGGAAGGATGCTCCCATAGCGTCGCTGTACTTGGTTCCCAGTTTGAAGATATGCCCAACTTCTATTCCTTTTGTGAATACAAGCGATTCTCCACAGGTTGGGCAGCCGTCACCTTCAGCAGCAAAACGGATTCGATCTACTTTGTCCAAAGCAAAATCTTTACCCGGACGTACATTCGAATAGTGTACATCAACTTCATTCGCTCCTGTAATGGCATATTCCATTGCAGCTACATCCGCATCTACTACAATCGGCAGATCCAGTCCAATAGGACCCAGGAAACCTACAGTTAAATTCGGATGACTTGCAAGGGCAGTTTCATCAGCTAGAATTAGCTCTTCTGCACCCAATACCTGCTTCAGCGCGATATCATTCACTTCATGATCCCCACGAACAAGCGCAGCGACCAGTTGACCATCAGCCTGATAAAGCAATGTTTTGATCATATGCTGGGCATCCTTGCCCACAAAGACGCTTAACTCATTGATCGTACGTACACCTGGCGTTTGGATACGAACCAACGTGTCACCCTCGGTATTCCCATCAGCTTTTTCAACCGTTTTCAGGTCAGCAGAAGCTTCTGCTTTTTCTGGATTCTTAGCAGAAGATTTAGAAGTCCGATATCCCGCCTTCTCCAGATTTGCGGCATATCCACAATGTTTGCAGGTTACGATCGTATCTTCTCCCACATCAGCAAGTGCCATGAATTCGTGGGTCTCCCCCTGACCACCAATAGTGCCTGCATCGGCTTCCACTCGAATATATTCCAGTCCACAACGCTCCAGAATACGCGAATACGCCGTATTCATGGCCTGATAGGTGCGATCCAGCTCTTCCCAATCGGAAGCAAAAGAGTACGCATCCTTCATGATGAACTCCCGTCCCCGCAATAATCCAAACCTTGGGCGACGTTCATCTCTGAATTTGGTTCCAATCTGGTAAAGTGTAAACGGCAGCTTCCGATAAGAATTAACCTCGTCACGAGCCAGTGCAGTCACAACCTCTTCATGGGTTGGACCCAAGGCGAATTCTCGTGCATGGCGATCCTTCAGACGCATCAGCTCAGGGCCATACTGAGTATATCTTCCGGATTCTTCCCATAACTCAGCAGGCTGCATGATTGGCAGCAATACTTCCTGACATCCTGCACGGTCCATTTCTTCCCGAACGATTCGTTCGACATTCAGCAAGATACGACGCCCCAAGGGCAGATAACTGTATATCCCTGCTGCGAGTTGGCGAATCATACCCGAGCGCAATAACCAGCGATGCCCTGCTGCATCTGCCTCTGCTGGTGCTTCACGTAATGTTGGAACAAGCATTTCACTTTGACGCATCTTGTCACACCCCTTATTCTTCTAATCGATATTGTAAATCTGGTTATAAACAGCAAAAAAACACATCCGTCAAGGGACGAATGTGTCGTGGTACCACCCTTATTTAACTGCACTTTGCCGGTTGACCTGACTTCAAATCATCAGGTCATTTGCCATAAACCGGTTCTACGTTTGCAACCGATGCAAAACGTGAACGCGCAGTCCTTCAGGGCATAACGGGCCCATCCGGCGAAGGTTACAGGCCGTTCGGGCCTTCTCCTCCGCAGCTCGCGAGGTAGGAATAACGAAACAGCAACAGAAACCTTGCACTAAGCGGTTTCCTCTCTGTAGAAGCTGGCTAACGTAATTGTGTCCTCGTTGATCGCTGTTATCATTTTTGATCACCATAGTGTATTTACAAGAAGTTGTCAACCACACTGTTGTCAGCTTTACGTTAAAATGAATTGCTGGGCGATGGCTGACATGGCTGTGCGTTCCCTGTAATATAGAGAAATAGAAACCATGTATTAATTGATAAAGGAGTTTGTCCTATGCCATATATTATTTACGATCTTGAATTCACGGTAAGTCGCAATACACGTTACTCTTCTGAAATTATAGATATCGGTGCCGTCAAAGTAACGGAAGGTGAGAACGGCCTGTTCGTGTCGGATACGTTCCACACTTATGTTCGTCCATCCAATAAATCGGTGCTATCCGCCGATACAATTCAGTTTACGGGTATTACGCAGAAAGACATCGACGCAGCCCCTCTTTTTCCGGAAGCACTGAATCAATTTATTGCATGGATGGGAAGTGAATCCTATTACATGTGCTCCTGGGGACCGGATGACCGCACCAAACTGATCTCTCATTGTCGCACTCATCAGCTCGATGTAGCCTGGATCACCAACCACAATGATCTTCAGCAGCAATGGTCGCGAACTGTGCGTAAGGAAGGAAAATTCCGTCAGCTTGGACTCGCTCAGGCTCTGGAACTTTGTGGTATTGAATTCGATGGCACTCAGCACCGCGCTTTGGATGATGCGATTAATACAGCCAAAGTATTCATGCATCAATTTGATCAATTCAAACTGGAAACCAATTGCGCCGCAGATGATGAGGGCATCACATCCAAAGTGGTCTATTCCAGCAGTGTAGAAGATGACGAGAAAGATTCCCCTTTTGGTAACCTTGCACACCTGTTCAAGACCAAAGAGTAATTGCATACAACGCATGTTGAACAAAGGCAGACCAGCCATGATCTGCACTGACGTTCAGTTGTAGATCTCTCTCCAACGTTCCAGACGTTCCTTCATCAAAAGACGGTAGCTCTGAGGCTCCAGAATTTCGGCATCGGGTCCATATTGAGACAACCAGGTTAGAAACCCTTGTTCATCACTCAGTATGGCCTCAAATAACAGCGTACCCTCCGGTTCGATCGTCAAGATGGGGCGTGCAAAAAACTGCTCCTGCATGACACGCTCCACGGCGTGCGGCGAGAATCTGATCTTGAATGCAGTCCACTCCGTACTGCCGCTAAGTTCCTGTGGCGTGCGGAAGTGAGATTGTAAAAGGTAATCATCTTTGCGGAACGTGCGTGGCAAAATCCGAACCCTGTGCAAACGATTCACTTGAAATATTCTTAGTCTTTCTGACAGGTGACAATATGCCAACAGATCAAATCGGTATTCACGAGGAATAAGACAGTAGGGATCCATTCGCGCAATCCCCTTTTTACCTTGAAACAGATATTCTCCTTCAATAGTGTTCTGGGAAATTCCGGCCTGAAGCAAGGTCACCAGGGAATGATTCAGAAGTTCGGTACTTTCATTTTGCCAAGCAGATGTACCCACTTTGAACAACCCACTAATTTGCTCAGACCATTCCACTCGCTCTGTTTTGTTCTTCTGACTCGAAGCAACCACTTTCTCATACGCGCTCTCAAAAGCAGGCTTCAGCAACGGACGAATATTCTCCATGACTTCTGCCAGGTGCATAAAGGCTTGAGCTTCTTCATCAGACCAATTCAGCGGATACATGGCAAAATGGCTGATAAACATGTATCCTCTCCCGTGTCCCATATTGGCGATGGGGATATGCATTGCACTGAGGGCCTCCATGTCTCGGTATATCGTCCTTTCCGTTGTTTCGCACCGCTCGGCAAGCTCACGGGCCAGAATACCCGGTTTGGCCTGCACAAGAGTTATAATGCGCATTAATCGGATCAGTCGGTCTGTCATTTTGCCGGACCCTCCACGATGTTGTTTCAATAAATTCGATACAACTCCATCCATTTTTTTATTATTATGTTGTTTAGTACATTCGACTTATTCCTTGACTTCACCTTCAAAAAATTATGTAGAAACATTCCTTTCCGCCCCATCTTCCCTAGTTCTTTATCCCTATTCACCTAACATCGTTTTTCCGCGATTATGAACCATGGAATTAAAAGTAATCCCGTAATGGTGCCGAAGTTTCTCCAATATTTCGGCTTCCTCATAATAATCTAGATCCTGTTTGCGAGCCGCTTCAATTAACAAAGCATCTGCATGACGACGCAGCATATCACTGCCCTCTTGTGTACGGCCTCTTTCATAAGCACGCAAAGCTTGTTTAATCAGAGGAACTGTTTCGTTTAATTTGATTGTCTTCTCTACCTTGGGATCTTCCGGCTGACGCAGCATGCCCAGATGACTTGTATACTGAATATACAACTGTTCTCTGCGCAGCAGCACTCTCTGGCTTTGTTTCAACTTTCGCGTACTCCAATAAGCTGAACATACGGCACTTTTCCCCGATACACGCGGTCCCATGGCGAATTCGAGTAAGATTTGTTTACTCTCTCCCTTGTATACATCACCAAGTCTTAAAACCCAACCGATATCCGTTTCTTTGGAACGACAGCCGTAGATGCCCTTGAGCTGAATTCCAAATTCCGGTTTGAGCAAAAGTTCCAAGTCTCGTGACACAATTTTGGGTGCTATTTTCCTGAGTCTTTTGGCAGGGGCTCCGTTACGCCACTCCACCATCATATATACGGGGTCGGCTCCCCCTGTCGGTATGGCCTCTCTATTCCACGAATAAGATACTTCAAAGACTGAGTTCACTGGTAGTCTCTCCCCCGATTTATATGTATTATCTTCTAAGTTATCAGGGTAAATGGACACTATATTGTCACGGAACATATGTTCGTAGGAAATTTTTCCATAATATTAGTTTCTCATCCCTAAATCCGCGTAATTACGACAATAAACGACGAAAAAGCTTGGCAGTATGCCAAGCTTTTAGACCACTTTTATATGACAAGTCCTATCTTAAATCGTAGATGGATCAATTCCCATTTTGTGTAAACTTTGTACAGAATCAGGTTCTGTGATTGGAGCATAAGTAATACTGTCGATAATCAATTCACGCCCGATCGGCTCACCATTTACAGTGATCATAATCGTTTTGGTTGTTGCAGCTTGTTCAGTTGTGTACATACGTTTCTACCCCTTCGTATTCACGATCTTCATAAAAATCGGATATATTGTTTTCTCTCATTAAATTACAAATTTCGTTATTATGAATAGCAGGCACCCGGAGCTGAAGTAAAAGAATGAGATCAAGACCGTCCGAAGTGCTGCCCTGTCCTTCTATTACCCCGGCGCCCTAGAAATTAAACAGCTGTCCACATGTATTGATTTATTCTCATATAGGGTAATTAAAACTACATCATCTTGAACCCATTGTCCCGGTTTTGACGTATAATGTAAGAGCCGTATTTCAACAAATGACGACGAAATCGGCAAACGATTATGTAACCGAAAGAAGGTGCCATTCATGCCAAAACCCATTCAGGGTTATTTCATTCGGGTGTTATTCACCACATGTGTATTGTTTACTGTTTCTTTGACTTCTACAGTCAGTGCAGCAAATGCCAATATATTCTCCGATATCTATAGTGGATGGGAACGAGTCTCCGAGCTTCCTGGAGAAGTGAACGCCTTGCAGGAAAGCTATAAACAGACGCTGGAGCAGTTAAATCAGACCTCTGCCCAATTGGGACAAGCCCAGGCAAATGTCGAAGCATTCAAGGCCCAGAACGAGTTGCTGCTGGCACAAAACGAAAAACTGACCGACATGGTGAGCAAGTTGCAAAATGATCAGGATGCCAAAACGGCAACTGCCAAACGCATTCAAACGATGATTATCACAGCCGTTTCACTCATATTGGGATACTTTATTCTGATTCGGGTGATGCGCTGGGGAATGCGTCGCCGTTCTGGCCGAGTATAAAAGAACAGGAGCAACCGCATGCACATACACCTGAATAATGCCGAAGCTGGCGGAGCCGGACAAGTGGTCACGTTCTCGTTGATTCAGGACGACCGCCTGCATATTCTCCACCCCCAGCAAATTGTCGCTTTTCGCGGCCCAAGCAGCAGTCGCAATGATAAATTCATGAATATTTCGGGTATCTATCGCAAAAAAAAGCTCATCAAATCCGAAATTACCGGTCCTTGTCAATTTGTGGCCGCCCTGCCTCCCGGATTCACCATGAAGGAAGTTGAACTGAGTGAGAACAGCGATCTGCTGTATGACTTCCGTCACCTTTTCTTCTACTCCGACGGCGTCACGATGCATACCAAAATTCAGAAAATCAAAAACATGCTCATCACTCGGGATGCCGTGAAAATGAAGTTTTCGGGCAAAGGCAAAATTGGTTTGCTGACACAAGGTCAGGTCTGCCAACAGGAACTGCACCCTACCGCCCCACTATACGTGGATGCAGGCAGTATTATCGCCTATCCTGAGAACGCGCAGCTGGAACTTACCGTATACGGGAACAACCTTGCCAGCCAGCATATGAACTATCATTGGAAGATGACAGGACATGGCTCTGTACTCTTTCAGGCCGGTCGTGAAAATCATAGACTGGAACAGGATATGAACGATGAAGGCTTATTTAAGCGAATTCTGAAGGAAGTCATTCCTTTTGGAAATGTATTAATCAAATAAGTCCAGATGACGTTAGGCTCGGTTATAAATGGGTTCTCATGGAAAGCATGCTCACCGTATTGGAAATGTGATATACTGTACCGGACAATTGCAGAAGAAAATCCATGCCTATGGCATGGGAGAGGTTCGCGAACTCCCTCTATAAGACTCGACCTTCATTAAGGTCATTAAGTCTTGCGTACATTTTAGGTAACAACGTACGTAAAAAACTAAGGACACTAGATCGTCCTGCTTTTTTGAAGCAGCCTACGAGAAGGTGTGTTTTTTGATGGATGCCAGTTCATGAACTTCTCTGTTCTTCCGACACTCTGTGCCTATGTGCATGGATTGATCTTAAGAAGATGGAGAGGTTTTTTTATGTTGAACGAAGAAAAAGCAGTCGTTGTATTTAGCGGCGGTCAGGACAGTACAACTTGTTTGTTCTGGGCCAAACAGCAATTTGCCGAGGTTGAAGTGGTTACCTTCGATTACGGCCAGCGTCACAAGCTGGAGATTGAATGCGCCGCAGAGATCGCTCGCGATCTGAGTGTACAGCAAACGGTACTGGACATGAGTTTGTTAAACCAACTCGCGCCTAATGCACTCACCCGTACGGATATGGAGATTACGCATGAAGAAGGCGAACTGCCAAGTACGTTTGTCGATGGACGGAATCTGCTGTTCCTCAGTTTTGCAGCCATTATGGCGAAGCAAAAAGGGGCTCGTCACCTCGTCACAGGTGTATGCGAAACGGATTTCAGCGGATACCCGGATTGTCGGGATTCGTTTGTAAAGTCGATGAATGTTACGCTGAATCTATCGATGGACTACCCATTTGTCATTCACACCCCACTGATGTGGCTGGACAAAGCCCAGACGTGGAAAATGGCGGATGAGCTCGGTGCCTTCGATTATGTGCGGGAGCGCACACTGACCTGTTATAACGGAATTATCGGCGATGGCTGCGGAGAATGTCCTGCCTGCAAACTGCGCAAAGCCGGACTGGATCGCTATCTGGAGCAACGCACGAATTCTGCTACTGTTGGAACTGCGGGAGCGGATGTTTGATGAGAGAGCCTGGAACATTCCGTATTGTGGAGCGGTTGCAGCGGATTGGGGAAGATATCCTTCCTGCCCAGCTTCGTTATCATCGCAAACGCGTGCTTGTCAGCAAGGAGTTTACGTTTGACGCTGCGCATCATCTGCATTGTTATGAAGGCAAGTGCAAGAACTTGCACGGACATACGTATAAAGTTGTTTTTGGCATTAGCGGTTACCCGGGTGAGACCGGACTGACGGTTGATTTTGGACATATCAAGGATATATGGAAAACACAAATTGAAGGGTATCTGGATCATCAGTATTTGAATGAAACCCTTCCCCTCATGAACACAACTGCTGAAAATATGGTCGTCTGGTTGTTCGAGCAGATGGAACACGCCTTGCAGACCGAACCGTATTCAGCACTGACCGAGGGTGGTCGAACAGAGTTTGTCCGCTTATATGAGACACCGACCAGTTACGCTGAGGCCAGACGGGAGTGGATGATCGATGAGTAGCGTGGAACGTAGCAAAGAGGCTCGTATTCCTGTGATGGAGATCTTTGGCCCGACGGTTCAAGGTGAAGGCATGGTTATCGGGCAGAAAACGATGTTCGTCCGCACCGCGGGCTGCGATTATCGCTGTTCCTGGTGTGACTCGGCCTTTACTTGGGACGGCAGTGGCAAGGACCTGATTCGGATGATTACTCCGGAGGATGTGTGGGAGGAATTGCGTCGTGTTGGCGGCTCACGCTTCTCTCATGTGACCATCTCAGGCGGCAACCCCGCCCTGCTCGCTTCGCTGGGCGGATTGGTTAAGCTGCTTCGGGAGAACGGCATCCGCACCGCTGTAGAAACGCAGGGCTCTCGTTGGCAGTCTTGGCTGGCGGACATTGACGAAGTCACCGTCTCGCCCAAGCCTCTCAGCTCAGGCATGAACACTGACTGGGCTGTGCTGGATGATCTGATCCACCGACTGGCTGCTCGTCCGGTGGAACGAAGCCACAGTCTGAAGATCGTAATTTTCGATGAGACAGACTTGGACTATGCCCGCCGTGTGCATGCACGTTATCCGGGCACGGATTTATTTTTGCAAACCGGGAACCCGGATGTCACTTCTGCCGATACGCCAGATCTGGCGTCTTCGCTGCTTGCTCGCTATGAGTGGCTGATTGATCAAGTCAGTGCTTCCGATGATCTGAACGACGTTCGTGTGCTGCCACAGCTGCATACCCTTGTTTGGGGCAACAAACGCGGCGTCTGATGGGCTATTTGGATGGAATAATGGGCGGCATGATGTAATTTTGGGAACATACTAAGGCTAAGATGGCCTATCATATATACCGGTCAGCTTCGTGCGTCGCCGGAAATAAGGAGCGTTTACGAATCCATGAGACAACCTGATGAAATGCAAGATCTAACGTTGCTGGGTAACCAGGGCGTAAAATATACGTTTGAATATGATCCAGGTATTCTGGAAAACTTCGATAACAAACACCCGTACCGGGATTATTTTGTCAAATTCAACTGCCCGGAGTTCACCAGCCTGTGCCCGATCACGGGTCAGCCGGACTTTGCAACGATCTATATCAGCTACATCCCTGATGTGAAAATGGTGGAGAGCAAGTCACTTAAGCTGTACCTGTTCAGCTTCCGCAACCATGGTGATTTCCACGAGGATTGTGTGAACATCATCATGAACGACCTGATTAAGCTGATGGACCCACGCTTCATTGAAGTATGGGGCAAATTCACGCCGCGCGGCGGCATTTCCATCGATCCGTACACCAACTACGGTAAACCGGGGACGAAGTATGAGCAAATGGCCGAGCACCGCATGATGAACCATGATATGTATCCAGAGACGATAGATAATCGTTGATTTGGTAGATACACCAATTATGCTTTGTACAAAATAAAATTATTGAACACACAAAAGCCGAACTCTTCGATCTGAAGAAGTTCGGCTTTTGTTTTTTTGTATGCTATGGAACGTGAGCGTTTGCAACCAATCGTATGGATTGGACTAGCATTCAAGGGTTACTGTCTTCCTTCAGTTCTTTCACTTTTTTGATGTAATGTCTCAGCATAAGTACACCTATAGACTGAACAACCACAAAAAATCCGATAGCAAAGTACAGAGACGTCGATGCAACATAGATAGCCAGAAAAGTCATGACTGCCATAAATAGAATGGTCATCGCCAAATTACGTTTGGCAAGAACATATGGTGATAGCGATTTCATATGGATCAGTCCTTTATCATTTCTGATTTAGTAGAAATTTAATAGTAGATTCTTTAAAGTATATCAATAGTTTACATTAAAATGAGAATGTTAATTTCCCCTGTTCCCCTTGTCGACCTTTCAAATCTGTCCTATTATGTAACAATATGCTTAGGCACATCACATCATCAGGCGCTGATCCCTCGTGACCGCGACCAAAGGAGAACTGTTCATGTCCATGCAAAATTCATTATCCAAAGACGCCGCTGCGCGTTCAAAAGCTCCACCCGGATTGGATGCTCAAGGTACCGTTTATCGGATCTTAATTGCCATCAGTCTGGTCCATTTGTTCAACGATTCAATCCAATCTGTCATTCCAGCTATTTTTCCAATTCTGAAAGACTCCATGCATCTCACGTATACACAGATCGGATGGATTTCGTTTGCAATAAACTTTACTGCGTCCATCATGCAGCCTGTTGTAGGCTATTTTGCTGATAAAAAACCGACACCCTCCATTCTGCCCATCGGCATGGGCTTTACGTTTACCGGTATGCTATTGCTTGCCTTCGCCGACAGTTATATGGCCGTCCTGATCTCCGTCATCTTTGTTGGTCTCGGTTCGGCGGCGTTCCATCCAGAGGGTTCACGGGTATCCCATATGGCCTCAGGGCCTCGTAGAGGTCTGGCTCAGTCGATCTTCCAGGTGGGTGGTAATGCCGGTCAGTCTCTGGCCCCATTGCTCACCAGATGGATTTTCATCCCGTTTGGGTTGTTTGGTGCCATCGGATTCACGGGCATTGCAGCTGCGGGAATTGCGGTCCAAATCTATATCGCTCGCTGGTATGGACGCATGCTGCAATCGGGAGGATATTTGCGCAGACAGGCGGCAGCTCGTCGTGCACCCAATCCAGCATTACGTAAAAAGATTGCTGCTGCCATAACCATTTTGATTCTGCTTGTCTTTGTCCGTTCGTGGTATGTCGCTTCGATCGGCAGCTTCTATGCGTTTAACCTGAAGGATACATTTAACTTGTCCACAGAGGACGCACAGATCTATATCTTCCTGTTCCTGGCGGCTGGGGCTCTTGGTACGTTCTTTGGTGGTCCACTGGCGGATCGCTTCGGTAAACGTAACATGATCTTCCTGTCGATGGCCGGGGCCGCTCCACTGGCGCTTCTGCTGCCTTACGCCAATTTGTTCTGGACAGCCGTGTTGCTGAGTATTATTGGGTTCATCATGTTGTCCAGTTTCTCGGTGACCGTTGTGTATGCGCAAATGCTGATTCCAGGCAAAATCGGAACCGTCTCCGGCCTGATTACTGGTCTGGCATTTGGTATGGGCGGTCTGGGAGCACTCGTGCTGGGGAACTGGATCGACGTGTTCGGCGTATCTCCAGTTATGCAGATGTGCAGCTTCCTGCCACTGATCGGTATCTTCACCTTCCTGCTTCCATCGGATAAGTTGCTGAACCGCTGGGCTGAAGAGAACGGTAGCGAAGAATAAGGAATATAGACATTCAGCCACTTGAAAAGGGGTTTTCGCCTCAATCTGGTTTAGTCATAACTCCTCAAGTTAGCAATAAAAAAAGATAAAAGCGGCGACCTTTTCCCGAATTCCATCGGGGAGAGGTCGCCGCTTTGTGTAGAAATAGATTTTTAACGATATGTTCTGTATGTGGAACATTATGAGAGAATATTTCCTCCATAGTGTATACTGCTGGATGTTCAAAGCTCTCGTAAACTATGTTATTGCGGTTTAAAAGATCATAGAAACCTTGTTTGTTTAACATGTAAATGCATCTCTTCCAGTTAAGTTTTCTGTAACATTATTTCAAACGCTGAAGAATGAGCCGTTTTTTGTACAGCATTTTTCCGGCTTCCGCAACATCACGAATCGTATTTTTGTTGCTTACCGAACCGAATACCATGCCGGCAATCGGAATAAGCTGAAACAGCTTTTTCCAACCAAACGATTCACTGTAGGAATTAAAAACCTCCCGCCAGCCCTGCATTTGAGAGATAACCTCAACCTGCTTGTCCGGATTATCGTAATCGGCGAGTTCATCCATTATTGCTTTTTTGCCCACAATATCAGCAGAGGAGAATTGCAGACATTTGACGATAAATATGCGCTCTTGGGGTTCGTCGGGATCATATCCGTAGCATAACGCCATCTCCTGCAGCACCTTCAGGGAAAGCCCCATCACCATCGGAATATCCGCCGCAATCGTTACAATGCCGCCGATACCTGTTGCGGCCCCTTGTGCAGCAGCAAACCTCGTTCGACTGTCCGTAATGTTATCAGCAGTGCGATCCAATACTTCAAGCGGTAAACCTTCCACACTGTGGATTTTCGTCGTATTCTTCGCCTCTCCATCCTGTTCATCGTAAGAGGTATCGGCCTTCATGGAATAACCGGATTTGATCGCTTCCTCTTGGAGCAGCTCCGCTACCTTCTTTTTCTGGACGAGAAATTTCCCACCATTCTGCACATACTGACCAACTTCGTTCAGCGAGTCTCCAATCTTCTGTTTCAGCGCTTTGGGCATAACTTTATCCAGCATGGCAAATGGCAAACGTCCAATTTTGTCCCAAATAAACAAGTCCTTCTGCCCTTTTTCCCATTTTAAAATCTGTTCCAGCTCCCGGTCCAATGTCTCGCGTGAATCCATATATGGCCTCCTAATATTATGTGTATAGTGAATTGTATACTCCTCATACGCATTGGTCACGGGATGGTTGCTAATATGCAGACCCTCGTATCCGTCTTTATGTCTTCAAGTCTCCCTTCTCAATGTGTACATAAGTAAAAGCCCCTAATCAGCATGGCTCGCTGACTAAGGGCTTACTATATTAAAACTTTAGCAGTATTATTATTTCGCTTCAGCCGCAGCCTTCCCATCTGGAACAGGGACTCCAAAGTCAGGTGTGCCATCTTCGTTCCAGCGAATAACCTGCGCGCGGGCGTGACGGTTTGGATCATAGAGAGGATCTCCCTCGATGTCCTTGTAGTTTCGTGCGTGATAGATCAGAATATCTGTTTTGCCGTCCGGTGATACCGTAAAGCTGTTGTGACCCGGACCATATTGACCATTCGCTTCACACGTTTGGAATACCGGCTTAGGCGATTTCATCCAGCTCGCTGGATCAAGCAAGTCGGCATCCTCATCCGCAGTGAGCAAACCCATACAATAATTATAGTCGGTCGCACTCGCTGAGTAGCCAATGAAGATCCGCCCATTGCGATGCAACACTGCTGCCCCTTCATTTACCTTGAAGCCGATGATCTCCCAATCATATTCCGGTGTAGAAATCATGACCTGCTCACCACGGAGAGTCCACGGATTTTCCATTTCAGCAATGTACAGGTTGGAGTTACCCGGAATGTCCGGGTCCTTTTGCGCCCATACCAAATAACGGGTACCTTTGTGTTCAAACGTCGTTGCATCCAAGGCAAACGTCTCCCAACGCGTCCGAATCTGTCCCTTCTCTACCCACGCGCCTTCGAGCGGGTTGGCCGAGTCATTTTCCAGCACATACATGCGGTGGTCGAAAAGGCCCTCATTGGTTTCGCTGGTATGGGCTGCAGCGTAATGTATGTACCATTTTCCATCGATAAAATGAATTTCAGGTGCCCAAATGTTGGCACTCATCGGTCCTGTATCATGTTTGTGCCACGCCGTTACCGGCTCGGCATCTCTCAACTCTTCCAGGGTTTGTGCACGCCGAATCTCAATCCGGTCAAAGGCTGGCACCGAAGCTGAGAAATAATAGTACCCGTCTGTGTGACGGTACACCCACGGATCAGCTCGCTGCTCCAAGATGGGATTGGTAAATGTAATGGAATCAGTCATGGGAATGCTCCCCTTTCAAATGTGTGTGTATGGCTCGGAGTGAAGATTTGAAAACAGTTGATGGATAAAGTGCAAAAACTATTTTGCTGGTGCACCGTGGACGCTTCGGGGGTGGAAGGGCCTTGTCGCTCTCTTGTCCTCCGATTTCTTTTTCCCCACCGCTCTTGGCGGTTGAAATCGGATGCCAAAGACGCTCCTTCGGCTCCTTCATCCCCCTACGCTGCTTGTGCACCTTAAAAGCAACAGCTTCGCTCTTTCCGCGCTCGCTGAACCAAATCCAACTCCGAGCCATCGGTGTGGCTCTGTATCTATGGGGTCGCGCTTCGCTCGGGTGACTCTCCCCACTGAATGCATGGCTGGCCTTTTTTCTCGGGCCAGCTCTTGGTGCACCGCGGACGCTTCGGGGGTGGCAGGGCCTTGTCGCTCTCTTGTCCTCCGATTTCTTTTTCCCCACCGCTCTTGGCGGTTGAAATCGGATGCCAAAGACGCTCCTTCGGCTCCTTCCTCCCCCTTCGCTGCTTGTGCACCTTGAAAACAACAGCTTCGCTCTAACCGCGCTCGCTGGAATCAAATCTAACTCCGAGCCATCAGTGTGGCTCTGTATCTATGGGGTCGCCCACTTCGCTCAGGCGACTCTCCCCACTAAATGCATGGCTGGCCGTATTTTCTCGGCCAGCTCCAATTCCAAACTTCGAGCCATATCTACGGCTCTCTATTTCTCCGCTGCGCTAATCTGCTTGCCCCAGACGGCAATTCCGCGGTCGCTCAGGCCGGTAACTACAAGGGCTGGCTGGCTTCGCTCCCAGTCCCAGGATGGGAGCAGCTTCAGCTCCTCTGTGGAAGCTCCGCCCCACGGGCTTTCTTTCCACTCCAACGTCAGTGTTTGTTTGCCGTCAAACGTCCATTTGCCTGAACCGTTTTCGCTTTTCACTTTGCCATTGGCTTGCAAAGTGTAAGGCACTGCCTGCACCTGTCCGTCCACCGACGGGTCAACAGCTAGGCCTTCCCACTCCCCGGCGATCATCGACTTCGGAATGTCCTGTGCGTACTCACCTGCATAACGTTCCGGTGACACAACAGGCCAGCCGTCCTTGGTCCACAGCATTTTACGTACATGCAGATACGGCCAGTTTTTATCGGTCTCACCTCTCGCATGATGCACGATATAATAATCGTCTCCATCCTTAAGGACGGAGTTATGTCCAGGTGCAACCCAGCCCTCACCTTCGGTGAAGCGATAGCCACCCAGAATTTTGGTCCCGACTTCGTATTGAGGCAGATGCTCTGTATCCAGCATGTTCATGCCATTTACATCCGTGTAGGGGCCTGTAATCGAATCAGCACGGGCTACACGCACGTTATAATCTTCGAATAAAGAATCATACGAGACGAATAAATAATACTTTTTGAACTCCGGGTTATACACAATATATGGCCCCTCCACCGCACCTTCTTCCGTAGCACGATCACGGGCGGCAATGCGTGTACCATACCCCTCTTCCTTGAACTTTCCGGTTTCCGGATCGAGAGGTGCAATGTATATCCCATCAAAAAAGGAACCGTAGACCATCCACGAATTGCCTTCGGCATCCAATACCGGATTGGCATCGATGGCATTTAACTTATCCTTTTCGTTCTCAGATGTTTTAACAACCAACCCTTCATCTGTCCAAGGACCCTCTGGGGACGAGGATGTCTGCAAACCAATAGCCGAACGCGTACTACCAAAAGATGAAGCCGAATAATACATCCGGTAGGTGTCACCAACCTGAATCACATCCGGTGCCCACAGATTTACTGCCCCAGTCCAATCGAGGGCTTCCTTCGGAATACCCGGCAAAGCCTGACCTACCCATGACCAGTTGATCAGATCATCCGATTTGCGTACCATGACGCCGGGTTTCGCTTCTCCTGCTACACGAACATCGGTCGAATAAACGTAATATCCCTGATCTGTTTTGATAATGGCCGGATCATGCGCATTGTTCACCGTCCAACGGGATTCATCGTCCAGAATGGAGGTGTCATACAATTGGGTATCTTGGGGAGCCTCAGGAAAGACCGGCGGGGACACCGCTTCCCCTGCTCCTTCTCCAGAACAGCCTGTAGCCCCAACCAACAACAGCAGCAACATCGAAGCAACAACTCCTTTTCCTGAATTCGTCCACCCGCGGAATGTTCTCCGCAGATTCATCCTTTCACTCCAGAGATTGCTACCGATTCAATAATCTGTTTCTGGAAGATCAGGAAGATGATCAATACCGGCAACAGAGCAACAATGGACGCTGCCATAATTAGCGGGTAATCCGTCTGGATCGCATATGTGGCATTGAAGTTTGCTATAACGAGCTGCAAGGTCTGTTTTTCAGGTGAATTCAGATAAATAATTGGTGCTAGATAATCGTTCCAGATGCCCATGAACCAGAGAATCAGCTGAGCTGCAATCGCCGGTTTAATGAGCGGAAACGTAATGCTCGAGTACAGTCGGAAATAGGAGCTGCCATCAATTTTCGCTGCTTCAATAATGGCATCAGGCACACTAAGCAGGTATTGACGAAGGAAGAAGATCATGACGACGTTACCAAATAATCCTGGAACAATAAGCGGCAGCAGTGTGTCCACCCAGCCCAGCTTCGAGAACATGATGAATTGCGGAATCATGACTGTCGGATACGGAATCATCATCGATGCGAGCAAAGCTAGAAACAGTTTGTTTTTATGCGGAAATCTCAATTTGGCAAAAGCAAAGGCAGCGATACTTGACGTAAAGGTCCCGACAACGGTAACACTGACCGCCACGATCAAGCTGTTTTTGACCCCGCTGAGTAACGGACCTGCTTCCCAAATTTCCTTATACTTTCCGAATTGGAACACTTCAGGTATCCACACGGGCGGAAGCGCGAACACATCCTGCTTCTCCTTCACGGAAGTGGACAACATCCAGATCAGTGGTGCAATCATCGCAATAGCACCAAGCGCCAAAACGATAAAAATGATAGAGTTTGTTAATTTCCTCTTTTGACTGTATGACATCTCCGGTTCACTCCTTTCCTAGACCATTAATCCCCATCATAGGCTGATTTTTCGTTCATTTTGAATTGCACTAAGGTAATGACAAAAATGAAAATACCAAGAATCATGGCCATCGCAGAGGCATAACCCATTTGCAGGTTGCTGAATGCTTTCTGCCAGATGTAGAAGACAATGGATGCGGATGAATATTCAGGACCACCCGTCGGGGTCATAATGTTCATTTCGGTGAAGATTTGGGAACCACCAATAATGTTTGTAACAACGAGGAAAAAGGTAACCGGCTTCACCATGGGCCAGGTGATGTTGCGGAAGATCTGGAACCCGTTTGCTCCATCCAACTCAGCCGCTTCGTAATATGTACGTGATACACTTTGCAGTGCAGCCAGATACAATAACATCGTATAACCTAGACCTTTCCACACCGTCATAATAATCAGGGCCGGTTTAACTGTGTCTTTGTTTGCGAGCCAGTTAGGGCCTTCAATACCGAATAGATCCAGGAATTGGTTCACTAATCCGTAATCCCCGTTGTACGCCCAGTTCCACATGATGGACACCGCTGCGAGGGAAGAAATGACCGGAATATAATAGATTACACGGAACGTCGTTGTGCCGGGGATTTTACGATTCAGACCCATCGCCAGCAGCAATGCGAGCAACAAACCAATCGGGATACCCAGCATCAAATAAAAGGTGTTGAACATCGCTTTGTAAAACAAATCATCCGTGAGCAAATCCTTAAAATTGGCTAAACCAATAAAGTTCATCTGTCCCAAGCCATCCCAATCCGTAAACGAACCGTACAAGGAATAAAGGAAAGGGAACAGAACAAAGATCAGCAAACCAAGAACCGGAGGCAAAATAAACAAATATCCGTACAGCCTCTCTTTGCGATACAAACTAGATTTTGTAATCACTGCGCTCACCCCTGTTTCTAATATCAGCATGTTGCATGAATCGATGGATGCCTGCTTGATCAATTCATGCAACATGCCCGTATGGAATCCAAAAATGATGCCAGCAGCGTTAATAGCAGGCTGCTGGCACCGGCTTTTTTTGAAAACGGAATCTACTACTCATCCATTTGGCGTAGGCTGATTCTCTCTAGAACCTATGTTTCAATCTTTCCAGCCACATTTTTTCAGCATTTTATAAAATGCTTATTTCTGAGATTTCTTCTCTTGTTCTACTGCTTTGTCTAACAGCTTTTGCATTTTCGGCTGCTGCTGTTTCACATAGTCTGCGGCTGTAATTTTGCCATCCAATACCGGCTGAATGTCAGTGAAGAACAGGTCATACCATTCCGCATTGTACGTGTAGTTCCCTGGAAGAGAACGGCCATAATCTTCTACGATATCAATGAATTCCTGTTTATTGGCTGGTTTCGTTGAAGTATCTTTGGCCCATTCGTCAGCCATGTCGAGAAGATTCGGAATTTGCACTTTGGCATCAACCAACTGCTGCATGCCTTCTTTGGAAGCTGTGAGGTAATTCACCAACTCTGCGGCTTCTTCTGGATGTTTCGTTTTGGCCGATACACCGATACCCAGTGAACCGATCCACGTTGCGGATTTACCCGTAGAGCCCGCAGGGAAAGGCAGCAAATCATATTCGAAAGGCAGTTTCTCGAATGTACTCATATCCCATGGACCTACTGGGAAGAAAGCCATTTCTCCTTTCATCCAGCGTTGGTACGTATCCAATGTCTGCGCTTCCTCAATAGAAGGCGTGATTTTGTATTTATTTTGCATGTCCGCAAAGAACTGCAATGCTTCCGCGAATTTCGGATCATCAATGGTTACCTTTGTTTTGCTATCATCCAACCAGTCTGCACCATTGCTCCATACGAAGGACTGCAGCGCCCATTGTACGTTGAAGCCTGTACCAAATACGTCCGGTTTACCGTCTCCATTCGTATCCTTGGTCGCTTGTTGGTTGACCTTGATGAATTCTTCCCATGTGTAAGGCTTGTCCTTATCAGGGAATGGGATGCCCTCTTTTTCAAATAATGTCTTGTTATAACCGAGTGCAAACGGACCCAGATCTTTCGGCATTCCGTAGATATCGCCCTGACCTGCCATTTTGCCATCATAGCGATACAAGTCCAAACCATATTTCCAGATGTTATTCAGATCTACATCCGCATTATTTTCAACGTAAGGTGTCAGATTCATCAACACATTGCTGTTCACATAGGCTTTAATATCGCCAGGGTTAAAATAGAACACGTCCGGCAAGCTGTTGCCTGTAATGGCAGCTCTCAATTTGGTTGCGTATTGATCCGCAGCTGTAACGATAATTTTAACTTTGACACCTGGATGCTCTTCTTCGAATTTCTTAACAACGGCTTGATATGCCTTCTGTTCATCCGTGCCGCCCCGGAACATAAATGTCAATTCCTTGTCCCCGCTTGAACCGCTGCTTCCTCCGCAACCCGCAAACACGAGTGCACTTACCAGCATTAGAAGCATAAGTGTGACTAAACTCTTTTTCTTTACCATCTGAACCCCTCCTGATCTGGATTTGTAACCGTATTCAATTAGGTGAAATAAGATTTCTGTTGTTAAATTTATCAAATCCAGATCACTTTAGTCAATACTTTATTAAAACATTTTATATTTATTTAAAACAAATCAGTACGTTGGCCATCCGCTGGAATCCCACAGCAAGTCGTTGATTAGTAATTTCGGATTGCCGTTATCGTCAGCATCGTAGGCATGGCGCGCAATTACATTACCGTTATACACATCTTGACCGCCCGGCCCTTTCCACTTGGCATTCCCCGAATCCAATATGGTTCCGCCGCCATTCAACATGTTCACACCGTTTTTGTCCACATACGGACCTGTAATACTCGTTGAACGTCCATAGACCATTTTGTACGTGCTATTCACGCCCTGGCAGCAGGAATCAATCGAGGCAAACAAGTAATAATAACCATTACGGTATACAATACTTGGTGCTTCGATGGCCCCGCCATTATTCGGACGCGCCGCAATGGAGGAGATGCTTCCAGTCGGTTTCATCGTGGTTTTGTCGAGCTTCACAATCTTCAGACCGCTCCAGAAAGAACCGAAAGCGAGCCAAGGGTTGCCTGAAGCATCGATGACCAGATTCGGATCAATAGCGTTATAATCGTTGGCGGTTGTGGTTTGAAGCACTAACCCCTCATCCTTCCACTGGCCTGCTCCAATGCTGGTTGCAGACGCAAGCCCGATCGCCGATCTGTTGGAGCCAAAGGTAGAGATAGAGTAATAAAGCCACACTTTTCCGTTATACTGCTCAACGTCAGGTGCCCATACATCCAGACCACTCTGTCCCGGAACGGCAGAGGCCCACCAGGATGGCTTGCTCAGAAAAATCTGCGGAACGCGGTACCATGAGGACCCGTTATCCGATTTCAGTACCTGAATGCCAGCACCGGTTGAAAAGGTATACCATGAGCTGCCTTCTTTGATGATGGATGGATCGTGGACGGCAATATCGCCGGTCAGATTCCAAAATGCCGCGAATGCCCTGGACTGGCCCGCCAATAGCAAAACAAGTACAACCAGTGCAGGTAATGCCCAACGTTTCTTCCTGAATCCTGTCATTCCTTTGAACTTTTCCAAACCGAATTCCACCTCTCCTGATCAAATAGTTAATTTGGTTCATGAAGTATTAAATCAATTTAGGTATACTAGGATTATAAAAGCGGTTACATTACATTTCAATGGTATATTTCAAATATATATGAAATGATTTAAGTTATTTTTTAAAGTAAATATTCAAAATTTTATGAATAATACGCTCATTTATGCTATGTATACAAGGGATTCGGCTTTCTTTTCTCGCCCTTCCCTTCCATCCGGTAATCATTTATAATTATCTAAAACAAACCATATAAATGTGCAGAAGCCTGGATCAGAAGGGCTTTGTTCAGAACGTGGAAAGGAAAACCACCTATGATTTATATTAAAGATCTGATGTCTGGCGTTAATATTTTCAAGGCACTCAGTTCGGAAATCCGAATCCAGATTATTGAGTTGCTTGCCAAGAACCAGAGTCTTAACCTCAATGATCTCGCAACCAAACTGGGGCTCAGCAATGGCGCCATTACAATGCATATTAAGAAATTGGAAGAAAGCGGCCTGATTGAGATCAATACTGCGGTTGGCAAACATGGAATTCAGAAGATTTGTTATCTCAATGAGGAAAAACTAATGGTAGACCTGCGTTCACAGGAGATTTTTAACCGATACGAGGTTGAAATTCAGGTAGGTCATTATAGCGATTATCAGGCAGCTCCTACATGTGGTCTCGCTACCCGAGACAGCATCGTCGGTGAGTTCGATGATCCGCGTTACTTTGCTGATCCGCTCCGTATTGATGCGGAGATGATTTGGCTGGCCGAAGGTTATCTGGAATATCGCATTCCCAACTACCTTAAGCCTAACCAGACGTTCAGCGAAATCCAGTTGTCCATGGAATTGGGTTCAGAAGCACCAGGTTTTTGCGATAACTACCCTTCGGATATTTATTTCTACGTCAACGGCATCGAGATTGGCTGTTGGACGAGTCCAGGAGATTTTGGCAATACCCGAGGTACGTTCAATCCAGACTGGTGGCCACCACATCTGAATCAATACGGGATGCTGAAGCTGATCCGCATCACCCAAGAGGGCAGCTATATTGATGGATGCCGCATCTCCGATGTTACTCTGGACCAGATTGGCCTGGATTACAAAAGCGATATCCACTTTCGAATCGCTGTAACGGACGGACCAGTGAACAAACGGGGATTGACGATCTTTGGTAAAAATTTCGGCAATTACGGCCAGAACCTGCTTGCGCGTGTACTCTATAATGTGCAAGAGGAATAGATCAACGAATAGACATTGTCATCATAAAATAAAGCATTAAAACAGCCGTCAGTTGAGAAACTGACGGCTATATTCATTTCTTTCACCCAATCTCGCCAAGATGTTCTTCAGGAAGGGTGCTTACCTTGAGGTAAGTACATGTACTAAAAGTGCGTACTTACATCTCGGCAATACTCCCTTTATACTCAAGAAACATTATAGCTTAGGGAGGAAGAATTCATTTTGAAAACACTTGTCATCGTAGCACATCCCAACCTGGAAACGTCGGTCATTAACAAACGATGGATAGAAGAACTCCAACAATATCCGGAAAAATATACGATACATGAACTATATAAAGTTTACCCTGATGGACGTATTGATGTGCAGCAAGAACAGCAGCTTATTGAAGCTCATGACCATCTGGTCCTGCAATTTCCGTTCTATTGGTTCAGCAGCCCACCCCTTCTTAAACAATGGCTGGATGAAGTTTTTACTTATGGCTGGGCTTACGGCTCCAAGGGCGACAAATTGCAGCAACGCAAAGTCGCCTTGGCCGTATCTGCCGGAATTAAAGAGGCGGATTACACGGAAGAGGGCAAATATCGCTATACCCTTGAACAACTGCTAACTCCTTTTGAGACGACCTTCTATTACTGCGATGCCGATTATCGACCATTCTTTGCCTTCTATGGTGCAGAACACGAGCCTGCGGCAAATGAATTGGAACAAAGCGCACAAAACTATTTACGTTTCATGGATAACCTATAATACTCACTCCAAGCAGATCAAAAAAGCAGTATCTCCGATTCAGGAAGATACTGCTTTTTTTAATTTTTTAATCTCACAACCTGATCGTTAGCCTTGCATTAACCCCGGGGCAGACACCATATTGGCTTCTCCCCAATCACACATCATATCTAACAGTGGCATTATTGATTGTCCTCGTTCCGACAATGAATATTCAACTTTGGGTGGAATTTGGGGATATTCTTTGCGTAGAATCAGATCATGTTCCTCCAGCTCCTTAAGCATGACGCTCAATGTTTTGTGAGAAATGGTACCAATGCTTCGCTTCAATTCATTATGTCGCATCACCTTGTTTTCAGACAGCCAATACAGAATAACCATTTTATATTTACCGTTTACCAAGGACAGCGTATATCCAAAGCCGGTATCTTTTAGAGCTACGCCAGTTGGAACACAGGTTTCTCTCATACTCACCCCTCCTTCTTTCGTTCATCACACCACAGCGGATTATTATAGAGATTGCCTGTACGTTTTGGGAGACATGCCATACGCCTTTGTGAACTGCCGGGTAAAATAATTGCTATCGTTAAACCCGCATTCATTAGAAAATTGGCTTTAAACTAATTCAAATAGGCGTTACTCAACAATTCGCCCTCCATAGTTCATGTTGGGATGAATGTCTATATCATGCTACTCCATGGCCGAAAAATCAAGGTTTGCTGATCCTTGGATCGATATAATTCCTCATGTACAGAAGCAAATGAACCTCTCATAAAAAAAGCCCTTCCATAGCTTTACACCTGTTATTCTCACCGAGTTCCTCTTCTTTCATGTGACTTTCTTCCTGTTTGCTCTGAAACTTAGAAAAGATTCATTGATTTATTGGAGAAGTTCTCCTAATATTTTTAGTAGGAACACCCAGCGGCTCGGCATCATGGTAATACTTCACTGTCTTTATGAGAGCGCTATCGCTGCAGCTCTAAAGAAAAACGGGAGGTTGCAGATATGAAATGGAATCACTTCAAGTCCAAGCTTCTGCTTAAGTACACACTATCCTATATCTCCATTTTCCTTATACCTCTTGTTATTTTAACTATTATTATTTATCACAATGCTGTGGACACGCTCCGTTCAGAGATTGAACAGACCAATGTCAATCAGTTGACCCAAGCAAAAACGGTCATTGATGACCGCATGAAGGAATTACAGGACATCGCATTTCGTATCGCCTATGATGAGCAGCTAACCCGTTATTGGACTCACCATCCCTACTATAGCCGGGAATCAATTGCTGCCTTGGTCAAATACAAAGCCACCAGTTCCATTATCGATGAGCTATTCCTGTTCTTCCGCGGAGATGATAGCATCTACTCGTCTCAGGGCTCTGAGAACCTGGATGTATTCACGGGCCGCTACAAATTTAATACATGGAACAAAACGGACATGATCCGGGATTTGAATAACGTTCAGTTTCCCACGATACGACCAGCTGAACAAGTCGTTCAAGGAACCAAAGTACCCAATTCCATGCTGGCCTACCTTGTACCGATTGCACCTAACAATACGCCCGCCCACGGCACTGTCATGTACCTGATTCACGAGTCCAATCTGACCGGATTGATTGATTCCATTCTCAGCGACTACCATGGGATGACTTATATTTTCGATAATTATGGGCAGGTGCTGGCCGCTAATTATAAGGGGGAAACCATTACCGAACAGGAAGTCAAATCCCTGTTTGAACTTGAGCCGGGAACACACAGCCTCTCCTTGAATCAAGAACCGCATTCGGTGGTATCCGTCAAATCAGACGCGGGCTGGACTTATGTAACCGCTATGCCAAGCAATCAATTTTTCAGCCGAATCGTCCATATTCGTACCTTTGTTGTTCTTGTTTTCTCCTTCATGGTGGTGATGGGCACCTTTCTCGCCATTTTGTTGGCCCGAAGACAATACCATCCGATTTCAGACTTGATGGAGTTTATCCGTTTAAAGAATAATCCTGAACCTTCCACAACCAGCAACGAGCTGGAATGGATCAAGAAAACGCTGCATGATTACAGCCAGCGTGTGGACCTTCAGGAGCCCTACGCTCGTAATCATATTCTGCTTATGTTACTGAAGCATGGTCATACCGGAGAGCTCCCTTCTGAGTTTACGGATAATCTCGGCATACGCTTTAACCGATCCCATTATTTTGTTATGACCTTGGGATTGGAAATGCACGATCTTCCCCGCGGAGATTATCCCGAACAGCGTACTGTTATGCAGCTGATCAACGATATGGAACTGCCCGAGTTGTCTGCTTATGCTTACGGCGTGGAGCTTCCACAGCCAGACCAAGTGGCCCTCATCGTCGGATTTGATGCCGAGGTCGGGCATGAATCCAGCTTGAATGCTCGTATGGAGTCTATTGTTGAATCACTACAATTGATGGTGGCAGAACACGTCGGACTCGCTCCCGCGATCGGGATCGGTAACAGCTATAGTTCTCCATTGCAGCTGAACCAATCCTACATCGAGGCATCAACCGCGCTGGAAGCATCCATGCTGCACGGACAGGGCAGCACTACCTTCTTTAACGCCCTTTCCGGTTCCGGTGCACAGGATTCTTCCTTCTGGGTACCTAAGGATGTGCTGCTGAAGCTGGTTCAAAGCTTAAAACAGGGCAGTTACGATGTGGCAGTTCAGATGGTATCAACTGCGTTGAATACCCTGAAATCCGAAATGCCGTCTGTACCATTGCTGCGCTGCATCTGCTTCGATATTCTGAATACGATGCTCAAAACGGCCTCGGAACTTGGCATTCATCACGTGGTTAATCAACTTCCAAGGATCACTTCCTACGACTCGTTAGAGGATTTGGAGAAAAAATTGACAGGACTTGCCGCCGAAATCTGCGCTCATGTCGAGGCGAAGAGCGAGACGGAAGAAAGCTCCCTTATGGATGAAATTGTCGCTTATATTGATGCCAATTTCTCCGATTACGACCTTAGCCTGGGTACGATTTCATCGAAATTCACGATCTCTTCATCGTATTTCAGCCGTTCCTTCAAAGAGAAGATCGGCATGAACTTTACCCAATATATTTGGCAGAAACGAATGGATGAAGTTATCCGACTGCTGCTGCATACGACCGACCCGTTAAAAGATATCATCACTCGCGTCGGCTATCTGGACACACCGAACTTCATCCGTAAATTCAAGAAAGAGACAGGTTACACACCTGGACAGTACCGGAAAATGCACCGTCCCAACGACTCCGCCGATTCCCCGGAAGATGACGACGAAGAATGTCTTGGATAATGGATGGATTCGTAAAATAGATAAAAACCTCCCCGAACCTTTTGGTCCGGGGAGGTTTTGTATGTTTTTGGCTCATATAGGCAAGCCGATCCTTGCAACCGACTCTCTTCTTCTATTTCCCTACCGGAACATCTTGAAGCCCTTGATGTATTGCACCCAGCAGACGATGGGTCGGATCACAGCCGTATTCCCAGAACATAATGCCGGCCAGGCCCTGATCCTTCACGTAATCGCATTTGCACTGAATCGATTCTTCATCATCATAAGATATTAGGCTCGACCCATTAAAGAGAAACGGTGCACAGGCTTCCTCATCCCAATAACGGACGTAACCATTCTTGTTGATGTACTTCGCTTCCAGTTCGGCAAATGCCGGACCATAGCCGCCTGTGCTACCAGCCATTTGGTGAAGACCGTGGTTTCGGTTAGGAACCTCAGTCCAGATCCGTGAGTAGAACGCAGCGCCGATAACGATCTTCTCCTTCGGAACGCCGGCACGGATGAACAGGTTCACGGAAGCATCAGTACTAATTCGGAACAGATCTCCGGTTGGCGTATACAGATTCGTATGATGTCCGGTCAGAACCTGAAAACCGCCGCGCATATCATAGGTCATCAACTGCACAAAGTCCAGGTACTGCTGCACCTCAGCCATCTCTGTACCGTCGACGTAGTATTGATCAGCCCCTGCCGCAATGGTGAGCAGATAATGACGGCCATCCTCGGAGCCCTTGGCATCCAGTGTTTCCCGGATCGTCTTGAGAAGTAAGGTGAAATTCCTTTTGTCATCACGACTGGATGCGATACCGGCTTCACCGTAAGAAGGATACTCCCAGTCCAAATCGATCCCGTCAAAAGGGTACTCCTCCAGCACCCTAACCGCTGATGCGGCCATGCTGTCCCTCCCCGCTTGGGTTGAGGCGGCTTCAGAGAAACCACCAGCGCTCCATCCGCCAACGGACAGCAGCACCGTTAGATTCGGATGCTTCCGCTTAATATTACGGATAACCTCTCCGTTTTTTAAATGCTCGGTGGTGATTTCATCATTCTTGACATGTCCAAAGGCTACATTCAGATGGGTCAACTTCAACAGATCCTCATCCGTCATGTCGGGAAGAACAGAATCGACGACATAACCAGCAGCAATATATTTCGTCATCCTCTTCACTCCGATCCATTCAATGATTGAAATATCGCAGCAGCAATCTGCAGAGCTTCCTTGCCTGTACCGATCTTGTACCCAGAGGCCGAGTATCGGATTTGATCCTGATTATCCAGCACGAACAGATGCGGATAGCCCGCTTCGTGAGCGGCAGGTTTCGAGATGAAACCGGACAAGGACGCATAGCTGGAATCCCGTACAAAAATCGTACGTATCGGCAGCTTCGGATAAGCCCCAGAGTCAAAGGAGGCGCTCCATTCTGTATCTCCGATCACCAGCACGATCGGCACGCCCAGTTTATCCAACGGCTCAGCCAGCTCACACAGCTCACGAATCAGATGTTTGGTCGGTTCCCGTTCTGGTTCAATCCAAGCAGCAATGGCCCCCTCAGCTCCCAAAAGATCCTTCAGTACCACCTCTGAACCATCCAGACGAGTCAACTCATTGCCGGTTGCCAGTTTGCCCAGCACAGGGATGTCTACCACCGTCTCGCGATAAGTCAGTGCTACCTCTGTGGTGTCTCCGGCGCGAACGGTGCAGTAGGTGAAGCGGACTCTTACCGTTCCATCTTTCAGACGGATACCGGTCGTTAAGCGATAAGCTCCCGGTTCGACCTCGAATGGACCGCTATAAACATCGGTATGGCCATATGGATAAATCAGCGTTTTGTACACACCATCCTCCAGACGGGCCAACGAGAAATTCTCCGCATAGGATGCTGACGGCGCATCCTCCCGAGCCTCTGAATCCTTGAGAAGTTGCAGCATTCCCCAGCTTGAGCTCTCCTGATTTCGAGAAGAAGTTAGACTGAACACCGCATCCTCCCAGCCTTTGTCACTAAGATACTGCGGTTTCTGCTCGCTCGGATGCAATCGGGCCGGAATGCCCAAACTGCGGCACACCGCGACAAACAGAATATCGAGCGACTGTGGATCTCCCTTCATCAGGCTGTAAGTACCTACAGGGTTTCCCTTACCTTTCAGGTTAGGAAGATCCTCATAATACGAATAGCTCTGTTCCAGCTTGCATACAAGCTTCGAAGGATCTTCCCTGAACGCCGCTGCTTCTTCCTCGGAATAAGCATTCTGGAATACGGATCGATAAGGCACCATCATTTCATAGGAGACTCTTGGGCACAGGATGTACTTCACAAACGTCTCTTCTGCCCATTGTCCACGCTGCGAGAGTGAACCTATAAGATGATCGTCCAGTGTCGGCCGAAAAGTGTCGATCAAATCTTTTTCGTTCATCGACTCCAGCAACTGTAGTGGCCACTCGCCAAATTCACAGGAACGCCCCTCTAGGAAAGCAGCGATTTCGCGGCTGTTGCCCCGTGCCTTCTGTAGAATATCCCGTACGCGCTCCGGAGGCAGTCCAGTTGTATGAGCCAATGCAAATGCATCTTCCTCACTCAGGAATGTATCCTCATATCCACTCCGAATCTTCGTACCTTCTTCCAGGCGGCGGTTGTGATTCAGGATCTTCTCTTCTGGTAACGAAGCCACTACTTCTCCCTCCCCTTCCGGAGGAGGAACCATATCAAAATCCAAGATCCCTGATGGCTGCTCTAACGAATTCAACACGAGCTCAACATGAGCGCTGTCCTGAGCTTTGAATAGAATTTCACCCCACTTGCCACCACTAACCGCACGAATCACTAGGTCGCCATGACCTGTCTTAAAGGAAGCTTCTCCTTGTGCGTCCGTCTTGATTTCGGCGATCGGATAAAATTCAGCACTATTGTATACCTCAAAGCGGACACTCGCTTCAGACACGGGCGCACCCTGCTCATTTATCACCTTCACGCAGATGGTATGCGCTGGCGCATAGTTCTCCAGTAAATTGATCTCCGTATATCCCTTCTCGGAGAGTGTTATATCCTCCGGTCCCGGATAGTCGGCAAATATTCTCGTATTAATCAGCATGGCCCTGCGGGCTGGTGGACTGAACCATCCTTGATTCAATCCGGCTTCCGGTTCGCATGCCCCAATGTAATACCATTGGCCGTCCGCCCAGGCTTCTACCCAAGCATGATTGCTGTCACAGTGAGCCCAGCGTGGTGTGTAGACCTGACGGGCAGGTATGCCGATGCTACGAAGAGCGGCTACCGCCAGCGTGGATTCTTCTCCACAGCGGCCGCGGGCATTTCGAATCATCGTCAGTGGCGATATCGTTCGCAGATCACTGCCAATATAAGTCGCTTTTTCATGACACCAGTAATTGGTCTCCAAAATGGCATCCGCCATGGATAACTTCGCTGTCCGGTCGGCCAACTCGTCAAAGATAATGCCACGGAAATCTTCAATATTCTCTGTATTGATTCGATAGGGAAGCACAAAATGCAGAAACAGATGATCTGGTACGCGCTCCCCCCAAGGCACACGCTTGCGAATGTCCAGTGCCCGACGCACATGACTGAGGAACAGTTCCCCATCATAATCAGCCAGGTCGTTCACTGGCATGTAGGCATACACATATTTCAAAGCCCATGCCTCTTCTTCAGTTAATGGCTGCTGAAACACATGAAACAGCTTATCTTTACGGGTATCCGCAAAGTTTAACTTCTCCTGGAACTTCTGCTCGATCAGCTCCAAGGACTGTGCATCCATCGAGAACACCAAGGTTTGGCTGGTCATCGCTATCTCACTCCCTCCACAGCTTTCCGTCTTCCCGAATACAGATTAAGGTAGTGCCATCCGAGGAAGGCGTACTAATCTGGAATAGGCTACGGGTCGTTTCAATTACAGGCTGGCAAATCAATGATTCCTCACCCATAAGTAACTTCACATCTTGTGTAAATTCACCATGGGCTTCAAAATAATTGCGTTCACGGTAATAGAGTCTGCGAAGCTCCCATTTAATTCGTTCATCTTCTGGCAGCTCAAAGGGCTGATCCGTTCCGTCATCCGAAAATACGACATATCCCCATAGCTCCGGATAATGCATGTTGATAATACCCATGGGCGACCAGACCCAGTTGTCCTCCGGATAAGGTTTGCCTGTATCCGGATTCAGCACCTTGCGGTACTCACCATCCTGCACCTCAGTCTGCCATTCCACCCGTGAGAAGTTGACACGCCAGAACTCACCCGGTGCTGGCGGACGGTTACCTTCGGCACATTCCTTTAGGCTGGTCCAGGGAATTGCGACCTCGACGCTCCATTTTCGGTTAGCGGCGCCAGGTGTGTTCAGCTCCCCATCGATATGTACGGCTGTCTTAAGACCGCTGATATCCCAACCGTTGACCGGAGGTCCACCATCCCGATATGGCTTCACCAATAACAGGTCCCATACTGTATTCAGCGCATTGATCTCGAACTCATAATATTGATGGGTATCCCCGTCGGGATCGATAAAAATCTCAAAATCATTGTCATAGAAAATAACAGAATCCCGCTCGGTCAACGTAGCCCATATCTGATCTTCAATAAGTTCGGCAGCAAAGTAGAAATAGTCGTCATCCCACAGCATTTTTACCCGAGTCTGTTTTCCGGGTTTCGGACGAAGATCCCCTTCGATATCAACGAAATCCTCCGTCCAATCGGCCGCACCCCAGAATGCCTTATCTACGCGTCCGTCCAGTATCAGCGGTTCCTGCGCACGCTTGCATATATAATGTTTGGGAGCATACTCAATCTTCGGCTCAGGTACTCCACTTTGGTTCATATCGCTCTCTCTCCGCTTCATGAGGGAGGGCATGCATCTATAGGTGCATGCCCTCCCGTAATGTTAGTTATGAGTAACAACGGCTCCTGAACCGCCGTACATTTCCAGTTCCTCGTCGAATTCGAGCTTAAGAACCGTCACCTGCTCATGTGTGTCCTCCGGGGTCATTTTGATCCACGTTGTGCCCGGGATATTGAACCAAGGCACGCCCCCATGAATCTCATGGTTAAGTTCTTTGCCCGAATGCAGCACAGTAATCTTCTTGATCTTATTGCATAGTCCCTTGATGCATACATTCTCTTTTGGATCGTCATAAACAAACAGATACAATGCCTTTCTATCCTCGGATACGGTGCTTCCCCCCAGATAATAGCGAGGCATAATACCTTCACCCGTTCCAAAGACGGCCTCTTCATGGGTTCGGATCCATTCTCCCAGCCCAAGCAGAATATCCTCCTGCCTCTTATCAATGGTGCCATCCTCGCGCGGACCGATATCCAGCAGCATATTGCCCCCCATTGAAATACAATCACAGAACATCCGAATGATCTGATTTAACGATTTGTATTTATGGTCTGTTGGCACATAGCCCCATGATGTGTTGATCGTGGTGCAGAACTCCCATGGTCCCTCTGGTCTTGTAATCGGAATACCTTGCTCTGGCGTTTTATAATCCCCATATCCTTGAAGGCGGGAGTTGATGATGACATCCGGGTTAAAAGATTGCAGGTAATGCTTGAACTCCGGCAGATTCCACTGCTCGGCGCTTCGCTCCCAGTCCCCATCGAACCACAGCAGATCCACCTTTCCGTAATTCGTCATGATCTCTTGCAGCTGTTGGTTATTGAACTCAAGGAATTTCTCCCATTTCTCCTGATCCTGAACACCATCTACAGGACTTGAATGCCGATTGACATTGCTGAGATCCTCTGGTACCTTTCCACCTTCAAACACGCTAGGATAATCCGGGTGCGACCAATCAATCAGCGAAAAGTACATCCCTAGATGTATGCCTTTCTCCCGAATTGCTTCCGCATATTCCCTCACGAGATCCCGATTCGCTGGTGTCTGCTTAACGACATTGAGGTCACTATACTGCGTATCCCACAGAGCAACACCATCATGATGCTTCGTTGTCAGCACGGCGTATCGGGCTCCGGATTTCTCAATCAAGTCTGCCCACTTCTCCGCATTAAACTTCGATGCCGTAAAGCCGTCCAGCTGCTTCATGTACTCTTCGTAAGAGATCCTTCCATTATAGAAGGACCACGATTCCGAAACCCCGTCCACAGCATAGATGCCATAGTGGATGAATATTCCCAGCTTGGCCTCTTCAAACCATTTCTGCATCCTTGTTCACACCTCTTTCTGGAGTCCTTGTTCTTATTGGCCTGTGTTCCAGCGATCGTAGGCCCCTTGATACAGTTCAACGATACGGTCGCTGCCCATTTTTTTGATCTGCGCAATATACTTATCCCAGTTCTCAAGCGGCTCTTGGCCTGTTACGAACTTCGCTTCCATCTGCTTGACGTACGTATCCAGATCAGATAATAAAGCGGTCGCTTCGCTTTGCTCTTCATTTGTTAAATAAACGTTAGGGAATGGTGATTTTCCGATAGGCACCAACTTCTCTTGATTCTGCTGGTCAAGCCATTCATCAAATTCGGTGCGAAGACCTTTCGCTATATCCGGATCATTAATACCCGGTGTCAAAATGCCATAGTTCGGCGTGATTTTACCGCGATATTCCTCACGATCCCCGCCGCCAGGAACAGGCAGCCACTCTTTTACGAGATTTTCCTTGTCTTTGAATTTCCACAGCAGACCTTCAGGACCTTGATTGAACAGGGTCGCCCCATCATAGCTGTACATATAATCGATCCAACGCATAGTTGCCTCAGGGGACGGGTTGCTGCTAGTAATAGCAAAGGTACCACGTGCCGATATGCCTGGGTGTTTACCGTATACAGGTGAGTCTGCGATCTCACTCTTCACGGGTGTCATCAGCGGATGTTTTGTGCTAGGCTCGCCGCCGAGTGTGAAGTAAGGATGGTAGTCATTGAACAATGCAAGCTTGTTGCTTTCGCCTTTTGCTTTTTTCTGATCGCCGGTTTGGGAGAAGGTCTCATGATCCAGCAAATCTTCTTTCCACAAGCGGTTCATGAACGTCAGATAACCTTTGTAGCCTTCTTCTTGGTAAGGATAGTGAACTTTTCCGTCCTTATCCGCATAAATTCCTTCGTTGTACATTCCCCAGAATCCGAAGAAGTACATACGGAGATCATCCAGTTTTACAGAAGTAAGCGGAATTTCATCTTGTTGTCCGTTGCCGTTAGGGTCTTCTTCCTTAACACGCTTCAGGTACGTATATAATTCTTCCGTAGTCTTAGGTTCCTCTACATTAAGTGCTTTTAGGAATTCCCCGTTATACCACATCGGGCCTCTGTACCATACGGCAGCCGTATCAATAAATGGCAGTGCATACATATGTCCGTCAGGCGTTGTAAATGATTTGCGAACATCCGGGTTTTCGTCGAGAATCTTCTTAATATTGGGGGCGTAGCCCTCATCAATGTATTTTTCCAGTGGGATCAGAATGCCTTGAGTTCCATAAGTAACCTGCTCAGCTGGCTTGAGATCCGCAGCATAGAACATATCCGGTAAATCGCCGCTTGCGAATACCAGGTTCTTCTTTGTTTCAAAGCTGTCGATCGGCGAAAGCTGGTACTCCAGCTTGATGCCTGACAATTTCTCCATCTCTTGCAGGACTGGCATCGTGTTCCAGTCGGCAACGCCCGCATCCTGGGACATGACCTTTAACGTAAGTGGTTTGTCCACAATCGGGAATCCTTCTTTTTTGACCCCTTCGACATTTGAAGTCGCAGAACCTCCATCTTCATTGGAACCACAAGCTGCAAGCAATGCTGCGGATAGGGTAAGGCAGAGTACAATGGATGAAGCCTTGCGAAGCTTTTTCATGACGACAACTCCCCTTTTTTAGTGTGGATTATGGTTTAAGATCATCCCTTGACGGAACCGATCATAACACCCTGTACAAAGTAACGCTGAAGGAATGGATAAATCGCAATCACAGGTAAGGTTGAAACAATAATGACGGCATATTTGACCAACGCAGCAATTTCCGCTTTGGAATTCATCGCCGTTGCTGAAGAGGTATCGATAGCTCCACCGCCCTGTGCTGCCATCTCCTGAAGTACCAGGATTTGGCGAAGAAAGAGCTGCAGCGGATACTTCGAGGAATCATTTAAATAGATCATGGCACTGAAATAGCTGTTCCAGTGTCCGACTCCGTAGAAGAGCGCCATCACGGCAATGATCGGCATGGAGAGCGGAAGCACAATCCGGATGAACAACCGGGTGTTGGTACACCCGTCGATATGGGCCGCCTCCTGCAGCTCCTTGGGAATGGTCGATTGGAAAAACGTACGGCATACGATAATATTCCAGATAGATGCAGCTCCTGGCAGAATAAGCGCCCACATGCTGTTCACCATACCAAGATCCTTAATCAGCAGGTAGCTCGGGACAAGCCCTCCACTGAAAAACATCGTTACCATAAACATCGCCATGAAGAATCCACGTCCCACAAAATCAGAGCGACTGAGCGCGTAGGCTGCCGGAAGAGTGACCATCAGGTTGACGAGTGTACCTACGACGGTATAGATGATCGTATTTTTGTACCCAATCCAGATGTTGGTGTTCTCAAATACGCGAGCATACCCTTCAAACGTAATTCCTTTGGGTAGCAGCCACATCTCACCGGAGCTTACAAATTTGGGATCGCTGATTGAGGCGCTAATGATGTATAACAGCGGGTAAAGCACAATGACGAGCGCTATCGTCAGATAGATGTAGTTGCACCATAAGAACACTTTATCGCTTCTGCTTTCCTTAACCGCGGTTGACATGTGTTTTCCCCTCCTTTTACCACAAACTGTTTTCACTGGTGCGACGTGCAATTTGGTTCACCGTAATCAGCAGAATCGCATTAACTACCGAGTTGAACAATCCTACAGCTGTGGAGAAACTGTACTGTGCATCGACCAGACCGGACCGATAGACAAATGTCGAGATGACATCGGATGAACCCATGTTCAACGGATTTTGCAGCAGCAAGATTTTCTCGAATCCGACGCCCAAAATACTGCCCATATTCAGAATTAACAAAATGGTGATCGTAGGGATGATCGCTGGAATGTTAATATGCAGAATCCGTTTGAACCGACTCGCACCATCCACCACGGCAGCTTCATGCAGTTGAGGGTCCACACCCGAGAGAGCTGCGAGGTATATAATGGTACCCCAGCCTGCACTCTGCCAGACACCTGAGAGTACGTACACCGTCTTGAACCACGCAGGGTCTGTCAGAAATTGAGGGGCCTGAAATCCAAGAGCCTCCACCAAATTGACAATCATGCCTGACGAAGGTGACAAGAAGGTAATGATCATACCCGACATGACTACGACCGAAATAAAATGTGGTGCATACGTGACCGTCTGTACGGTACGTTTGAAGAAGGAGTCCTTTACTTCATTGAAGGCTAACGCCAGAATGATCGGCAGCGGAAAACCTATAGCAAGCTCATACAAGCTGATACTGAGGGTATTCCATAACAAATCCCAGAAATAATACGAATTAAAGAAGCGGATAAAATGATCGAAACCAACCCACGGGCTTCCCGTAACACCAAGCGTCGGGATAAAGTTTTTGAATGCGATTTGTATGCCGTACATCGGCCCGTAATGAAAAATCAGAAAGTATAGAAATGCTGGCGCGATAAACAGATACAACTCCCAGTTTCGAATCATCCTTCTCCATAATTTATTTTTCTTGCGGTTCGGAATCGTGTACACCGATAGGTTTTGCGACAAGGCGGACTTCCCTTCTGGCTGCATCAGTTGTTTCCTCCTTTTCTAAATGAAAATCCGTCCGTTTTGTAAGAAGAGCGAAACACTCCTGTTCAAATGTAAGGAATGAGTCCCGGACCACATTTCTATCATGCGAGGCCCTTGTTTCCCCCTCAAATTGGTAACGCTTACACACTGAGTTTATGGATCATTTCCGAATTCGTAAATATGCTATTTCGATCTTCACTCTTAAAAACACGGAAAGTACTGTTAAAACAGGGGTTTAAGCTTTTGGTTCCAGCTTGTCATTGTCATTTTGGAGACATAAAACATGTGGAATTTGACCCATTTCCCTCTTGAAGTTGTCGTTTGGAGTAGCTTCGCATGAACTTGAGAGATGTCCGATCTGAATGAAAGTTGAGAAACAGACCTTAAAGTCAAAACCCACATATGTTTAGGAAAGAGCTATTCCATGTGTGTAGGTCGCATTCTGGATTCACATCGGTCATACAGGTCGCAAGGTCTTAGCATGCATAGCGCATTACCATCTTGAATGTAATAGAAGTTCCTCTTCATTGCTACTGTGTTTCGACCTCCTCCTCATGCATTTGACCTTCTAATGTCTTTCGGTCTGCTCTTGTAATGGGTGAGGCGCACCTTTTCTCTCTTGATGCTTAGGAAAAGTAAAGGATAGATTTAATTCAACCACATAAATGTAATATTATCTATCATATATTCACCACCTGCATCAAGCTCCCTTATGGCTTGGCTTTATTCTATGAGTTTCTTCCCGTCTCCGTAAATATGTCGTTTTCACCCTTGGCTACAAGGCACATAAACGTAGATAAACACTGGGTATATCCAGTCATATATGTTGAATTTGCACATGACATGGAGATCTTGAATGAATGATAATTTCCGGATCAGGCCAGAAAAATAGCCGCTCCGTTAACACGAAGCGGCTTTATCGCTTATATAGATATTGATTCACATCTTATAAACGACAATCTTAATGTTATTTAACATAACATTAATTACCTTAATTTCACTTTTTAAATTACTTACGAGTCACAAAATATAACATATAATAAATAGAATCAATACTTTTCAGTCGGACTAATCAAGATTCGAACTGAAAGACGGCCGCTCTCCCTACGCAAGCTTTTTCATATCGATCGTCGGTTTCAGAGAAAAAACAAAAAAACGTGCTCCGATCAAGGATCGAAGCACGCTGGCAAGGCTTGATTACTTTCCAGAAGGCTGTGCTTCTGCAGTGTATCCTGTTGGAATGTCTGTCTCTGCGGTTACATCGGTAATAACCATTGGATACATCATGTCCGGGTCAGGTTGGATAATCGTATACAGCACGATGGCACGTCCATCCTTCTCCAGTTTCACATCTTCAATCTTCAATCCATAACCAGGATGAGGCATTTGCGCGGTCAGTTTGACTTTTACCGTCTTGTCATCCACTTTGGTTGATGTCACGGTAGGCACAATCCCTTGTTGGCCTTCGCCTGGATTCGTTGGAGTCGGTTCTGTCGATCCGCCATTGCCGTGCTTATCTACAAATTCAAGTGCATTGAAGATCATGCTTGCAGCCTCCATACGGGTAAGCGACTGATCTGGACGGAAGTTTCCGTCCTTATCCAGTTCAATGATGTCCATGTTCAGCAGGTTCTGGACCGCAGATTTGGCGTCCTTACCGATTTTATTTTCGTCCTTAATATCATTATACAGCATGATCACCGGATATTCTCCGGTTGTGTTAATCCCTTCAAGGAGCAAAATGGCAAACTGCTCACGCGTCATTTTGGCCTGTGGATTCAACTCCACCGGAATGGACAAACCATTCTGTGTTGCAGCCTGAACCGCATCGGCGTACCAAGTCGTTGGACTAATTTTATTTTGTGCCGAAGCGGCAGCGTATTCATTTTTGAGACCAAAAGCGTTCACAATCAGTTGAACACCCTGTGGCTCGGACAATGCGAGATCCGGACGAAATAGATCCGCCGTTACTCCATTAACAACACCCTTGGAATGTAACGAGTCCACAATCGTTTTTTGTCCTTCATCTTTTACATCCGAAAATGCAAGTACCGATGCACCTCCTGCCGTCAAAGACACGCAGAGCGCAAGCGTTGCAGCCAATCCTTTTTTATGTTTCATTTCTTGGCACCTCCATATTTAGTAAACCCAATTTTTGACCTCTTCAATCCTACAGACGGCAGCCCCCCCTGAAATGTTTCAGTAAAATCGACATCTGGTGAATAAATGATGGAAATACTGCATATATCCCTTACCCTACGGGCGCCGATCTGCTTTCTTTCCATTATGCTTGCTTGCTTCGTTGACATCCTTACCGTTTAGCGCAAAAATAAGAATAGAGAATTCTAGCGAATAACGGATAAACTGCAAACCGGATCGCATAAAGTAAGAGGGCACGACGCGCTATTATCAGGTGTCGGCCCTTTTCTTGACTCCGATTCCAAACCGACTCTCACCCTGAACAAAGGAGAACAAATCTTATGTCCAAGAAAGGATTACTACGAGGCTATGTCATTGCCAACTGGCCCGTATATCTGTTCGCTGTACTACTGATTATTGCCTCCAATGTGGGTCAGGCGTCCTTACCCCGAATTCTGGGCAGTTTCACGGATCAACTCATGCAGAACACACTTCAGATGAATACGGTCATCCGGTACAGTCTTTCGCTTTTGGCTATTGCCATCGCTTATAATCTGTTATTCGGTACCGGACAATTCATGATCATGAAGCTTGGACGCCGCTTCGAATTCATGACACGCGAGCGCATTTTCGGCAAGTTTTCCGAACTTAGCGAGTACTATTTTTCCAAACAGGGAAATGGGAAACTGCTCAGTTACGTCATGAATGATGTTACCTCTGTACGTGAAGCCATCTCCAACGGCGTCACCATGATGACCAATGCAACATTTCTATTATTATCTTGCATCGTGATGATGCTGCTCAGCGGAATCCCGATGAAACTTATTCTGATCAGTATTGTGCCTTTGCTGGCCATTCCCTTTCTGGTCGTTTTTTTCGGTCCGCGAATTCGCAAGCGCTCTCGTGATGTGCAGGATGCTCTTGCAACGATGACGGAATCCGCAGAGGAACAGCTCGGTGGTATTCGTGTAACCAAAACATTTGCCATTGAAGACAGCGCCCGTGAACGATTTGGGTTCACAGTAGATGCAATCAAAAGTAAACAGCTGCGGCTTGTTCGTCTGTCCTCTCTATTTCAGGCCTTGCTACCGCTACTGGGTGCCATTTCATTGGTTGTCTCCCTGCTTGTCGGCGGAATTTTGACGATGCAAAATTCCATTACACTCGGAAGTTTTGTCGCATTGACGTTATATTTGCGGATCATCATGGGACCGCTTCAACAAATCGGTAATGTGATCAATACTATGCAGCGTTCTGGAGCATCACTTGAGCGGGTAAATGATCTGTTGACGGAAGTGCCTGACGTGCGCGAGCTTCCCAATGCGACAAGTCTCCAAGCCGTGAACGACATTACGATTGAGAATCTGTCTTTCTCTTATCCCGGCAGTTCATCCGCTGCGCTCAAAAATATCAGTCTGAATATCCAGGCAGGACGAACCGTGGGTATTGTGGGTAAAACAGGTTCTGGTAAAAGTACCTTTGTGAAGCTATTGCTGCGTACATATGAGCCGCCTGAAGGCACAATCCGCATTAACGGCACCGACATTCGGCAGCTGTCGCTGGAAAGTCTGCGATCCCGTATTGCCTACGTACCGCAGGATGGATTCCTGTTCAGTACAACCATTCGGGACAACATCGCTTTTAGTGACCGCGAGGTTCCGCTGGACACCGTAGAGCACAGCGCACGACAAGCGATGATATACGAGAACATTATCCGGTTCCCGGATCGGTTCGATACCCTGCTGGGCGAACGTGGACTCACGTTGTCTGGCGGTCAGCGTCAGCGCACCAGTCTGGCGAGGGGTTTGATCAAAAAAGCGCAGGTACTCATTTTGGATGACAGTATGAGTGCTGTGGATGCCGTCACCGAAAGTGGCATTCTGCACAGCCTGCGTGAGATTGGTAAAGGCAAAACAACGCTGATTATCTCCCACCGGATCAGTGCAGTCCGGCATGCCGACGAAATTATCGTTCTGGATGAAGGCCGAATCGCTGAACAGGGAACACATGCAGGGCTGATGGCCGCAAAAGGGTTATATGCTGCAACCTATCGTTTGCAGGAGGAGGGATTACATCATGACTGACCGTAACGCTGAAGTTCGTTCAGATGCGGGAGCACAAGCACCGTCAGGCCATGGGTCCGGTTCCGATGCAGGCGCAGACCAGAGTAAGCGGACTTCCTTCAAAGCGATGATGTCCTACGCCCAACCTCATAAATGGGCCTTTGCAGGTATCTTTTTCTGTTCGCTGCTGGGTATTTCCGCCGATCTGCTTCAGCCTTATCTGGTGAAGATCGCGATCGATGATCATCTGGCAATTGGTCAGACTAGTGTAGGCTTTCTTGTCCAGTTGGCAGCCATCTTTTTGGGGCTGGCTGTAATCAGCTTTATTTTTACCTATGTACAAAACAACCTGCTGCAACATGTCGGTCAGAACATCGTCTCTCGCATTCGTAAGGACCTGTTCAAGCATATCTCCAAAATGTCGATGTCTTTCTTCGATCGCTTCCATATCGGCAGTCTGGTGACGAATGTATCCAGTGATACGGAAACGATCAGCAGTTTCTTCACTCAAGTACTGCTAAGTCTCATCCGGGATGGCATGATGCTGGTGCTGATTATCGTCTTTATGTTCCAGCTCGATCCGGTACTCGCAGGGTACTCTCTCATCGTGCTGCCTGTGATCGCCATCGTTGCTGTATTATTTCGGAGCCAACTGCGCAGGGCTTATCAGAATGCCCGAACTCGTCTCTCCCGTTTGATTGCATTCACGGCAGAGAACCTGTCCGGCATGTTTTTGATCCAGGCGTTCCATCAGGAAGAAGAGCAGAAGAAAAGATTCACGGAACAGAACCAACTTCACCTGAAGGCCAATATCACACAAGCCCGTTCGAATGTCATATTCAACCGGACGTTTGATATCCTTGGCAATGCGGCGCTCGTTATGATGGTCTGGCTTGGAGGACGTGCCGTGCTGGGTGAATCATTGCAGGTGGGTGTGCTCTATGCGTTTATCAGTTACATCCGTCAGTTCTTCCAGCCAATTAACCAGATCACCATGCAGTGGAACACATTCCAGTCGACCACCGTATCCATGGATCGGATCTGGAACATTCTGAGTACCCGTCCGGAAGTCGCTGACCCCAAACCCGGGACTGCCTCCACACTTGAACCACGGGACGTGATGGGACAGATTGATTTTAATGATGTTTCGTTCGGTTATCGGGCAGATCACCCCCTGATTCAGCATATGAATCTGCATCTCTATCCAGGTGAAATGGTGGGCATTGTAGGCACTACAGGAGCTGGCAAAAGTACGTTGATCTCCCTGCTCAATCGCTTTTACGATGTGAATCAGGGCAGCATTGAAATCGATGGCATAGACATTCGCCATTTCCCGCAGGCCAATCTTCATCGGATCGTTGGTCTGATCCAGCAGGAACCATTCCTTTTCTCGGGCTCCATCATTGACAATGTACGAATGTTCCGCGAGGATATTACTAGAGAGCAGGCTATTCAGGCCTGCCGATTCGTCGGAGCACATGCCATGATTTCACGTTTGCCACAAGGGTATGATACACGTCTTTCCGAACGCGGAAGCGGTCTGTCCGCCGGAGAACGTCAACTGATATCGTTTGCCCGAATCGTGGTCTTTCAGCCCCGTGTGCTTATCCTGGATGAAGCAACCGCGAATCTGGATTCGCATACCGAACAATTGGTACAACAGGCGCTGGAATCCGTCTCTCAGGGAAGAACAACAATTGTTATTGCGCATCGTCTCTCTACGGTCATGCATGCAGATCGGATTCTCGTTATGGAGAATGGTGAAATTGTCGAAGAAGGCTCACATCAGAAGTTGATTGATGCTGAAGGGGTATATGCTTATCTTTACACCCATGCTCGTGAAGCCGGTAATGATTCAGCTATTTCTGGATAGCTCATCGAACCAAATGGGGTTAAATAAACGTTGAACGTGCCGCTCTGCGATGCAGGCGGCATGTTTGATATATTTTCTGGGAAATGATGTTAAGGAGGCGTATTTATGAAACCTGAATTATATAAACTATCAGAGTCGAAGCTGGAGCATCGACAGATTGGCTATCGCCGTTTCACGGCTGTATGGAAAGGAGCAATATGTCTTCTGTTCTTGCTATTATGTGTCACCCTGTTATGGATCATCTATGAAGATCACGCTGAACAACTGGAGACATTATATTATTCCATCGCAGCCATTCTTGGCATGTGGTTTATCGGGCCCGTATTTTTTATGTTTCTGTCCCGGGCAATCGCAAGTTCCCCTGTGTTATTATCCTGGAATGATGAAGGGCTTCGTATCCTTAAACGGACCATTCCCTGGAATGAGATTCGTAAAATTGAGATTGGCTCTCCCGCCTTCAACAAATGGATATTGTCTGCTTCCCCCATGATTGCCCTGTATTTGAAAGACGGCACCCGGCGTCATATCCAGACCGATCATTTGCTAACCAAAAAAGAGCTCAGTCGAGCAGTTGGTCTTCTGCAGGAGACGCTGCGTGAGAAACAGCAACAGGACATCTGAAATTCAGCTCACATCATTCCGACTTTTCTATACCAACAGACAGGTTCATTCTATAATTTCCATACGGCAAAATGGCTTCCAGCAAACTGCCAAGCTGCTCCATTGTTCCTGTGCGTACGATCATCAGATAGCAGCCCTCTCCGCTGACACGGTGAACCTCCACGATGTCTTCACGTGCAGCCATAAATTCACGGAAGGCGGCATGTAGGTCGCCGGAATTCAGAAAAATCATTACAAATGCCTGCAGGCCCAAGCCGAGGCGTTCCGGGTTCCATTTTACCGTATACCCTTCAATAACACCCAGATCATGCAGCTTGCGTACTCTCGCACCTACAGCCTGTCCGGTCAAATGCACCTCTTCGCCGATCTCTTTGTGAGAGCGTTTGGAGTCCCGGATCAGGCTTTTCAGTATGCGTATATCTGTATCATCAATCGTCTCATTCATCTATTTTGCAATCCTTTCAACTTGAAATTAAAGTGGCCTGTTTTCTTTCAGTGTGTTATTTACGCCCATAAACGGGTTGTATAACATATAGGATAATAACATTAATTCCCGAAGGAGTGCAGGTTCAATGAAAATTCAATTGATTCGTAATGCTACATTATGGTTGGAATATGGGGATCTGAATATACTGGTTGATCCCATGTTTATGGATAAAGAAGTGATGCCCGCTTTCCCGAACACGCCCAATGAATTACGCAATCCTAGAGTCTCTTTACCCGAGACGGAAACGGATTATGTGAATCCCGATCTGGTGATCGTTACGCATACCCACCCCGATCACTGGGATGAAGCAGCAGCGAAGCAGCTACGCAAGGATGTACCTCTGCTATGCCAACCAGGAGATGAGGCCGTGTTCACTGGAGCCGGATTTACCAACGTTACCGCCGTGGATGAGAAACATGAGTATCATTCTGTACGTTTTGTCCGCACCTCAGGACAACACGGAACTGGAGAAATCGGCGAACGTATGGGCAAAGTGTCTGGTTTTGTATTGGAAGCTGACGAAGAACCTGTCTCCTATATCGCCGGGGATACCATCTGGTGTGAAGAACCCGCCGAAGCCATTCGTCAATATCGACCTGAGGTAATTGTGGTGAATGCTGGCGGTGCCCGCTTCCTGCAAGGAGATCCGATAACGATGGACGGGCCTGACGTAGCTGCCGTGAAACACCATGCGCCGGATGCTCATGTCATCGCTGTGCATATGGATGCCATTAACCATTGCATGATGTCCCGCGTGGACCTCGCAAGTTATCTGGCATCCGAACAATTGGATGGACAGGTGCTCATTCCACGCGACGGCGAGAGCTTTGTATTCGGACCGGATACTGAGTTGAAATAAAGTTCATTGATACGGTGAGTGACTTTTAACAAACGGAGTATACTCTAGTAATTCTCTCCATGGAACACGAAAAAAGCTGGATGCGATTCGTTCGCATCCAGCTTTTTTTTGCGTTTATAGTTGAGGAAAACAGCGATCCGAAGATAGTTGTGCCATCGGAGTGCTCTGTATCTCTGTGAAAGCCAGAATGATTCCCTCGTCTCATTTCACCTATTATTGAACTTTCAATCGGATTACATTCCACGATGCTTTGGCCAGGCTTGCCGTGATCAGTGTATCTGATACTTCTGCATCACCACGATTATGCGGAGCAACGCGATTCGGCTGTGCAGCGGTATTGGCTGCTTTTAGATCATCACTTTCCAGCACAATATGCTCAATCAAGCGGCACTTCCCAAAGCTGCGCAGATCCACTTCAAGCGGCAGTGATTCTTCCAGATGACGGTTCACGGCGAACACAGTCACTTCACCCTGCTCTTCGTTATGCACCGCAATGCCCTCCAGATAAGGAACATCCGTAATTTGTTTGGTGTCATACTTCGGAGACTGGATTAACGGTACAAGTGCAGTTCCACGTCCAAACACGGAAGCATGCATGAACGGATAGAAGATCGTCTGTCTCCATGCAGCACCACCATTATCCGTCATGATTGGAGCGATAACGTTGACGAGCTGCGCCAGACATGCCATCTTAACTCGGTCCGCATGTTTCAGCATGCTGATCAGCATACATCCCACAAGCAGTGCATCTTCATGGTTGTATACGTCCTCCAACTGTGGCGGAGCAATCTGCCACGGGTCCAGCTTCTTGTCACTTTCATTGGAGTGGTACCAGACATTCCATTCATCAAAGGACAGGAACATCGTCTTCTTACTGCGCTTCTTCGCTTTGATATAATCACAGGTCGCTTTTACCGTCTCAATAAAACGATCCATCTCAAGGGAACGCGCAAGGAATGTTGGCGTATCCTGTTCAGCATTACCGTAATACTGGTGGAGCGACAGATATTCAACATGATCATACGTATGATCCAGCACCGTTGCTTCCCATTCCGGAAAGGATGGCATACCCAGGGATGAACTTCCGCAAGCGACCAGCTCAATCGTTGGATCTGTCCACTTCATCACTTTTGCCGCTTCAAGTGCAATCCGTCCATACTCTTCTGCTGTTTTGTGACCAATCTGCCACGGACCGTCCATTTCATTGCCAAGACACCAGGTTTTGATGGCATGAGGCTCTTTGTATCCATGTTTAATACGCAAATCACTATAGTAGGAACCTTCAGGATGATTGCTGTACTCCACGATGTTGCGGGCTGCGTCTACACCCCGTGTTCCCAAGTTGACGGCCATCATCACTTCCGAATTCGCCTGTTTGGACCAATCCACAAATTCGTTGAACCCGAATTCATTGGTCTCGATAGTTCTCCAGGCTAGTTCAAGTCTGCGTTTGCGTTCAGACACAGGCCCAACCGAATCCTCCCAATTGTAACCGGATACAAAATTCCCTCCAGGATACCGCACAATCGGAACCTGTAGCTCCTTAACCATCTCGAGCACATCTCCACGGAATCCCGCTTCATTCGCTGTAGGATGACCCGGCTCATATATTCCACCGTATACGGCACGTCCCAGATGTTCAATAAACGAACCGTATAAACGTTTATCAACTACGCCAATTGTGAAATCCTTGTCTACCGTCATTTTTGCTTTTTCCATCGTGAAGTTCAGCTCCCTAAGATTAATATAAAAATTAATTGATAATCTATGGATCAACGTTCATATTTATATTAAAATCGATTATGGCACCAATTTCAACCTGAATTTTGCAAAATGTTATTCTTTTGACTGGATTTATGTTTAACTTAATTCTATAAATCAAAAATGGAGGAACAGATGTGATCAGAGCAAATACCGATGCAGAATGGCTGCCCCTATACGAGGCACTCGCGAGTGAAGTCCGTCTGCAGATTATCAGGCTTGTCGCGGAGACCCCAATGAACGTGAAGGACATTGCCGCATCCCTCGGCCTGAGCAGCGCAATTGTAACCATGCATGTTCGCAAGCTACAGGATGTGGGCATTATTCAGTCCAAAATGATTCGCAAGGATGGCGGCACGCACAAAATGAACAGCCTGGCAGTCGACTGGATTGGCATCTCTATGCCACAGGAAACGGGCACCATCCGCAAGCTTCATGAAGTGGCAATCCCTGTCGGGCATTACACCCATTTTGATGTGTATCCAACTTGTGGTCTGGCTACATCCAATCAGGTCATTGGACAGTATGATGATCCACGCTATTTTCTAGATCCCGAACGCATGCATGCCCATATTCTCTGGTTTGGACGCGGATTCGTGGAATACAAAATTCCAAACTATATCTTGTCAGGTCAACAGATCAGTGCCATTGAATTGTCACTTGAGATAGGTTCAGAAGCTCCTTCGGTCAACCCAAACTGGCCTTCGGATATTACCTTCATGCTCAACGGAATTCGACTCGGTGAATGGACAAGTCCTGGAGATTCCGGAAATGGACGAGGCATGTTCACCCCGGAATGGTGGAGCGACAGTGTCAATCAATACGGCATGCTCAAGGTGCTGCGGATCACCCATGAGGGCACATTTATTGATGGACAGCATATGTCCGAAATTACGCTTGCGGATATCCCCGTGGAACGCAATCAGTGGACATTGCGCCTCTCCGTGGAGGAAGATGCGCAGCATGTGGGTGGGCTAACGTTGTATGGTCAAGGATTCGGCAACTACGATCAGGATATTCTGTTCCGTCTGTACTACCAGGACTAATAAACAACAAAAAGAACCTTCCATCCCCCGTATAGAGCAGAGATGGAAGGTTCTATATATGGTCATTATTTAATAAGTATGCTGGAACTTAAAGTGCACTTCCACCAAACAAGAAACGGTACTCCCAATGTTTTCCGGAGATATCACTAATCGTTACACCGCCGCCAGCGTTGGAATAGGTGTGCAGTATTTTGCCGTCACCCAGATAAATTCCCGTGTGGGTAATCGTAGCAGTAGATTTGTTCACACTAGAATACGATGAAGCCGAGCTGCCTTTGTAGGACATAAAGTACATCAGGTCACCACGCTTCAGATTTTTCCAATTCGTCTGAACGGTACCATTGGCTTTCACATAAGCACCTTGTTTACGCGAATCGGATGGAAGCTTGATTCCGAGCGCATCAATAAATGCCTGGCGGACAAAGCTTGAACAATCGAACGTAGCCGTACTGTTACGACTTGCGCCAAACTCATAAGGCGTCCCCCAATATTTCATACCGGCAGCAATCACTTTCTCCACCGAAGCACTGCCTGTAACTGAACCAGACCCACTAGTACTGCCACTTCCTGTTGTCGTGTTGCCTTTCACAGCTTGTGTATATTTTGAAGAAGAAGATATGTATCCTGTCCGGTTACCGGAGTCCGTAACTTTATACCAGCCTGATCCGGATTTTTGCACTACCGTGACAGTCTCTCCTTTTGGCACCAAACGAACAATGCTTGCGGAAGAAGATGGCGATGTACGCAAATTAACTCCCCAGATGACTTTAACTTTTGAATTATCAACTGCCGCTGCTGATGCAGGTGTCGTTAATGCTCCTGTTGTCAGACTTCCCATCAGCATCGTTGCTGTTACACTTGCAGTAATGATCTTGCTTTTCCAGTTCATGATGTCGTGTTCCCCCTGATGTTACAGAATTTTAACCTGGCCTCATTCGCCGGGCTTGCCCCATTGTAAAACGGGCTGTCCATAACGATCATCAGTCCAAAGTCCTGTATTCGATCAGGCAGGCTTGAGCACTAAGAATCAGGGAAACCTCTCACACCAGTTGGCTAAAACTGCCGCAAATCTCTTCTTTTTCAAAGGTTAAATTATTGTAACTATTTGCTACGCTTCGTTTTACGCAGAAAAGAGGCCTAAACCGCGCATCACTTAGGACATGCGTCATATGACCTATATTTTAATATTTAAATTCTATATTTGGTAAACATTACTATGGTTCATTTCCCGATTATGAGCACCTGTAATCCTAAAATCATCATACAAAAAGCCGGAGATCTCTCCCCGGCTGTACTCTGTCTCAATATGAATCGACTATGGCTCAATACCCCAAGCGTTGACTCCACTAATATAAGCGGTCACTTTGTTCCAGGCGCTAAAGGCCGTTTTGGAAGCATCAAAAGAATAGTCGTTGGTCTGATCAAAATTCGTCCAGTTGTTCTTCGAGAAGCGCCCCTGGATAATTCCCGTCTCTGCTCCGGCAGCCAGACTGCCTGCCCCGGATTTAAATCCAATCTCCAGATACGTATCCGCTGTCCCTTTAGCCGGATCTACCGTCACAAAGTGAGCTTCAACGTTGGCGCTGCCAATCTGAGCGTAATCACACCAGAAACTCAGATCGGATGCACTATCCTTCGTAAAGTAATACCGCACCTTCACCTGGCTCAGATCCACTGCTGTCGTGCCTGTGTTCTTGATATTGAACTGCGGGGTCACCGCATTGCCTGACGTCCCTGAACCACCATTGCGGTATTGTACTTCAAGTGCACCTGTTGTTACAGGAGGCGCTGTTGGTGTCACCGTCACTACGTTGGACAAGGTCTGCCCGCTTGCATTTACTGCCACCACTCGGTAATTGTATGCGGTACCGTTCACTGCCGTGGCATCCGTGTAAGTCAGCGCCGTCAGACCTGTAGCCAGATCGGCGTAGGTTCCACCTGCAACCGAGCGTTGTACCTTGTAACTTGCAGCTCCGGTCGATGCGGTCCATGTCAGCACAGCCTGATTATTGCCTGCCGTTCCCGTAAGGGTTAACACTCCCGGTATAGAGGTTCCCGCTTGCGGTGTTGCAGAGGCCTGAGCAGAAGGTGCAGATTCACCCGCCGTACTCACTGCGGTCACCACATAATAGTACGTTTTTCCATTGGTCAGTGCTGTATCTGTGAAGGTCGAACCGGTAACACCCGTTGCTACGGAAGTATACGGGCCACCGCTCACCTCTGCACGTTTTACCGTGTAAGAAGCGGCACCAGTGGATGCGGTCCAGTTCAGAGCAACCTGCTCACTGCCTGCTGCAGCTGTCAGACCCGCCGGAGCTGCTGGCACTTGGACCACTGGGCCTCCTGTGTTACCAAGGAGACGATCATATTCGCCATACGCGGTAGCCATATCCACCTGTGACCAGAAACGGTGATACGTAAAGGTTGGTGCGCCATTTTCCCATTTTTTCGTTGTTGGATTATAAGACGTTTTGTACAGATTATCCAGATAAGCCCATGCCGGATCTTGCTTGATGGCTGGACGCAGGTCAGAGTAACCAATGTATACGCCATTACCACCTTTGGCCGGGTCAGAAGGTACGCCGGCTGTACCCGGTATCGTGTTCCCCTGCCCGAAGGTTCCCGTCCAGTTTGCCGGAATATAGATCTCTTTGGCAAAGAAACGGAAGTAGTCTTTACGGACTTCTTCAGTCACGATCCCCACACCATCATTGTAATCCCACGCCGTATTCAATAGTTTCTCGGCCATATCTTTGGCTTCCTGGCCTTTGGCACTGAGTACGCCGCCTTCGGCTTGAGTCCCCGCAGCAAAGAACGTCAGGGCTTTGATATAGCTCCCCAGTACGCCTGTATCCTGAGCAGGATCTTTGGTTACCACATGGAAATTCGGATTTTGCGTAAAGGCACTGAACCCATTCCATTTATCCGGTTGCCCCTGCCATTCCTGGCTGCCTGGAATCCAGAATTCGCCCGGTGCAGGTGTAGTAGCAACCTGTGCATTGGTACCTCCAAGTATCCGTTGACCTGCCGCATTCAGATAATATCCTTGTGCATCCGTCACCGGACGCTCATCGACGAATACATAATCCTTGGCCCAGTCGACCCACTTGGTAATGACTTTTTTGGCCATCTGGAAGTTCTCAGAACTGAGGTCCCCGCTCTCAGCAAGAATGTAATACATCTCAGCTACACGCTCCAGCGACCAAGCCTGGAAACCAAACCACGTGTTGGAGTCGGGGTCCCGATATACAGGAGCTTCCTGATAAGCCATGTCATAGAACGTACTGGTTCCAGCAGGATAAGCTTTGTAAGAGCCATCAAAACTGTTCGTCGCTCCACCGCCAATTGCCCCTTCGTGAGACTGTAACCAGGTGTAGAACTCCAATTGGCGTTTCAGCGATGCATTCCAATCTGCCTTGGCAGTTGTCGATTTTGGAATCAGGCCACCTGCCGGATCAGACAAGGCATACGCTGCCACCGGATTCTGGTAAGCCTGGTGCGTATGACTGGCTCCAATCCGCCAAGCCCAGTTCCCACCCTCGCCAAGGCCGCCGCCCCATGAGGTATACCATGCCATCAGATACATATTAGAGTCTTTGCCTGTACCGGCAGTTGGTGTGCCGTTCTTGGCACTTCCGATCTTCTGGAAGTACTTGTCGTGCATCCCATAGCGCAGATAGTCGCCCATCTTCTTCGCTTTGTCCAGATACGTTGTATTGGTGTAGCCCATCTCCTTCGCCCAATACAGTACCTGCACCGCACGTGCGTCAGCATCCGTTGCGTTGGTATAACGCCACTGGGCAGCCGGTGTCTGAGTCTCCTTGGTAAACAGGCTCATGAAACCTTCGCCCGTTTTGCCAAACGTTTTATTGTCCTGGGATGGGTGTGGAATGGCTTCCCATACAGACTCCTGCTCTCCACGCTGGAATGTATTCACGTAAGCCGCTGTATGATTCGGATTCAGCAGGTTACCATACCCGTACCAGTTATCCACATCCAGCAGCCAGTGCATCAGGTACGTCTGATTGTTGCCGTAGGAAGATTTCAGCTCGGCATCAAGTGGGTCTTTTCCGGCCGCATATTGACCGTTAATGGCAGAAGGATATTGATCCGGAAAAGGTTTTTCCGCTGCATAGGTGGCCGGGCTGTTCGGATTGTAATAACTCATCGTAGGCTGCTCTTCCTTGCCGTCACCTTCATTGACAGGGATGATGTATTTCTCCATGCTGTCCCAAGCCGCTTCCAGTTTGGACCAATCTCCCGTATAGTGACCATACATCGTTTCCAGCCAGAGCCAGTAACTGTATGCCTCGGATGTCGTCATGTGCCCATAATCCGGTGCCTCGCTCATCAGCGTTTCAATGGAATGATAGGGAATGCCCTCTGGAGAAAAATAACCGTTCGCCGGATCTTTCAGCTGATCATACAATTGCAAAAATCGAGCTTCATTTATTCCGTCCGCCTGAGCATCAATGTTCTGCTCTTCGGCATAAACCGTTTGGGGGCCTGCCCACAAACCGGTGTACCCGGTCAGCATAACGGTCCCTGCTAGCATGGCAGACAAACTTTTTTTCGCAGCTGATTTCAACATGTATATACCTCCCTGGAATGGTGAAATTCAATTAGAATTACCGTGGGTCTGCCCATGCTGTTGAACTCCCTGTTAGGTTACGGCTCAATGCCCCAGACTTTCGTACCTCCCTGAAACCCAGTTACTTGATTCCATGCGGTAAAAGCAGTCTTGGTTGCATCATAGGAATAGTCGTTGCTCTGATCGAAATTGCTCCAATTGTTCTTGGAAAAGCGCCCCTGAATCACACCCGTCTCCGCTCCAGCAGCCAGGCTGCCAGTCCCGGATTTGAAGCTGATCTCCAGATACGTATCCGCTGTGCCCGTTGTCGGAGTCAGCGTGACAAATTTGCCTTCAATATTAGCCGTGCCGATCTGAGCATAATCACACCAGAAGGTCAGATCCCCTGCACCGTCCTTGGTAAAATAATATCGGAGCTTCACGGTACTCAGATCAATCGCCTGAGTGCCAGTGTTTTTTAGATTAAACTGCGGAGTCACCGCATTGCCGGAAGCACCTGACCCTCCATTACGATACTGCACCTCAAGCGTGCCCGTCGTTACCGGAGGCGCACTCGGTGTCACCGTCACGATATTGGACAACGTCTGTCCGCTCGCATTCACGGCGGCGATTCGATAACTGTACGCCGTTCCATTTACCGCTGTTGCATCGATGTAATTCAAAACTGCCAATCCAGTTGCCACATCGGCATATGCGCCGCCCACAACGGAGCGCTGTACCTTATAAGTCACTGCTCCCGTTGCTGCCGTCCAGGTCAGAATCGACTGGGCGTTGCCAGCCGTACCGCTTAACGTCAGTTCGCCAGGCAACGATGTTCCAGCTTGCGGCGTGGCAGAGGCTTGTGCAGACCCGGGCGATTCTCCGGCTGAATTAACAGCCGTCACCACATAATAATAGGTCTTTCCGTTCGTAAGCCCCGTATTCGTGTATGTCAATCCATGTACATCTGTCGCTACAGAAGTATATGGACCCCCATTCACCTCGGCACGCTTCACGGTGTACGATTCTGCCCCAGGTGATGCTACCCAGCTCAGGATGACTTGAGCATTCCCTGATATAGCCTGCACGCCAGAAGGTGCAACAGGAGTGACAACCGGTGTAACACCAGGTTCCTGACCGTATATCCGTATTCCCGCATCGTAGACTGGGAGATATACGCTCTTCGCCACATTACCTGTGCCCAAGCCCTGGAATGAATGATCATTATTCGCATTCCAGGCGCCTTGCGGGCCGGTAATGCGGAACTGGACCTCTTTGCGATAATGTCCTTCCCCGCCAGGATATATCTTGGTTCCAGTAAAGTCCGCCGTAACAGCATAGATTCGTTTCGCTGCATCAACCACAACCGGTTGGGATACGGTAGCACCCTCGGCGTATGCGGTTGTAACCTTGACATCAGATACGGTATATCCTGCAGCGTAAACTTCACTTAGATCCAGAAAATAGCGAAAAGATAACTTATCCCCCATCCGCGCAGGCCAGCCGGAACGATTATTTAGTTGAGCCTTGATTTCCGTGTAATTGGGACCGGATGCCTTCACGGCAGCTTCGACAAAGAACTCATCTGTCTTCACTTCCGGAGCCGGAAAATTCGCGATGGGCTGATCATTCTGGCCGAATAACAGATTCATCTTGGCTAACGCGCCTGTAAAGCCTGCATTGTAATCGGTTGCCACCTCATTGCTGACATAGTCGCCAATGGAATCGGTATAGGCATCCGTTGCATCCGGTCCACCAACCATCGCTCCGTACAACGTGTGACGGTGCTCTGAAGGTGTATTTTCATTGTTCGTCCATGAACTGTGAGAGGTCCGGTGATGAGGATGCTTAGGCGGATTCTGACCATAACCGACCACATAACTGCTCTGGCGAGGATTATCCCCCAGAATGTAGTTCATTTGAGAGACGGCAAAGTCCTGATATCTTGCTTTCTTCACCGGATCACTGACCCAGTCGGAGTATACAAAAGCAATAAAAGATGCATTTGCTGCATATCGGAGCGATCCCCATGTATCAAGCCAGGCAAGCCCGCCCGGTGTATACTTGATTCTTTGTCCATTCGTGCCTACAGACCAATAATCCAGATTGCGCTCTGTGGATTGAATGAACCGCGTCGCTTCTGGCATGTTCAGACTCGACGTAATGCGAGCCAGCAGAATCTGGGCTCCGTAGTGTTTGTCATCCCAGCCTTGGGTCCAAGTATAGGCCCAGTTCCCGTTCTGTCCATCTGCCTGCCACAGATTCGCTGTAGCAATCGCCTTGGACAAGTAAGCGCTATCATTTGTCGCCATATATAACCATGTTGCAGCCCAGGCGAGTTCATCATAGTAACCTGTCCATGAATTGTAGAACGATTGGGCATCTGTAATGCAATCCGAATATTTGCCTCGATACGTATCCGCGAAGCTGTACAGTTCCTTGGCATGTTGAAGTAGTTTGTTGGCATAAGCCGGGTCACTGTCCCGGAACACAATGGATGAAGAAGCGAGTGCCGCTGCAGTTTCTCCCGCAAGTTCACTTCCCGGACAGGATGCATCGATCTTATAAGCAGGACGGTTCATCTGCATCACTTCAGCAGGCCCCCACCAGGCATGGTCTGTATTGCCCGCTCCAACCTGTCCCCATAATTCATTTGGTTTCGTATGCGCTTTCACAAAATAGTCTGTAGCCCATCTCAAGTTATCCTTAATCTGCTCCAGTTGCCCTGCCTGCTCGTATCCCTCACGGTATTCCACAACAGACCAAGCTAACATCGTAGCCGAATAGGCCATCGGCAGACCAAATTTCACATGATCTCCAGCATCGTACCACCCTCCGGTCAAATCAACCCCAACATCCGCTCCGTCATTTAATCCGGAATCACCACGCCATTCCACCCGATTGTCTTCGGGCAAATTCCCTGAACGCTGTGTTTCATAGAAATAAACCGCCTTTTGTAATGCCTCCGCATAGTTATGATTTCCGGCAGCCGCATCTGCCTTACCACTCCATGCCTGTATGGATGTACTTCCTGCCAGTAGCCCTACCGATAACGCGAGGATAGCGATTCGTCTCCACCAGCTTCCCTTCATCTTCAACCATTCATCTCCTTTTGCAATAGTCGTCTCGTAATTTTCCAATTACACTGATGTAATGACCCGCTCCTTTCTATGGTGTGACTCCATGTATTTCCACCATTAATTACCATTATATCCTTTTGCTCCAGTTGCAATATCAGCGCTGGTGACTTCTGAAATAACATTGTTGTGACATGTTTGGGTAGTGATATGACAAAAAAGACTGCCCCTCATATCGCTTGAACGCAATATGAGAAACAGTCCTGATATTTTGAATAACCCGTGCTACAGGTTGCATGATGATCCATGGTACTATCCAGTCTGAACACCCTACTTTTGGATCGTTTACACTCTGAATTTGTTGATTTGCTCCTGCAACTCTTCAGCCATTTTGGACAAAGAACCTGCGGAGGAAGCGATCTCTTCCATCGAAGCCAGCTGCTGCTGGGTTGCGGCAGATACATTATGTACCCCGCCTGCTGCTTCTCCCGCAATGTTAGAGATCTGATCCACATACCCTACAACTTCATTCGTACTTGCTGACATTTCCTCCGAACCTGCCGATACTTCCTGGATTTCACCAGCAACCTTGTTCACTACATTCGAAATTTGTTCAAAGGCTTGTCCAGCCGCTGTTACAATCTCAATTCCGGCTTCCGTTTCATTGCTGTTCACTTTCACAGCCTGCACGGCATGATCTGTATCCTTCTGAATCAATTGGACAAGATCCGTAATCCGTTGTGCGGATGTAGAAGACTCCTCTGCGAGCTTCCGTACTTCTCCGGCTACGACTGCGAAGCCACGTCCGTGCTCACCTGCACGTGCCGCTTCAATCGCTGCATTTAATGCAAGAAGGTTGGTTTGACGGGCAATATTGTTGATAACCTCGGTAATCGTACCTATCTCTGCGGAACGTTCTCCCAGCCCTGTAACCAGTTCTGTCAGTGATGCAATGGAATTGCGAACAGATCCCATCTGTTCAACAGCCTGCTGAATAATCATATTTCCTTCGGCAGACTGATTCGCTGCATCAACGGCAGATACGGATACACTTTGAGCAAGCTCAGCAATTTGTTCCGAACCAAGAGCCATCTCACTCATCGCCTGTGAAGAACGTTTCACCATATCTACTTGATCCGATGTACCTACAGCCAATTCCTCAACCGTCTCGGAAATCTGTTCCGACGCCTTGGTATTCTGCTCAGCACTCGCGAGAAGTTCTTCGGAGGAAGCGGCTACCTGTTCGGATGTCATCGACACGGATTGAATCATCTCCCGCAGGTTGCCTGTCATCACATTGAAGGAATCGGCCAGCGTTCCCAGCTCATCCTTGTTCTTGAGCACGATCTTCTCACTCGTCAGATCCCCACCTGCAATCAACATCGCTGCTGCATTCATCTTCTGAATTGGACGCGAGATGATGCTTGCAATGAAGAAGGCAATAAACATGGCCACCAGGAAAGCAACAATAGTGACTCCCAATATAATATTAAATGCTTGTTCAGCAGACTCAACCGATGTATTCGTTGCTGCATCCGACAGTGAGTTCCCCATCGTGATTAATTGGGCAATGGTATCATTCGCTGTATACCATAACGGATAGGCCTCTGAATGCAATCTGCTGGCTTCTTCGTAATTGTTAGCCATGCCCAATTTCATAAATTCCGGCATTTTCGCCAAATACGCCTCATAGTTCGTGCTAAATGTATTGTACATTGCCACTGCTTCGGTATTGTCTGAGATGAGTGAAACCAGTTCCTTGCGCTCAATCGCAATCTTGGCTTGGAGCTGTTCCAACACTTCATTCATCTTGGTGATTTCAGTTGGATTTGTTTCGACAATTACGGCAAGAGCAAGCCGCTCGACGTCCGAAATATCACCATTCATCATCCCAAGCAGGCTCACACTGGGCATCCACATCTTATCGATTTCATCGGCCTTTTTGGACATATCATGAATTTGGGTTAACGCATAAATGCTTACAAAAGCCAGTAAAGCCACTACCATTAGAAATCCAGTCAGTAATTTCATTCGAATTGTTAATCTCAATTTCCCCTTCACGTTTCCCCGCGTATCTTTCATGTTCCCCACTCCTCAACTAGTACATATTTATAGTATATCGACACGTATCGTCATGAATTGTAGATATCGGAATTCGATTTTTGTAAATTTCAGTTAACTTCGAAATAAACACAAAAAAGCCTTAAGTCTTTGGCTCACCAAAAACTTAAGGCTCTCGTATCCGATACTTCTCTTCTGATCCCTATTATATTCAACTGTTTCTAACGGAAAATCCGCCGATGAATGTTAATGAAGAAATCGGGAATCGACTTGGTATAATTACGCGTAGCGATCAAGATCACACTGACCAGGCTACCTAGAATGAATCCGCCCAGAATATCTCCAGGATAATGTACACCTACATAGACACGCGACACTCCTGTCAGCACAGCAAGCAACAGCATCCACATACCGAAGCGACGCCCGATAAAAAACGAAGCTGCTGCGAGCGCGAATACAAAGGAAGCATGTTTACTTGGAAATGATGGATCTGGTACATGCGGAACCAGTTGATGCACCGTGCCTTCCACGAACGGCCTTGGATGACCTACCACAGGTGAAATTCCCCATTTTGCCAAAACAAGTGCTACGATCGAAGCTACACACGCATAAAACACAATTCGTTGCTTCGACGGATTGCCAAGAAACCACACAATCACAAGAAGCCCTATCATAACCCAAACCGCATATTCAGCTGATGTAATCATAAACCAGTCCAGAAACGGAATTCGGTCTGCAAACTGGTTGATCCAATTAAATACAGATTGATTCATAACAGTCGTTTAATACCTCCATTACACAAATCACGATTATTTTTTACATAATAAATATACACTAACTATTTGTCAAATATGTCGCCTGGTAACCGAACTTTCGAAATCAAAGAGGACATTTCTCTTACTTTTTGTTAAACTAGTTTGGGTTACATAATAGTTCATTCATAGAAAGGTGAAGATTATGCTTAAGAAATGGTTATGGGGGACATCCCTAACCCTGGCACTTGCCATAACCGGTGTCATTGTATATTACGGATACTCGATCGTTCATTTTGCCAATAGCATCTCAACCGCTTCCGAGACTTCCACTTCTGAAACAAACCAAAATACGGACAATCCAACCACCCCTGTTCCTAAATGGGAAGGGAAGGAACGAGTTAACATTTTGCTGCTTGGAGGTGACACCAGGGGGGATGATGCTGGCCGTTCAGATTCGGTCATGGTCGCTTCCATTGATCCGGTATCCAAGAAAGCCCATCTCTTCTCTGTTCTGCGTGATACATATGTTGATATTCCGGGACACGGAAAGAGCAGACTCAACGCGGCCTTCTCCTACGGCGGAGCGGAATTAACCAAACAAACGGTCGGTGACTTGCTCGGCATCCCTATCCAGCACTACGTGTATACCGATTTTATCGGATTCATGGCGCTGGTTGATGCTGTCGACGGGATCGATATTGATGTGGAGAAAGACATGTATTATACCAGCAAAGCAGATAAACATATGTACGATATTGATCTAAAAAAAGGACTTCAGCATATGGACGGTAAGACCGCCCTCCAATATGTGCGATTCCGGCATGATGCCACATCAGACTTTACGCGTACCGAACGGCAGCGGATTTTCATGACTGAGCTGGCCAAGAAGATGCAAAGTACGACTTCACTCTTCAAGATTCCTGAAATATTGGAAGCTGTCGCTCCATATATCGAGACAGACCTCAGTCCAACACAGATGTTAAAATTGGCTTCGCTCGGATTCGATATTAACGTAAATGAAATCGATAAACAGCAGATCCCTCCTAACAAGTTGCTAACCAATGAACTTGCAGGTTCTGCCCAAGTACTCGGTGTGAATAAACCGAAACTTCAAGCATACATTCAGAATTTGTTTGAAGAAGATGCGAAATCCTCAGAGGATGAATCAACAAAAGTACCAGACTTAAACTAAATGGAATGGAAACAAAATGAGGCAGGTATCGCAATGATGCTCCGATTAAAAAGATGGCTGCCGCCATCTTTTTTTTGTACCTATTTTCCCCATTTAATGCAGCCTTAATGTTCAACAGGTACCCTTAAATGATGAATTCCGGTTACACGAAGGAGGAATACACGTGAATAAACCGCGAATCGTGGAATGGACTCAGCTGCGCGGCCTTGCATTTCTCGCTATTGTAATGCAGCATAACATCGCGGAATATATATATCGCGCCGATATTGAACAACCCGATTCCATCATGCTGACCATGATTTATCATCTGACTCGTTTCGGTACGCCGACATTTGTCTTTCTGTCTGGTGTAATGCTGTTCTATCATCATAGTCACACCAAACCGGATTACCCCCGTTTTATCCGTAAGCGGTTTGGAGATATCTATGTGCCCTTTGTGGTATGGACATTCATCTATTGGTTGTTTGTCCGGATATTCACCCCTGAGTTCTGGCTTTCGGGTATGCCGGACTTCCGGAGTTTTGTTCGTGAACTGTTCCTCCCCCAGACGGGATATCATCTGTGGTTTGTGATTATGGTGTTTCAGTTCTATATTCTGTTTCCCCTGTTTCTTGCGGGAGCCAAGTTCGTTCAGAGACGTATTGAAAAAGTTACACGCTTCACCCCGATGCAATCCGTCATCACGCTGATTCTCATTGGGATGGCATTATACACTTTACTTATGAAATGGTCCTACTACGATATGGGCGGGTGGACAGCTTCCTTACCCCAACCCTGGTCGGGTTTGCTGCAATATCGCTCTTATTCATGGGTTATGTACTGGTTTTACTTTTTGCTGGGGGCAGTCTGTGCCTGGTCAGTGGATAGTTGGAGAAGTTGGACTGCAAAGGTATTGCCCTGGATGGTCTGTCTGTTTATCGGCATGTACATCTGGCTTGGATATGATGTGCTGCGGGGATCAGACGATGTCGTTAATCTGAATATCTCAACCTATCTGAAGCCCACGACATTCATCATCATCATGGCTCAGATGTTCACGTTCTATGGGTTCCTTGTACTGCTGCGAGGCAAAGATACACCATTTCAGCGTCTCCTGACGTGGATTGGCCGATATTCCTTTGGTGGCTATCTGGTTCATGCACTGGTTATCTATTGCATTGCGTATATTACCCGGCCACTTACACTAACCGGATGGCATCTACCGATAACATTGCTTTCGTTTCTTGTTACCGTAGCAACGTCCCTTGCAATCAGTTGGGGACTTTCCCAACTTCCTGGTTCACGCTTCACCATAGGATTACAACGGAAGAAACGCCTAAGTCCCCGTTTGCATGATACTATTTCTGCGAGCAGAACAAGTTCACCGGAGCGCAATCCGTCAGCTAGCGCAAACCGCAGTCCGGAAACCAGCTAATTCTAGTTGAATATTGAAAAAGCGTCTCCCTTCGTGGAAGACGCTCTTTGTCACTTCACTTCTGTGGAAGCGGATCGACCGGGTACAGGTTCGTGAGGACCAGGAGCTTGATGTGCAATGCCCTTCTGATTAACGAACCTTTTCAGGTCACCCGTCAACTGCTCCTTCAGCTTGTCTACCAGTTGCGTTTCACTGATGCCTTTTGCCTGAGCAATCTCAGCCAGTGATTTCCCGCTTTGAAGCTGCTGATGGAGTTGCTCCGGGGTGATGCCGATAAAGCGTGCAATAGCCCCCTTGTCCATCATCGGACGTCTGTTGCCATGGTGAGCGAACTCTCGTCTTAATTCCCGCAGTGGTGTGTTAATTACCTTCTTCAGCTTGGTATCCATTCCTGCTTTGGCTGCTGCTGCCTGCTCTTTCGTGAGACAGCCTTCTTCGGCTGCTTTATCCAATCGCTGAGAGAGCGAAGGCTTCAGCTTCTCCAACAATTGATTTTCACTAAGTCCCTTGCGTTCCTTGGCAATCTGAGTCAACGTTTTGCCAAGCTCCATCTGTTCCTTTAAATCACGGAGCCCAATACCGAGGAGGTCCGCGGTTTCTCCAATCATAAACAGGCCATGACCTGCTTGCATGCATGGCTTGGTCTGGTTTGAGGAGGAAGATGGTGTCGCCACATGATCCTCAACAGATCCATTTGGATCAGCGGATGCCGTATAGCCGGTTGATGCTGTTATAAATACGGCTGCCAGTCCGGCTGCCATCCATTTTTTCCATCTGTATTTCATTTCTCTTCTTCCTTTCATATGTCAAAATCCTGTGCTCTCTTAGTTTGAGCCTAACTTCCGCTTTTTTATGCCATAAAAATACAAAATGTCATTGTTTTTTTCACAATTCATCACAAAACCTCCTATTTTTTTCAATTCATTTCCGGTATACTGAAAGTAACTTCATGATCTAGTCGAATAGTCCTTATTACTTTATTTTGGGAAGGGCGTAACCAAACGATGCGGAGAGAATGGTTTGATCCGTTTAGATCCGATGTGGAGGTGGTGTTCGCTGCAGCAGAGCAGCTGGTACAGAAATATCCTGAACCAATGTCAGAACATGCACTAGAACAACTTCATTTGGTCAATCCTTTGTTACGAGATTCGGGTCACAGTTACATTGGCTACATTATTCCATTGTGGATGCAACTCTCGGATGGTCTACCTCCAGAGAAGGCACACAAACTGAGTACTGCTTGTCTCCTGCATATGCTATATTTTCTGAATCAGGATGAAGTTATGGACGAACAGCCAGAAGATGTGACACTGAAATTATCACTGGGTAATCTTTACTACGTGGATGCGATCTGTGCCTATTCAGAGCTATTCAGCCTTTCTTCCCCGTTCTGGACGTATTTCAGACAGTATGTGGAGGATTGGGCCATGAGCGTCACCGGTGAGAACTCCATCGATTATTTCAAGAGAAGCCCGCTATTAATCGCCCAAAAAGCTGCCCCACTTCTGCTTGGAGCTGCTGGCTCACTGCTTCTTTTGGAACAGGAGCATCGTATCACTCCGGTATGTTCTGCCGTCAACATTGCACTGATGACTCTCCAGATGACAGATGACTTCACAGACACCAAACAAGATGCTGTGCATGGAAATTACAACAGCTTCCTCTCCCACATATCCGCAGCACTGGAACATAATTACCCGGCTCATCCTGTAAGCGAATGTGTACATGATAATGTATACAATACTCAATTGATGAACTCCTATGTAGACATTGCTCAGCAATATAACATCAGACTAACATCTTCTAACTCGGGAATTTCGCATCTCGAAGCGTTTAATTCTTACTTATGCGGCATTCTGGGACAAACTGTTCAGGACATTGAACAACACAAAAAAGTGCTTTTTCAAGGCGGGTTTCATTACTGGATCAGCGAGAAACAACATTTGTCCTAATCACAAAAGAAGAGCTGGTACAGTTGAATTTTAAATATGAAGGGAATGTTGACGATGATGGTATCAGAGAAAACGTTGCACGAGGATATTATTGAAAAGGCCTGGACCGATGAGCACTTCAGACAACAACTGCACTCCAACCCAAAGCAAGCGCTTCGCGAAGCATTTGGCATTGATATTCCTGAACACATTCAAGTCCGTACCATTGAAGAACAACAGAACGACTACGTTCTCGTAATTCCTCCCAATCCAGCCAAAGTGGATTATGACGTAAATTGCGGACCGTGGAGAAGCTAAACGGATTAGATTGAATATGTAATTGAACGGCACAAGGGGTAGCGAACAAAAAAGCCATCGTACACTTCTACCGCTCGTCATTCGACGAAAGCGGCAAAAGATACAACGGCTTCTGTTCCTACCCCTTTTGTGCTTGTAAAACTGATCTGCCCATGCATGGCTTCAACGATTCGGAAGGTCACCATCATGCCAAGGCCTGTCCCCTTAATTTTGTTCGAGAAATAAGGCTCCCCAAGCCGGACCAGCGCTTCCTCATCCATGCCCTCACCGTTATCCCTAACATGTACCTTGATAACCCCATCCTGAGCATAGGCCCAAATATCAATCTGACCCTGTCCTTGCAGCGCTTCAATACTATTCTTAATAATATTAATAAAAGCCTGTTTGAACTTGGAAGAGTTCCCTCTAATCCATAGATCTGGCGGAATGTCAGTTGTTATTTTGCCGCCTTCCAGATTAGCCATCGGTACAAGAATGCCTTCAATATGATTAAATTCATCCGCGATATTGAGAGAGACAATATGATCGAACTCCGGTTTGGCAAACGTTAGGAAATCGGTAATAATGCCGGAAGCCCGATCAAGCTCCTCCAAAGCAATCCGCACATATCCCTTGTTTTTGTTGTCTTCCTGCTCTGTCATGAGCTGAAGGAAACCTCGTGTCACCTGCAACGGATTACGAACCTCATGAGCAACTGACGCCGCCAGTTCACTAATGATTTCCATTTTCTCGGATCGCTGCAATTCATTATTGAACAATTCCAACTCTTTCGAGTATTCAAGCACTTTGGTATGTTTTTCAGCAAATCGGCTTCCCAGTATGGCAATAAGTGAGATAATAAAAGCAACCATGGACCATTTCCACCATATCAGATGATATGTTCCATTACGCTGGTAATACCACAGTAGTTCAGCAACACTGATTAAGGCAAATGTACCGAATCCCGTAGCAAGCAAAAGAGCTTCCCGGCTCCGTTGAAGCGCTTTGGAGATGGTGCCGATCATTAAGATGCTCAACAGGATTACGAGAACGAATCCAATCACGTTCTGAACCAACAAACTATAGAGCATGTCCCATTGACCGCCTGAAATAAAATCAATCATCAGAGCAGCCACAGCAACTACAGAATAGATGAATTGGAATTTTCTTAGTTTGGTAAAGATGCCATAACGACCTGGTCCGATAATTTGTTCAAAAAAATAACAGAGTGCAGGCATGCCCATCAGCATAGCCAGGTCAAACAATACGGAATACAGATTACCGTAAACCTGGTAGAACGTATATAAAAACTGTGAATAGGTGATAATCATCGTTCCGATTGAACCCATCACGATACATAGCGAAATCCACAACCCTTTATGGAATTTGCCCAGGAAAAAAGTGCAACTCAGCATCGTTAGAGCCGTGAACACAAAGGTCGCTCCCAATATCACATCAAGCAGTCCATTGTGAATGTACTTTTCCTGTAATGTAGCATAAGGCCCAACCTGAACCGTTCCGTAGATGCCAAGTCTGCCTTTTTCATTCTCTGACCATACGTAAAGTTTTCCACCTGAATTCTCACTTGATAAGGGTAACAACACAGCGTTGTTATCATAATTGTAATGATAATTCTCATATACCCTACGATCGTCCAAGTAGATTACAATGTGGTTCCCTTTAATATTCTCAAAACGGATTGCTGAGCTATCTTCGTTTATTTTAGGAATGGTCACACGAGTCCACATGGAACCCGAAGGAGCTTCTACGCTGCTGTATTCCAGCTTTTCAGCACCTTGCTTCTCCCAGATCTCCTCCGTACCTTGAACCTCACTGATGAATCCCTGATCGTGTACGTTCCCCCATTTTACTTCCCATCCCGTAATGGATACAGGTTTGTCAACTTCTCCTGCAGTCGCTGAGACGAAATCATGCGGCAAGCAGAGAATATTCAACATACTTATCCATAAGATGATGATAGCTTTGGGCACATTTTTCATTCACAGCACCTCAAAGTTCTTATTTTCTCTATCCCCAAGTTCTCTCATTTATCATTCGCCACAGTTTGACGTGTCACCTTCTTGTAGGAAAATGAAAATTCACATTTTAGTAGATTTATAGTTTTATTTCCATTTATTTGATAGATTCCGAGTGTTTTCTCCATTATCCGCGCAGATCTTCGAACTGGTTCTCAATCATTTCGCGCTCTTTCTGTTCAATCTTCGTACGATATTCCAACCACTGCTCTGTTTCCTCATCGTCATAGATCGTCCATATATCCGAGAAAAGATAGTCCCGCAACTGGACAATCTGTCCTGACCATATCCCGCCTACCCAGAACAGCCCGTCCGGACGACGAATAACGGTACGGGAAAACCCGGGCGTAGACGCTTTTTGCCCGATTCGGATTTGAGTGATCATATTCCCCAGCGTAAACCAATCCAATTGGAATCCCTCCCTCATATATCCATGTTTCATCATATCATAGGCCAAAGATGAAAAGCTGTAAAACTGATCTCTGCGATTCAATCGTCCCTTCCGGGTGTAATGTTCCTCAAAGCAAACACTTACCAATGAGGAGTGATTCAAATGAATGAGCCACACAGAACGGTAGAGGTAGAACATAAGGATGTCCAACACAAATCGGATTCAAGTATGGTCGCTTCCACGTTTATCAAGTATGCGGCTTATATCATTATTTTCTTTGGATTTCTGTACTTTCTGGTCAAATATGTATTTCCTAAATTTTAAAGCATATACGTTGAATCTGTAATCCGTACATTATTCACTTTCAGCTTATATTTATATTTTGGGAACACAAGGGAATCATAATGGGTGCGAGATTACAACGTTAGCCCTTTGGGTAACTACGAAATAAGAACCTTTCTTTTCAAGATAACTGCACAATCAAAAAAAACAACCAATAAATATAATCCACTGAGAGGGAGTGCTACTTATGTCAGACAGACCGATTAGCAATGAAGAGAGTGAACGTTACTACGACCGTTATCAGAGATCCCGTGATATTCCACTGGAAACCGAAGTCCCTGAAGGTGACATAGACACTTTTGATGAAGTTACGGGAAAACGTATCGATACTGATAATACAGTGTATCCGCCCCTTGTAGCGGCTACGGAAGAACCGGAATTGGAGTCACGGACAGCGGAGCCTGCACTCGAATCCGTACCTGATGCTGATCTTATTCAACCGAATAGTCCGGTTGATCCTGCGGCACCCGACCCCAACGCTCTTCACGGGACGGACCTGCTAAACGGCGCTGGGGCAGATGCGAAACCGGAGAACGATATTCCACCACGGCGCTAATCCTCTTGTCACAGCCTGAATTAGGAGGTGCAGACACGATGAAGGATAATCACAAGCGACAAGTACATGAGCCCGATAATCTGGTAACCGAGCGGGATATTGATCCGAATTTTGGATTGTTCACGGAAGATTCCTTTCCCGAAGCCCTAGCAGATGAGGATCAGCTTGATGCTGTTGAACATGCCGTTCCGAAGGAGAACGTTGAAGGCGTTGAAGGTCCACGAAAAGATTCATCCTTGGATGAATAGGAACGCATTACAGATTCATTAAGAATATAGGAAGCCTCTTGCCCAAGAGGTTTCTTTTTGCTTTAATTTCGTAATAACAATGACTTTATCCTGAAAAAGAGATGGCTACCGTCTTCGTACGGTGCCATCCCTCTCTCTGCTATCCAATTAGCCATTTCACGTTTTAACATTTTTTGATTACTTCGCCAAAGGTTTGCCCGCTCCCGGCAACTTCTCCTCCAGTCGGGACCATTTCGCCACAATGGCGGTAATCAGCAGCGCCACTCCATTGATGATAAAAATCCAACGAATCGGCAACCAGCCACCCAGAACACCACCGATTATCGGCCCCGCCATCGTACCGATCTGGGAAGCCGACTGATTCAGGCTGAATGCTCTTCCCCGGAAGCCAGGTTCTGTCACTTGCACAATCATTGCATTAATCGCCGGGAACACCGCAGCAAAGAACAATCCATACACAAAACGCAAGATGCCGAATCCAATATAACCTGTAGTGAAAAACTGCAGCAGGTTACCAATCGCCCCACCAACGAGGCCAATGATCAGAACTTTGCCATAACCGATTCGCGAACCGATCTTACCCCAGCGCGGTGCCATAATAACCGTAGCCACACCAACCGCAGAGAAAATAATGCCCGAGCTGAGAGAAGCACGATCGGGCTGAATGCCCATTTCCATCACGTATACCGTCAATAACGGCTCCAGAATCATCACGGAGAAGGTACATATGCCCATCATGCCAAGCACCGTAATAAATAATTTATTGGCCCTGGCTTCACGGATGTCATCCATCACATGAGAACGTGCCTTGTTCCGGTTGAAGTTCTCTTCTTTGACCCAGAAGGTTGCGATCAACGCCGAGACCAATACTACGATGCTGGAAAATAAAAATGCATTCCGGTTGCCATAATAGTGGCTTACCACCCCACCAATTAATGGGCCGATTATACCTCCTGTTGCCCCGGCTGTTGACATGATACCAAGTGCATACCCTGTCTTCTCTTCCGGTGTATTGGTACCGACAAGTGCAATCGCCGCCGGAACAAACCCCGCGAGCAATCCCTGAAACAAACGAACCACGATTAATGAATAGGGGTCCTGCACAAAATAATTGATCAAATACAAAACCGCAAGGCTGTATCCCGACCGGATCAGCATTGGCTTGCGCCCGTATTTGTCAGCCAGTGATCCCCAGAAGGGAGACACCAGCGCACTTGCCAGAAACGTGATGCCAAAGGCAAGCCCTGACCAGAACTCCAGGTGATCACGAACGCCCAGATCGCCACTCAGAAACAAAGGCAGAAATGGGATGGAGATCGAATAAGCGGTGCTGCAAAAAAACACACCAATCCACAAAATCACCAGATTACGCTTCCACGAGAAGTCCATATACCAGCACGCCCTTTCCGTTACTGACGCCGGGACTGCCGTGTATTGGAGCGGACGGAACAGACCCGTACGTCCCTGACTGCGGAAGCATTTTCCTTATTTTACACCTCTGTAAGCATTTACACCATCCCTTATCGCCCATAATATCCTACCTTGCATTGCCATCTTGTCCGCAAAAACGGTATGATAGTTGAGGGATTATCCGAAAATAATTCTGACTAAATATATTATGCAGAGATGCAAGGGGGAACGTTCTCATGTCTTTTCGGTGGAAAAAAACAACAGCTGTGTCGCTGGTTCTAGCGATGTTGCTTATCGTCATTAGTGGTTGTGGGCGCCCTGCAAGCAGCGCGACGGAAACACCGGCTCCAGTGGAGCCTACTGGTCCCAATCCTGTAGCCACAATTGAAATGTCAGATGGTCAGAAAATCGTCATCGAGCTCTATCCGGAGATTGCACCAAATACGGTGAACAATTTTATCTCATTGGCGAATAAAGGTTTCTATGACGGTTTGAACTTTCACCGTGTTATCCCAGGCTTTATGATTCAAGGTGGTGATCCAAACGGCGATGGTTCGGGCGGCCCAGGTTATGCGATCAAAGGAGAATTTACATCCAATGGTCATAAAAACCACCTTAATCACACGCGTGGGGTTATCTCCATGGCGCGGACAAATGATTTGGACTCCGCAGGCTCCCAGTTTTTCATCATGTTAGCTGATGCTGATTATCTGGATAACGCTTATGCTACCTTTGGCAAAGTGACAGAAGGTATGGACGTCGTTGATGGAATAGCTGCTCAACAAATAGGCGAAAAAGACAAACCGGTTACGGATCAGGTGATGAAAAAAGTCACTGTCGACACTCAAGGAGTAGAATATCCTGAACCGGTAAAAATGCCTTAACCTTACCTTTGGAACGGATTTTAGTTATCCATCTTAATTCACAACCTGTAAGACAAACAAAAGCTCTGTCCTGCGTATTCACGCAAGGCAGAGCTTCATTCAATGTTAGCGTTTACATATATGACTTTATAAAAAATTCCCTCTTCCGGCACAACTCTATATGCAGCAGCTCTGCAACCCGCTGATCTCAATACATCCATCCCATCAAACGCAACCAACCGATGATCGCAATCCATAGCGGACAGCTGAAAGCAACACCCCATGCAAGCCCTTTCAGTAAACTACGGTTTACTTCCACGAACAACGACTCCTTTCTCCAGGGAATAGTCGCAGTATCGGTAATAATATATGAATTTATACCCGTTTTCATTCGTCACGTAACCCCCTATTTCCTGCTTTTGTCCCTCAGTTTCATGGAATGGGTTTGGTGAACCTGATATAATATGTTTACTGAACGATGTTGGAAGCTGATTCATGTTTTTGAGAGGAGATTATTCTATGGCAAAATCCAAAAAACACACCCCTGCTCCCAAAGCAGCACAGGATAAACCGACCACACTAAAGGATCTGCTGAGCAGTGATGTGTTAGAGAAACTGAAAGCTCAGGCGGATGAAGCCAAGGCTGCCGAGGCAGACCGCAAAGAACAGGAACGCCTGCAGGCGGAAGAAGTTCGTAAAGCGGAACAGAAGCGGAAAGATAATGATTTTGAGTACCTGTTGAACAACAGTTCGTTGGACTGGAAGAAACATAAGTAACTTTTGCAGCAATCAGATCATCATGATATCTAAATGATAGAAACAGGGCCGTTGAACGGTCCTGTTTTTTTGTATCGTGCATATGATTCATCACTCTTTAGTCGGGTATGTAGAGATAGAGAGTATACTGACAATCCATACGATACGGAGGGATCAGGATGACTGAACAACGTTTGCAAGGGAAAGTTGCGATTGTAACCGGAGGTGGCTCAGGAATTGGCCAGGCAACCGCCATTCGTTTCGCTGAGCATGGGGCCAAAGTGTTCATGCTGGACCGGACCCCAGAGAATGCTGAGAAAACCAAACAGACGATTGAGAATGCAGGCGGAGAAGGCCACGTCATTGAATGTGATATATCCAAACCGGACAACGTGCAGAAAGCAATCAATCAGGTGGCAGAGCAAGCTGGACAGCTTGATATTGTATTTGCCAATGCGGGCATCAACGGCACGATGGCTCCCATTGAAACGATGGAACCTGAGGACTGGGATCAGACGATGGGCATCAATATGCGCGGCACGTTCGCAACTGTGAAGTACGCCATACCCCATTTGAAAGACCGCGGAGGAAGCATTATTATTACGAGTTCCATCAACGGTAACCGTGTATTCTCTGGCATAGGGTTCTCTGCATACGCTTCCAGTAAAGCAGGTCAGACAGCTTTTACAAAGATGGCAGCATTGGAACTGGCCCGTTACAAGATTCGTGTCAACGCCGTCTGCCCAGGAGCCATAGACACGAACATCGATGACAACACTTATCCTTCGGACGATCTGAAAGAAGTACAGATCCCGGTTGAATTTCCCGAAGGTCATGAACATCCACTCAAAGGTGAACCCGGAACGTCGAAGCAAGTCGCCAATCTGGTGCTCTTCCTCGCTTCCGATGAATCTTCCCATGTGACGGGTACCCGGATCTACGTGGATGGAGCGGAATCTTTGCTCCGTGGATGATATTTAGTAACATGTTCCCTGTGGAGTTAACAGCCAAACATCCCGCTAACGATCTGGATATCCAGACCGCTGCGGGATGTTTAGTTTGAAATATATCTTTATAGAAGAACGAAGAACAGCTCCCACTGCCTACCATTGGTATCGGATGACCTTTAACTAGAGCGCTGAACTCTTTCCTCTCTTCACTCGATTATTCAGCCGCTCCGGAATGGCAAAGAGTAGGACGTACATTAGGGAGAACATGACTAACGCCAATACCTCTTCCCCAAGAATGTACAAGGGATAGGGGCCCAACATGTCGAGCACTGAAGGCGTATTCGGTTTGTGTCTCAGGAACATATAATTGGCTTCAAGCAGGACATCCACACCATATACGACCAACGCAGCCACGTTCACGTATATCATCGAACCCAACACAGATCTCCAGCTTGGACGAAGCTGTTCCACCCAAGTCATATAGAGCAACGCCACAATAATACAAGCGTGAGCAGTAAAAAATTGAATGAAACGAAAATGTGCAAAACCATAACCGAGATTAGGCGTTACAATTGCCATCAATGCCCCTGCTATTCCTGCGAATAACAATGCAGAATGCAGCAGTCGGCTGCGTGTCAATAATAGCAGCGCAGATAACAATAGTGACAGACTGCATAACTCCAGCGGCAATGAAGTCTGTAAACTCCACACATCCCCATATACATACCAGAGCTGAAGCACAATCTCACAGCCGAACATGACACATGCCAGAGCGATCCGAAAGGTACGACGTGTGTGCGGTGCCCAGGACCGCAGCCAATTCCGAAACAGGAATATCAATATAACCAGTGCAGCAATCACACCGATCGCCCATAGGTGGGAACTGGAAAACAGCATAAACGGTTTTGCATCATAAGGGTCTAGCCACTGAGGATAAGCCATGTTCCTCTTCTCTCCTTCTCATTACACAAACACAGTTTATCTCTTTAATGTTAACTTTTTCATTTTGTCATTGAATGAATGCACTGTCCAGATGGAATTCTAAATTAGGATTGTATTTTAAATATCTTTATGTTAAGATAAATCCAACAACAAAACACACAAAAAGTTAGTAACTTTCTTAACGGAAATATTATAAATCATATATATGTTCTTCTAAACATTTACACGATAACGGAGAGGACAGAAATAAACTGAAGAAGCGAAGCGTTCGCCTAAAAGCTTTCTGAAAGAAAGCTACATCGGAAGCATACGCTATCCCCGGATTTTCCCCTTTGGAAAGAGGAATCAAAAAATCTGGGGATAACAGCGATCGGAAGGTTGTTCTGTCATCGGAGTGCCAGTGTAAATACTCATTAGTTGAACATATATAACCAGGAGGAATTTATAATGCAAATCAAAGGACTTCACCATGTATCTGCACTGACCGCACACGCCGCTGAGAATTATCGGTTCTACACCAACGTCATGGGTTTGAGATTGATCAAAAAAACAGTCAATCAGGATGATGTTTCGGTCTACCACCTCTTCTATGGAGATGAAAAAGGGAATCCGGGTACCGAACTTACCTTCTTTGAGATTCCGATGGCCGGACAGACACGCGAAGGCGTGAACAGTATCTCAGCAACATCACTTCGTGTTCCTAGCGATGCAGCCCTGACGTACTGGCAACAGCGTTTTGACGAATTCGATGTTCCTCATGGAGAAATCACTGAACGCGGTGGGCGTGCCACTCTCTCGTTTACGGACTTTGAAGGACAACGTCTGATTCTGGTTTCTGATGAACACAATACAGGTGTTGCAGGGGGCAAACCTTGGGAACAAAGCCCTGTACCTGTCGAGTATGGCATTGTAGGCTTAGGCCCAGTCCATCTTACCGTTAGAGACGCGTCCCTTACGGCTCCAGTTCTTACTGAACTGCTCGGCTTCCGTCAAAAAGGAACCTATCCTGCTTTTGTCGCAGGCCAACCCGATGTACTCGTCTTCGAATCCGGTGAAGGTGGAAATGGCTCTGAGGTGCATGTCGAAGAACGAAATGACCTTGCCCAAGAACGCCCTGGACGAGGCAGCGTGCACCATGTTGCCTTCCGCGTCGATAATGAAGAAGAACTGAAACAATGGGTAGAACGGGTTCATAATTTCCGATTCCCGAATTCCGGTTTCGTAGACCGTTTCTACTTCCGCTCCCTGTACTTCCGTGAAGCCAATGGCATTCTGTTCGAGCTGGCAACCGATGGTCCCGGCTTCGACACGGATGAAGAATTGGCTCATCTTGGAGAGTCCCTGGCATTGCCTCCATTCCTTGAAGGTCGCCGTGCAGAGATTGAAGCGAATCTCAAACCGCTCGATACCGTAATTCGCTAACCTGATCATACGTCCCAAAAAAACAAAAAAACGATTATCACTATGCCAATCCGGAACAACCATCCGGCTGATGCATAGGCGATAATCGTTTTTAATATCTCGTTTATTTTTTGGATAAATATGAGGTCGTCAACGGAACAAACAGGGAGGCACCCGGGTCCTCATCAACTATTTCAACAAAGATGGCATCCGTGTCTGCAACATCCACGTCTACCCCAACCAATCCGTCTTCAGGAGCAAGCGATACCGTCTTGAGCGTTGTATTGTTTTCGTCCATAATCTCAAGCTTCTGTGAACCGCCAAGAACAGCCAAATCGAGATGAAGCTTGGCATACTTTTTCTGGGTCATAACTTGGAAGCTCTTGCCTTGCTTGGCTGTGTCGGTATGCAGGTAAACATCTTTGTAATCTTTGCCTTTGTACGCCGTTTCGGCCGGATCTTTGGTATGCCAGTCCGAGGTGCCCAAGGCTGCAGTTCCCAGCGAACTTAATGTCAGCTTGCCGGTTTCGGATGGTGGTGCAGATCCATTACTGCTGCCAATGTTAACGGATGATGTTGCGCTGTCATACGTAATTTCTGTACCGAGCAGTGTGCCGACTGCACGCACTGGCAAATAGGTCGTTCCGTTGTAAGTAATCGGCAATACCGTTTTCCCATTAGCATCTTTGGCTGTTACCGTTGTCCCATTTAATTTCAGAGATATCTTGCTGTTCAAATATGCTTTGATCGGTTCCAGACCCGTTGCTGCGAGTGCGCCAGTGCCGATGCCGAGAGTTAGTGTACCCACCATTAAGCCCAATACAACCTTCTTCTTCATGAATGATCCCTCCTAAAGTATGAAATAGATGAGTTCCATCCTTTATACATTTAAACGACTAAAGTGTTTGTGTCAACCATTTCATGGTAAATCTCTGAAAAAAAATTCGATTTTGGATAGCACAAAGCGAGGCTAAAGGTACATCATTTTTTCAGCCTCACCCGTTTCCCTCTGTCATTTCAGACCGTGGGGACATATTTTTTTTATCATTGTTCTCAGCTATTCTGCGCTTCTCTGATTACTTCCGTTCAATCAAAAGATTCATAGTACTCATCTTCATACTCTTCCGTGCTGTATTCCAAGTCCACAGCCTGCCACTCGCCATCTTTATAGTCATAGGCAAAGTTCAAGTCACCGTCATATAAACCCATACCGTATGCACCGGATGCCGACACAACCAACTTGCCATTCTCCACACTGTAATAAACAACACCGCCGAACTTGAGCTGCTCGTTATACACGCCCTCGCTCGTGTCTTCCTCCATTAGGGAAGGTTCTGAATGAACACCATCAACGGTAACGTTGATCGTCACCTGACCTGGTGTAACACTGACTTTCGAATTTACATGCTGCTTCACAATCTCATCCAGTGATTGCATCTTCATCTCTTCCAGCGTTTCTGGATCGATAATATGTGCTTCTCCCAGATAAATGCCTGTTCCATGACCAGCTGTAAACAACACAACAATCTCCTTCTTGCCATCTCCATTCAAATCCAGTTCGTGTACTTCGGGTTTGTAAGATCCGCCTTCTCCTTGCCATTTGCTGAATTCACGTTTCTTGCCGTTCACTTCCAACACCATTCCGTTATATATATATCCTGAACCTTCGACTTTCATGGGGCATAGTCTTACATTCTCATTTTCTGGAGCAACCGAAACGTACTCTCCCTTTACAGGAATCGATTCCTTCGTTGTAAACGCTGCTTCATTCATTGTTTCTATATTGGAAGCCACGACCGCTGAGGTCTGGCTGGATTGATCATCTATGTTAAGCTGTTTTTGCGATTCATTCATGGTTCTGGCAGACGAAGTTGTACTAATCGTCGCTACCGCCAAAATAATCATCAGCAGGATACCTGTCCAAGTTTTCAATATGCTGGGCTCCTTAATCTGTAGTGGAATACTACCATTATATCTTCATTTATCGCCCAAGCGTTGCGATTTTGTTAATGTTTCATAAAAAAATCTTTACATATTTCAGTTTCTACGAAAGAACGTTCGGCTTTAACCATAATAAGCAAAAAAACACCCCGGAAACAGCTTAAGGCTGCATCCGAAATGCTTTCGTTTTGTCCATTAATCGATCTGTTAACTGTCTCAGCTCTTCAGCCGAGGATGAAATCTCCTGCATAATTGCCGTCTCTTCATGTGCCGCATCCATAATCCGTCTTGCCTCATCCGAGAAAGATCCGGCTTTCCCTTGAATCTTTTTCACATGGCCGTGCGTTTGTTCTACGCGGCTGGTCTGTTCCCCAATTTTGGATCCGATTTCATGAGCGCCCTTCATAAACACTTCTACCGTACCTGTAAGCTCCTGCAACGTCTGATCAACAGAGATCGTGCGCTCGGACTCATTCACAACGAGGCCATGCTGTTCATGAATCAGTTGGGCTGTATCCTTGATACGCTGCTGAACACGGCTGATCAGCTCATTAATCCGATGCACCGATTGTTTGCTCTCATCTGCCAGCTTACGAATCTGCTGAGCAACGACAGCAAAGCCCGATCCCTCTTCCCCCGCACGTGCAGCCTCAATGGAAGCATTCAGGGCAAGCAGCCCTGTTTCCTCTGCAATGTTTTTGACAGACTGAGTAATGGCTTCAATATCCGAGGCTTCCTTCTCAAGCAGCACCATGATGTCCCGGGAACGGTTGTGTGACTCCGTCAGCTCGTCCATTCCTTTCATCAAAGAAGAGAAGGTCTGCTTCGTATGATCTACAGAACGTTCCATCTGGCCGGACATCTCTGTCATCCCAATCGACTGACTGTGCATACGCTGAAAATCGTTCAACATCTCATCCGCTGTAATCAAAGACTGATGTGATGTCGTCTTCTGCTCTTCCACACCCACAGCAATATGATCCACCGCATCAGACATCATCTCGATCTGCTCCGCTGCCTGGGCGATTGCTTCACTAAGTGACTGGGCGTTCTGTGAGGTTGTACGTGTACTATCTGTAATATCGTTTACAATACTTCTCAAATTAAAAACCATTACGCGAAAAGCATCATATAATACAGTAATTTCATCCTGTGTTCTCCGCTCTGGAATCTTGGCAGTCAAATCCCCCGATGAGACTTGTTGTGCCGCACGGGACAAATGCACAATTGGACGAGTCAACCAACGAGAGGCAAACCAGCCCAGAATCGCGTTCCAGCATACGCCCATGATGAGTACGATAGAGATATACAACCAGCTTGGCATGGAGAACGAGAGCCAATCCTGAAGGAAAAATATAAAAAAGCCGCTAGTTCCGTACGTAATCAGTGAAATCAGTACCAAACCTGCGACGGTTTTTGCGCCTAAAGTCCATTTCATATTCACACCTCATAGTCCTTTTTTCCTATTTTACCAATAGATAACCAAATTACATGTGATTTAGATCACTGAAAACGACAAATTAACACCCATCTTATTCTTCATGCATGACTTCTCCTCTAAGTGGAGCATAATTGATAAGACGAGTTTTGACTAACTGAACCTTTAATCCGCCAAAGTGATATCCTTAATTTAAATTATTTATCGGCAAGTAGGGTGAAATGATTTAGCTTGGCATCCATTTTGCTTAAATGATATACTGAGTGCGCTTCGGCATTGCCGGAGCTGACCTATTTTTGGATGCCACTGGAGGCGAACGAAATGTCTACAATGTCCACAAGGACGGAGAAAGATTTTATTGGAGAAAAAGAAATTCCTGCTTATGCTTATTACGGAATACAGACGGTTCGGGCTGTAGAGAACTTCCCGATTACCGGCGTTCCTGTACACCGGGAACTGATTACAGCTCTGGCTGCGGTGAAAAAGGCTGCGGCAATCACGAATATGGAGCTGAAGATGCTGCCACGCAAAATTGGCGATGTCATCGTCATGGCTGCTGAAGAAATGATGAAAGGCCATCATCTGGATCATTTTATTGTTGACTCCATTCAGGGCGGTGCAGGCACCTCCATGAATATGAATATGAACGAAATTCTAGCCAATCGTGGACTGGAACTGTTATTGCAGAACAAGGGTGACTATTTCCACTGTAACCCGAATAACCATGTAAACATGTCCCAATCCACCAATGACGTGATCCCAACTGCACTGCGCATTGCTGCGTATCGGTTGTCGGAAACATTGCTTGATACGATGAAGCGTTTGCAGGATGCGTTCCGCAAAAAAGAACAGGAATTTAACGATGTAGTCAAAGTAGGCCGGACACATCTTCAGGATGCTGTGCCTATTCGACTTGGACAAGAGTTCGGTGCCTATGCGCGTGTTATCGGACGTGATATTGAGCGTCTGGAGTTCGCAAATCGCCGCCTGCTCACCATTAACTTGGGTGCGACGGCTGTAGGTACAGGTCTCAACGCGAAACCCGAATACATCGTTAAAGTCACGGAGCATCTGTCCGATGTGACAGGATTGAATTTGCAAACGGCCGAGGATCTTGTGGATGCCACACAGAATACGGATGCCTATCTGGAATTGTCGGCTGCACTGAAAGTATGTGCTGTCAGTCTGTCCAAAATCTGTAACGATATTCGTATGATGGCTTCTGGCCCACGCGCAGGATTCAATGAGCTGCGTCTTCCACCGCGTCAGCCAGGTTCGTCCATTATGCCGGGCAAAGTGAATCCGGTTATGGCGGAAGTGATCAATCAGGTATCCTTCCAGGTTATGGGGAATGACCATACGATCTGCATGGCCTGTGAAGCTGGTCAATTCGAATTGAACGTCATGGGCCCTGTTATTGCGTTCAACTTGCTGCAATCGCTGAAAATCATGAATAATGGTATCGACGTCTTTACTCGTTATGCCGTTGAAGAGATGGAAGCGAACCGTGAGCGTTGTGCATTGATTATGAAGCAGAGCTTTAGTGTAATTACAGCGCTTAATCCACATCTGGGCTATGATGTGGCAGCCTCCATTGTGAAGGAAGCGTTGAAGACCGGAAACACCTTGCAGGAGATCATTCTGGAACGGGGTCTACTGACACCGGAAGAACTGGAAGAAATTTTGCATCCGGAGCAGATGACTACTCCTGGTATTGCAGGTGAGCACTTCCTGCACAATATGGAACGGTAGTAAGCTGTTTAAGTTCCACTAATGAATATTTACATTGACACTCCGATGATAGAACAACCTTCCGATTGCTGTTAAATCGGAACGAATAACCCCCGCAGACCGTTACCACGGCTCGCGGGGGTTACTTGTTTAGGATATATAATGAAGGCAAACGTCATTCATGCCCAGCGCTTCCGTTCAAGTGAAGGCAAAATCTGAAGCTCTTCCCTGTATTTCGCAACCGTTCTGCGGGAGATAACGATGCCTTCATTCGCGAGTAATGCGGTGAGTTGGCTATCCGAGTATGGGCGTTCCGCCCGTTCAGAACGAATCAGCTCTTTCAGTCTGAGCTTCACCGCCGGCGCAGAGGCCATTTCTCCATTCGTTGTTTCAAGACCTGATGCAAAAAAAGCCTTGAGTTCAAAGACACCATGCGGTGTCTGAACATATTTGCCATTGACCGCACGGCTCACCGTCGACTCATGCATGCCGATGGCCTCTGCAATAATCGCCAGATTGAGCGGCTTCAAACCGGCAGGTCCTTCACGCAGAAAAGATTCCTGTTCGCTCATGATTGCAGCTAGGACACGCATCAGAGTTCGGCGACGCATGCGTACACTGCGAATGATCGCTCTCGCCTCTGCTGCCCGGCCTGACCATACCTCATCTGCATCAATCTCCTTGATCCAGCGACAACAAGCTTCGTTCAGGGATACCCGCGGCACACCCGCTGAATTTAAACGTAGAGAAAGTTCATCATTCCTTATCTGCACAACGGCATCCGGAATAATATAATGTGGACGTTCCGTACAACCGATGGATCTGCAAGGTTTCGGGTCTAGACAAGCAATATAGTCATAGGCTGCCTGAGCCTGCTGTGAAGAAATCCCTAGTCTTGTTCCTGCTCTGCCTGGGTGGAAACGAACCAACTCCTCCAGACCTTTCGCCACCATGTACTCCGCATGCTGGTTAGCTAATGGATCACGCCTAATCTGAAGCAACAAGCATTCACGCAAGTTGCGCGCTCCCACACCTGCCGGGTCCAGCGACTGGAGAATGTCCAGGGCTGCTTCAGCCTCAGTCAACGATATTCCCCTTGCCGATGCAACCTCAGTCAATTCCATCGGTAGATAGCCATCATCGTTGACACAACCAGCCAAATATACAGCTGTTGTCTCCATTGCAGGTGTAAGATTCTGCAACCGAAGCTGAGATATCAATAAATGTTCAAGTGTAGGTTCGGCGCCTTTCATCTGTAACAGCGGATCATAAGAGGAGAACCTCTCCTGATTCAACCGTCGGGGAAGACGGGTGCGCAGGGTAGAGGGCTCTTCTAGCTCAAGCACCGGATTTTCATCCGCCGCCTCCTGCAAATAACGAGTCAGCTCCTGACCCGACAAGGTCAGCAGATGAATGGATTGCTTCATCTCCGGCGTAATGGATAATCGAATACGCCCCTCCTGCACCAACTGAAATCCTAACATCCGTCTCCCCCCTTAAGCGCTGCTCAAGCTACTCCAGTATACTGACGAACAAAGACTATTTCAGGAAATGATAGCATAAAAACCAAGCGATTACAGCGGGCCCAGACCCAATTTTCAACTAATATTTCTCGGATACCAACTTCGCTTGGGTGAACAGCAGCAAGTAGTCTCTTCCCCCTGCCTTGGAATCTGTTCCCGACATGTTAAATCCGCCAAATGGATGTGTACCCACGAGTGCACCTGTGCATTTACGGTTAAAGTAAAGATTCCCCGCAAAAAATTCCCGTCTGGCTTGTTCCAGATGTTCGCGATTGCGCGAGATCACCGCACCTGTCAGTCCATAATCGGTATTATTGGCAATATCCAGTGCATCCCCGAAGGATTCTGCCTTGATAAAGGCCAGAACCGGTCCAAAAATCTCTTCCTGTGAAATCCGTGCTTGTGGGTCCACATCGGCAATAATGGTCGGTTCAATGAAATAACCTGCCTCGTTCCCTGTACTACCACCGAGTACAAGGCGTCCTTCACCCTTGCCTATTTCAATATATTCTGTGATCTTGGCATACGCCTTGTCATCGATAACCGGACCTACCTGATTTCCGACTTCAAGCGGACTGCCCATGCTCAGTTGCTTGGTACGTTCAATCACTTTTTGCAGTACCTCGTCATATACATCTTCATGAATAATGGCACGGGAACACGCAGAGCACTTCTGTCCCGAGAAACCAAACGCTGAAGCCGTGATGGATTCCGCAGCCAATTCCAGATCACTGTCGCTATCTACAACAATTGAATCCTTGCCACCCATTTCAGCAATCACCCGTTTAATCCATTTCTGTCCCGGCGCGGTGCGTGCTGCACGCTCATTGATCCGCAGACCGACATCTCTGGAGCCTGTGAAGCTAATAAAACGGGTGAGCGCATGGTCCACCAGATAATCGCCAACCTCACTGCCCGGTCCTGGCAAATAGTTCACTACGCCGTCCGGCACACCCACTTCTGCAAGCAGCTCCATGAATTTGGCAGCAATAACCGGTGTTGTACTGGCTGGCTTCAATACAACCGTGTTGCCAGATACCAATGCAGCAGAAGTCATACCTGCCATAATCGCCAGTGGGAAGTTCCATGGTGGAATTACAACTCCCACACCAAGCGGAATATAACTCAATTCATTATCTTCGCCTGCAATTCGTGTGAGCGGCTGTGGTTCACTCAGACGCTGCATCTCACGGGCATAAAACTCCATAAAATCAATAGCTTCCGCTGTATCTGCATCCGCTTCTGGCCATGTTTTGCCTGCTTCGTACACCATCCATGCCGAAAATTCATGCTTACGCCGCCGCATGAGCGCCGCCGCTTTGTACAAATAACGGGCACGTTCATTCGGGTCCGTATGTTTCCATGTGCGGAATGTTTCCGCAGCTGTTTGGATGGCCTGCTCGGCAAGCTCTTGATCGGCCTGATAGATCTTTCCGACGATCTGATTTTTGTACGCAGGATTCACGGAGGATACCGTGCGGGCGCTTGTTATTTTTTGTCCACCAATAATAATGGAGTATTCCTGGCCAAGTTCAGTCTCCACCTTGCGAAGTGCGTTCTCAAAAGCTTCCCGGTTGGCCGGGACTGCAAAGGATGTGAATGGTTCGTTAACAAAAGGGATATTCATGAATGATTTCCTCCTTCAGATGTGGGGGTTCGCTGGCTGTTTGCCTGAGTTGCCATGCATTTTACTCATCACCCAATATATGTAGCAAGATCCGTGCCAACTCCGGTTGATGAAGGAATATTTTTTAAAAATAAATATTATCCTTCAAAATTACGGCCCATTTTCTTCTATGCAGAACAACCTTGGCATGATTATTGCTTGATATCTTTGTTATAAAGAAACATGATCCATAAGGAGGAACCCCGATGAGTATCGGAACCGAAATGTACCGTAAAACACTGCTGACCGTCGCAGGTAATAAAGCTGTGGAGAATCTCTCCATCAAATACGGCAAAAAGCTGGCTGGAAAGTTTATCGCAGGCAACACACTGGAAGAAGCTCTCGAAGAGATTCGGGTACTCAACAACAAAGGCATTATGGCTACACTGGATCATCTGGGCGAGGGCATTACCCATTTAAGAGAAGCCGCGTTGTATCGGGATGAGTATATACGTCTGGTGGAAGGCATTGCCCGTCAGGGTGCAGACTCCAATGTCTCGCTAAAACCTACCCAAATGGGACTCGCGCTGGACCCTGAGGAAGGTTATCGAAATATACGTGCGGTTGCCACCCAAGCTAAGCTGCATAATCTGTTCGTCCGGATCGATATGGAGGACAGCCCATTTACCCAAGCGACTTTGGATATTGTGCGCCGTTTACACTCGGAAGGACTGGATAATACAGGTACGGTACTGCAAGCCTACTTGCATCGTACCGTAGAAGATACACGTGATATGATTCGGGAAGGAATCCGGCTGCGTCTGGTGAAAGGTGCTTACAAGGAGCCTGCATCCGTAGCTTATCAGAACACTTCAGAAGTGATTGATCAATTCAAAACGATGATTCGCAATCATCTCGATCAGGGGGTATACACAGCAGTTGCATCACATGATGACCACATTATCTCCTGGACCAAGCAATATGCGAAGGATCGGGGAATTTCCCCAGATGCATTTGAATTTCAAATGTTGTACGGCTTGCGCATGGGCGAACAGGAACGCCTGGCCAGGGAAGGCTACCGCATTCGTTGTTACGTGCCCTATGGAACCATGTGGTACCCGTATTACACCCGCCGTCTGGCCGAGAAACCAGCAAATCTCTGGATGGTGGTCAAAAACATGTTCAGATAATTTCTCGACTGGACTCAGACATAAAAACACAAGCATAAAAAAACAAAAACCATGCTGCCACTTTCTTTCAGGGCACATGGTTTTTCTGTATACACAGCATTCCAGAGCATCCAACTTTTCTTCTCTCCGGCTTATCTCTTAATGTCTAAAAAATGAGCATCCCCAATTTAAAATGTCTATTTTTTTAGACACACCCAATTACTATTCACTGGTGCACTCTCATTAAGGATTTATCCCTATTCCCAATGGTCCGGAATTTACGGTAATTGTAGCTGTAACGGTATTGGTATTTCCATCAATAACCGAGATCGTACCACTCGTATTGTTCGCGACATAAACTCCATTAGTTAAAGCATCCACTCCTACACCGGATGGTGCAGATCCCACTGGAATGGTGGCAACGACGGTATTGGTATCTCCATCAATGACAGATACATTATTGCTGCCGTTATTTGCAACATAGACAAAGTTCGTGTTTGCGTTCAGTCCTGCTTCAAACGGCCCAGTCCCTACTGGAACGGCAGTTAGAACGGTATCGGAAAATCCGCTAATAACAGAGACCGTATCGTCCCCATTATTTTCCACATATATCCGGTTATTTGTTGGATTCACCGCTACTCCCAACGGCTGTGCTCCTACATTAATAGTATTTACGACGGTATTTGTATCTCCATTAATGATAGAAACTGTGTTGTCACCTAAATTAGCCACATAGATGAGGTTGGTGATCGGATTTACCCCTACACCAAACGGTTCAGTACCCACTGGAATGGTAGTCACAACTGTATTGTTATTTCCATTAATAACGGAAACGGTGTTGTCGCTGAAATTATTCACATAAATGAGGTTCGTGTTTAGATTCACAGCTATTCCCTCTGGCTGAACACCCACTGGAATGGTTGTGACGACGGTGTTGGTATTTCCATTAATAACAGAAACCGTATCATCCCCAAAATTAGTTACATAAATCAGGCTCGTGTTTGAATTTACTGCTATAAACTGGGGTTCGCTGCCCACGAGAATCGTGGTTACAACGGCATTGGTATTCCCGTTAATTACACTAACATTATTACTTCCAGAATTAGCTACATAAATTAAATTCACGGAAGTAGGTATACCAGTGGATCCTGTGACTCCAGTAACTCCAGTAGCTCCCGTTGCCCCTGTTGCACCTGTAACACCAGTAGCTCCCGTGATTCCTGTTCCTCCGGTAACTCCAGTAGCTCCCGTGACTCCTGTTGCACCTGTAACACCAGTGCTGCCCGTTACCCCTGTTGCTCCGGTAACCCCAGTATCGCCCGTTGCTCCTGTTGCACCTGTTGCACCTGTAACACCGGTAGCTCCCGTGACTCCTGTTCCTCCGGTAACTCCAGTGCTGCCCGTTGCCCCTGTTGCACCTGTAACACCGGTAGCTCCTGTTACTCCTGTTGCTCCAGTAACCCCAGTGTCTCCTGTTACTCCTGTTGCTCCAGTAACCCCAGTATCGCCCGTTGCTCCTGTTGCACCTGTAACACCGGTAGCTCCCGTGACTCCTGTTCCTCCGGTAACCCCAGTATCGCCCGTTGCTCCTGTTGCACCTGTAACACCGGTAGCTCCCGTGACTCCTGTTCCTCCGGTAACACCGGTAGCTCCCGTGACTCCTGTTCCTCCGGTAACCCCAGTGCTGCCTGTTGCCCCTGTTGCTCCGGTAACACCGGTAGCTCCCGTGACTCCTGTTCCTCCGGTAACCCCAGTATCGCCCGTTGCTCCTGTTGCACCTGTAACACCGGTAGCTCCCGTGACTCCTGTTCCTCCGGTAACCCCAGTATCGCCCGTTGCTCCTGTTGCACCTGTAACACCGGTAGCTCCCGTGACTCCTGTTCCTCCGGTAACCCCAGTATCGCCCGTTGCTCCTGTTGCACCTGTAACACCGGTAGCTCCCGTGACTCCTGTTCCTCCGGTAACACCGGTAGCTCCCGTGACTCCTGTTCCTCCGGTAACCCCAGTGCTGCCTGTTGCCCCTGTTGCTCCGGTAACACCGGTAGCTCCCGTGACTCCTGTTCCTCCGGTAACCCCAGTATCGCCCG
>NZ_JBZVDZ010000002.1:297105-299179 GCF_058408365.1 Paenibacillus sp. MDV22-iso6 | reverse complement strand
CCCCTGTTGCTCCGGTAACACCGGTAGCTCCCGTGACTCCTGTTCCTCCGGTAACTCCAGTGCTGCCTGTTGCTCCTGTTGCTCCGGTAACACCGGTAGCTCCCGTGACTCCTGTTCCTCCGGTAACCCCAGTGCTGCCTGTTGCCCCTGTTGCTCCGGTAACACCGGTAGCTCCCGTGACTCCTGTTCCTCCGGTAACTCCAGTGCTGCCTGTTGCTCCCGTATTACCTGTTGCTCCTGTGGCTCCAGTAACACCTGTGATACCCAGCGATTCACCCAGCAACTCCTGTGACACCAATCGATGAGCCGTAACCAGCTCACCTTCGGCATCTTTGCCCCAGACAGAAATTTGCGCTTCCGGAGCAGCCGTGTCTGCGGTTGAAAATACAAACTCGAACCCATCAAAATTCGCCACATAGTCTTTGGTCACAACCTGATTAGGCAACACATTAAACAGTTCTTCCACATACAACGTTCTAACCCCATCCAAGAAGTACCCCAAAAGAAGTACATTATACACATCAGTCAAATTTCGGTTATCAATTTTAATTGTGACAAATTGAGTGGGACGTGTACCCGTTACACCTGAAATATTATTTTCAATGGGTCCAGTTGATAAAATGGTCATTCAATCACCCTCCTTTGTATCATGACTTAATTCCCCTCATGTTGCCTATCTATTTCATCCAGAGCCTAATTGTTCGGCAGATACTAATCGGTGCGCGTCTACCAGCTCACCCGATGATGTCTTTCCCCACACGGAAACCTCGGTCTCATTCACAGCTGGACCACTGACAGTGAATACGAACTCGTAAGCAACGAAGTTTGTACTATAATTCCTTGTGATTACCTGGTTAGGAAACACTTCGATCAACTCACTGACATACATCGTTCTCTCACCGTTCAAGATGTAACCGTAAATCTGAAGAGCTGAACTATTGACCAAATCCCTGTTCACAATCCTCACCGTTACAAAACTCGAAGGATTCACACCAAGAACTGGACTATTGTCAATGGGTCCGGTTGATAGAACAGTCATACAATCCCCTCCTTCAGGCAGCCTATTCCCCATTCTGCTTCAGAGCTCACAGCTTGAGTTAGCTGCTCAATTGTTGAATAAGAATAGACGCATTGGCATTGATCTGTGATCCACCTGCCAGAGTTTGCAGATCAACAGTCGATGCACTTGAATGATTTCGTAATGTCAACACATCACCGGGAGCGGCGGTGATAATAATCATTCCTGGATTCGGTTGAGTGCCGGCTCCTGAACCATAGACACTACCGCCTACAGGGGCTCCGTTTTGATAAAGGGTGAATTGGTTTGCCTGAACGCCTGCAACGATGAAGAATATCGCATAGTCCCCAGCATTACCAATAATAATTCCAGCCGTACCCGGTGTATGAGTAATGTTAGTAAGGTTTTCATTGCTATCGAAGGTTATATCCGTCTCGGTAGCTACAGACTGAGTTGAAGTATTAAAAATGTAGCCATAGGACGACAAACCTTGCCCTGTAGAACCCGTGGCTCCTGTCACTCCGGTGGCGCCTGTTGCACCCGTCACTCCGGTGGCTCCGGTTACTCCTGTCGCTCCAGTGCTGCCTGTTACTCCCGTCACTCCAGTGCCGCCTGTTGATCCCGTAACCCCGGTATCGCCTGTCGCTCCTGTTACTCCAGTCCCACCCGTTGATCCCGTCACTCCGGTGCTGCCTGTTGATCCTGTCACTCCAGTGTCGCCTGTTGATCCTGTCACTCCAGTGCTGCCTGTTGATCCTGTCACTCCAGTGCTGCCTGTTGATCCTGTCACTCCAGTGGCTCCCGTTGCCCCGGTAGCGCCTGTTGCACCTGTGACTCCAGTATCTCCAGTTGCACCCGTAACCCCGGTATCCCCAGTTGCACCCGTAACCCCGGTATCCCCAGTTGCACCCGTTACTCCAGTTACTCCAGTGCTTCCTGTTGATCCCGTCACTCCAGTGGCTCCTGTTGCACCCGTAACCCCGGTGGCGCCTGTCGCTCCTGTTACTCCTGTTGCTCCCGTTACTCCTGTTGCTCCCGTTACTCCAGTGGCTCCTG
>NZ_JBZVDZ010000002.1:0-297005 GCF_058408365.1 Paenibacillus sp. MDV22-iso6 | reverse complement strand
TTGCTCCTGTCACTCCAGTGTCGCCCGTTGATCCCGTAACCCCGGTGGCGCCTGTTGCTCCCGTTACTCCAGTGGCTCCTGTTGCTCCTGTCACTCCAGTGTCGCCCGTTGATCCCGTAACCCCGGTGGCGCCTGTCGCTCCTGTTACTCCAGTGCCGCCTGTTGCTCCTGTCACTCCAGTGCCCCCCGTTGATCCCGTCACTCCGGTGCTGCCTGTTGATCCTGTCACTCCAGTTTCGCCCGTTGATCCCGTCACTCCAGTGCTTCCTGTTGGTCCTGTCACTCCAGTGCTTCCTGTTGCTCCCGTCACTCCAGTGTTGCCTGTTGCTCCTGTCACTCCAGTGTTGCCTGTTGCTCCTGTCACTCCAGTGTTGCCTGTTGCTCCCGTCACTCCAGTGCTGCCTGTTGCTCCTGTCACTCCAGTGTTGCCTGTTGCTCCCGTCACTCCGGTGGCTCCCGTTGCTCCGGTTGAGCCTGCCCCTACACCTGTGGCACCTGTGGCTCCTGTCGCTCCGGTTACACCTGTTATGCTCAGGGTTTCACCCAGCAACTCCTGAGATACCAATCGGTGAGCCGTGACTAACTCTCCTTCGGCGTCTTTGCCCCATACGGAAATTTGTGCTTCCGGGGCAGCGATGTCTGCTGTGGAAAATATAAACTCGAACGCATCAAAATTTGCACTATAGTCTTTGGTTATGACCTGATTGGGCAACACATTAAACAGTTCTTCTACATATAACGTTCTGACTCCATCGAGATAGTACCCCAAAAGAAGAACATTATATACATCTATTGAATCCCGATTATCGATTTTGACGGTGACGAATTGAGTGGGGCGGGTACCGGTTACACCTGAAATATTGTTTTCAATGGGTCCGGTTGATAGAATGGCCATTTCATCATCCTCCTTTTTATTCTTCTTCATGCGGATTGAGCCTTCGTATAGCATTATTCAGAAGTTTCTTAATGGTGTGGACAATTCATGTTCTATATGAATAATCACTTAAACAGCCCGGTATCAGGGTGAGAGATAATAGTGCAGTTCACCATTTAAATGTCAGTTTTAATAACTCGCACCTCACTTGAAATGCTGATTCGTTCATATCAATTAACAATTATTCCTAAACAATAAAATTGTAAGCGCATAACAAAAATAAAAAATCAATATCCCTCTCTTCTGCGCCGATAACATGTATGCTTCATGTCAAAAAATATATACACACTACATTTGGAAAGCTATAATATGGGTAACCATCATCCCCCCAATCATTTCATTTGGGGGCCACTTGTAAGTAGCTCGTGCAACAGGTGTACTTTCCGAAAGTTATGCCCTAACTGAGGTGATATCGATGAAACATTTACTTCCAGAATTAATGACCTTATTACGTACAGATATGAATATCCTGGATTCGGGCCTCTCCATGCCCGCCATCCCTTCAACCACTGGACTGGCAGACGCCATCCCCCTTTTCAATACCAGTCCTTACCTGTTAGTGCAGGATGATGGACCTCTATTGGGCTATATCGCTGTATCCGATATTCTGCAAGAAATGATGCATGCCCATCGGCTTTTGGAGGCTTATTTCGAGACAACACTGGAGACAGCAGGCTCAGCTCTGACATTGATTAATGAAGAAGCAAAGGTGACCTACTGGACATCGGGTGCAGAGCACGTTTTTTCCATCAACAAAAAAGATATCATCGGCAAACCGGCAGCGGATTTCTTTCCCCCGGATCGCCTTCAATCGCTCAAAACGTTATATACAGGGGAAACTGTGTATCGAAAGCAGCACCAGCCAAGGCCCGATCTATTCGCCCTGATTAATGCACGTCCAGTGCAACTCGATGGACGTATTGTAGGCGCGGTTGCCGCCGAAGTGGATATAACAACCGAAATTCGTCTGCATCAAGAGTTATTACATATGACATCCAAAGTCCAGCATCTGGAGAAAGCCGTTGCCCGTCTACGCCCGGATTCCGATCCGTTTGCCAGAATCAAGGGTAGCAGTCCGGTAATCAACCATTGTCTGGAGACTATTCGCAAGATCAGTACTACCTCAGCTACCGTGCTCATTCTAGGAGAGAGTGGAACGGGCAAGGAGCTATTCGCCAAAGCCATTCACGACCTGCGTGAACCGCAAACAGCTCCGTTTATTGCCATTAACTGCGGAGCTATTCCTGGTTCATTATTTGAAAGTGAGTTATTTGGCTACGAGAAGGGTGCATTTTCAGGGGCTGATCCCAAAGGAAAAAAAGGGAAAATTGAACTGGCCGAAGGCGGTACGCTCTTTTTGGATGAAATAGGTGAAATGCCGCTGGAGCTTCAGGTGAAGCTATTGCGTGTATTACAGGAGAAAAGTTACTTCCCTGTTGGCGGAACACGTATGAAACAGGCAAGCTGTCGGATTATCGCCGCAACCAATCAGAATCTGCTGGGCATGATTGCCCGCAATCAGTTCCGGGAAGATCTCTACTATCGATTGAATGTCATTAACCTCGTCATCCCTCCCCTGCGTAAGCGCAAGGAAGATATTTACGAGTTGACACAGACCTTCCTGCAAGAGTTTTCCTTGCTCTATAATCGTCATATTGAACTGGTCCCTCCCGAGGTGTTCAAGCTGTTATTCCAGTATGACTGGCCGGGTAACGTACGGGAATTAAGAAATGTGATTGAACGGATCACCATTCTCACCACGGATGGCGAGGTCAAGCCTGAATATCTCCCTGACACCTTCATTTCATCCATTGATCAGGCACAATCCATATTGAACGAGACAGTGCAGCTTCATCCACAGCCTGGCCTGGAATCAGGCTCGTCACGTTTACCTGGCAGCTCGGACCCAGCTGTTTCAATACATGAAGGAGAACAAGACGAGTCGCAAGATACTTCCACCCTATCTTATCAGGAGCAGTTGGACACCTATGAGTCGGAACTGCTGCTGCAATATCTGAAAGCCGCCGGAGGCAACAAAAGAACGCTCGCCCGGCAGCTCGGCATCTCCAGAGCAACGCTCTATAACCGCATGAAGAGGCTCGGTCTATGACCAGCCTCTTCTTGTCGTTATAACGGTACTGACGGAACCCCATTGCCACCATCATCCAGATAGAAGAACCGGCCGACTGGTTAGTGGAAACGAATCGTTAATGCTTCAATTTCACTAACCTATCGACCTTACTTATGTAACCCTGGATTTTATATGATTCCATCAAAAAAACACGCAGGACCAGCTCTAAAGGCCGGTTACTGTGTGTTTTTTGGTTTATTCCAATGATATTAATTTCCGATAATGCTAATTTCCAATGAAATTATATTATGCTTTCTATCACCTATAGCACTCTTGCCAGTCTGACCAAAGCCGCTCGCAAATGCCGATAGAATGTGGCACGACTCATCGAGCATGCTTGCGCTGCGGCAGTTGGATTGCCAGCATGTGTCCAATAGGCCGTGTATAACAGCATCTGATCCTGCTGGGAGATACCATGAACCCGGCCCTCCAGCAAATCCAGGATATGAGTCTGTAATTGAATTCCATCCGTCAAGCCATTCACTCGCGCTGCGTACCCATGCAATTCTCCGGGAGAGTGCAGATGAGTCAGCATTTTGCGTACATCCTGTTCGGACCAGGGAACCTGACTCACGCCAGATGTCCCCTGTTGTAACCCGCTGCTCTTTGTATCCGGACCCAAAAGGGACATCACCCAGTCACCGAATTGCCCGCTACGTAAATCCAGATCCAACACAGATGCCTGATCTTCATACAGGTCACATAAACGAGTACGTGCTCTTTTACTCCGAAAACCAATGTTCTGCAAAAACAGCTTCAGATACGGATTGGTTGCGACCAATATGACCCTGGCCCCTTCTCCCAGTAGTGACAGCCGATCCAGCGACATATAACCCACAAGTTCTTCACGTTTGTAACCTGGCACATCATCCCTTGCTGCAGCGAGTACCGCAAAGTGAGTATCCGTCTGGTCCGGATCACAATCCAGCTCTTCTGGTGTGAAACATTCCTGCATTTCGGCCGGAAAATAGTTGCACAACATCCCGCTGCTCTCCCGGTGCACGAGCACCGTAATGAACATCGCGATCGGATCGCCCTCCTTGTCACGCATCAGTACAATTCCCTCAGGATAACGCTGTGCAAGTTCGTCTAAAAAAGCAGGATAAGACGGCGCCTGCCAGGGCTCCACACTATATTCACACCACTGTTGGAGCAATTTGTGCAACGCCGGCAAATCTTCCGCTCGCATCACTTCCATCGGAGAAAATAGTGAATCTGCCGATACATCAGCATACTTCCGATGCTGTAGCATGGATTCCTGACACAAAAGGAGCATTTTCCTGGTAATCTGGCGTCTCTCATGTGGATCCGCTTGTTCATGGAGCGGCTTCAACAGCCCCGCTATTCGCACACGCATGGCTTGCAGACGCTGTGGTTCACGTTGGCGGAAATCCCGAAGCAAATGCAGTCTGGCCATATCATGCAGCGCCAAACCATTAGGACCGGAACGGATAAATGACATACGCCTCAGGACGTTGTATTCCTCAAGCGTCACCTCTGTTTGCAGCACGGATGCCAACAATTCCTGATTCGCCGTTTCCAGCAGCGTTAATACCTCTACCATGGGGTGCAGGCGGGGTAGCGTCAATTCAAGCAGCAGCCTAGCACTAATCATTTGTGACAATTCGGCCCAATCGGAAAGAGGTATATTCCTGCGCTGATCCGCTGCCTCCACAGCAAGCGCCAGCCCGAGCGGATGTCCATCCGTCATACGTGCAATCGTCCCCGCTATGCTCCTGTTCAATGATCCTGCCACCGCAATGTATTCGGACACTTCTTCACCCGTAAAATGTTGAAGAGGCATCTGCACGAGGCGCTGCCGCAACCTTGGATGTGTCCGCCATGCTGAAGCCGGCTCCGGTCGTGAGGCCAGAATAATAAGTACTCCATATAACGGGAGCTTGGATACGAAGACTTCCATAAACCAACTCTCCAGAAGAGCCAGCTCCTCATAATTATCCACAGCAAGGACCAGCCGCCTCTGAACTGAAGTTTCACTCAGCAGGCTTAATGGCCGCTTGTTACCATCACTCCCCATTGTCTCAAGTCCCAATGTAGAGGAGAGATACTCCAAAAAAACTGACGGTGTAGAGCCGCAGGATCTGCCATCCATCCATATGGCAGTTGCCCCCTGGTTTCGAGCAATGGACAACATCTCGGACAGCAAGGATGATTTACCGATCCCCCCCATGCCCGTAACTGAAAAAATGGTTAAAGGTGCTTCCGGATTACTGAGCCATCGGTCCAACAGCATCAGTTCCTTGGCTCGACCCACAAAACGTTTTCCATGACCATAATGGCTGTCGTATTGAATCTCACTACTGTTTTCCATCTGTGTCCTCCGTACTAGATACTGGTACTTTCCCTTAACCGTATTTTCTCACAAGTTGAGACTATATTGAGACGCACAGTTACATGTGAAGTGATAAAATCTAGATAAAAGCCAAATTATAGTAAAATACACAAAACAGCTGTATGCAAACGTTTAACACTGGGTACATACATCTTTCATGAGGATGTTCAACATATTCGCCATTCCGCTAATCGAGCACACCAATCAAGTGGGCATTTAATGTGATTCAGAACGCTGAAGTCCATAAGCAGCTACTATTTTCAAACTTCATGCTTCCCTTTCAGAACCTATACAGCCCGATATTCCAGGAAAGGCGGATTTGTGTGAAAAAAAACCTCGATATCTGTAATCTGAGCGGACAACTAGGAATCAACCGTGAACGACTTGATGAATGGTTGCGTCAAACCAATGTTACATCCAAAAAAATGGAGACGGGAACTCTTCCGGAGCGCAGCTCTTCACCATATCGCTTGGCTGCTCCCACCTCATTATCCCTTGCACCTTCCTCTGGCCAACCGAGACTGTTTCGCGGCCGCCGTCCGGATTCTGGCAACCCTGTATTACCGAGAGCATTACGACAAACTCGTCGCATCAGTAAAAATTGCTAGACTGTGCATGTTTTTCAATAGTGCACAGTCTAGACTGTCTTCCAGCCTGATCCATCAAGACGAAAAATCCTGTTCCTCCTCGATCATGGCATGAGCAAGCAGCGCCATCTCCAGGCAGATTCTTCTTTCCTGATCCATAAAATCAGGTCCCATTAATTCTTCTAACTTCTCCAATCTATTGTACAGAGTTTGCCGATGTATGAACAATTGAGCAGCTGCATCCCGCTTGGAACCGAAGTTTTGCAGAAAGGCATCCAAGGTCTCCACCAGCCTTAGATGATGTGTCCGATCATATTCAATCAGAACACCCAGATGGTCATTCACAAAAGGCTGCAGAAACGATTGGGGCAATGCTTTTAACATTTGATATATACCCATACGTTCGTAAAAATGAATATGTTCTAGCCGATCTACGGATCGTGAAACTTCGATGACCTGATACGCTTCCCGCAGACTGTCTGGCAATCCTGTTAAACGGTTACGCACCTTGCCAAATCCGGCATGGATCGTAACCTGCTTCAGGTTGCGACTCGCAAATCTCTTCACATCAACAATAATGCCTTCAAGTGACTTTACCAGTTGATTTCGTGTGGATGTCTTGCTCTCTTCCTTGGCACAGCATACATATACCTGATTATTTTTCAGCATGATGAGGCTGGCCAGATTGTTCTTTTTGAGTAATGAACGCAGCAGAACCAGAATATCCTGATGGTTGGTTTCCATTCGCTCACGGCCGATGCCTTTCAGACGGTGCTCCATCTCAATAACCCCGCCGGCAAACCAGTACTGTCCCTTTACCAGCAGACGGAGCCCCATTCGGGTCTGCGCCTGCTCTTCATGAAGAATGTTACCGTTCATCAGATCCTGGATCAGTTCATTCTGGTTGCGTACCATCTTCTCCTCCAGAAACTGCGACCGCAGAGTCAGTGCCGCCGCAGCCTTCGCTGTATAATCGAGCAATAGCTTAAGATACTCGACGGGTGCTGAAGGATGTACAACCATGCCTACCGCGGAAAAAACCTGACCAAAACATACGACCGGGTGACACAGTAACACCTGTTCCTCATCCAGATGGAACCATAATTCGGTGTCTGAATCATTGAGATCCAGATGCTCAACCTCCTGTTCGTACCATGTGTAGATCGCTTGCTGTGTCTCCGAAGGTGGCTCCGGCACAAAACTGCCCGGTTCCATGGACGAGATATACACAACCGGTTTGGCCGCGTATTCATGCAGAAGATGAAGTACAGCCGACATGTCTGTACTCTGTAATGTTCGCTGCTGAAGCTGACGGGAATAGGTTTCCAGACTCTTCAGCAGTTGGTGTTGATGATTAATAAGCAAAGCGTGAATATCTTGCGTGATCTCAACAAAACGGACCGGTTGCTCAAACACGATAAGTGGGAATTGATGCCTGTCAGCCAGTTCAATCAATTCTTCGGGAATGCCATGAATGCTCGTACCAAATTCCACGCAGAGCCCCGCCGCTTCGCTCCGGATTAACTGGAGCAGATATTCTTCGCGCCCTTCTTCCGATTGAAGCCATAGTCCAGTGGATAAAATAAGATCATGGGGACTTACAAATGGAGAAACATTGGTAATCTCCAACACATGAACCCATCCAACCTGACGTAATGTTCCTTCTTCCCCCGCAGCAAGCCGGGCTTTGGCAAAGACGGGGCGAGCCAGAATATCCTTTATCGTAAACACGCGGTCATTTCTCAATATCGATCCCTCATAGTGTCATTTTTTCTTACATTATAAGCGATGGGTAAATGTCCTGAATAGTCTTTTCTCGACATTATGTTGAATCAATTCTTCAAAACATAGACATGAGGTAAGGTGCAAAACGATGATCCAGGTCATAAACTTGTAGTATAAGCTAACAACCATTAAATGGACGAGGTGATGGCGATGAGAATCGGAATTCCGAAAGAAATCAAAAACAATGAAAACCGTGTAGCAATGACCCCAGCTGGAGCTGCTGATTTTGTCAGAGCCGGACATCAGGTCATGATCGAACGTGGCGCAGGATTGGGCAGTGGATTCACAGACAACGAATATCAATCGGCTGGAGCGGAGCTTCGGGATACAGCTTCAACTGTGTGGGCTGAGGCAGATATGATCATCAAGGTCAAAGAACCCCTTGCCAGCGAATACGCCTATTTCCGTCCTGGCTTGATTCTCTTCACCTACCTGCACCTCGCAGCGGAACCTGCACTGGCAAAGGCACTGATTGAAAGCCGGGTAACCGCCATTGCGTACGAGACACTGGAAGTTAACGGTACGCTGCCTCTGCTCACACCGATGAGTGAAGTTGCCGGACGGATGTCGGCTCAGATTGGAGCGCAGCTGCTGGAGAAAACGGAAGGTGGCAAAGGCATTCTGTTATCCGGCGTACCCGGCGTAAGCCGTGGCAAGGTCGTCGTTATTGGTGGCGGGACGGTGGGCACGAATGCCGCCAAAATCGCGATTGGTCTGGGTGCGGATGTGACCATCCTCGATTTGAATCTGAATCGTCTGCGCCAGCTGGATGATATTTTTGGCAATCAGATTCATACGCTGGTATCGAGTCCATCCAATATTGCGTCGGCTGTTGCGGCTGCCGACCTGCTGATCTGTGCGGTGCTGATTCCAGGCGCCAAAGCGCCAACTCTTGTCAGCGAGCAAATGGTTACCACCATGGCACCTGGTTCGGTCATCGTCGATGTGGCAATTGATCAGGGCGGAATTGTGGAGACCATTGATCATATCACGACTCACGATGAACCGACCTATGTGAAGCATGGTGTTGTGCATTACGCGGTAGCGAACATGCCAGGCGCGGTGCCGCGCACGTCTACGGTGGCGCTGACCAACGCCACCATGCCTTATGCGCTGCAGCTGGCGAACCACGGTGCAGCCGCCGCGATTCGCGGCAGTTCGTCCATTCGCAGCGCGATAAACGTGCTGAATGGACATATCACGTATGAGGCGGTTGCCCGGGATCTCGGGCATGCCTATGTTCCCGCAGGACAGGCGCTGGAGAATACCGCCGCGGTCCAGTAATCTTGATATGACCGTTCCACCTGGCGCCTTGTCGCCGGCCTGTGGAACGTAATAGAAGCGCCAGTCCGGGCAGATCCTGTCCAGGCTGGCGCTTCTTGTTTTATTTTTACATGAAATAGGAATGAGATCTGAAGATGCTTCGGGTGGCGCTCTATACTACACGTTCGCTGCACACCTCACGGAAATTACAGTCCCGGCAAGCGCGGCGTGAAGGCATTGGCGTGAAATACGAGACGTCCTTGGGACGGTTGTAATACTCATCATCCACACAGGAGCGCATCTCCGCTATATACCGCCCCACGTTCTCCTCCACCTTCAGGATATCCTCTTCCGTTGCCGTAAACTCTCGGTGTGTCCCGGTTAACAGGTACTCCACCCGCAGCTCAATCTGCTCCAGTGGAACCCGGTAATGCTCCCTCACATAGGATGCGTACAGCATCAACTGATCCGAGAAGTCATCCTCCTTGCCCGTTTTCCAGTCCACAATGACGATGTTGCCGTTGCTGCGACGATATAACAAGTCCATCTTCACATACACACGCGTATCGTGCAGCATCATCGTATCCCATTTCTCAATCTCCAAAATATCCGTACTCGCACGGGACAAGTCCTCCCACGTGAGCGTCTGATACAGATTGCCGACACAGGCCGAGGCTCGTTCTTTGATCGTGGCAATCCGGTCATTCAACGTGTCATCCCCGTAATACATCTCGGACAACATCACCCGGTTCTTGGGGTCGAGCCGCCACTGATCCTGATCCATGGATTCCACATACGCCTGATTCAGCAGCTTGCGCATCGTCAGTTCCAGGAAGTGCTCACGAGGTTTATCCTTGCCTTCTTCCCTGCTACGTACCGCCGATTCACACATCCGATGTGCGAGGTCACCGAATACGAGGTATAGATTACTGAGCTGCTTCAATCGATACAGACGTACCTGCATCTCATCAGCCGACTCTGCCTTCCAGCCGTTATGGGCTCCATAATAATGATAATAATATTTGCGCAGGCACTCATCGAACATACTCGCCCGCGACTGCGAATAAGACCACTGCGGGTATTGTGCCATAAGATATTCTGCCTTTCTGTATGCCGGATCTGCATGAGATCCCTTAATGCTCACAGTATATAGGAAAGGGCAAAAACGCCGCAAGCACCCTTCCGTAATTTTCTTCTATCCGCAACCGTTTCCGATTCAATGCGTAACGTTTATATAGTAACATCACCAAAAGATGAAATTACAACGCAGAACACATACTATACTAAAAGAGTACAGGATTTTGCAGTTAGACAGATGAATTGTACAGGCATATCCTAAAAGGAGGCACCACCCATGAATCGACCGGATTGGTTCCAGGCGGAAGAGGCATTACAACAAATCCAAGTCATCGGAAGCGACCGGAATGAGCTCGTGAACATCATTGGCCATGTAGAAGGACTGAATTGTATTGGTACAGGAACGGATGCGGCGGTATTTACGTATGACGGCTTGCCACAGTATGCCTTCAAGATGTACTCAGATCATGCCCTGGACAAACTTGAAAATGAAAAACAGGTATATGAGCAGCTCAAAGGCCTGCCCTACTTCCCTACCTATTACGGCAGCGGCCGGAATGTTCTTGTGATTAGTTTTGAAGCGGGAGATACCTTGCTCGAATGTCTGGAAAAAGGAATCCCGGTCCCCGAGCAGGTCATGCTCGATGTGGACGAAGCTCGTGAGGCAGTACGCAGCCGTGGCCTGAATCCACGGGACATTCACCTAAAAAATGTAATTCTCCAGAATGGACGCGGAAAAGTCATCGACGTCTCGGAGTATATTCAGGACGGCAACGATAATCGCTGGGAGCATCTCGTCTGGGCCTATCACAATATTTATCCACGGATCAAAGGTACGCCCATCTCCCCACGCATGCTGCAAACGATCAAATGGGGATACAATCAACTGGATCAGGCCAATATCAAATTGGACGACCTCTCCAAGAAGGCCAACCGATTATTCTCGAAATTCATGAAATAAGCAATGTTTATAAAACAGATCAAATGTTTGTTCTGATATCTGATATTCATAAAATAATCCGGATTACTCGCACATCTCTGGCGGTGATCCGGATTTTTGTTTGTACCCTGTTGACGCAAGGCCTTCCTATTTTAAACGCCCCTGCGAGGGTGTCATCCCTTTGTATTGTTTATACAGCTTCGTAAAATAGTTAGCATTATCACAGCCAACCTGAGCAGCGATCTCGGTAATGGTAAGGCTGCTCTCCTGCAGCAACTGTTCGGCTTTCGTCATTCGGCACCCATTCACATATTCTACAAAGGTGCGTCCAGTCAGTTTTTTGAACATTTTGCAAAAATGATACGTGTTCAGACCCACCTGACCGGCTGCCTCGGTAACGGATATTTTCCCTGTTGGCTCCGCTTCAATCTGCTCAATCAAATGTTTGAAACGTTCCCGATTGGGAAAATACGATCCCTTTGTTTTATCAGGAAGCTGGTGTGGCATAAATGTACGGGCAAGCAGTGTGAACAAGGCATGCAGCTTGGATTTCACAACCAGTTGGTAGGCAAGCGGCTGTGAGGCCATCTCCTCGATGGCTTCATCCAACAGGGAGTAATAGCCTTGGCAAGCTATGTCGTGCTCCGCCGGTTTTACCGGGAATCTTACCTTCCCCTCCAGATAGGGAGCAACATATTTCAAGTGAACGGGATCATGGGTAAAATCATGAAATAATGCACTGTTGAGCACAACCGAATCAAAATGGATATCCCCTTCCTCCAGAGCATACCCAACATGCAGCGCCCCTCCAGGAATGATAATAACCTCACCTGCTTGAGCTACGTAAGGCCTGCTGTCGATATGAAACAGTGCACTTCCCTTCCGCATAAAAATCAGTTCAAAGTGTTCATGCCAGTGCAAGTACAGAATGCATTCTTCCGTTTTCATCCCCCAGCAACGATTCTGGAACAGCTGAAATGGATGCGATTTATGGTCAATGCGGGTATTTTCGTGAAGCGCTTTCAGGTCCAGCACGCTGTCTCCTCCTCTCCCCACAAGATCAGACTAATATTGCACAAGATTGTATAGAGCCATCCGGCAGATGCCCGGCTATAATGAGTGTGTCACGAAGTACTATAAGCCAATATTGGAGTGAAATACAACCATGAATAATCCGTTACGTATAGGCACACTTGTAGGTGGACATGACGCAGTCCGCGTCATTCCACAGATTATGAAACATGGCTTCGAATCATTCAATCTGACCTTCTGGCAAACGACTGGTGATCTGGACCTCGCCGAGACAGCCAAACGTGTCCGTGAAATCGTGGACGAACAGGGAATTGTCATCTCTGCAGTAAGTGTGTTTGGCAATCCGCTCACCGGAGCCGGAGATAATGCCGATACACTGGCCAGTTGGGAACGGGTGATTGACCATGCCCAGCTCTTCGGAGCGGATATCGTCTCCGGGTTCACCGGACGACTGACCGATCAACCGATTGACCAATCGATTCCACGGTTCAAGGAAGTGTTTGGAGAACTGGCACGCCGGGCTGCAGACCGGGGTGTACGTATTGCTTTTGAAAACTGTAATATGGGCGGTACATGGCAGACGGGTGATTGGAACATTGCGCATAATCCAACGGCCTGGGAGATGATGTTCGATGCAGTTCCTGACGAAAACATCGGATTGGAATGGGAGCCATGCCATCAAATGTCCAGCCTGATCGACCCGATTCCGCAGCTGCGCAAGTGGGCGCCTAAAGTGTTCCATGTGCACGGCAAAGATGCCACCATTGCCTGGGACATTGTCAAAGAATATGGCGTGCACGGCCCACGAGAATTCGTCTGGCACCGTACGCCCGGCTTCGGGGATACCAACTGGTCCGACATCATTACGATTCTGCGCCAAAATGGGTATCAGGGAACGATTGATATTGAAGGTTGGCATGATCCTGTCTACAAAGATGAACTCGAAATGACCGGACAGGTGCACGCGTTAAAATATTTGAAACAATGTCGTGGTGGAGATTTTGTTCCCAATCCGGTATAGAAACGGGATTAACATGGAGTTGCATGATATCCATTGCAAGAGCATAAAAAATGAAAAGCATAAGGAGATGATAGGATGAGTCATCCTTATCGGGTAGTTGTGGCAGGCTGTGGGGCCATGTCCAACACCTGGGTTGATTACGCCATGCAAAGACCGGACACGGAAATTGTGGGGCTTGTCGATCTGTATGAACAGACTGCCGTTGCACTCGCTGCACGACACGGTCTCTCCTGTCCCACGTTTACGGATATCAGTGAGGCCATTCGAGCAACTGATGCCAATATCGTATTTGATGTCACCATTCCAGCGAGCCATCACGGCATTGCCATGACAGCGTTACAACAAGGATGCCATGTATTTGGCGAAAAACCTCTGGCGGAATCCTTCTCTGACTGTGAAGATATTGTTCAGACTGCACGCCGTACGGGCAATATTCAGGCTGTGATGCAAAATCGCCGTTTCGATCCACGTATTCGCGCCTATCGGCAGTTGATTTCCGACGGAACGATTGGCCAAGTCGGTTTTGCAGGGGCAGATTTCTTCCTGGGTCCACATTTTGGAGGATTCCGTGACCTGATGGATAGTCCATTGCTGCTGGATATGGCGATTCACACCTTCGACCAGGCACGTTATATTCTCGGTGCCAACCCGGTCTCGGTGTACTGCCACGAATTCAATCCTCCGGGGTCATGGTATCAAGGCAATGCGATGGCACTATGTATCTTCGAAATGTCCGATGGCTCCGTGTTTAACTATCGCGGGTCCTGGTGCGCAGAAGGTGTGCCTACTTCATGGGAAGCATCCTGGCGCGTAACCGGAGAAAAAGGAACCGCCATCTGGGATGGCAATGATGACATTTATGCTGAAGTTGTCTCGGCGCAACATCTGGATGCGGAAGGCAAACCGTCCTTTTTCCAACCGTGTGAGCGGATTGAGGGATACCTGCCCGTCATGGAGAAAACCGGACATCACGGCTGCCTCGAAGACATGTTCGCAGCGCTGGAATCCGGACAACTGCCTGAGACCGATTGCAGTGACAACCAGTTCAGTATGGCCATGGTTCTCGCATCCCTGGAAAGCGCACGTACAGGTCAAAAGGTGCTCATCGCCGATCTGCTGAAAACCACATAGCGAAGCGCCTATGTACTTGAATTAAATAAAGCCCAATCTGCAAAAGTTTAGCAGTTTGGGCTTTATTGTTTTTTATCTACTTCCTTTTCCTATACAAGGTACAAAAAAAGTTTCTGATAAAACGCGAAGTAGTGCAGGGAACGAAATTGATTCTGAAGAAACGAAGTGCTCGCCTTTATCACCGGATTTCCCCTACAAAAAGGGAATCAAAAAATCCGGGGATAACAGCGATCGAAAGAACGATTCGTAACCGAAACGGCCGCTTTACGGGGAGTAAGCAATCTTTTTTTACATGTATCTTTTATAGGATTCCTTTTTTCATTGCCTTGTACACAAGCTGCGAGAACAGGCTGTTCGACCAGGCAAACCACGGCCTTGTAAACGTGTTTGGATCATCCGAATGAAAACCCTCATGCATGTACCCGGTGCCTGCATCCGTGTTTTCCAGCAAATCTATCATCTCCAGCATTTCCTTATCATTGTCTGCGGTCAAACCCTGCATGGACAGCGCCATATGCCAGACGTATCCGGGAGGGGTATGGGGGCTGCCGATGCCTTTGGCTGCTTGTCCTTCATAATAAAACGGATTTTCCTTGCTCAAAATAAAGCGCCGTGTATTCTGGTACACGATGTCCTCGGTGGAAGCATACTCCAAATAGGGAATAGACATAAGTCCCGGGGTACCTGCATCATCCATTAGGCAAAAGTTGCCGTAACCATCTGTCTCATAGGCATAAATCTGCCCATACTCGGGGTGACGGTAAATACCATATAAGGAAATACCGTGTCGTATTTCTTCTTCTAAATGAGCCATCTCGCTGACAAGCTTCTCATCTCTGAAAACCCACCTCGCAATCTCCCCCATTTGACGCAAAGTCACCGCTGCAAACATATTTGCCGGGATATTATAATGAAAATCACATGCATCATCACTGGGGCGGAAACCGGACCAGATCATCCCGGTATAGTTTACCGGCATCCCCAATCCTTCGTTACGGAGCGTATCATGGGCTGGACAATTCCGCCGCATGAATCGATATGGGGACTGCTCACCATGGCGCTGCTCCGTTTTCCACAGACTTACTATGCTCTCCATCACCCTCTTGAAACGCTCGTCAAATATATCCGTCAATTCCGTCTCACGCCAATACGCATAGGCGAGCCGCATAGAGAAACAAAGTGAATCCAGTTCAAACTTGCGTTCCCACACCCAAGGCGACATCTCTGTCTCATCATTTGCATCCCAATGCCATCCATTAGCCGTTTCGTTAAACGCATTGGCATAGATATCGATGTCCGCATAGAATGTATGCCGTTTGATCAGCCCGCCAATGATCCGCTGCAGCTGTTCGTCTTCCTTTGCCAGCGGAACGTAGTGCATCACCTGCTCCACTGAATCACGCAGCCACATTGCCGGGATATCCCCTGTAATAACAAAGGTTGTCCCATCATCCAATAGCTTTGTCGTCGTTTCCAACGTGTTGGGAAAACAGTTACGGAACTGTGCCAGCAATCTGGGTCTATGTTGCAGTCGTTCCTCGGCCTCGGTAAGAATGTTCTGCACAGCTTGCGGTAATTCCAGATGCGGCATGGGGATTTTCGGTAATCTGAACTGTTCCATGGATGTCGTCTCCTTTGAATTAAAGTTTCCATATTTGTTTGCATCGTTTCATTCAATGATTTGTGTCGCATTGTTATTTTCGTTATGATAAATTATAATAACATTATTATTTGTAAGTGTACTGTGCCGGAAGATGATCGTCAATTCATAACGGATGGTATATTAAAAAATAAATTGGATCATATCTTGTAGATTGAAATGGCTCGTTGGATTTATGCAAATTGTTTACATATGAAGGAGTAATGAAATGTCACGTAAAGTATCCATCCAGTCGCTGGCCGACCAGCTTGGATTATCCAAATATGCCGTCTCCCGTGCACTCAGTGGCAAGACAGGTGTCAGCGAAGCGACTCGCGCCCGTGTGCTGGAATTAGCCCGTGCCTTGGGATATCGCCAAAGCACCCCAGGAAGCAGCACTGTTCCAACTGCAACCCAGACAGAACAATCCGAACCCCCATTTGCTCTCATCTGCATGAATCAGCTCAACCGGGGTGAGCCCCACTACTGGCAGCGCGTCCTCTCAGGCATGATCTCTGCCTGTAATGAGAGAGGATGGCATCATGCCATTGTATCTCCCTCTCTGGGAGTCGCTGATGAACACACGCCGCCAGAACGGGCAATCGCTCCTCACTTGGATTGGGAACGTTGTGCAGGAGTCATCGCCATGGGCGCTTTCCCCCATGCAGTCCTGCAACGACTGACCCAGACAGGCCGCCCAATTGTGCTCGTGGATCATCAGGAGCCACTATTGAACTGTGATACCATCAGCCATGATAACCTGGAAGCAGGCATTACTGTGGCTAGATATTTAATGTCGATGCAGTGCCGCCGTATCGGTCTGATTACGGATGATGGCCGAGCTGCCAGCTTTGCGCAGCGGAAGATCGGCATCGAACTGGCTTTGAACCATTTCCACGCGGATAGCAGTCGGTTGACCACGTTCAGAGAATGGAATATTCCTTATGAGAACGGCGAATGGATCGATCAATTGGCTGCCACAATCAAAAACATGCCCGCGAACGAGCGGCCCGATGCCTGGATTGGCGTCAATGATGATATCGCCTTGCAGTGGATGAATAAGTTGCAGGAAATGGGATTCTCCACACCTGAGGATTGCCTTGTCATCGGTATCGACAATGTGCATGCCGCCGCCACATCGTCACCGCCCCTGACCACAGTCAACCTGTGCAAAGAGGAACTCGGTCAGCGTGCGATCGAAGCGTTACAGCGCAGAATTGAACGCCCGGGAACACCAAAAGAAACGGTCATGTTATCCACGTCCCTTATTCCACGGGAATCGGCGTAACTCAATGTGCACAACTTCTTTAGCATCAGCACAACTTAACTTTATTGAATATCAAAAAGGCCCAGCATTTTATTATGCGGGGCCTTTCTTCTCTATCTAGTTAATCATCCAAGCTTATTCCATTCCGTTCTTGGCATTCATAACTGTTATTTCTGCCAAGGCAGGCTTGTGTACGACGGAAGATCTACTTCCCAATTTACGTCTCGATACTCTCTATCGACCACCTCACGTTTTAAAGTGAATTTCCTACCGTTCTCTTTGTAAAAACCACGGATGATCAATTTCAGTTTATCGGCAACGTATTCACCGTTACTATTGGGCTGGTCTGGATAACCAACTACTTCAACAGGATATTCCGTCCCTTGTGAATCAACCGCTATCCAGCGATCACCATGGAAAGCGTTTCGGAACGTCCCTGTTCCATTCAGGACAAGGGAATATTCTTTATTCACATTACTCTTCTGAAGGTTAGATGATTCCGGCACAGGCTTATAATCAAAATCATCAAATAGGATTTTATCACCAAGCTGCTCGAATTTCACAAAGGTATGAAATGCAATGTCTGTACGCCTCTTATCCAAATCAACTTCCACAGATTTCTCTTCTTTCACCGGGAGGGTGTAACCATCGAGGACAAAACGAATTTTTTTAGCATCTACCGTTACAAATGCTGGATCCCATGTCTCCGACAACTTCAACGGCCCTCCGTCCTTCACGCCACTCTGATCATGAAGCCGAAACTTCGCTTCACGAGCATCTGGTCTAAACCCATTGAAAATTCGATATTCATTAGTGTCAGGGATCTCAAGATGGTAAATGATGCTCATATAGTTCGCCCAATCCTCATCAACTTTGGTACGAAGCTGATCATCCAGCTTCACAGCCATATCAAGTCGTGTTCCATTTGGCGTGCGTACAAGCTGTGTCAGATCGATCTCCAACCCTTCCGGTGTCGTATACGTGTTTTCCATCGGGCTCTCAACAGCGAGTGATTTGGCTTTGGTCATATCGATGTTGAACTGAAAACTCCAATCCACCGTAACATCTCTATCCTCATATGGCTCTTTCACAAAATCATAGAAATCTCCTATTCTTATATGTCCCAATTCTCCACGCACGATCACTTTATCAGGGATATCTTGCTGCAACTGAAATATTAATTTGTTAAGAGAGGCACTGCTTAATCTGGTATCTCTCGCAATGGTTGCAACCTCTCTCCCCTTTTCATCAGTAACATGAATTTTTCCCAATTCGGGATATAACACGGATATTCCTGTCCCATCAGGTGCTGTTTGCTGCAAGTTTATTACAATCTGCGAACGATCTACAAGCACATCTTCAATCTTGAGCTTGTAGCCCTGATCATCAATATGAATATTCGGATTAATCACAAGTCCAAGAGGTTTAAGACGTTTATAATCATCCGCCAAACTGGAATATTTCAGCGCCTCTGGAACAGGTATATTAGGTAATGGCGGGTTATTTACGGCATTTACCGTGGATTGAGTCGATTTTGCTGTGTGATCAAAAGCAAACCATGCCCCTCCCACAAGGATCACAACTGCCGCCGCTGCAATCCCCGTACGGCGCATCCAATGGGACTTGGAAGCCTTTTTCGTAAATGGATCCCCGTGCTCTGCGCTTTCCATGGACACCCCTTCCAGTTTTCGCATCACCTCAAGTGTAAAGTCCGCATCCGGCTCCTCACGAAAGAAATGCTGTTCCCACAATCGATCCTCATCATTTGGAATAGGCTTCATACGTCGATAAACCTCCTTTGCGCTCCATTTGTTTCTTCAACGTTTTCTTCCCTCGATAAAGTGCATTACGCACTTGTGCGGGGCTCATGTCCGTGATATCTGCAATCTCTTCGTAGCTCAGCTCATTCGTATATTTAAGCAGCAGCACAAGCCGATACGACTCTGGCAGTTGGTCCATCTGGCGATATATTTCACGCTGCATTTCCTTATGCAGTACATGTTTCTCTGGTGTTTCACCATTGGTTTGTTCCAAGCCCGTATGAACAGCGGTCATCACAGGTTTCTGTTGCCGCATAAAATCCCGCATCCGATTCACAGCGATGGTGTATACCCAGGACGAGAAACTGCTTCCTTCCCTTCGTGTCGGAAGATAGCGGTACATCCGAAGAAACGTATCCTGAGCGAGATCCTGTGCATCCTGATGACTCGCACCCATTCCACGCAAAATGCCGAAGACTTTATTTTTATATCGATCCACGAGCACAGCGAATAGCTGTTTGTCCCCCGCAATAATACGCTGAATGAGCTCCTCCTCTGGTATCTGTTGAGTCATGTAATCCCCCTTCTCTACAGCTTCCATGCATGGTTCTGTACTATATAGACGGAAACACTTCCTGAAACCTCTCACTTTATCCAAAAAAAAGAATTCGCGCCACCCGGTGTAAACCGGATGGGCGAACTCTGCAACCATTGAAGTTTCATTATTGCTGCGGCGCTTGCTGCCATGTGGAGTTTCTTTTTTGCTTCGTTTTCAGTCCTCCCTGCATTCTCTGAGACAAAGTCACTGAGCTGTGAATAGATCGCTACAATCTCATCCATCGACATACGCACGAGTCCACTGGATGACGGGGCTACAAATTCATGAATTTCCTTAACGACCGGGTCGTCCTGAAATCCCCATTCCACTTTGGCACGCTGACTGTACTGGGTGTATACCCCTTTCCCAACAAAACAGGCGATGTCTGGTCGGTATTCCTCCAGCTTTTTCCTTAAAATCTGCCGTCCCTCTGCATATTCTTCCTTTGTAATATCGTCCATACCTCTTGTCGGTCGGGCCACAATATTCGTAAATCCGTACCCCAGCTTCAGCAACTCTCCATCCTCTTGTGCATCATATAAACGAGGGGTCAATCCGGAACGTTCAAGAATGCGCCAGAAACGGTTTCCTTTATAAGCATAATGATGACCTGTCTCTCCAGAAGTGATGCTGGGGTTGAATCCAATAAATAATATCGATAAACCATAATCCAGATGATCTGGAATCATAATGAAAAGCCCCCTTATCTTTTTTAGTCATTTACATCTTTCATCTGTGTATAAAATGATATAATGGTTGAAGTATTTTCGAAATCGGACTGAAATTTTCATGAAAAAGGAAGCTGAACTGATGATTGCAGACATCATGCTTGAAGTCGTCCTGCCCGTCTTTCTCCTGATTGCCGTCGGGTCCTGGATGCAAAAGGTGTTCAAGTTGGACTTGTACACCCTCGCCAAAATCAATTTCTATTGTATTACCCCCGCAGCCGTCTTTATGAGCATGTATCACTCCGATATGTCGGGGGAATTGCTCGGAACTGTCACGCTTTTTTACGCCTTATATGTACTTATTCTCTATATTGTGGGGTCTGTGTTCGCACGCTCGCTTCGCATGAACAAAGGCATGAAGGCTGCCTTCAACAACAGCATCATGCTGGACAACGCAGGCAATTATGGTCTGCCCATCAACTCCCTGGTATTTCGTGGTGATCCGCTGGCCTCTTCCATCCAGGCACTGGTCATGTCTTTACAGGCATTGCTGACATTTACCTATGGTGTGCTGTCCATTCAGGGTGCCAAGCTCAAAGGCAATTACCGTGCGGTAATCATTGGATTTCTAAAAATGCCCGTTCCTTATGCACTGTTGCTCGGTATTTTGTTTCATATGGGGAATATTCCATTGCCCACTTTCCTGTCTATGCCACTGACTTACGCGCAGCAAAGTATGGTCGCTGTAGCATTGTTGACACTTGGCGCCCAAATTGTGAAATATCCAATCCGCCTGTATCGTCTTGATGTGTATATTAGCACATTTCTGCGTTTGCTGATTGGCCCGGCCATCGGGATTTCGATTGTATTGCTGCTCGGTTTGCAAGGTATCGCCGCTCAGGCTCTTATTATCGCATCCGGTATGCCTACCGGAGTCAATGCGTCCATTCTGGCCGAGGAGTATGATAACGAGCCAGACTTTGCGGCCCAGACAGTTTTGATCTCGACGCTGCTTAACATCATTACAATTACTGCACTGATTTCCTTTGCGAAGACGTTCTAATGCCATATTTTAAAAAATGTCCAGTTCACTCTCCTCCAAGGAGCAGTGAACTTTTTGGTTATGCGGATATGGATGATATAACAGCTCAACTAAAAAAAGTCCAACGCATCCATATTCCGGATGCACTTGGACCTCTTTTGTTATCTTCATATGCCATCTGATCAAGTCTGTTGTTCGACTTACCAGCCTTAAAAAACTAAGATTCACATGTCGTCCGTTCAGGGAACTTACCGCCTTCTCTGAACAAACATCGAACCAGTCGCTGTGCGGCCCGATTGAAATAAAAACTCGGACTGACACCCTCGACCTGAACAGGTTCCAGTTCTTTCACACTTTCCTTGACCTTATTCATTTCAATGAGTCCCATCTTCCGCTCATTCGGTCCGAATCGATAAATAACCTTTTCATCGTCTTCCGTCTGTTTCACCAACAGAATCATTGACGCCATACAGGTTACCCCCTATCGTTACGTTGTGAGATTCCAATGACCACTTGCTTACTATTAATTATTACCCAGAATGGATTGGAAACATATAGGGCTTTAGTTATTTATATTAACCTTAAAAATCCTAATTTTAATTATCTCGAATGAAATATTTTGACGAAAAATAAACAAAAACAGGCTTGGATATACCAAACCTGCCCTATTACCTTGCATCCAAAGGAATCAGAAGTCTCATGCTTCACCGATTCTATTACAAACGTGGGTCCACCGGTTCAGACTCCAAAGCCAATGTTGCGAGCACACATTCATGCACTCTTTCCACAGGCTCCATGCGCACAAAACGCTCGATTCCCTCCATACCCAAGGCACTTTCCATCAGAGCGTGGCGCTCTTTTTTGGACGTTTTGCGTTTGCTGAGCCGGGATAAATTGTCCGGTGCGAGGTAATCCATACCATAAATGATGTGCAAATACGCACGACCTCGTACTTTAATCGCAGGTTGGATCCCACACCTCTTGTAATGCAAAACGGAAAATACGGTCCAATTCTTCAAATTGAATAATCTGCTCATTCTCCATCTGGCCGGCCAGTCGTTCAAAATGCTCGATCTTCTCCGCTAAGAAAGTCTGTATTGCTGGCAACTGCGGCTCCAGATCCAGTTCCTCGCCCGCCTTTTTCCGGCGTAGTAACTCATGAATCTCCGTATACAGCGGTGTAGTCGCAGGAACAAGCTCTTGAACAAGCTCTTCGAATGCCATCGGCGGCATCGCATCATAACGTTCGATCCAGCCACAGGCCAGCAGTGGGCGCAGCACATAGAAATACTTTTTGATCTTCACCTGCTCACCCTGCAGATAATCCCGGAAGTTTCCCTTCGCCATATTCAGATAATGGTACATACAGGACTTTGGCGAGAAGGTCAAAGGCGAAAGTGCACGAATATGCTCTGCCACGCTGTACGGTTCGTCATACTGAATCGGGGATTGCAGCCACTCCAGTAGCGGTGGATTCGACTTGCGAAACAGCTTCAAGGCTTTGCGCAAATCCCAACCATTCATATCGAGCTGATCACTGATTGGGCGTTGGATAACATCCCTTTTATCCTCAATGGACAAGTACCATTCAAGTGGTCTCACATACAGAAAACGAACATCGTAATCGCTGTCCTGTGAAGGAAATCCCCATGCCCGGCTGCCCGATTCACAGGCATAGATGATCCGCACCTGCTCCTCCTCTTCAATCTGCTTCAGCTGCTGTCTAATCGTATCTCTCATTTCTTCATGAACATGAGTCATCTCTGTGGCCTCCACATTTCCAATTTAAATCTCTATCTCTCTCACCCGGTTCGCAAGTGTATCATATCCCGTTATAGTCTCAGCAATATACGTCAGTACCGTTTCACTCCACCCATAGATATAAAAGGTTTTGCCATCCCGTGGCGGTACCATCGCCTGCTGATAAGGTGCAATATCCACAATAAATGCCTTTAGCTCCGGATTCATCATCCGGCGATAACGTTCAAGCTCAGCATATAACGGACTGCCTTCGTTCTGCTGTTCATCGGTAATCATAATGATCTGATCCACTTTTTCTCCGATATCCCGAAGCTCTCGTACAGGCCGTCCCGTGTCGGTTCCACCTTGTGCGCGAATCCGGTGAGCTTGGGAAAGGATGCTTTCATCCATCTTGGGACGAGCATCTTCAACCATATGGTCGAATAACCAGAACAGCGAGTTGCCTCGTGTTTGTTTATATAACGCCAGTGCCAGCACCGAACCAATCCGCAAATAATCCCCTTGCATGGAACCGGAGCGATCCAGGAAAATGGCGGTTCTTCCGGGCAGCGATGGCAGGTTGCCAATTGATAGCTCCACCGCTTCCCGCAAAGCATAGCGCAGCTCTTCTCTTGCGATCATTTCATATGCACTGGCGAATCGGAAAGGTAAGATGCGCGATTTACGCAGGGCTTCCGCATCCGTTAGACGGCCCGTTACGTAATCGATATTTTTCGATTTTTCAAAAACTCCCGCCCGATCCATTGCATTCAGATGACGTAACAATGCAAAGGTCGGCATCTGGGACATTAACGCCTCCCATACCGTACGTGTCGGCTGCATGATCGATGTGACCACCGAATACGGCAGTTTGCCTTTTTCGATCAGATGCATCCGACTTGCCGGGTTTGGGGTAGCCTTCAATTTTTCCAGCGCCTGCAACTGCGGCAGGTCCGTAAGATCCACCTCATGTCCTCGCAAATAACGGAATAAGGCTTGTTGCTTCATATCTGTCGGCTTGGGGTGTGCTGTAGCGATCATATCGCCCAGACTGTATCCACGCCCGCGCCCGTTGTATTTGATCGCCCAATACTCAGTGATACCGTTCAAAAATTGACTCACCTGGCGCTTCACCGCTCGACCGCCCTGTCCCCGACCCGTTCCTCTTAGAATCGTCAGAAAATCGGCCAAGTCAGCCGGTGTCTGTACAACCTTGGAGAATACCTTCGCAAACTGATCCGGGTCCACCTTAGACAGCAGTGCCAGCCCGTATAGAGGCTGTAACCGCATCAAACCTTCATTACGAGCATAGACCAGCGCCCGCGCCATAAACCCTGCATCGACCTCAGCCATCTCCTGATGACTGACCATCGCATCGTCCATCAGTTGCTGTGTATCTGCATAAAACGTATTGTTCAATGTATTGGTCATCAACATCTGTATATATTGTTCCTCCACCAATCGCTCATAGGCTCCGTAGCCCCCATGATTACGTGTCGTTGGCTGAGGTTGATTAAATAATTGTTTCGCTCTGCTCATCCCTCATGACCTCCCGGTGTGAGTCTATTTACTGATATTCCATAATAAAATGTTCCGAGGAAAAAGGTGGGAAGGTATAATACCCGCTCTACCGCTGAGCTACACCGCCATGAACGGCGGCGATTGGATTCGAACCAACGACCTGGTCGATTAACAGTCGAAGTAACCCTCCCTGGCGCCTCGGAACCTTGATCCGCAGAGTTTGTTGCTGCCCCGCTTCACAACCTTATTATGCCTCACCCATTTGCACGCGAACATGGTGAAAGTATGGCGACCTCCATAAGTTTAAAATGAAACCAGTCACTCATCCTGATACAATGTAGGGATATAGTAAATGGGAAGATCACGAATGTTTCTATATATCGCAGAATTGTTCTGCCAACATAGTCATCCACTATATCCGCCTGACTCCAGGCCACCAAGGAGTGAATATTCATGGCTAAAGAAAGCTTTGACAAAGAAATTCAATTTCTGCGCATGTTGTCCCTGACAAGTGGTGCGTACAACCGTAAACAGTATGCCGAACGACTCGGCATCTCCGTACATACATTTGATAAAACCCAGCGTAGATTAAAAGAAATCATGCAGACCGTCACTGACCAACGATCAGGCTCGGAACAAAACAAAGAAATGGCGGATCTCGTTCGCTTCCAATATGGGGAATCTGCAGAACCAATGCTGCTCTTCCTCTTTCGCGCCAAGTCGATGAAAGAGACTGAAGTTCAACGACTTTCCGTTCTTTTGCATACCCTGCATGATCAAGCTTTAACCGCAATGGAATTACTGGATGCCTGCTGCGCTGAACTTCCGGAGGACCTAGCGCTGCCTGACGAGAAGACCATTCGGTCAGATCTGAAGTATCTGGAAGAAGTGGGGGTGATCCGCAAGGAACCTGGCGGCAGGCCTTATCGTTACCTTTTGCAACAGGACGTACTTACGGGTCTAACCGTGGAAGAACAGCTGGAGCTGTATGATTTTGTGGATATTATGGCAAACACCCAGGTTCCGTCCGTACAAGGGTATATATTGCGGGATAGTCTCAAAAAAGCCATTGGCGCAAGTTATCCCCAGGAAGAAGCCACCGAGCCATTCATATACAAGTACCACTATTATTCACGCATTCTGGACGAAGCACATCTGTACACTCTGCTTAGTGCGATTCGCCAACGAAAACATATCCAGTTTCTATATTATTCACCCAAAAAACCGTCCAGCTACAGCTCGCAGAATACGAATCCACGCTTTGAACGGGAAGCAGGCGGAAGATCCAACCGGATCGTACCACTTGAAGTGGTCTATGACCATCAGTATGGCCGCTGGTATATTATTGGATTTCAGGGACGCCGAGGCTTTGTGAAATTCCGCATGGAAGGCATTACACAGCTGGAGGAACAGGATTCGATTGAAGAAGAATACATGCTCGAATTGAAGCAACAGTGGGCCGAGATCAGCCGCTACAGCTGGCTAGTGGATACGGGAAACAGCGTGACGGTTCAAGCCCGATTCTTCCATCCTCAGGACGGCCAGCGTAACTTCATTCTGGATCGGGTTCGTTTGCAAGGCCAATGGGGAACGATTACGCCGGAAACGGAACATACCTTTCTGTATGAAATTCAGGTCAACGGTACCACCGAGATTAAGCCGTGGCTTCGGAGTTTTGGTTCAAGCTGTGAGGTGATTGCTCCACAGAGGTTGCGTCAGGAGATGATTAAGGAATGGAAGGAGATTGCGCAATATTATGAATCTGTTCGAGAAGATGTTCAACTACCAGATGATGACGAGATTGAATGAAACCGGACTGTTCACCTGGACATCCCAGGAACGGGCCTGGCTGCGCATGATGCTGAATCACCCTGCCGCACCAGAAGCGCTGCACCCTGACACGTTACACAAAATGCATGACATGCTGGATGCAGAGCAGGATCTGGACCTTCAGGATTACCTGACCGAAAAAGCCAAAAGTGAAGAAAACAGTGTCTTTCATCCGCTGCTCAAACCATTACGGCAGATGATTTTGCATCATCAGGGGTTTCGCTTGACAGGGCGTGTACGCAATGGACGAATCAGCCAGGATCAGTTTGGATACCCCTACAAGCTCGAATATTCCATGGTCAAAAAAGAATGGTACGTACTCTGGTATGCTCCACTCTACAACAAACTGATGTCCACCAAGCTGCACAGCATCATTACCGCGGAAGCTCAGCCGCTTCAACCGGAAACTGCTTCTCAATATGCTGCCAAAATCTCGATTTTAACGGAGAACCGAAAGACCACCGTGACGATCGAAGTGCTGCCGGAGTTCAATCAGGAGTTGTCGCGAATTCTGTATGCCTTTTCCTGCTTCGAGAAGCAGGTGGAATTTGTGGAAGCCCAACAGACGTACCGCATTGAACTGACCATCCCGCGGAATGAGATGGATTATGTGCTGTCCAAAATGCGTTTTTTGGGCAAAAGAGTACGGATTGCAGACAATGCTGCGCTTCGAGAGCGAATGTCCGAGACAGCCGCCAAAGTATTGGCACGCTATGCGGAAACCGAGCTTGAAGCACTGCCTGAACGGACTTCTGGAGGAGTGCGCAGCCACACCATTGAAAAGCCTTTCGCCAATGCAGACGGCAGTGATTCTGCATAGCTCTTGTTAGTTGTGATTCGTTAAACGTCCAACTTATGCATAGGGGGACAAATAGCGTGTGTTCGTTTCATTAGAATAATATAATACAAAAAGGGCTGTCCCCCGTTATACTAACGACCTAAGGGACAGCCTCTTTGTTCATATGTTTTCTCTACGCACCACTACCGGCAGCCGAGTTCCTTCTTTTATTAATCGCATGCACACCCATCACAACCGGTATCAATTCATACGTGTCCAGATGTTCTGATTGGTTGTCTAACACAAATGCGCCTGAACCGAACCAGCCACTTGTACGCCTGAAGCTTGCCACAACTTTACCGCCCATCCCGGTGATATCATAATCATGTGAAAACGCCGGCGCGGAGACATCATACACACCACGCGGTCCTGCATCGTACTCATACTTCTTACTGAAAAAGCTGAACCTCGCCCGTAAGACACCCCACTCCCTTCCATCGGCTGAGGTCACATCCCAACGGTTACTAAACATGCGGAATTTACCACTGCAAATGAGTCCCGAGTTATCGAATACATCAAGCGATGAACCAAAGGCACTTTTCAAATCGAGATGACCTGCCCGTTCCTGTTCATGGTTCATAATCTCGGTGTACCCTGCATTAAAGAAATTATCTCTGAAATAGAGTTCCATGAAACCCCTCCCTTACAAGAAATAAACCTTCTCCTTTATTGTAAAACGACATATATCCCTATTTACGTATAAGAAATGGGAATTGCTTCAAATAAAAAATCTGCCAGCTAAACTGCAGCTGACAGAATCTTAACTTATACTTCGACTTTTTTATTATTCAGATACACGGCAACACCAACCAAAATCACAGCCACGATGATTTCAAAAATAATACTGGCCCATGTTCCATCTGACCATGTAATCCGATTGGACGTAAAGGAGAGCGCTGTGCTTTCTTCAGTGAAATGAAATAATTCGTTCGAATTAAAACGACCCGAGAAGATGATATTCTCCAGCCAGCTAATGACATTGACTAGTACGAAAAATGCGACAATACTGATCCACGGTCCTGTTTTAAAGCGGAAGCTGCCTCCGATAGAAATGGAGAGGAAGATGATTATGATGCTGAACATAGCCACCCACCAGAGAAACAGCAACACATTAAGAATCTCCGAAACATGAATACCCGAATCGTTAATGTAGCTGGTAAAGTTAATCCCTGTATGCGTTGTACTGTAAATAAAGTAGTGAATGGCAGCAACAACCATTAAGCCCAACCAGCAGAGTGTTCCGAATATGATCGGAGACAAGACGTGAGACAGCCCTGTTACCGGCACAAGACGACGGTTGAACGAACGGATATTGGATCGGTATGTCTTGATCATTTTCACATAAATAGCCACACCTGCTCCGACATATGCAATGACACCTACAACACTCCCTGTTACTTCAGAAAAAAACAATGCCAGCCCAATCTGAACGATAATCAATACGGCTAGCCCAGCCAACAATGTATTCCAATTCCTTCTAAAGTCATACTTCAGCAGTGTCATCATTCCGCATAGACCTCCTTGAACATTTCATCCACACTTTTACCGTACTTGAGACGCAGTGTCTCCACTTCTTCCCGCATTACCAATTCCCCTTCACGGATGAAGATCACTTCATCAAAAATTCGTTCAATATCCGTTACGAGATGTGTAGAGATGATCAGACTGCTGTCTTCGTCATAGAACTTCACAATCGCATCCAGAATTTTGCCACGTGCAACCGGGTCTACCCCGCCAATCGGTTCATCGAGCAGATAAAGACGAGCTTTACGGGAAAGAGCCAGTGTTAATTGCAGTCGTTCATTCATACCTTTCGACAGATGTCTTACCTTATCTCCCTCTCCAAGCTTCATGAAATCAAGCATCTCTCTCGCTTTCTCTTGATCAAAATCAGCGTAGAAATCGCGGTAATACGCAATCGCGTCCCGTACCTTCATCCAACTCTCGGTTAATGGGCGGTCCGGCATAAAGGATACCAGCGACTTCGTTTCCAAACCTACCGCTTTTCCCGTAACACGAACATCTCCACTGCTAGGGTGCAGAAGCCCTGCAACCAGCTTCATCAAAGTACTTTTACCGCTGCCGTTACTGCCCAGCAGACCTACAATTCGGCCTGGTGCGATATCAAGCGTGATGTCATGAAGTGCTTTCTTGCCGCCATACGTTTTGCTCACATGGTTCAGCTCAAGAATATTACTCATTCACTGTTCCTCCTATTCCATCGCGATGCAGTGATTGCTTTCCTTCCGCAACGGCAACAGCGACGATATTTACGATATCCTGTTCTTCGATGCCCAGCTCCTGCATTCCTGTCAGAAAACGCTCCAGCAATTCACCAGCCATCTCTTTTTTGATCGTCATAATTTTCGACTCCTCACTTGTCACGTATCGGCCCAGACCTCGCTTGGTTTCAACCACTTCTTCCCGCTCCAACTCCTGAAATGTTCGCTGTACTGTATTAGGATTGATCTGTAATTCGGCCGCGAGCTCACGAACCGAAGGGATTTTATCGCCTGCCTTAAGTGTCCCGGTCACAATCTGTCTTTTGATGTACTGCATAATCTGCAGGTAGATTGGCAAGTTGTTGTCAAATTCGATGCTCACAATGTCCTCGCTCCTCTCTGTATCTGTGTGTTAGTTACATAGTACACTAGTGATTTGTTGTTGTAAAGCCCATTTATTTAAAATAGCTCCAAATGCAAAAAAAAGAACAGATCCCCAGATCTGCTCTTATTACTCTTGATTCTTCCAATTACGGTCATTGTATGATGTAATCGATCTTACAAGAAGTTACTATACGATATCCAAAGGCACTTTACCCTTAGGTGCAGGGAATGCCTCATTCAACCGAACAACTTCATCTTGAGTCAAAATAACGTCCATCGCCGCAGCATTTTCTGCAACATGATTCAGCTGTACAGCTTTCGGGATCGCCAGTATGTCTCCATCCCTGATAACCCAGGATAACGCAATTTGCGAAGGACTGACTCCTCGATCCTTGGCAATCTCACGGATGACTGAATGCTCCAACAATTCTTTACGAAGCCTGCCACCTTGGGCCAGCGGACAATAGGCCATAACAGGAATACGGCGTTCCCTCAACCAGGGAAGAAGCTCGTATTCAATACCACGAGAAGCTGCATGATACAGCACCTGATTCACTGCACAATGCTGACCAGCTGGAATGTTCCATAGCTCCTGCATGTCCTCTGTATCCAGATTCGAAACACCCCAGCGCAGAATTTTGCCTGATTGTTTCAACTGTTCCAGAGCTTCAACCGTCTCTTCCAACGGCACACCTCCACGCCAGTGCAGCAGATACAGATCCAAGCGATCTGTACCCAGACGCGAAAGGCTGCGCTCACAAGCGGTAATCATCTGCTTCCGATCCGCATGATGAGGATACACCTTGGATACCAGGAATACATCATCACGACAGTCTTTTATCGCCTCACCAGTGACCTCTTCCGCCCCGCCTTCAGCATACATCTCAGCCGTATCTATTACTGTCATTCCACGTTCAATACCATAACGCAGTGCCTGAACTTCTTCTCTCCGACTGGATTGCTTCTCACCCATATACCATGTTCCCTGTCCGATTGCAGGCAGTGTTGTCCCATCGGGTAGCTGGATCGTACGCGTCTGATTTCCTTGTTGCATCTGTACTCCTCCAATCTGACAATATTCCTCATTATCTATTCATTATTAAACAGATCAAAGCTACTCCCTTCACTCGCCCTTTCATTCGATCGCTTCCAACGCTCCACCATCATGATATACAACTGATCCAGTGGTAACTTGAGGCTGTTCTGGGCAATGCTTACCGTAGCATCGACTATGCTGCTGTTTACCGTCATTAATTTGCGCTTCATCCCATTCTGACGATCCAGAAACGCTTTCTCGTCCCACAATTTAACCCCAATCATCTTCTGTCCCATGAATTCATACATAAAAATATTCTCAACATCTTTCCAGGCAATTAACCCTCCTGATGTGTAAGAAGATGAATCCACAAACCCATGTTCATCGACAACAAAGGAAGGTTCCTTCTTAATCATCTTCACCAGGCTGTAGCAGAGACAAAGCCCAAAAAATATAATGGAGAACAAGCCTATAACGGAAGAAATGGCAGATCCCTTGGCTGAAGAACCATCAAACATCAAAAAAAATCCGGCTGCTACAAAAAGTGCCGCCCCCACTGTAAGCCATGCCATTCGCTTCCGGCTCGGGTATTCCACGTGCTGTTGATCATAGGATGTGGACAAAGTGATGCTCCTCCTTCATGGTGACTGAGACAAGAATGATCTATATAAACGGGGTACAGCTCATTAAATGAGCTGAATTTCCAAATATACCTAAATATCATTGTTCATTAAACAGATTCAACTGACAATAAACATCATTTTCAGACAGCTTTTCGTCCATTTCATGACTATTCAACATTAGGATTCGTCATGCTTCCAATAATTCCTTTCAGGCACAGGCGATATTGTTAAGAAATAGGAGTACGTTCGTTCAGAATCGTGTTGTCCTGCCTCATGCTTTCCGTTAATATAAATGGAAAGGTTAGGAAATTAAAACAATCTGATCGTGGTGGGAGGACAAACAATGAATAGTCTGCGCGGCATAACATCGGAAGATCTTTTTCAGATTACATGGGTTAATGATCCAACTCCGTCTCCTCAGGGCGGACAACTGGTATATGTAAGTCGGAAAACAAACGAAGCACGAGACGGTTATTCTTCTCACCTGAGACTCCTTAACCTGGAGAACCAGAAGGACAGAGCTTTCACATCCGGAGATAAGGATCACGCTCCTGCTTGGTCGCCGGATGGTTCACAGCTTGCTTTTTTACGAGAACATGAAGGCAAAACACAAGTGTGGCTGATCGCCTCAGATGGTGGAGAAGCACAGCAAGTCAGCCATTTAAAGCATGGCGTTAGCTCCCTGCTCTGGTCACCGGATGGGCTCACTTTGCTTGTTAAATCATCTGTGGACATGAGTGAAAAAGACGAAGATGAAACTGAAGACATAGATAAAAAACTGCTGCAAGAACTTGTCGTGGATCGAATTCGAATGAAATCTGACAGCGGTGGATTGTGGAACGGTCGACGAACCCATCTCTTCCGTGTTCCAACTGAAGGCGGAGAAGCGATCCCTGTAACTACAGGCCATTATGACGTCGGGGACTATGCGTGGTCGCCGGATGGAGAGTCCATTGCCTGGATCGCTCAGTTTCCGGAAGAAGGCGAGCAGCATAACGATTACACCCTGACAAACCATGTGTATCGTGCCAAGGCTGACGGATCTGACGTGCAGCAGTTGACTCCGGAAGGATACTCTTTCGGCCGGCTGTCGTACGCACCTGATGGACAATCCCTTGCACTGCTTGCCAGCGACCGTTCCTATGGAAATGCTACGTTGGTCAAGCTCTATACCCTTCCGATCTCAGGCGGCCAACCTGTATGTCTGAGCAAGGATTGGGATGTACAGATCAATCATAGCCTCGTTGGTGATATGCGCTCACACTTAACTAATACGGGCCCGGTATTCAGTCGTGATGGTTCATCCATTCTCTGTCTTGCTACTATTGAAGGTAGCGTCCGGATTGCCCGATTCGCACGAGATGGCAGTCATGCCGAATACATCTTGCCGGACGAGAAAGAGTTCTATCAGTTTGCTGAGCTGGAAAATGGACAGATTGTGGCAGGCGTAGCAGACGTACTTCGTCCTGGTGATCTCTTTCTATATACTCAACCTGATGAAGTTGGGGCCAAGCCTATACAATTGACCCATAGCAATCCTCAACTGGATAAAGAAATCCAACTTAGCACACCCGAGACCTTCTGGTTCGATTCCTCTGATGGCCTGCGACTGCAAGGTTGGATGCTGAAACCGGCTGGTATGGTGGAAGGAGTCAAAGTCCCAACCATCCTTGAGATTCATGGCGGTCCACATATGATGTATGGCTTTACGTTTATGCATGAGTTCCAAATCCTCGCAGCACAGGGCTATGCTGTTGTATATATTAATCCAAGAGGTGGGCTCGGATACGGGCAGCAATTCGTGAATGCCTGCCGGGGTGACTATGGCGGTGGGGATTATCGTGATCTGATGGAAGCCATGGATTATGCGGTTTCCCGATATCCGTTTATCGACGAGTCCCGTCTGGGCGTCACTGGCGGCAGCTATGGTGGCTTCATGACCAACTGGATTGTTGGACATACCGACCGTTTCAAGGCAGCCGTCACTCAGCGTTCCATCTCTAACTGGCTCTCGTTCTACGGAGTCAGTGATATTGGATTCTTTTTCACGGAAGACCAGATTGGCGGTAATGCATGGGATGACACCGAGAAGTTATGGAAACACTCCCCGCTTGCATATGTGGGTAATGTCAGCACGCCGCTGCTGATTTTGCATGGTGAGCAGGATCTGCGTTGTCCGATTGAACAGGCTGAACAACTATATGTTGCCTTGAAGCGGCGCAAACAGACCACTCGGTTCGTTCGTTTCCCGGGAGCCAATCACGAGCTGTCCCGTGGAGGTCACCCTCACTTAAGGGTACGTCGTCTGGAGCATATTGCTGGATGGTTTAACGAGCACTTGTAACGCCATAATAAGATCATATTTATGAAATAAAAGATAAATATTCTTCCTCCTGCTCCTCATGTGTGCCTGAGCGAGAAGAATTCAGGATCAGCGAAAAAACCACCAGTGGAAGCGGTCATATCATGGACCTTCCCTGGTGGTTTTTACTGTTTGGACGTTTGGAAATAGGGTATATACTGCGTCACTGTCCATACTCACACTCGAATCATTGTTATTACATGAATATATTCCTGGATGCAGCTCTATATAAAATGGAATCCATCCGCTGTTACAAGTTGCGAAATCACCAAATTTATTAGATAATAATCTGTCGATTGTAGTCGAAGGAACGGATTTCAAGGGGGATTTAAGCAATGAGCAAGAACAATAATCATACATTTGACGAGCCGATTAATCGGCTCTCCACGGGATCAGAGAAATGGGATGCGCTTGAGGAGATTTTTGGTGTTGCAGATGCACTCCCCATGTGGGTTGCTGATATGGATTTCGCCGCTCCACCATCGGTCATTCAGGCGTTGAAGACTCGAATGGAACATGGGATTTTTGGCTATACAGTGCGAACAGATGCGTATCATGCAGCGCTATCGGGATGGATGGAGCGACGCCACAACTGGAGTATTAACGATGAATGGATCGTATTCACCCCAGGTATTGTACCTGCACTCGGCATTGCTGTACAACGGTTCACCGAACCAGGTGATGCGGTAGTGATCCAGACGCCTGTATATGCTCCCTTCTATGAAGTAGTACGCGGTCAAGGCAGAGAACTGATGACCAATCCGTTGGTGGAGAACGATGGACATTACTCCATGGATCTGGAGCATCTGGAATCCTGCCTGAAGACGGGTCGGGTCAAAATGCTAATTCTGTGCAGTCCTCATAACCCGGTTGGACGGGTATGGACTCGTGAAGAACTTCAAAGCCTTGCTGCACTATGCGTGCAATATAATGTACTCATCGTCTCGGATGAGATTCATGCCGATCTGGTCCACCAACGCGGTGCGCATACACCAATGGCCCTTATTTCTGATGCTGTCGCTGATCTCAGCATCATCTGTACAGCACCAAGCAAAACGTTCAACATTCCAGGTCTCTGCACCTCCAATATCATCATTCCAAATGCCAAGCTACGGGAATCATTCATGCAAGGTGTGAAAACGATGGGACTTGCCAACATCAGCACGTTGGGAGCAGTGGCAGCAGAAGCGGCCTACAACGGTGCTGAAGAATGGCTGGATGACTGTCTTGCCTATATCCGCGGAAATATGGAATACGTGCAGGAGTATGTCACGGAACATATGCCGCAAATCGGAATCCGGCTTCCAGAAGCGACTTACCTGCTGTGGATGGATTTCCGAAAGTTGAATATTCCGCATGCGCAACTGTGTACGATGCTGCTCAAGGAAGCAGGACTCGCCTTCAATGATGGAAGTATCTTCGGAGCGGAAGGTACAGGATTCATGCGCATGAATGTGGCCTGCCCACGTTCAACAGTGGAAGAAGCCATGCGCAGATTGTCTGTGCTAATGGGCAGGCTGTCGACCAAGTAAGTTGAAATACGTTAAAGTAAATTAAAGACGCTAACGAATCGGGCATAAGGAGTCTACGATTCGTTCCAACAACGAAACTAGAATTTCGTCTAATAACTCGCGCTCGTTTCATTAAAGCGCTGAGTTCGGTAAAATTGCAAAAGGGGCTGTCCCTGTAGTCAAATCCATGATTCATGTTCATGATGGACTACTCGGACACCCCTTTTATATTGGAAAACGGTTTATACCCCGTAAGTTATGAAGTTGGCATCTGCACAATCCGATCGCATAACCTGTCCAGTAACTCCCGATCATGGCTGATGATCAACAGTCCCAGGTTACGCTGACGCGCGATATTCATCACGGTATGCCAGATCTGCGCCTGTGTGATCGCATCCAGCATGGTGGTCATCTCATCAGCGATCACGTAACGAGTTGCTGTGCCGAGTGCACGTGCAACGCAGAATCGTTGCAATTCTCCGCCTGACAACTCACCGGGCCTGCGATCCAGCCAATTCATCTGGATACCCAAGTCATCGAGCAGCTCCTGATCCTCGATCATAGCTTCCTTCAAGACACGGCGCATCCGCCAGCGTGGATTCACCGCTTTCTCCGGATGCTGGAATACAAGCTGAACCGGACAGGCTCCGGTTTTGGGCAGCGGCTTCCCATCCAGCAGCACTTGACCTGCCAACGGTTCCACATATCCTGCAAGGATACGCCCAAGACTTGTTTTTCCACAACCACTGGGTCCCCACAAGCCAACGGCCTCTCCCTGCTGTACTTTCATACTTATATCCTGAAATACCCAAGCGTCTTTACCATAACGATACCCTGTCTTTCTAGCTTCAAGTGGCATGAACACACCTCACTTCCCCACCACGAACTTTGCGCAGCTCAGGACGTTCGTTCGTGCAAGCCATGGTCGCTCCAATGCAGCGTGGTGCAAATGAGCATCCTTCTACCTGCTGCCGACCTGCTGCAGGCTGGGTACCAGACAGAGGTTGAAATTCATTTTGCGGCAACGCATTCCAGAGCGCCTTCGTGTATGGATGTCTTAATCTTTCGCCCTTTCCCGTAAAGTCACAAACCTGTGCCATCTCCACATTGGAGCCTGCGTAAAATACGGATATGCGGTCTGCTGCCGTCAAAGCAGTCGTAATATCATGGGTAATCCAAAGGATGCCGACGCCTTCATTGGCCAGTTGACGAAAATGCTTCATCGTTTCAGCCAGCACTTCGGGATGGATGCCAGGTGTTGGCTCATCTGCAATAATGAGTTTCGGATCACCGGAGGTGGCCGTTGCCATCAACACCCGCCGAGCCATACCACCTGACAGCTCAAACGGATATTTGCCCGACGTGCCCTGAGGCAATCCATAACGTCCCGTCAGTTCCTGCTCTGCCTTTTGCATCGTGGATCGGAGCGTCGATCGGTGCTTACGCCCTGTCTTTTGGCTTACAGGTTGAACCTGCCTACCCACCTTCAACAACGGATCCAAATAACTGACCGATTGCGGAATGTACACCAGTTCATCTCCACGCAGTTGAAGCTGCCGGTCCATGGTCAGGGGTTCGCCTGCATAGCTAATCCGACCTTCTATCGTCGCATTGGCAGGAAGAATGCCCATGATCGCCTGCGCCAGCACACTTTTGCCAGATCCACTTGCCCCTACAACGGCGACAATCTCCCCTTCATTGACAGACAGATTCAGATCCTGAATAACTTGGGTTTCCTCGTGCCCAAACCATCCTCGAGCACGCCGGAACGAAACCGATACTTCCTCCACTTCAAGAAGCGCCATGTCTACACCACCTCCCTTGAACTGCCGGTTCCCGTTAATGTCTTCAGACTACCGCCCAACACATCAAACGCACGAACAACCAACAACAATGCGAGACCTGGGAAAAAGGCCAACCACCACATCCCTGCAGATAAATATCTCATCGACTCTGATAAAATAATACCGATCGCTGGCTGCTGCGGCGACAGCCCCAGCCCCAGAAACGTAATCGCTGCCTCATGCAGAATGGCATGAGGGAAGATCAGCAGCACTCCCACGAATAGCTGCGGGATCAGATGAGGCAGCATGTGCTGCACCGCAATACGAATTCGCGAATGACCCAATCTGCGTGAGATGTGAATATACTCTGCTGATCTCAACTGAATCATCTCTGCCCGTACAATCCGGGCCAGATTCGGCCAATGGGTCAGGGCAATGGCTAACGCCACCCCAGGCAACCCTCCACCGAACACAAAAGCTAGCATCACCAGCGATACCAGGTGAGGAACACTCAGGAAGAGGTCAATGATCCATGAAATGACCCGGTCCGCAGCTTTCCCTGAAGCAGCAGCAAGACCCAGCAATAGCGCGATAAGTCCGCCGCCACAAGCCGCGAGTAACCCCACCTGAATGCTCGTTGCCAATCCTTTCAATGTGCGCATGAACATATCTCGTCCCAGCCAATCCGTACCGAAAGGATGCGCCCAAGCCGGAGCCAGATTCCGATCCATCAAGGAGGTCAGCGTCGATTCAGCGGGCAGCAGTCTGCCTGTCAGCCACACGGTTGCAATCCATGTCACACCCAGGCCACCCCAGATTATCGCCCATTTGCGCGGATTACGGAAACGAGAATTACTGCCACCTGAATAACCTTTCCCACCATGAGTACGTGGATGTACTGACCTCCAATTTCTCTTGTTCCCCGCCTCACTTTCGGGAGAGTTAACTTTCGGATGCTGTGTAGTCTGAGCCGCAGGCCGGGAGGGACGTTCCAATGTCTGTTTCATCCTATAGCCTCCTCCTTCATGCGCGGATCAATAATACGGTATAGAATGTCGGCAATCATATTGCCTGTAAACACAAAGATCGCACTGCACAACACAAGTCCAAGCAGCAGCGGCACATCACCGCGCAATCCAGCCTGGACTGTTGCTTGCCCCAATCCGGGATAGGAAAACACTTGCTCCGCGAGCACAGCTCCACCGAACAATTCACTAAATGAAGCAAATTGCAGCGTCAAAGCTGGCAGTACCACATGCCTGAACCCATGACGACGAAACAGTTGAACACCTCGCTCACCTCGTGCCCTCGCAAAAAGAATATAATCCGAGTCCAGCACATCCACGAGCTTCTGCCGGGTATGTAAGGCAATAGCGGCTACGCCCGTCAGACTCAACGTCAGCGCAGGCAGAATCATGTGCATGGCCCGATCTCCCCATGTCACTTGATCTGCTGCCATGCCCGCAGGTACACCAAGTCCGATTGGCAGCCAGCCAAGCCATACACCGAATACCATGAGCAGTAACAGTGCGATCCAGAATACCGGTGTGGAAGCCAGTGTGTAACAGTACCAACAGATCAGACGATCCAGCCGCGAATCCCGCCTCATGGCAGCAGCGACACCCAGGCCGAATCCAATCAGACCGGATAACACCCATGCCACCGCCATAAGAGCGACAGAATTCATGAATCGTTCATGGATGATGTCCGCAACCGGCTGTCTATAGATCATCGATGTTCCCAGATCGCCCTGAACTAGTGCCTGCCCCCAAGAAAACAGCCGTTCTACGGGTGAATCATTGAGTCCCCAACGTTCTTCAATAAGACTGCGTTGTTCTGCGCTCACCCTGATCATATCTCCACCTATGTAAGCCTCCACCGGGTCCACTGGAGAGAACTGCATTAATATAAAAGACACCACACTGACTCCTGCCAGCAAAGATAACAGCCGCAGCATTTTAAATCCGACAAATCTGGCCCATCCCATCCTGTCCTCCATCCAATCTCTCCCCAATTCAGGCTAAAGATACCGCAGCGTTTCTATTTCAATTCTTCCTCCCAGGACCATTCTTCCAGGTTGGATGTCACAGGCCACCCATGACCATGTGGATGGATCTGCTGTTCACCGATATTTAAACCATTCTTCACCAGATACAGATGGTCAATGTTCACCAGCCATGCCCATGGCGCATCGCCTTGGTAACTAAATCCTGTCGATCCATCCCACTCCGCTTTCTGCCAGAAGGGCAGTGCTTCTTCTTCCGTTGTCGCTTGGAGAGCTTGTTGCATCCAGTTGTCCACAGTTGGGTTACTGTACAATCCAGTGTTGTAGTAACCTTCCCCTTTATGGGTACTACTGTAGAGGTTGTATGTCTCAAGCGGATCATGACTTCCCCACCCAAATAATACGGCATTAGTATAGGCCAGCTTTTTGGTCTCTTCCCTGCTCTTTCCCTCTACATTGACCTTGATCCCTGCCTGGGCCACCATATCCGCAGCAGCCAGCGCTAAAGATTGTCTCGTTAGATCCCCTGCAAAATAAATCAGATTGAACTCGGCCTTTGTGCCGTTTTTTTCTACAATTCCATCACCATCTGTATCCACCCAGCCGCCATCAGCCAGAATCTGCTTCGCTTCATCGGGATTCGCATCTGCAAATACAGAATCCGGATTGCTCCACGGCAGGTCGTCGCTAACCGAGTAGGCTGGACGACCTTGCCCCTCCAGTACACCCTCCACCAATGCAGTGCGATCAATTGCGACATTTACCGCTTTACGAATGGAGATGTCGGATGTAACATCATTGCCTGCGGGCAGGCCGTCACCAGACTTCGCGCCTGCGGGTTGCATCGGGAACATGATGCCTCGGTTATCGACTGTTTTCACTGATTCCAGCTTCATGCCGCTCACCAGCTGCTTGCTGAATGCCGCCGGGATAGCCGCAATATCGACTGTTCCGGCTTGCGCCGCTGCAAAGGCTGCATCCTCATCCAGATAGAGGAACGTCAGTTTATGGAATGTGGACTTTTTCCCGTAATATTGTTCGTTAGCCTCGACGATCGCCTGCTGACCCTTATCCCACTGCACCAGCTTGTATGGACCAGACCCAACCGGATGCTCGGCATAATCAGGACCATAGGCGTGCTCAGGCACAATACCGAGTGTAGTCAGAAGACTGATAAACGTGGACTGCGGCGACTTCAATGTAAAGACGACAGTTGTTGTATCCGGTGCTTCCACATCAGCCATATTGGTAAGATCAATGACCGAACCGCTCTTGGCAGCCGTTTCAAACGTAAATCTGACATCTTCGGCCGTCAGTGACTCACCATCGGAGAACTTTACATCATCCCGGAGTGTGACGGTCCAAGTCAGCCCATCTTCACTGACGAAATGCTCTGTCGCCAGATCATTGACCAGTTGGAGCTTGGCATCCCTTTTCAGCAAAGTGCTCTGAAAGAGCGGCGAACCGTACTGTCCCCAGCCCGTAGTGGGATCAAATCCACCTTCCGGTTCCGTGCCAACGGCCAGCACCAATTCGTCTTTGGAAAGAGAAGTCGCCGCCTGATGGACGCTCTCTGTTGAGGATGTCCCCTGTGTACATCCTGACAACCCAACTGTGCATATCAGTAAAATGCCTACTCCCGCTCTAACTGATCGTTTCCCCCATGAAAATCCACGCATTTACGTTGTTCCCCCTCTAACTTTTACGATTCAATCCAATTCTGTGTTACTTTTTTTGAAAATTGTAGCACAAAATAGATTTATTGTGTCAACAAACTTAACTTCAAAATCCATTTATTTTCATTTACAGGGAATTTAAATGAGATTAATAGAGGTGTAAATAGATGATCCACTATTTGAAGTTAGGTATTATAACAAAACAAAAGAACAACAAATTATCGGTATTGGACCAATAATCTGCTGTTCTAAATACGTGCTATGGACAAAGTCGGCTAAAGCCAATGAATCGGTTATTGAAATTTTTAAAATTTAATCCATTGAAGAATCAGGAGAATTGTGAGGATGGTGATGACTTTGTTAATTTTAGCTGTGATCATGATTGTGAGGACTGTGGTGGCTTGCCATTTTGTTGAGTTCATCCACATACGTTACGGACAGCTCTGCATATAGTACTCCTTTTTGAACCTGGATCTGCTGATGCAGATGACGCAATCGTCCTAGGTTGCCCCGTACCGCAATGACCTCCAGACACTGATTATGGTTCAGGTGCACATGCATATTGGAGATGATGTCATGGTGTGCCTCGTGCTGCAGCTCCATTAACCGAATAGGAAGATCACTGATATGGTGGTCATACACCATCACAATAGTTCCAGCTACATCCTGCTCGGAATGCAATGCAGAGGGCTCCAGCAATGTTTTACGGACCAAATCACGAAAAGCTTCCGAACGGTTCTTGTATCCCTGCTCTTCAATATAGCTGTCAAACTGTTCGATCAGAGGCGTGGGAAATGCCACACCGAACCGGGTCAAATCTTCTTTGTCTGCCATTCATATCCTCCTGCCGCCTCGTTTGCTTCGAGTGTACCACAGTCCTGTCTTCTCATCGACTATACTGTTGTTACTCGGTAGTCGCAAAAAGGATAATGTAGCTCGCTTTTATTTAGGTCTCTTGGTCAGTTCCTGTCTGACTTTGGCGTAGGTAGCACTTACCTTCTGTTCCAGTGTATAGATATGTTGTTTGGAGCCTGCCCATTTCTCTGTCGCTGCAGCCAATGAGTTCAACGAACTTAACACACGTGATGACTGGCCTTGCTTCGTACTCTGCTTGAACTGCTGTAACGCGTTTGAATATCGCTCTTTCGATAGGCTCGCCTGTTTTTTGCCCGTTTGAATCTGCTTCTTCACCGGATCCGCTCCAGCCAGTAAAGTACGCAATCGTTTCACTTCTGTGCTTTTCCGTTTGCGAGCTTCGGCAAGCTCCTTTTTCTTGAAACGAATGTCTTCTCGGGCAAGCTGAACAACTGGTTTCAACGTATCCGCTTGGGTGCGAATAGCCGCACTCCATTCTTTGTTTTTGATCGCTTTGGCGGCGTCGAGCTGCCTATTCACTGAACTGTACAAAGCAAACAAAGACTCATACCGGGCCTCGGTTTGTTTTACCTTTTCGGTTAAACCAGCGATCTTGGTATCATCGATTTGCCTTATACTTACACGTAATTGTTCCAGCTCCTTGGTATTGGCGGCATGAATGGTTTTTGTCTTTTGTTCCCAAGCTTGTTCCTGCGTCGTCCAGTTGCCAACGTTCTCGTACGCTCGTTGCAGGGACAACTTGGTCTGCGAATCTGCCTTGCTCAGCACGGTCTCCCACGCCTTCTGGGCTGTTACGCCAAGCTCAGGACCCGCCGCTTCAGCAGCGGAGGAATAGTAAATCACACTGATACTGAAGATGATGATGAATCCCAGACTCATACGCGTCCATACGTTAGCACAAAGGTTAGGGCGTGCCCCGTATCGGTTGCTAAGGTTGCTCATGAAACTACGATCTCTCATGCTCCTCATATGGGATTGATTCATAGTCTTTTGCCTGTCATCATTTCCCTCAATTATGCGGCTTTGCCTGGCTTGCACTGAACATGAACTATGACCCACCTGATGACTTGCATTTTCCTCCAAAATTCCAGTTTGCATTCTCTTCTTCTCCCCTCAATATGAATTGATAGTTAGAACCTGCTGGAGTATCTGTGCGGTGACTCGATTACGATCCCTGATATACAAACTGGCAAAAAAACAAAAAAAGCACCCGCAAGTCAGGCGTATTGCCTGCTCTTACGGGTGCTTCCCTCATAAGCCGTTCCATATGGGATTCGACGAAATGATCATCATCTCGAATCGAATCATTACCTTTTTCTAATATATTCCATACTTGTATTCTGGTCAAGTCAGATCGAGAAATCAGCATATTTACCGGGAGAACCCTTCCCACTTGCAAATTATCTTACTGTTCGGCCAGGATGGCCTTCATTTCTTCTGTCAGGTCTTCTTCCTTCAGGATCATGTAAATATTCTCACCACGAATGAAATTAAGCTTGATATGGTAGACCGTATCCTTCTCTGTCCGATATCCGGCTCGTTGACGTTGAAGCAGATCGCTTATTATTTTTTTGTTTTTAGTTGCGATCTGTTTGTTACCGCTTGAATTCCCGTCTATATAATCCGAATCAGAGTAAACCCACTTCGCCTTACCCGGACTATCAATCTCCTGCTTCACAAATTGTGCCGAAGCGACTTCGTCTGCCGGGACTTGAAGCTGGTCGTATAAGTTGTTCTCTTCCAACCATGCCAGTACTCGCTTATAACTCGGTTTAATATCAAAATTCCACATCTCCTTCGGCTGATAAGGATCGGAAGATGTTGAACTCTGATTCAATTCCGCGTAGGCAAAGGACTGCCAAAGGGAGCGCTGTTCTTCGTAGGTCTGATCCAAGATGTCCTGTTTCATCAATTCTTTGAACTCACGAACTTGTTTGGGATTGCTAATGTATACCTTACGATACGGACTCAGACTTGAGCGCAGTCCAATACTCAGCGCATCCTCATCCAATTTGAACGTATCATACGCAACCCTTTTGTAATCTATTGTCTGTTTTACAGCCATCAATTCCTTGTGGAATTCGGTTTCGGGGATATTATATCTGCGCTTCATCACCCTGCCGTTCTCCAGTTTGTAGTTGATATATACATTCTCATCATAATCATCGTCCGGATTAACTGGATCTCTCAAAGGCAGATCGGTATCGACAATTTTTTGATGGAGAGCGATGATTGCTTCCATATATTCCGGATCATTCGAATAGAATGGACTATCATCCACCTTCACATTAATACCATTGCTATAAATGTAACGATCTCCGCCAAGCTTAATACTGTTGACCTTGCTTATATCAGGCACCCGGGCAGCATATCCGTTCCAATCAGCGACGGGTACATACAAGATCAATCCAGCCACGATACCGTATAGAACCAATTTCGGAACCAATCTGCTGGTCCAAATGAGCCAGGTTTTGCGGATAATCATCTCTGCTCCAATATAGCCCACAATTCCACCAAGGACGTAACCACATACGTCCCACCCTACAGAAGCTCTGGGTGCAATCGAGGTGAAATAAGCCCCACCTATCAGAACCAGTGTAAACATAAATCCAAAACGGAATATCGGTTTTACAATACGGAACGTGATTGCCTGAGTGGCGGATTCCACTTGTCTTTTAGCATAAAACACATAAGCCAACGGGATGAACAAGATGGCTAAAGCCAAATAGATGATAAGTTCCCCACGTATTACAGGAGCTGTGCTGATTGAACCCATACGCAGGACTAATGAAAGTTTCTCCGCATTAAAGCCAATGTCTTCATAAGAATAACCAAGCAGATGGTTTTGCAGATGCAGCGAGAAAATGAACCAAACAACGACCGGCATCAATAAAATTCCATACACGGTAAGTCCCTGTAATACAGACTGTCCAATGCAAATGCCTACCACCACGGTCAGCATGAACATAAACAACGAGTAGATGCTCATACTGAGCCCCCACATCCAGATCTCACTGCCACCGAAAGTATAGGCTGGCTGATCCAGTACTGCCCATACCCAACCGGTTATTGCCGTGGTAATCCAGACCGGAACCAAAATCATGACGAACCCCGTCAACAGATTAACCGTGAGTAGATGCTTTCGTTGCAGTGGCAAACTGTGGAACAGATCCGAAGGAGCACCAGATTGCATATAACGGAATAAAAATATACCCGCAGCTACCGGGAACGTAATGGCAAACAGAATTTGCACTTCCCCATTCGCCTGGAACAAGCTGGTAATCCGCTGTGGTACTTCCCGGTATTCTGTACCGATATAGAGCGGCAGCGAAAACAACAACGTGAGCAGATACAAAATGCCAATCCATCCATGCTGCCTGAAATTTTGGAACAGGATGCCCCGGTTACAGAACAATCGGTTGAATATCATATCCTGCATCCTCCATTTCATAGATAAATATTTCTTCCAGCGTCAGCGGCAGCACATCCAGCAGATAGGGATCAAATGCACGGAACCGTTCCGTCACAGCCTCGCGATTGCCTTTCACAATAAACAGGGATACACTTCCACGCTGCTCTTCATGCAAAATATTCACCTGTTCGTCCATAGCCTTGGCATGATCAGGATGGCGGAAAGCGACCTGAATTTTATGTGTATCAGCCTTCAGATCATCCAGATCTTTCTCTACGATAATCCGCCCTTTGTGCATGATGGCAACATGGTCGCATAGGTCTTCAATCTCGCGCAAATTGTGAGACGAGATCAGAATCGTCACCTGACGCTCCGCTGCTTCCTGGAACAGCAGGTTCTTGATCTGCTGCCGCATGACCGGATCAAGCCCATCAATTGGCTCATCCATGAGCAGCACTTCAGGCATGCAGCTAAGTCCAAGCCATACGGCTGCCTGACGGCGCATGCCTTTGGACATGCGATGCAGTTTACGTTTCACATCCAGTTTAAATACACTGCCGAGCTGTACAAAACGCTCCTCATTCCAGCGCGGATATACCGAACGGTAGAAGGCAGCCATCTGATGGATGGACGATTGCGGGAAAAAGTATGGCGCATCCGCCATAAAAATGGTGCGTCCCTTGAGGTCCATATTTTCAAATACTTCTTGTCCCTCAATGCGAACCGTTCCGCTATCCTGACGATAGATGCCTGCCAGTATTTTGAGCAGCGACGTTTTTCCTGCCCCGTTGGAACCGAGTAAACCGTAGATCGATCCCTTATGTACTTGCATCGTGACGCCATCAACGGCTTTTTCCTGTTCAAATGCCTTAATGACCTGATTCAGCTCAATCATGTGGCTCCCCCTTCTCTATACGGGCCATCGCTTCCTCAAATAAAAGCGTCATATCGGCTTTGCTCAAACCGGAATATGAAGCTTCCGCAATCAGCTTCACCAGAGCGGCTCTGATTTCATCTCTCATGGCTGCATTCGGATGTTCCACGGACGATGATACGAAGCTCCCTTTTCCCTGCAATGAATAGATATAACCTTCACGTTCAAGTTCCCGGTACGCCTTCTGAATCGTATTCGGATTAACCGTAAGCTGCCCGGACAGTGTGCGAACGGAAGGCAGCTGCTCATCGGGTTGGAGAACACCGTACACGATCATTTCTTTGATTTTGTCTACTAGTTGCTCATAGATCGCCTTACGGCTGCGTACATCCAATTCGAACATCCCGCACCTCCTCTCTATAAAAGTTGTAATACCCTATTGATGAACGATGACTGTATATTGAAGTGTATATATCCAATCCTAAGGTGTATTAACTGTATTACTATTATTAGTACAGTTAATACAGATTGTCAACCATTTACTTTGACTTCTCGTATGATTCGCGTTAGGTTTATATATATGATTAAAGTGACATATAGGCAAATAAAAATAGATCACTCCCGTATTTAAAAGGCGTGATTTTGGGTTCAGTTTGGTTGGTTCGGGCGGGTTGCTACTGTTCGTTAAATCGCTTATCTCGCTAAATACGTTCAAAGCTTGTTCTGATCTTTCCCCTTCCGTTATGATGGAGAAGAACGTTGTGCTCGTTCACTGGTTCACGTGCTCGCTTCGCTCGTTGTCAGTACAGTTGTCACTCCGTCTGGCCTATGCGTACATATTTTATAGATGGCTTTATAAAAACCTCATGAGGGAGAATTCAGGATGAATGAACAGAAAAAGAATGATTCTATAGAACGTAATCGCCCAGAAACTGCAAGCTTGTCAAGTAGCTTTGAAACAAACGCGACATCCACAGCTTCGACACAGCGTGTATTAATCGTAACCGCCGTTGATGCGGAAAAAGAGGCTGTACTACGCGGCCTGGGTGACCAAGCTGCGCACTTTGATGTGATTGCTGCTGGTGTTGGCCCTGCCTCGGCCGCAGCAGGAACCGCTGCCGCGCTGGCCTTTGCCTCAGCAGCGGCTAGCGCAATTGCGCTGGCGCAAGGCTCCGCCGCGCCAAGCGAACCCGATGCGGCACAGGCATCTGCCGCATCCTCAAGGCCGGGGCCCCTTGCCGGGACCGGACTGACCCCAGCGTACACGCTGGTGGTCAGTGCCGGCATCGGCGGCGGGTTCCCCGGCCGAGCGGACGTCGGCTCCCTCGTGGTAGCCGACGCCATGGTTGCCGCCGATCTGGGCTCGCAGACGCCAGACGGCTTCCTCAGCGTGGACGAGCTCGGTTTCGGCTCGTCCCGTGTGGCGGCGGACGCGGTGCTTGCCGCGCGCCTGCGCCATGAGCTGCAGCGGGCAGGGCTCGCAGTCAGCGGAGGCACGGCGGTCACCGTATCCACGGCGACCGGAACTGCCGAGACGGCCGCGGAGCTATTGCGCCGCGTGCCGGATGCCTCCGCCGAAGGCATGGAAGGCTTCGGCGTAGCAACTGCAGCCCAGCAGTTCGGCATACCAGCACTCGAACTGCGGGCTATATCCAACGCGGTCGGTCCACGCGACCGCGACGCCTGGCGCATCAAGGATGCTCTGGATGCGCTCCAGGCTGCAAGTTCCATTTTACGGGAGGTACTTACATCATGAAAATTGCATTTTCCCCTTGTCCTAACGATACATTTATCTTTCACGCCTGGGTGCATGGACTGATTCCTGGTGCACCTGAGCTTGATGTCCGTTATGCGGACATCGATATTACCAACGGCCTTGCGGCAAATCCGGATGGACCAGATACACCTGAAGTCATGAAAATATCCTATGCAGCACTGCCTTATGTGCTGAATGATTATGCGCTCTTGCCTGCGGGCGGCGCACTTGGCAGAGGATGTGGTCCGCTGGTTCTGACCGCTAACGGTACAACCGATCCAGCCTATCTCTCGGGACGCCGAGTTGCCGTGCCGAGCAAACGTTCAACAGCCTACCTGTTATTCCGTCTCTGGGCAGCACAAAATGTTCCCGGCGGTGTAGGCGAGATTGTCGTTATGCCATTCGACCAGATTATGCCTGCTGTACGGGACGGCAAGATCGATGCAGGTTTGGTTATCCATGAAGCACGTTTCACGTACCAGAATTATGATCTCAAACTTATGACAGATCTCGGTAACTGGTGGGAAAGCGACACTGGCCTGCCAATCCCGCTGGGTGCAATCATCGCCCGTCGTAACCTGGATGCTCATGCTCTTGCAGGTTGGGCACGTGCCTCGGTGGAATACGCTTGGGCGCATCCGGATGAGTCCAAAGCATACGTTATGGAACATGCACAAGAGATGGACCCTGATGTAACTGCGCAGCATATCGGCTTGTACGTTAATGAGTTCAGCGCCAACCTGGGCGATGACGGTTACGGTGCAATTACAGCATTGCTTGGACGAGCGATGAAAGAAGGACTTGTTCCCGAGTTCGATCTAGATTTGTTGCGGATCTAATTCGCACGGTATCAATACAAAATATAGGAGGCTGTGCCCAATTTCGTTTTCCTATTTTCTGTTGGGCACGATCTCAGTGCTATGCTATTGACCTGCGTGTCCAAGGCGCTAACGAATCGTTAACATTTTATTAAAAGTGACTCTAGTTCGTTAGATAATACAAAGGGCTGTCCTATAAAGTCATATTCATGACAATAGGACAGCCCTTATTAATTTATTCCAACAACAAACCGAACCTATACAAAATGTTGATCCAAACTCAATTACTCCGCCACTACCGTGCGAATCATAACCCGCAGAGCATCCAGCATCATGGGAATGGGTAGTGATGGCACCGAAGGCTGAAGCACAGCCATCTCTGTTGAAGCTGGAAAATGTACAAATCCGGCACGAATCGGAAGTTGTCTCAATCGGATATGATCCAGCACCCGGTACATCGTATTGTTGCAAATATACGTACCTGCCGTATTGGACACCGCAGCCGGGATGCCTGCTGCCCCCATGTTATTCACCATTGCACGAATCGGCAATGTGGAGAACAGGCCATCCGGGCTGCCTTCCACTATGAGCTCGTCCACGGGATTCTGCCCTTGGTTGTCCGCATAGGAGCCAGGAGGAATATCTTTGACATTAACAGCAATCCGTTCAGGTGTAATAGCTGTCCTGCCTTTGGCCAAACCACAGGCGATGACGACATCCGGTTGATAGGATTCCATCTCTGCGATTAGCAGATCCGCACATTCATCGAAGTGCACAGGCAGCAGCACTGTTTTCAGCTCCGCTCCCTCTATCACTTCATGCGCAAGTGCCTCCATCAGTTCTCCCGTCGGATTCACCGCATCCCCGCCAAAAGGTTCAAATCCGGAGATCAGAATTTTCACCATCGCTTTTCCACTCCTGTCTATTTACTCGGATTTGTACCGCAGGCCCCACTGCCCACGAATCGTGTCCATCAACTTCATGATTTCCAGGGATTCGTCCAGTTGGATCGTTCTGCTCTCCGTACGTCCTTCCAGGATGCAGCGACCTGCTTCCTCCGCTTCAAACGCATATCCAATACACGTCCGGTCATCGATAAATGTCTCCGGTTCGTCCTGACCGTTCACATGTAGATAAGCTTCTTTGCCTGCCAGGAAAAGTGGTAAACGAATGTACCCTTCTGTGCCATATATGACAGCCTCGTTGCTCAAGTTAAGACGAATGGCTCCATTCAGCGATGCAGAACGACCTTCGGAATAAGACAACAGTACGGAGAACTGTTCATCCACACCCGTCTGTCCAATGTTCGCCGTACTCCACACATGCTGAGGCTGCTCGCCAAAAATCATGGACGCGAAGGAGATCGGATATACGCCTGCATCAAGCAAAGCACCTCCACCCAGATCCGGGTTAAGCAACCTGCCTTCCGGCTCCCAGCCTACGCGGAAACCAAAGTCTGCTTTGACCAAACGTACCTCGCCGATTCTGCCTTCCGCAATCCAGGCTCTGGCTTGGGTAATCGGTGGCAGAAAGCGTGTCCACATGCCTTCCATGAGGAAAAGATTGCGCTCACGCGCCTTATCCACCAATTGCTCCAGCTGACGGGCATTCATCGTAAACGGTTTCTCACAGAGTACTGCTTTACCCGCTTCCAGACAAGCAAGCACATTTTCCTTATGTAACGGATGCGGTGTTGCCACATAAATAATGTCCACTTCAGGGTCCTGCAGCATCTCATCATATGAACCGTAAGCGCGTGCAAAACCATATTCAGCTGCAAACTTCTCTGCGCTTTCAGATGTTCGTGAACCCACCGCAGCTTTTACGGCGTTTCCGGCATGCTCCAGATCTCGTGCGAACTGGGATGCAATCCATCCTGTACCCATAATGCCCCAATTCACCTTGTCCCGTCCAACAACTTTCGTCATCGTAAAGCCTCCCCTGATATCAACATATTTTAAAAAGATCACGATCTCGATTAGGCCAACACGGAGTCTTCTTTATTTTACCAAAAAGAACCGCTTGCGTCAGACCCGTTTCATCTTTCACATTCCATGTTGTCATTTTAATGATCTAATTGAGATTCACTCTCATTTCAATTTTTTCGTATTTTTGCTAAGATGATTGCAGATCACGGATGAAAGGACGACCCGACTTTGTCCACACTTTTAACCATTGATAAACTAGTAAAACGTATCGGTTTAACCGAGCAGCGTATTTTATTTGAACATGTGAACGCAGAAGTGGATCAGGGAGAACGTATTGCCATACTCGGTGCATCCGGCCAAGGGAAGAGCACATTGCTCCGCATTCTCGCCCTGCTGGATATTCCTGATGAAGGAGACCTGATCTGGAAAGGAATTTCTTATCGGGATTCGGACCCTCGTATCTGGCGCACACGAATGACTTATGTCGCACAGCAAGCTGTCATGCTGGCAGGCAGTGTGGAAGATAACCTGAAAACAGTGCATCTGCTTCACAGGCAGCCATACGATCAGGATCTCGCCCGCCGCCTGCTTGCAGGTATGGGACTGGAGAATCTTGATATTCATAAGCGGGCCATTGACCTCTCCGGTGGGGAGAAACAGCGCATAGCTCTTATTCGTTCCATGATGCTGCGTCCTGAGGTCCTGCTTCTGGATGAAGTGACTGCTTCCCTGGATCGGACCAACGCACGCCTGGTGGAAGAACAATTGACCCGCTGGAGCCAGCAGGAAGGTACTTCGCTCGTCTGGGTTACCCATGATCAGGAACAGGCACAATCATTCAGTACAACCACCTGGTTTTTGGGCAATCAGACACTGCTAGAGCGCCAGCCGACAGCTCATTTTTTTGACAATCCGGCCACGGACCTGGCTAGACAATTCATTATGAACCCTGCCCCTGCGGCAGAATAAGGAGAAATCATGTCACTCATCGCTCTGAGTTTTACCATTATATTTGTGATGGTCACCATGCTCATCTCTGTCTGGCAGAAGCTTGATCTGGAAAAGGATATTGCTATAGGCACTGTTCGTTCCGCTGTACAGCTGTTGCTTGTCGGATATGTACTTCAATTTATTTTTAACTCGGATCACCCCGTTCTTATCATTGCCATTGTCGGATTCATGATTATCGTAGCCTCCATTAATGCTGGCAAACGTGGCAAAGGACTTCGCTGGATTTCCTTATATATTGCGGCTGCAATTACGGTCACGGAGCTGCTCATGATGGGACTGTTGTTAGGACTGGGAATTGTAGAACCTACTCCCCAATACATAATTCCATTGAGCGGGATGACCATCGGTAATGCCATGGTGGTGTCCGGGCTGTTCCTGAATCAGATGAAACGCGAGGTCGAATCCTCCAAAGGAGAGATTGAGTCCCTGCTTGCACTTGGCGCAACGCCAAGACGTGCTTTTCAGGACGTATTGAAACGTTCTGTAAAATCCAGCATGATCCCCACGATCGATGGCATGAAAACGGTAGGACTCGTACAGCTTCCTGGCATGATGACAGGCATGATTATTGCGGGTGCTGATCCGGTTGAGGCCGTGCGTTACCAGATTCTGATCGTGTTTGCTTTTACCAGCTCAGCCGCCATTACCAGCATTCTGCTCAGCATGATGACGTACCGACAGTGGTTCACATCGGATATGCGGCTGCGCTCGCTATGATATATCAACCTCGCGAGGAAAGGAGGTCACACCATGTTAACCCATCCAAGCACCAATAATAACGGCAATACCTCCAACACGTTGACCCAACCGGATCACCCGAAACGCACTGATGAATCCATGACACGAACGGAAATGGATGCTTTTCTTAACGATGCGCTGCTCGAATTGCGTCTGGCAGAGCTGGTTACCGTGAATACGCATTGGCAATGGAGTCAGACTGAGCTCCCTCACCATACCTTTGTCTACATGCATAAATTCACGGGCAAGCTGGTAGCGAACGGTATCGAATCCCTTGTCACACGTAAGTCCGCCTTCTTGTCTACACCGGGAACTTCTCTGGAGCTTTTCTCTGATGCGGACCATGAGATTGAATTGTATATCATTCATTTCGATCTGTTTCGGGTTGCTGAGAAAACGAAAGAACGGCGAATATATGAGCGAGAGCTTGGTTCACCTGTAACTGGGTGGATTCAGGGCCCTTACTATGGGATACAGCGAATTGCCGCACAATTAACAACAGAAGCTTCACAGACCAGCTTGAAAGTGCAGCTGCTTTTGACCGATCTGTTTCATACGCTCTGGCCGCAGGAAGGTCAGGAGCATGCGGAAGCACAGGACGAGCCAGAACAGTGGCTCAGATCCACCTTGCAGTATATGCGGGAAAACTATATGAACGAAATCAAGCTGGAAAAGCTGGCCGAACTGGCAGGTATGCATCCGTCGTATTATTCACAGCTGTTTAAGAGTCGGATGCAGAAAAATCCTATCGAATATATCACTCATTTACGAATGAATCGGGCCAAGGAATTGCTCATGACTTCAGATCTGCGTATTCGTGATGTAGCCCGCCAGGTAGGCTATCGGGACGAATTCTATTTCAGCCGCCGCTTCAGGAACCATGCCGGTTATGCGCCAACTTCCTATGCCAAGCAGGTACATCGAAATATCGTCTCACTCTCCTATCCATACACCGATCACCTGATGACTCTTGGCATCACACCATGCGCAGCGCAGATCCAGGGCCATCTGCCCCATGTTCCCAAATCGTTGACGCTGCCGTTCCATGCCTATGAACCGTGGGAACAGGGACGACAGGCATTCCTTGATGTGAATCCCGACTTAATTCTGACCAAGGACAACGCAGCCGCTAAAGCGATGGAACATATCGGAGATGTCGCTCCCATCATCACCATCCCTTGGAATCAGACAGACATGTTTGGTCATTTGCAGAAAATTGCCTCTATCGTGGATCGTACTCAAGCGGCAAAGGAGTGGCTGGATCGGCATGAGCGTAAGGCGGAGCGGGCACGCAAAAAGATCAGAGATACAGCAGGTCAGGTCACCGTCGCGATCTGTACCTTAACTGCAAAAGGACCGCGCATGTACAGTAATCGCAACTTCGGTCATGTATTTTACCGAAGCCTGCAACTGTCCGCTCCTGATCGAATTCAGAAAGAACTAACAGGCAAACCTGCCGGTGTGGGATTCAACTGGATGTCTTTCACGCCTGGAGAATGGGATGGATTGGAAGCGGATGTGCTGCTGATTGCGGTTACGTCCATGCACGAACGTACTACTCTGTTACAGCAGATTACGGCTGATCCGTTGTGGGAAAACTATCCTGCGGTAAAAGCTGGGCGTGTGCATGTCATAGACTGGAATTCATGGGTGGTATACGCTCCGTATTCCATCAACATCCAGCTCGATGAAGCGCTCTCTATGTTGACGAACAAACCAGCATTTCTGTAATCTAAAAAATGTCCATCTCTATAATCTTAATTTATGCCATGTACGGGCCTGAATTAAGATTTTATAATGTTCACTAATTGATAATGATAATCAATAACAACAGCAATGCGTTGTTGGTAACAAAGGAGTGACCCGCATTCAACATCCGGGACTGTCACAACGTCCGTCCAAATCAAGAAAATCCGCAGTGACGGTTGGCCTGATGTTTTTGGCGGCCATTGCCGCACTGCTGCTTAGTATGTTTGTCGCCATTTCTCTTGGTGCCAAGGGGCTGACACTGGAGACTGTGTGGACTGCCATATTTCAGTACAATCCTGCTTTGACGCCGCATCAGATTATTCACGAGCTAAGGCTGCCACGTGTCATTGCTGCTGCTGTGATTGGCGCAGCCTTTGCTGTAGCTGGAGCGCTCATGCAGGGAATCACACGTAATCCGCTGGCAGACACCGGCATTCTGGGGATCAATGCGGGCGCTACCTTTGTCGTGGCGCTCAGCTTCGCCTTCTGGCCAGGATTGCCTTATGGCTGGATTATGTTCCTGTCATTTGTAGGGGCTGTGCTTGGCACGCTGCTCATTTTCCTGCTGGGCATGGCGGCACCCGGAGGACTGACGTCCATCAGGCTTACCGTTGCGGGTGCCGTTATTGCAGCTATGCTGAGTTCGCTTAGCACCGGTGTCGCCATATATTTTGACTTGAGCCAGGATTTAGCCTTCTGGTATGCGGGTGGTTTCGGGGGAATTGAATGGCGGCATCTGAAGCTGATTCTGCCTGTTCTGCTGGTTACTCTCGTGCTCAGTTTGCCTATGGCCCGTCGGATATCTCTCATGTCGCTAGGAGAAGAAGTTGCGATTAATCTCGGAATCAACCTCCGCTGGACCAGACTGTTTGCCTTGACGGCGGTTGTTGTGCTGGCTGGCGTATCCGTTTCTGCTGTAGGCTCGATCGGCTTTGTTGGACTGGTCATACCACATATTTCTCGCAAATTGGTTGGCGTGGATTATCGACTCATCATTCCGATGTCCTCCCTGCTCGGAGCCGTCTTGCTGGTGCTCGCCGATCTAGGATCACGCATTGTGAACCCGCCTCAAGAACTGGCTGTAGGCATTATGGTTGCCTTTGTCGGTGTACCTTTCTTCCTCTATCTGGCCCGTAAAGAAAGGAGGGCCCTATAGCGATGAACACGAATACACCTTCACGAGGCAAACGTTCCATAGCGGTCAGCGTTGCGCTGCTCTGTATCGCCTGTGCCGTTATCGTTATCAGCCTCAACTCGGGAACAATTCGCCTATCACCAATAGCCGTGCTTCACACCCTGCTTGGCTATGGTACGCCGGATGATCAGATTGTATTGTTCGACTATCGACTGCCACGCATTCTGGTTACTGTACTCGCCGGAGCGGGACTCGGTGTTGCCGGTGCTGCGCTGCAAGGCATTACACGCAATCCATTAGCCGATCCGGGCATCCTCGGCTTGCATGCAGGTGCGGCTTTTGGATTGATGGTATTCGTAAGCTTCTCCCATTCCATGAATGGTTCGGTGGCCTTGCTGATTCCGCTGTTTGCTTTTGCAGGCAGTGTCGCCGCGGCGTTGATTATCATGCTGCTATCCTATGACCGACATAACGGAGTATCCCCCATTAAGCTTATTCTGGTGGGCATTGCCGTAGCAGCCGGTTTCCATGCCCTGACGCTCTATCTGTCCCTGCGTTTGGATGAAGACACCTATTCCTTCGCCGCCCGCTGGCTGGCAGGTAGCGTCTGGGGCAGAGACTGGGTTCATGTTCAGGCGCTGCTTCCATGGGTTGTGCTGTGCATCTCGTACATATGGAGCCGCTCCAAAACGCTGGATGCCTTCAATCTGGGAGATGCTGCCGCGACCAGTATTGGTACACCCGTCAGATCCCAACGTGTTATTTTGCTATTGTGCACGGTAGCATTGTCTGCCGTCAGTGTGTCTATGGCTGGCGGGATCGGATTCATTGGTCTGGCGGCGCCGCATCTGGCCCGCAGACTGGTTGGCCCGATGCATCGCCATCTGATCCCAGCCGCCGGACTCATCGGCATGGTGATCCTGGTTGCTGCCGATACGGTTGGGCGAACGATCTTTCAGCCTAATTCCATTCCGGCAGGTGTTGTGGTCGCGGCGATCGGCGCACCTTACTTTTTATATCTGCTGGTACGAACCAAGTAATAAATTTATCGGAACAATCCGAATAATTTCACCGGTACACCCAACATAAAAACAACATCCATGAGATGTTCAAGGAGATTGAGATTACCCATGTTAAAGAAAAACCTTATGCTCTTCATGAGCATCTGTCTGGTGCTTGTACTCGCAGCCTGCGGGAACGCCAATAATTCATCCTCTGCGTCGGAAGGTTCTACTACGGACACTTCGAACGCTACACAGGATACCAATTCCGCTTCCGGGGATCAACGCATCGCATCCATGTCGATCCATCTGACCAATGACCTGCTGTCTCTCGGCATTACACCGGTTGGTTCGGTGATCGGCGGGGAAGCCAAAGCCTTCCTGTCCCATGTTGCTGACCGTCTTCAAAATACAATGCCGCTCGGTCCCGTTAAGGACCCGGACATGGAAGCCTTGCTTGCCCTGAAACCAGATGTCATCTATCTGGACGAAGAATTCTCCGGTGATGATATTGCCAAATTCGAAAAAATCGCCCCTGTACACGTCTTCAATCTGGATGATGGCACTTGGCGCGACCATCTGAAAGACATTGGTAAACTGGTCAACCGCGAGAAAGAAGCAGAGCAATACATTCAGGATTATGCAACTGAAACGGAAGAAGTGAAATCCCTGATTCACGATACAATCGGTGACGGCACCGTAATGGCTATCCGTGTTACCGCCAAAGAATTGCGTGTATTCAGTACACGCCGTCCAATGGGCCCGATTTTGTATGAAGATCTGGGGTTAACTCCAGCTAAAGGCATTGAAGAATTCGATTCGTCCAAACCGTATCAAGTTGTTTCACGTGAAATACTGCCGGACTTTGATGCAGATGCGATCTTCGTTGTTGTGAACTCGGATGATGAAGCTCAGAACATGTTCAAAGAACTGCAAAATAATCCGATCTGGCAAGGACTAAAGGCTGTCAAAGCAGGTCATGTCTACCCGATCGGTGCTCAACCTTGGCTGGACTATTCTTCAATCGGCAATAAAATGGCCATGGATGAAGCCAAAGAAATGTTTTCTAAGAAATAGAATGATCCTTACCCACGACATATAAAAAAACACCAAAAAACCTCTCTTTGTAGATAGGAACAGAGTCAGCTAACATGCTCTCTTCATCCACTCAAAGCAGAGGTTTTTTTGTATCCATTTTAAAAAATCAAAATCACTTGACGATATGTCAAATGAAACTTATCATTTAGTTAGTCGACTAATTAAAAGGATGGAAGCGCTTATGAAATCAGATCGAAATGAACGGTTAATGGGACAGTTATCAGAACTCGTCAAGCTACAGCGTTACAAGGTTCATGAGAAACTTATCAACCACCCTGAGTTGTATCCTGGACAACCGCCGCTGCTATTCCAGCTTGAACGGGAAGATGGTCAGACCCAGAAACAACTGGCCGAACAGCTTCGCCGCGCCCCTGCAACGGTAACGGTAATGCTGAAACGTATGGAAAGCTCGGGTTTTATACGGCGTGAAGCTGACCCGAAGGATCTGCGCAGTCTGCGTGTCTATCTGACCGATCAAGGCCGTGCTGCGCTTAAGGAACTGAGAGAAGTATTCCAAGAGCTTGATCGCCAAGCCCAGAAAGATTTTACACCTGAAGAATCGCAGCTGATGTCAGCGCTCGCCCAGCGTATGGTTCAGAATCTGCGAGAATATTAAGTGAGATTCATCTGTCTGCATAAATTTTTGCAACATGATTATTTCATATCGAATGAGGTGATTTTTCCCATTGTGGACGTTAAAACGATTTCTTACCCCGTATAAGTCAGCGGCCATTCTTGCTCCGCTGCTCATGGTCCTTGAGGTTGCTATGGACCTGCTTCAACCCAAGCTGATGTCCAGCATTGTGGATGATGGTGTTCTTGCAGGGAACCTGTCCCACATTATGACTACAGGTTTGTTTATGCTTCTTTTTGCGTTAATCGGATGGGTTGGCGGTGCAGGATGTACGCTGTTTTCAAGCAAAGCTGCCGTTGGATACGGAACCGATCTGCGCCAGGAATTGTTTGATCATATCCAGAAGTTCTCGTTCCGTAATCTGGATACTTTCCAGGAAGGCTCGCTTATTACTCGCCTGACGAGTGATATCACCCAGATGCAGACCTTTGTACAGATGCTTCTGCGTATGTTTATCCGTTCGCCGATGCTGATCATCGGCAGTATTATTATGGCGTTTACGATCAGTGTCAAACTGGCGCTCATTCTCATTTTGTCCGTGCCGATTCTGTTTATCATCTTATATATCCTGATATCCGCTTCCTATCCGCTGTTCGCCAGCGTTCAGAACAAACTCGACAAGGTGAACGCGGTTCTTCAAGAGAATCTGGCCGGCATTCGTGTCGTCAAAGCTTTTGCACGCGCACGTCAGGAGAAGAAGCGTTTCCAGCAAGCCAATGAAGACTATACCCATACGGCAGTGAAAGCTTGGCGCATCGTATCGCTGAATGCACCGGTATTAAGCCTGATGCTGAATGCGACCATTGTAGCGGTGCTGTGGTTTGGGGGCTTTCAGGTGGTAGTAGGCGATATTGCCGCCGGGGATTTGATTGCTTTTATCAACTACGTAACGGTTGTACTCTCGTCGCTCACTTCAATCGGCATGATGATGATGAGCTTCTCCCGCGCCAAGGTATCTGCAACACGCATCAACGAGGTGCTTCACACCCAGCCTGATATTCAATCGGGAGATGATATGTCTCGTAAAGGAGCAGGTCAGGTGGAATTCAAGGACGTATATTTCCGCTATGATGGAGAACATACCCTCTCCGGAATTACACTGACGGCTCGGCCGGGAGAAAAAGTGGCCCTGCTCGGATCTACAGGATCAGGCAAAACCTCACTTGTACAGCTGATCCCCCGCTTGTATGATGCCTCACAGGGTGAAGTGCTCGTGAATGGAGTGAACGTGCGTAACTGGGATCTCCAGGATCTTCGCAGCCGTGTGTCCATCGTATTACAGGAATCCATCCTGTTCAGTGGCAGCATCCGGGATAACATCTGCTTCGGCAGACCTGATGCAACGGAAGCTGAACTACGTGCCGCATCTCAAGCGGCAGCGGCTGATGATTTTATTATGAATCTGAAAGATGGATATGACACGGAGTTGGGCCAGCGCGGGGTCAATCTCTCAGGTGGACAGAAACAGCGAATTTCTATCGCCCGTGCCCTACTCATGCAACCGGAGGTTCTAATTCTGGACGACAGCACCAGTGCCGTCGATCTGCGTACCGAAGCAAGCATTCAGAAGGCGCTGCATTCACTAATGAGAAATAGTACCACCTTCTTGATTGCACAACGGATCTCTTCTGTAAAGGATGCGGACTGTATTTACGTGCTTGATGAAGGAGAAATCGTGGCAAGTGGTACACATACACATCTCATGGCCCATTCATCACATTACCAATCCATCTATTATTCGCAGCAACGGAAGGAGGATGTTCAATTTGGCTAAAAACGCTTCTTCCTCCATCCATCAGACCGTTGTCCCACCGATGATCGGAAGACCTGGGCCACCCGGCCGAGGTCCGGTTCCCAAAGTAAGAGCCAAGAACGCACGGCACGCCATCATCCGAGTATGGTCATACATGGGACGTCATCGTAAAGGGGTTATCACCGCTCTGATACTGACGGCTCTTGGAACGTTACTTAATCTGGCAGGACCTTATCTGCTCGGCCGTGCGGTCAATGAACATATCGTTCCCAAAATTACGGACGGTCTGCTGAAAGACTGCATGTTATTGCTGACCGTATACGTCCTCGGCTCGTTCATGATGTGGGCTCAATCCTATGTCATGATCGGTGTTTCCCAACTGACCGTGAAAGATCTGCGCCATGCTCTGTTTTCACGGCTGCAACAGCTGCCGATCAGCTTTTTTGACAAAAATCAGAGCGGTGATCTGATGAGCCGGGCTACCAATGATATCGATAACGTGTCCACGACGCTGAATCAAAGTGTAACTCAACTGATGTCCAGCGCCATCTTGCTGGTTGGCTCCCTGTCGATTATGCTAGCCCTGGATGTCCGACTGACACTGCTCAGTCTGGTGACGGTTCCACTGATTACGATCGCCACTCGGCTGATCGCTTCAAGAACACGCAAACATTTTACCGCCCAGCAAAAGTTGCTTGGTGAGCTTAATGGCTACGCTCAGGAAACCATTGCTGGACAAAAGGTGGTTGCAGCCTATAACCGCCAGGAGCAGGCACAAAAACATTTTCAGAATCTGAACGAGAAGCTTCGCACTTCCAGTACCCAAGCTCAGAGCGTATCCGGTCTGGTCGGGCCAACGATGAATGTCATGAACAATATCGGCTTTGCCATACTGGCAGCGGTAGGTGGATGGATGGCTTATCATGATCTGACGTCCATCGGGCTGATTGTAAGTTTCCTTGCTTACTCCCGCCAGATTGAGCGGCCCATCAATGATTTGGCGAACCAGTACAACCTGATTCAGGCAGCTATTGCAGGTGCCGAGCGCGTATTCCACATTATTGATACACCAAGTGAATACGTGGAAGAACAGAAGAAACAACTGCAGCAGATTCAGGGGAAAGTTGTATTTGAAGATGTATCCTTTGGGTATAACTCCGAGAGGGAAATCCTGAAAAAGGTCAGCTTCACCGCCAAGCCAGGCGAGATGATTGCACTTGTCGGACCGACTGGAGCGGGTAAAACGACCATCATCAACCTGCTGCCCCGTTTTTACGAGATTACGGGCGGACGGATTACCATTGATGGCTGTGACATCTCCGAACTGGAGAAGGACCAGCTAAGGCGCGAACTTGGCATTGTGTTACAAGATGCCTATCTGTTCTCCGGCACCATTCGTGACAATATTGCCTACGGCAAACCCGATGCAACGGACGAACAGATCCAGCAAGCAGCGAAGTTGGCAAATGCCCACTCCTTCATCCGCAAATTATCGCAGGGTTACGATACCCCGATCATTTCCGGTGGCAGCAATCTGAGTCAGGGACAGCGACAACTGTTAACCATCGCTCGTGCCATTCTTGCGGATCCTGCGATTCTTATTCTGGATGAAGCGACCAGCAGCATCGACACACGCACCGAAATGCAAATTCAGGAAGCGATGCGCACCTTGATGAAGGATCGCACCAGCTTTGTCATTGCCCATAGATTAAGCACGATTCGTGAGGCCGATCAGATTCTCGTCATTGATGACGGCAAAATTGCCGAACGAGGCAGCCATGATGAGTTGATGCAACAGCAAGGTTTCTATTATCAGTTGCATCAGGGACATATCACCTGATTGGGTTCGTGTTCATTGATTAACAAAAACACATAACCACAATCAATAACGCCGCAAACGGTTCTTCAGGAGCCAATTGCGGCGTTTTTGGTTATTAGAATCAAGCTCCCATAGGCAAATGAAGGGTGAATGTAGAGCCAATCCCCATTTCACTATGCACGGTAATTTTGCCATGATGATCCTGAGCGATTTTCTGACAGAGTGCCAGTCCAAGTCCTGTACCTTCTTCCTTGGTGGTATAGAACGGATTAAAGATCGTTGCCAGAGAGTTCTCTGGAATGCCGCTGCCCGTGTCGGTAATCGAAATAAGTGCTCTATTTCCATCATGTAACAGATCAATATGCACTTCACCCGGATCTTCCATCGCTTCAAAAGCATTACGGATCAGGTTAATTAGAACCTGTACGATCTTGTCCCGATCCATGTTAACCACGACTGGCTCCCCAGTCATTTCAAGTGTAATTCGATGGCCTCGTGATGCTGCATCCGACTCGGTTAACGACATGACACGTTCGAGACACTGCCCTACTCGTTCAGGTTTCATGTGATTCGTGTGTGGTTTGGAGAACTGTAAAAACTCTGCCGTCAGCTCTGTTACACGTGTGATCTCCCCCATGATGACTTCATACCATGGTGCGATATTGAATGCCTGTCCGCGTGAGAGCTGCAGGAATCCGCGAATGGCTGTCAGCGGGTTACGAATTTCATGAGCCATGCCAGCCGCCAGTTCACCTACGGCTCTAAGCCTTTCGGAACGGAAGACCTCTTCTTCATTTTTTAACCATTTATTGCGTTGCTGCTGAAATAACCTGTCCTCCGCCACCGTAATAAAGTGTTGTAACGTCTCCGACATTCCCGGATACAAGGAAATACTGTAGTTCACCTGCAACCCCCGCAACTCCCCTGACAGCAGTGACGACATGCGTTCTTCAATATTTTGTATTTCAGGCAAAATGACGGCATAGCGATCTCCTGCATAGCGGGATATACCGTATGCATCCGAAAACTGTGTCGTAATAATTTCGCCTGTATTTCCGATTACGCTGCACCAGTTGTCTTCGACCTCTTTGTCAAACCCGTTAAAATTCTGAATATTCAGGATTATCAGCAGAAAGGAGCGGTGCTCCTCCACCGTTTTATTAAGAGCATCCATGTAACCTTCGTAATTCAGCAACCCGGTGAGCGGGTCATGGAGGGTGAGAAAGTGATTTTTCTCCCGAAGCCTGCGCTTCTCTGCCTCACTGTTAATCAAGGTATGATAAAAAAATATAATGACAATCGCCGTTAACATGTCAAACAGGGATACCAGCAAAGCATATGTATCAATCGGTACATAGGAAAGCCGAATCACTGTATATTCGAGCAATAACAGCATCGAAATGGGTAAAGTCTGCGCAACACGTTGTTTATTTTGAATCATCGACATGATCAGCAGATAATATAACAATTCGCACCAGTTCAGTTCACTGAAATAATGGAATATGCCGAGAAAAATCCAATGGATATTACGCAATGCAGGATAACGTTTCTCCCCATATATACTTGCTACAAATAACACACCAGCACATATCATTAACGCGAGATGGGGAGTAAGCCCTAGAAAATAAGAGGACAGGATAACAAGCAGACATCCCAACGGGAAAATAAGCATTTTCATCGTGTAACTTAGCAAAAGGCCTCGCCCCCTTTGACATAATTCTCACATCTAAGATCTTATTTACATGTATTATATCGATAATGATTAGCTAATGTTGTCGATTAGTGGAAGCTTGTCAAATTCACATGAATGTATAAATTTATAATTAAAATAGGACAAACGGTTTATAGGAAAACGGAGATTGCGAAACTATCATACATCACATTGATCAATACTGTGTTACAATACATTAATGGATTTATTTAGGATAAAACCTTGGTTATGGAGGGATAAGCATGATACAACAAAGAAAACCTTTGGGCATCGGGACACTTTCTCTGCTGGTTCTCGCAATGGGGCTGGCCTTTAATTTTCCCTGGGGCACAGAAAAGGTACAGATCAGCCACTATTTGTTTAATCTACTGAACGTGCCTATCTATAGTAATGGAGACCAGGGACTTCACCTTCCCTTTGTGGCGGCGGCAATCTTCTGGATACCTGCTGTAATTATCGCTAGCAAGTATCGTTCGCACTATGGTACAAAGGTAGCCTTTAACGTAGCCGCGTTTATGCTGCTTCTATGCATCGTTGGTCCTGTGGTTAATATTGTGGACAGGTTTGTAAATTCATAAAATAAAGAAGCCAGCACTCTTGAATGACAAGAGTGCTGGCTTCTTTGATTCAATTCTACACTTCTATTTTTTCGCCATATACTTGCGGATATCAAATGCCACAGCAGCCACAATAATCAACCCTTTAATAATCAGCTGCCAGTAAGGACTTACACCGATAAAGGTCAGACCATAATTGATAACTCCAAAGATCAGAACCCCTGCCATAACGCCGGGCACCGTACCAATACCACCCGCTGTGGAGACGCCCCCCACGACACAGGCCGCAATAGCATCCAGCTCATACATGTTACCGTAATTGTTCGTTGCCCCGCCCGTACGCGCGGCTTCCAGCACACCGCCCAGTCCATACAGTGCACCTGCAATGGCATACAACGCAATCAGGTTGCGTGCCACATGAATGCCGGACACATGCGCAGCCTGAATATTGCCACCGATGGCATACATATTCTTCCCAAGGCGGGTCTTATTGAAGACGACCCAACAGATCAGCGCAACCGCTACAGCAATCAATACGATATACGGAATGGAATAACCACCACCAAGATCAATGTAACCAGATCCAATAACGGTAAAATCAGGTCTCAATCCACCAATCGGTTGTGACTGATTGGGCTCTGTATCAAAGTAAATCGAGTTCAGACCATATACCGCAACCATCGTACCCAGTGTCGCGATAAAGGGTGGAACATGTAATTTGGCTACTATGATACCATTCACCAGTCCTACTGCCAGTCCGGCAATAATCCCGAAGACCATGGGCGCCCACACCCATAAATGTGGCAGATCGGGAAAGAACCGATTGGCATATTCGTCGATTTGCAGCATCGATGCGGATACAACAGCCGTTAGACCAACGACCCGTCCTGCCGACAAGTCGACCCCGCCCGTTACCAGGATAAAAGCAGCACCCAGCGCAATGATGGCCCGTGTGGAGGACTGTTGTAATATATCCCGCAGTGTAGAGAAAGCAAGAAAGTGCGGATCGGCAATGGCAATGCCAATGACGAGTAGGATCAGCACAATAAAGATCGCACGCTGCGCCACATACTGCTTCACCTGATTGATAACTTGTGTATTCATGTATTTCCCTCCTGACTAAGCCATCCGCTGCTGTGCGGCCAGCCTCATGATATCCTGCTCTGTTGCCTCAGCACCGTCGACGATTCCGGTAAGCCGCCCTTCGCTCATGACCATGATTCGATCCGGCATGCCCAGCAGTTCGGGCATCTCCGAGCTGATCATAATAATGCTTTTTCCCTGGCGGGCCAGTTCCGTAATAATAGTGTAGATTTCAAATTTCGCGCCCACATCAATCCCACGTGTCGGTTCATCGAGCAGTAGAATTTCAGGGTCAGTCAACAGCCATCTAGCCAGAAGTACCTTCTGTTGATTACCACCAGACAGGTTGCGAATTAGCGTGTTAACTGAAGGGGTTTTAGTTCTAAACTTCAGAGTCTGCTCACGTGCCTCATCTCGGCCTTTCTTCTCATCCAGCAGACCAATCCGATTCCGGTAACGTCCGAGACTCGCGATAATCGTATTTTCATACACAGACAACACTGGAAAAATTCCTGTGACTCTTCGCTCCTCGGTCAGCAGGGCAATGTTATGACGCTTTGCTGCGGCAGGTGACTTGATCTTCACCTTGCGCCCATGAATCGAGATCGTCCCTGAAGCAAGTCCGCGTAAGCCAAACAATGACTCAATCAATTCCGTCCGCTGTGCCCCAACAAGGCCGCCAATTCCAAGAACTTCGCCTTTCCTCAATTCAAACGTCACATCACGGAACGAATTCGGCTGGCTGGAGGTTAAGCCTTCTGCCTTCAAAATCACTTCTCCAGGTACGTTCGTCCGTTCCGGGAACCGTTCATCCAGATCACGTCCAACCATGCGGGTAATGATCAGATCGGTCGTTAAATCAGCAGCATCCCAGGTACCGACCACAAAACCATCCCGCATAATCGTGACCTCATCCGAGATCGTCAGAATTTCCTCCATCTTGTGCGAAATGTAGATAATAGACACCCCGCGACTGCGCAGCTGATTAATAATGGCGAAGAGCTGGTCTACTTCCTTGCCCGTGAGCGAGGAAGTTGGCTCATCCATCACGATAACTTTAGATTGGAAAGAGACCGCTTTGGCAATTTCCATCGACTGTATTTTGGAAACGGATAAAGTTCCCGCCTGAGCCTTGGGATCAATGTCCAGATTCAGGTCCTTGAACAAGGCTAGTGTATCAGCGTACATTCGTTTCTCATCCACCAACAACCCCCTCATCGGAAACCGCCCCAGCCAGATGTTCTCCATCACCGGACGGTATGGCACCGGGTTCAGTTCCTGATGAATCATCGATATGCCATGTTGAAGCGCCGCTTTCGAACTCGGAATTTCCACCTGATTGCCGTCCATCCGAATCGTTCCTTCATCCGGGCGATACATACCGAATAGACATTTCATCAGCGTGGATTTGCCAGCACCATTCTCTCCCATCAGCGCATGAACCGTACCCGGCTTTACCTTCAATGTGACCTGACTCAGTGCTTGCACACCCGGAAATGCTTTGGAAATTCCGTCCATCTCCAGCAGGTAAGGTGATTCCATCTTTCATCCTCCCCTTCCGTAAACCCGGCAAAAAAAGGACGCCATCTCATGACGGACGTCCCTGTTTGCTGCTGTTATTGGGCGTCGGCAATGTTGTCTTTCGTAATTTTTTTGTAGGCAATCCAGACGTATTTGCCATCCGTAATGTCATAACCCGTGTTTTCCTTCGTTGGCGTCTCACCCTTCGCAAGTACGGAAGCCAGTGCAACCGTAGCTGCGCCCTGGTTCTTGGCATCATTCAACACCGTGCCCAGCATCGTTCCGTCCTGAAGGGCCTGAATGGCCGGAGCAGTTGCATCGACGCCGACAACCGGCATCGTTTTGCCGTCTTTGAAGTATCCCGCTGCTTTCAACGCTTCAATGGCTCCAAGTGCCATGTCATCATTGTTAGCCAATACCGCTTCAATTTTGTCTCCGTGGGAGGCAAGGAACGCCTGCATTTTCTCCTGTCCTTTGACCCGATCCCACATCGCGGTGTCTTCCGCCAATGCTTCCACTTCAATTCCGGCATCCTGGATGGCCTGAACTGAATATTTGGTCCGTAGCTCAGCATCCTGGTGGCCTGGCTCGCCTTTCAGCATGACGTACTGCAGTTTACCATCACCGTTTTTATCTGCTTCCGGGTGGGCCTTCCAGTAGTCCACAATGAGCTGACCGGAGATCGTGCCGGACTCTTCCGCCTTGGCTCCAACGTAATACACTTTATCCCACTTGTTCATGTCTTCAGCAACCGGCTCACGGTTCAGAAAGACAACTGGAATGCTGGCCGCTTTGGCTTTATCAATAATGACACCTGCTGCGGTCCGGTCAACCGGATTCACGGCCATTGCGTTGTATTTCTTGGATACAAACAGATCGACTTTCTCATTCTGGGTCGGCTGTGCGTTCTGGCTATCCACGATATCGAGTGTGGCTTTGCCTTCCGCTGCTGCGGTCATTGCATTCCGCACACCCGTCATGAACGTGTCATCGAACTTATAGATCGCCACGCCAATCTTCGGCGTTTCCGTCCCTGCCGCCGTCTTGCCTCCTGTATCTGTTCCTGTACTTCCGCCTGCGCTGTCTCCGCCACTGCTGCACCCCGCCGCCGCAACCATACACGCTGTAAGCAACAATGTCATCCACGTTTTCTTCATATCCTAATGACCTCCCCCAAGTTCATTCGGCTTTACCGATGTCTTTATTATGAAAGGGTTTACAATAAATTCGAATACAATATCTTCCTCTGTTTTATCGAAATCTTCCTCAATTGAGCCTTTACTGTACAAAAGGAAACAACAACTTCTGATTATCCATCCAGAACATATTGTCCGTACTGACAAGCTTCGTTTCTAGCGTTACCCTGGCTTGCACCTGTTGATTGTTCAATCGTGCAACGGCCTGATTCACACCAAGATACCCTGCGCTGAATCCATTTTGCACGATCAAATGTTGAATTCTGCCTTCCTGTAACTGCTCTAACTGCTGCTGTTCACTGCCAAATCCCACAATCTTCACCTTGTTACCATTGTTCTCGGACGTACGTCGATTCAATTCATCCGCTACCCCCAGAGAAGCAGGTTCCTGAAGGGCAATCAACCCGTCCACCTGCTGCTGGTCAAGCAGTTGCTTCGACGCTTGCCAGCAAGCATCCCGGGTGCTGCATACGGATTGGGCCTCCACATGAATGTCCGGGTATTGAGCCAGTGATTCCTTTATCCCTAACTCCCGGTTAATCAGAACAGGATTTACAGGATCAGGACCAAGCAAGGCTATACGTCCTCGTCCTCCCAGAAGCACAGCCATGGCCTGACCCGCCTGCCGTCCAGCTTCAACGTTATCTATCGAGATAACACTTGTTATGCCTTTTACAGGAAACTCGTCATTCAACAAAATGACGGGGATAATCACTCCGTTGGCATCTTTAGTCTGTGCCTTCTCAATGATGTCGCTGAGTGTCTTCTCACTCAAGGGATCGATCAACAGGGCCGATGCTCCCTGTTCCAGTGCCAGTGATACTGCATCCACCTGGGCTTGTTCACGCTCGCTCAGTGGATAAGTCCCATTTTGCAAGTGCTCTTGCTTGACCTTTCCCTGTCCTGCTGTGAAGTCGGGGTTAGATGGCGCGTAAGTTAACCCCTCTGAGGGAAAAGCCTCCACCGTAATGAGCTCCGCTCCCGCTTCTTTGGCAGCCGCTTCGGCCCCAAGACGTATCGCTTCTGCAAGTTCTCCGGTTCCCGCTGGCGTAATCAGTGCAATACGCGGCTGTGATCCCGCTGAATCAGCATTCGACATACCGCACGCCATACATAACAACAGGCAGAAGATTGCTGCTGACATGCCCATATAACGAAGGATAGGGACTCTCATCCGTATGACTTCCACGCGATTGCAGATTGTTATTTTCAAAACCCAATTCGAGATCCCATCCGTTCTATCGATGTTATTCACCTTGCTGGTTCCCTTGGCGCACGTGCTATTCCCTTTATTGTTCATCATGCGCATCGTCCTCCTCTCGTTCCGATTGGATCGGAATCCGAATCCAGACGGTTGTGCCTTCTTCCAGCTCACTTTCGAATTCAAGACCGTAAGCTTCGCCATAATAAAGCTGAATCCGATCATGTACATTGCGTACAGCTACACCTGATCCTGCACCACTTTTCACGATAGGACTGCCCATTAGAAGTTTCGACATCTGCTCTTCCGTCATGCCGACCCCATTATCCGTAATGCGAAATACCAGCTTGTCGTCCTCCCGGTATACACGAATCTCAATACATCCCTCGTCCATATGATATTCAATGCCATGCACGATCGCATTTTCAATGAGTGGCTGAAGCACCAGCTTAAGTGTCAGACAGTCCAACGTATCCTCATGCGCCGTCATGCTAAAATTAAATTTGCGCTTGAACCGCATCTGCTGAATCGTCAGGTAATGGTGGGCGTGCTCCAGTTCTTCCCTGACCGTAATAATCGTTTTGCCTTGACTGAGACTGATGCGAAACAATCGGGATAACGAAGTGATCATCGTAATGACTTCCTCATTCCGGCTCATGCCCACCATACGCACGACCGAATTCAACGTGTTGTAGAGGAAATGTGGATTGATCTGAGCCTGCAAAGCTTCCAGTTCGAGACGACGCTTCTGCTCCTGTTCATGAATGATTTCATTCATCAAGGTCCGAATTTTATAGACCATCAGGTTAAAACGACGGGATAAACGTTCCACTTCCAGCGGCCCTTCGATAGGTAGCTCCACGTTAAAATCCCCTCGCTCCACAGCCTTCATCTTTCGTTCCATCCGCCGGATTGGACGTGTCAGACTGGAAGAGAGGAACAGCGAGACGAGGATGACCAGTACCAGCACAACCAGCAGTACCCGAATCAGATATCCATTGACCTCCTGGCGGGTTGTCATGATCTCATCCAGATAGGCCACACCTACGATTTTCCATCCAATATTGGCGACAGACTTGACCGCATTCAACCTTTTCTGCCCATCCGCCTCATCTTCATAACTGCCGGTTGCAACCAGTGCCTGTTCGATATTTTCACTCTTGAGCCCCATGTACATCAATTGCTGCTGCGGATGGTAGACGATATTGCCTGCACTTTCGTCGATAATGTAGACGTATCCCCGCTGCCCCAGACTGACTCGGCGGCTCAGTTCGTCCATTTGTTTGAAGTTGATATCCACCAGCAGAATGACCTGCCGATCCTGACCATTTTGACGTACAGTAATGCCTTTGCTCATAGAAACGACCCATTTGTATGGGCCTGTGTACATGTTCTGGATATGAGGCAGTGAGAAACTAAGGTGATCCGGCACTCGGAGTGCAGATTGAAACCACCCTTGCTGTGTTACATGCGCACTCGGTTTTAATTCAGCTGAAGGTCTGTTCTTGAGCAAATGCCCTGTTGAATCCAACAAAGTAATGGAGATGATATCTTCGCGGCTGCTGAGCAGCGTGTCGAGCTGTTTATCTACCTGATCCCCTTCCCACGTGCCATCCCGCAGCATATGTTCTTCGATGGCTCGATACAGATGGGACATACTGCGAACATAATCCTCCAGATTGTAACTGACCTGATCCACGATCTGCCTCGTCGTCAGCTCCGCACTTCGCTCCGCGGCCTGCGTGAATTTGTCGTGCAGCAGCATCGCCATGATGGTCAGCACCAATACAATGAAGACAGAGAAGGACCACGTAATAATAAAGCGGATACTACTGACTCTGGATGAACGCAGCCTGGACCGAAGCTTGAGCCAAAGGGATCTTATCCATCCGGCAAACGTTCTCATCGACTTGTGCCTTCACTAGCTGTTAGTGCAGTCTGTTTGCGATATTCTTTGGGCGAGACGCCGATATGTTTTTTGAAGCAAAAACTGAAATAATTCGGTTCTGCGAAGCCTACCTGACCAGCAATCTCAAACGACTTCATCTCTGTGGATCGAAGTAATTCCTTGGCCGCCTCCATCCGGATCTGCATCAGATATTGCAGGAAGGTAAGCTGTACTTCTTTTTTGAAAATGCCACAAAAATAACCCGAACTGATATGCAGATGCCCACATACTTTCTGAATGGACAGATCCGGATCGGCGTAGTGTTCTTTGGTAAACGACAATGCCTGTTCCACAATATCCTTGTATACATGCTGCCTTCCGCTGGCAATGCGATGTTGAACGAGCAGACAAACCTCATGCACCTTACCTTGTGCCTCAGACAACCCAGGCAAACGGAACAAATCGGCATACAACTGGAACCCTGCCCCAAAAATGTCCTCCATGGCCTCGCCCGATGCCTGAGCTGCCTTCCAAACGTTTGTTAAAACTTCAATCAGATACAGTTGAATGTCACTTCGCCCATGCTCCACCGTAATTTCCCGGAAAATGATCTCTAGCGCGTCCTCCAGCTCCGCCTGCGTACCCGCTTTCAGACAACGTGTCAGCGTTTGCTGCTTCAACTCGTCAAAACGCAATTTGCCCGCCGTCTGCCGCTCCACATCTGCAATATAGATAAGGGGATCGGTCCCCGGTACAAGTCGATAATCCAGTGCCAGTAGTGCATCCTCATAGGCATGCTTCACACCTGCCAGTGTGTTCACGATTGAGCCCGATCCAACAGTGGCAGGAATACGCAGATAGTGATTGATGCTGCGCATTACATTTTCCAGCGCCTGCTGCTGTCGTTTCTCTCCATCTTCTCCACCCCACCGATCTACATAGAGCAGCACAATCGTCTCCTGATGCATAAAAGCATGTCCGGCCCCATGTTCCGTCCATACCTCTGCGGCAATGTTTAGCGCAGCAAACTGCTTTAGCTCTGCATCCGCGGATTGTTCTCCGTCCATATGCAGAGTTAATACGGATACACCATAGCGGTCACCATGCAGGTCTAGTCCGCATTGCTTTGCTTTGCCATGGATATATTCCGGTGATTTTTGCCGATGTAGCAAAGTGGCCATCAGATCCGCCTGTAACAGGGGCAGGCTTGTATAATAATGGTCGCGCAGCTGCTGTACATCCTCTCGTTCGGCCACTTCAGCCACCATCTGCGCACGCAACCTTGTAAGCAGTTCTGTCAGATGTCCCGCCGAGAATGGCTTCAGTAAATATTCATCCACACTCAGCGAGACCGCTTGTCGGGCGTAGTCGAATTCATCATATCCAGTCAAAATCACCACTTTCACAAGCGGATTGCGCTCCCGCAACCTTCGAGCAAGTTCAAGTCCATCCATAAATGGCATGCTGATATCCGTTACCACAATATCCGGCTCCACTCGTTCTGCCATCTCCAGTGCTTCACGTCCATTCTCCGCCAGACCAACTATGCGCAGATCGAGCGCTTCCCAATCTACCTCTACAACCAACCCTTCGCGTACATCCTCTTCATCATCCACCAGCAATACCCGGTACACGTCAGATTCCTCCTTTATTTAACGGGCCTTAAGCCCAAGCAATAATGTATATGTCGATATGATCCAAGGTTGCCATCATAATATACAATATAAATTTAATTATGTAATCGCTTACTTTTAAGATGATAAGATTGATATAATGAGCGCTCACAAACGAAATATATGGTAAATTATTGAAAGGAGTAAATTAAGAAATAGGAAAGGAATCCATTAACTGATGAATTACTTGAAATCCGGAATGATAACGACCGGTATTGCCGCAATATTAATTTGCAGCGGTGCAATCACGGAGACGATTCGAACCGATCGATTTGAAGCATCCACCCAGTCTTCACTCTGGGAGAACCAACCTCAAGAACTTCAAGAGAAATTAACAAAATCATGGAGCGGAGGAATAGAGGCGATACGTAACACGCTGAATGAGAATAGTGAGGAGGAGAATATAACTGAATGGAAACTGTTTTACAGCTTGGAGGATTCATTAAACACCCTTTCCCATAAAGATCACTCTTCCTTCATCGCTGCCTATTATAGTAACGAACGAAGAACCATGCTGGAAAACGGAGATGTCATGCCTGCCTTGCTTTTACATCCCGATCATACAAAGGCGATACTTTTTTGGGAAAAGCTTGATGGAACCTATGCCATGATTACATTAGAATTGCAAATCAATGCAAACAACAAGTCTGAATGGGATGTAAGTCATTCTTGGATAACCAAACAACCCTCATCCACTTGAAGTGGGTCAGGGCATCATTGATCCTATATCCATTCGTAATGCCTCATAAAGAGTGCTGCATGTACTTTAATGCGGTTCCGTTTCTCCATCCTCTTCTGCTGACAAAGATAAATTGGCATTTAACCCCTTCACATAAATCATCGTGGTATCCGGGTTGATATGCCCCATCATTTCTGCCAAGCGATGCAGTGGTGTATGCTCGGCCATAGCGTATCCGAACCGATGACGCAGATCATGGGAACTTAGCCCTTCCAGACCGGCTGTAGTCATCACCTTTTTGATCAAATGGCGCAGCGCCCTCTCCGTTAAGCGATCACTGGTTTTCTCGGAAGGAAATAGGTAAGGACTATCCGGTGCGAGGCCAACCATGTACATCTTCAACAAAGCAATACATGTCATGTTCAGCGGAATTTTCCGTTGACCGTTTCGTTTATCAGCCCGCACGGTGAGTTGCCCGCTTCGTTTGCCCAATTCAATATCACCGGGAGCGAGATTGCATATCTCCATTGTTCGTATACCGGTATGAAACATGAGGGTAAGGATAGTCTGATCCCGAAGCGAGTTACCGTCTTCGACGGCAGATATGAATGACCTTTCTTCCTCGGTGGTCATTCGGCGGGGGCTAACCTTGTCTTCCGGAATGAATTTCAAAGGTTTGGAAGGATTACTCTTGATCCTGGCTTCCGATGAAGCCCACTTAAAAAAACGCTTCAATGTAATTAGTCTACGATTAATGGTAGATGGCTTCAATTGCATTACCTTTTGTGAATCTTCCCGATAACGGACCAAAGTCGATGTATGCACGTCTTCGATTCGAAATGAAATCTCTTCACTCCGAGAATCGTTCCCTATATACCATTCGGTAAAATGCTTCAAATCACTCGCATATTCCTTCAAGGTTTTGGGAGTCAATTCTCCCTGATTCGTAAGCATATGTATGAATTCCTGAACAACCATTTCCCCTTGTACCGAAGTACCAGAACCCTTATCCATTAGAAAAAACCTCCAAATCTTGACTTATATTAGCGGACATGGTATTATCATATTAATCGATACATTAGCGGACATCAAGTCTGTGGGTTGAATATACCTGATTAGCGTTGATTCTAAAATTAACCTTTTCAAAATGGTCGTTTAAAAACTTATTTTTTGGAGGAACTACATGCAAACAGGTACAGTGAAATGGTTTAACGCGGACAAAGGATTTGGCTTTATCGAAACTGAAGAAGGAACAGACGTATTCGTTCATTTCAGTGCAATTCAAGGCGACGGTTTCAAAACATTGGATGAAGGACAACGCGTCCAATTCGAAGTAACTCAAGGTAACCGTGGTCCACAGGCTGAGAACGTTACTAAAGTTTAATTATATTAAAGCTGCCTTGTACAAGGCAGCTTTTTGTTTTATTACATGAGCATTTTGCATAGATTCAAAGAGCGTCTTTCAAAATGCTGACTTCATAAACTTATCATCCAAAAACGAAAAGCGAGGTATGACAAATGGATAAAGAACAATTGATCACAGAAGTAGCCAAAAACGGCGGATTCTCCAAAAAGAACGCTGAAAAGGCCGTAACGGTTGTACTGGATTCGATTTTGGAAGCTTTAAAAGAAGGTAAAGAGGTTCAACTGGTTGGATTCGGCAAATTCGAAGTGCGTAATCGTGAAGCACGTATGGGTAAAAGCCGTCGAACTGGTAAGGAAATTCAACTTCCAGCAGGTAAAGTTCCTGTATTCACAGCAGGATTAACAATGAAAGAAGCTTTAAACTAAACAGCAACAACAAGATCGGAAAAGAGGTTTTTATTCAAACACACAACGAACATTTTGATGTAAATGTCGTGTTTTCTACGGTTGATGATATCATTAACTTTTATTCGGGCAAGCAGACAGACCAGAATAACGCGGAAGATCACACCCATTCAACACCCCCATCAACAGAGTCTGCACAGACACCACAACTACCCACTCGCTAAAACGAACCTTTCATCTTGGACAATAAGAAGCCCTGTTCCGCTCAAAACGGTCCAGGGCTTGATTTGTGTCAATCGAGCACCCAGGGAGAATGAATTTTGGGTACGTCATTGATTAATTGTTTGGTATAGGGATGCTCCGCATGGTGAATAACTTCCTCCGCTCTCCCCGCCTCCACCATTCGTCCATGCTCCATAATACAGATCGTGTCGCTCACATAATAAGCCAGACCCACGTCGTGCGTAATAAACACAATCGTCATGCGGTTCTCATCGCGCAGCTTGAGCAGCATATCCAGAATCGTTGAACGCGAGCATGCGTCCACCATGGACGTTGGTTCATCGGCGATCAACACCTTAGGATGCAGCATGAAAATGCGGGCAATCATGAGCCGTTGCATCTGTCCACCGGACAGCTCAAACGGATATTTGTTGTATAACTCTTCGAACTTCAAGTTGACGAAAGAACAGGCTTCCTTCATTTTGGCATATTCCTCGTCTTTGTTCAGCTTCAGCCCCTGAAGTTTGATACAGTCCACCAGCAGCTTTTCCACCCGGTGAAATACGTTGAACGAAGAGAACGGGTCCTGGAAAATGGCCTGTATATCCTTCCAATAGGCTTTACGCTCACGGTACCGCTTCATTTGTCTGGGCTTGCCATCGTATTCAATCGCTCCACCCGTTTCCTTGAGCAAGCCCATGATCATTTTCGCGAGTGTCGTCTTGCCACTGCCGCTCTCTCCGACAATGGAGATAATCTCCCCTTCATGAAAATCAAAGCTCACATCATCCACGGCTGCCTTTTTGCGATTGCCTGTACCGTACACCTTGGTCAGATGGCGGCCGCTGATCAGCACCTTGCCCATCGCCATACTACCTCACTCCTTTCGGGGAGCCTTGATCCGAGCCCATTACGCCCAGAAAGAATCATTTCATTGGTCTGCGATATCGTCTGTGTCAGATTGAACATCTCGGACATCTTCTTTATTTGAGTCATTCTCCTCCTGATTTTCTTCCCTCTCCTGGGGCTCTTCGTTCATGCTCTCCTGCTGTAAGTGACTGTCCTGCTCCTGCTCCCTGATCTGCTCCAGCATTTCTGGTGTCAGGAGACAGCGATATATTCGCCCATCGACATGAATGTTCTCGATTTTGCCCTGGCGGCACTCGTCGGTCACCAGTGTACAGCGCTCTGCAAAGCGGCAGCCTTCCGGCACATTCTTCAGATTTGGTGGTGCACCAGGAATGGCAGCCAGTTTGTGCTCCTTCATGCCCTCTTCCGGCACAATGATGGAGCCCATCAGTTTGCGAGTGTACGGATGCAGCGGATTGAAAATCATCTGCTCTGCCGTGCCTCGTTCCACAATCTCACCGGCATACATCACCATAATTTCATCCGTGACATGATACAGTAGCGGCAGCTCATGCGTGATGAACACCAGTGATTTGATTACTTTGCGCTTCAACAAATCCTTCAATAGACGAATGACCGCCTTCTGGGAGGTTACATCCAGTGCCGAAGTAGGTTCATCCGCAATGAGCACGTTGGGATTCAGAATTGTTGAGATGGCGATAACCGTTCGCTGCTTCATGCCGCCGGATAATTCATTTGGATACATATCCAGCACATCCGGCGACAAGTTCAGTGATTGGAAGCGCTCCGTAGCCATCTTCCGCACATCCGACCGTTTCATCTCCGGACGATGCTCCTTCATGATATCTTCAATAAACCTGATAATACGCAGCGTTGGGTTCAGTGCATTCATGGCAGCCTGCGGAATATAAGCAATTTCCTTGCCCAGAATGCGCGAACGAAGCTGCTCTTTGTTCAGCTGCATAATATCGGTACCATTAATCCGGATCGAACCACTGCCATAATGAAGCGGCGGGAAATAAAAGCCCATCAGGCTGAGCGCCAGCGTCGATTTTCCACAGCCCGATTCACCTGCAATGCCCAGCGTCTGCCCTTCTTTCAGTCCGAACTCCACCCCGTCGACGGCAAATACATTCTCCTTGAGCCGGGTACGGTAATAGGTTTTCAGACCGCTGACCTGAAGTATAGGTTGGTTCATGGTCTTAGCTCCTTATTTTCGGATTAAAAATTTCGTCCATGCCCGTATTCATCAGATAAAGCGAGAAGGTAATGACGGCAATCGCCAGCGCCGCAGGAATGAACGCCCACCACGCCCCTGCTACTGGCGCTTCAAACACCAGTGCCCAGTTCATCAGGATGCCGAGCGAGATCGTATTATACGGCCCCAGTCCCAGCATGGAGATGGATGCTTCGGACAGAATGCCCGATGCCGTCTGGAGCACAAAAGCCATCACCACATAAGACGCGATATAGGGCAAAATCTCATGGATAATGATACGCGGCGTACTGTGTCCCGAAATTTTTGCAATATGCACATGATCCCGGCTACGCAGAGATGTCGTCTGGGCTCGCACAGCCCGGGCCGTCCAAGGCCAGCTAGTTATACCGATAATGATCGCCGTCACCAGGGAACTGCGTGAATCAATGCTGACGGAGATCAAGATCAGGATGATGAACGAAGGAATAACAATGAAAATATTGGTGATCGCCGTCAGAAAGTTATCCAGCATTCCCCCGATATATCCCGACACCAGGCCCATAACCAGACCGATAACGGTCGCAAACACACCTGCAATTAGCCCCACACGTACGGATGTCTGGATGCCATACATCAACTCAAGGAAGATGTCCCGTCCAAAATTGTCCGATCCTAGCAGCAGGCCATCGCCAGGTGGCTGGAACGCCATCGCAATCATCTCGAGGGGATCACTGCGATTAATGAGCGGATAGATCGTAACCAAGAGCAGCATGCCGACAAAAGTCACCGCGCCGATCATGAATTTGGGTGACTTCAGCAAAATAGAGATCGAATGCTTCATATCACTGTTCCTCCATTTGAGCGGCCTTGATGCGCGGGTCAATGAAACCGTAGATGACATCAATAGTGAAATTTGCAAGCAATACAGCAATGGCAATCAGCAGCGTACACCCCGAGATTAGTGGGTAATCCAGTTGCCTTATGGCCGTGAACAACCATGTGCCGATGCCTGGATAACTGAAGACAATCTCACAGATGAGTGACCCACCGACCATCGTACCGATGGAGAGCGCAAGTCCCGTAATTTGCGGCAGCATAGCGTTACGGAATACATAACGCGCAATTCGGCCGTCGCGAATACCCAGCAGTTTACTGTATAACACATAGTCTGAATTCAGCTCATAGATGGACATCTCCCGCATGCCAATGGCCTGACCACCAATGGTCACAAGCACGATGGAGAGGAACGGCAAGGTATGGTGGCGAACCACGGACATGATAAAGTCGAAGCTCAGCTGCGGTACCATCTGGAAGTCATATCCGCCCGATAAAGGGAACCATTTCAGTGATAACGCAAAGACATACAGCATAATAATAGCCAGAGTAAAAAAAGGAATGGAATTGATAAATAAAGCTACCGGAAACAGTACTTTATCAAAAACACCCTTCCGGTACGCTGCAATCGCACCGAGCAAATTACCAATGATCCAGCCGACCAGGATGGCCGGAAGTTGAAGCCCCACCGTCCAAGGGACGGCGGAGGCCAGAATGTCCGTCACAGGCTTCGGATACAGTCCAAAGGACGTGCCCAGATTGCCTGTGAACAGATTTTTCAAATAGATGCCGAATTGGGTCCATAGTGGCTGATCAATGCCGAATTCAACCGTAAACGTCTCATACACCCGCTTGATGGAATCCGAGTCAGTCATCCCTGACGTCATTTTGGAAGCGATCATGCTCACCGGGTTACCTTCAATCAGTCTAGGCAAAATAAAATTCAGTCCGATGGCAATGACCAGGGTCAGGCCGTACCAGAATACTTTTTTGGCGACATATCTGGAATAGGCATTCATAGGATTTAGCACCCCCGAGTTTAGCGGATAAGGGCCTTATGTCTGAAGTGGCGTGTCACTTCATCGTGTCCTGATTCAATATGAGTTCCTTAATTGTGGATCTGATACAATGCCTTAATACCTGCGCCGTCCATCGAGATTTGCGGCGGAATGTTGGTGCCATCTCCTTCTGTCGGGAAACCTTTCCAAACCGATTCGTTCACGGTGTCAAACACCCATGGTCTGTACATTAGCGGAATAGAAGGGATATCTTTCAGCCAGATGGTATTCAGTTCAGTGTACAGTGACTTCAGCTTCGCCTCGTCAGACACGGATGGAATCTCTTCAATAATGGCGTCTGCACGGTCATTCTGGTACCGTCCCCAGTTCCAGAAAGCCATCTCACCCATTGGGGCAACCCCTTTGGAGTACATGATCGTCATCGCACGGTTCCACGGCTGGCTTGGGCTGACCCCGCCTGCAGGCGTGTTCATGATAATATCGAATTTGCCGGTTTGCAGATCATTGGTCCATACCGGGGATTCCGGGAATTTGGTGCGAATCTCAATCCCTATGGCCTTGGCGCTCTGCGCTACGATCTCCAGGGCAGCGTTCCAGTCAGACCAGCCGTAAGGACATTCAACCTCGAAAGGTCCAAGGCGTTTGCCGTTAAGAACACGGATGCCGTCTTTACCTTTGGTTGCTCCAATCTTGTCGAGCAGAGCGTTGGCTCCTTCAATATCCATCGTCCATTGCAACGACTTGATGGCATCTTGGTCAATATATTTGGACTCGGCGTCCGAGTTCAAGGTCAGGGAAGGCTGCATCGGTGCGGAATATCCGCTCATGGCCAGCTCCGAGATTTTGTCATAGTTGATGCTCATGGCTATCGCACGGCGAACGTCAGCATTATCGAGTCCGGCTTTGGACAGATTGAAGAAAATGCTTGGCATGGAACCGGGCAGATAATACGGCGCATCCTTCAGATACGTTTTGACAGCAGCCCCGCCTTCCCACATCTTCCACACTTGAGGGATAAACTGCTGGGAGACGTCCACTTGCCCACTCTTGAACGCCAGATCACCTGCGGCATTATCCTTGTAGATCACGTGAGTGATGTACTTCGGTGCGGGCAATTTGCCGAACAATTTCTGCCCCCAGTAGTTATCGTCACGGACAATCGTAATTTTCTGGTCGTTGTAAAAATGAAGCTTATAGGCTCCGGTTCCCACTGGATTGTCATTAACCTCTTTACGAATCGCGGTCAGATCATTATTGTTCTTCTTCTCGATCTCTTCCCAGATATGCTTCGGCAGCATCGGGATCAGTTCAATGCTATCCAGTACGGTCAGCTTGTTGGGGTTATCAGGGTTCAGCTTAATTTCCACGGCCTGTGCTCCATCTGCTTTCACTTCACTGATGTAGGTCCAGAAGCTGCTCCAGTTGATATCGTATTTTTTGCCCAGTTCATAGGTGTATACAACATCATCTGCTGTAAAAGCCGTTCCGTCGCTCCACTTCGCATCCGCATTCAACTCAATGCGCAGAGTCGTTTCATCCTTCCATTCATACGAATTGCCCAAGAGAGGTTCAAGGCCACCGTCAAGCTGGTTTACCATAAACAGGGTTTCGTACACCAGTTCCCTGGAGTTGCCGTAATTCACTGGAAATGCGGGATTTCCGCTCAACAGATTGAAGTTGGTTGGTGGCCCCCATTGCAACCCATTGATATACAAGGTCTCATTACGTGGTGTTTCCTTGTTGCTCTGAGGTGCAGGTTCGTTCTGGGTTGTCGTGGTCGGTGTATCCACCGTCCCTTGTGGTTCACTTACTGATGGCGGCTGAACACTTTGGCATCCGGCTAACAATGTGACCGACATGAACAGAGCGACGAGCGGTGTGGCAGCTCTCTTAAATCGCATTCTGAACCCCTCCGTGAATTCATATTGATGTTGTTGGAAGCGCTTACTTAAAGTTATTCTATGACTTATCTCACACAACATTCCATCTCTTTTCTCAATTTTGAGACATTGTTTTTGAGGTCATACAAAATAACCAGCTCCGCATGGGGCAGCTGGTTATTTGCTGAATTTGGATCACTACTCCACAGAAGATCAAGAACGGTTTACTTGACGAATCCATTACGAATGGCAAAGACGACCGCCTGTGTGCGGTCTTCCACTTGAATCTTTTGCAAAATGCGATGTACATGAGTCTTGACCGTACTTTCTCCGATAAAAAGCTTGCGAGCAATCTCCTCATTCCGTAATCCATATGCCATCTGCTGCAAAACCTCCAATTCCCGTCCCGTAAACGGTTCCGGCAATTGTTCGTTTGCTACCGTCTCCTTCACTGAATCCGAATGACTCGGAGTTGAACGAATAGCAAGACCGATCACCTTGGCTGCCACCGCCGTGCGGTAGATCGCCTCCCCCCGATATGCAGCACGAACCGCATCAACGAGTTCGTCTGGCGCCGCATCCTTGAGCAGATAACCAACAGCTCCGGCACGTATTCCTTTGTACACATAGTCCTCATGATCGAATGTGGTCAGGATGACCACTTTGCAGTCAGGCAGTATCTTCATCAGCTCCGCTGTCGCTTCCAGTCCGTCTCCTGCTTCCATCTGCACATCCATCAATACGACATGTGGACGAAGCTCTGCTGCCAGAAGGACTGCTTCATGTCCCCCGCCCGCTTCGCCTACCACTTCCATATCCTGCTGTGCATTAATAATAAAACGTAAACCATGCCGGACCAGATGCTGGTCATCCACGAGGAGTACACGTATGTCCCGTATGTCTTGCTCCATTATTGTTCATCACCTCCCATAATCTCCTTCACATCTTGAGGAATGGTAAGGGTTAACCTCATTCCATGTGGATCGACTGCATCAATGGATAAGGAACCGCCTGCCCTTTCACATCTTGCTCTCATACTCGACAGTCCGAAACCGGGAGAGATCGGATTCTCTTTGCGATACATTCCGTTGTCCTCCACAATCATATGTAGCTGATGCTCCTTCTCCAAGATGTCCACCTTCACTTGCGAAGCCTGGGCATGACGAATGATATTCGTTAACGCTTCCTGAAGTACACGATACAATAATTCGGACGTTTCTGGCGTCCAATGGCTCGTCTGCTCTTGGGGGGTCAGTTTGATCGTGAAACCTGCCATCTCCCGTATCTCATTCACCAGACTCGTCAAGGCGACCAGCCCGAGGCCTGCTTCATTGCTGCCCATCTGATGAGCAACAGTCCGAACCTCCTGGAGACATTGTCGGACTACTTCAAGCACCGTACCCATCGCTTTGTCGGCTTCCGCTGCATCCATCTTCATCATATATGGCAATGCCTGAAGCTGAACAATAATGGATGTCAATCGGTTACCAACACTGTCATGCAAATCCATTGAGATTCGGCTTCGTTCTTCAAGTACGGCATACTGCATCAATCGCACGGTAGCCTGCTCCAACTCCTGATGTGTATCCTGAAGCTCCTGATGGGCATGTGTCAGTTCAGCGTGCACCTTCTGCAATTCCTCATAATGTCGTTTGCTGTCCTGTCTGCTTTCCCGCCTGATTCTCGCAGCCCAGCATAGAATATAGGTTACAGCGTGAGCCATCGAATACACCAGAATCTGATTGGGTTCGTATTCATCCATATAGAGCAGCGCCGCATTCCCAATGATGATAACGAAGCCAAGCAACGAAGAACGATGGATGGGCAATTTTAGCGCAGTATATCCGATGAGATAAAAGGTTAATTCAAATATACGATACTCGGCCTGGAAGAACTGGGCATAGAGCAGCGTCACCATCCAAATCACCAATATCCCTAACGTTCGCATCCGCTCATTTCGAAGTGACTGTGGAACCCAAACCAATATAAGGTAGGGCAGTCTAACGACCAGTCCTGCACCCAAATCGACCCACGCCAATTCTTTGAAGGGCTCGATCAGACTGGAGAGCAGCAGCAACGTTAAAATAAGATCTGCTGTATGATCCAGTACCACCTTTCGAATCTGCATCCATTTCGAATCGTTCTGCATAGCTATCCTTTCCAATCCTAAAGTTTGAAATGATTATACACCTCTGCCTTGAAAGCGCTGGACTTTGGCATACAGAAAATAACGCCGGGCAGCAATACTTCCCAGAGGTAGAAACAAAAGAGCATTGCTCAGTGAAACCACCGTATGATGCACATCCCATTGGCTGGCGAGCTGTCTTAACACCATAACCGCGATCAGAAGCAAGCTACTGGCCAGCGATCCCTTAGACATCATTTTACCTGTAGTTGGATGGATTCGAAGCTGTTCCAGATGTACCCGCCACGCACCAATCCCGCAACCTATGATGAGAAAAACAATATATAACAGAATGTTGCCCACCGTTAATGGTGTATTTACTACGCTCGAAAGCACCCAATACGCAATAATCGCTGGAAAGACCCATAAACGGGATGTCTTCACTTCCTTCTCCCTTAGCGATAACAATAGAACAATGACAGCTACAATAACAATATTCATCATGTTTTTTTCCTCACCTTCTCCACGTGTTCTCTGATCTACATTTAGTGTAGCCGAATTTAACGGGAGTTAAGTCCACCTATAGATGGATTGGCTCTCTTAACTTCTTCCATCCAGGGGCTTATTGTGGATATGCAAGGTTCCATGAAGTGTGATGATGATGAGCATATGGAGTGCAAAATAAAAAAACTGGCTCCATAAGGAACCAGCGATAGTCTCGTTTTTTTTGCAAATCAATTTACGTACACCAACCTACTTACTCTTCAGAAGCTCACGCAATGTCTGCGGATCGTATGTAGAGACCAGTCGTTCCAAATGTGTGTCCAACCACGCCTCATCTTGATCCCACCATTTCAGTTCCAGCAGTAAAGCAATGATCTCGTCGTCGAAACGCTTTTTGATTGGTTTGGCCGGGTTTCCACCCACAATGGTGTAAGGCTCGATGTCCTTGGTGACTGTCTCATTGGAAGCGACGATGGCACCGTCTCCAATCGTGACACCCGGCATGATGGTTACATTTTGCCCAATCCAGACGTCATTGCCCAATACAGTGTCTCCCTTAAAAGGCAGTTGATCCAGCGTAGGGGTCACTCTCTCCCAACCACCACCAAAAATATTGAAGGGATAGGTTGTCATGCCCTCCATCCGATGATTGGCACCATTCATAATGAATGTCACACCTTCGGCAATTGCACAAAACTTACCGATCACCAGACGATCGCCTAGGAAATCATAATGATGCTGAATGCGGTCATAAAACTGCTCGGGTGGACGACTGTTGTCACTATAATACGTATAATCACCGATCAGCACATTAGAGCGCGGCGGCAAATTTTGAATGTAACAAACGGTACGAATATTATCATTAGGGAAAAGTTTTGTTTTATCGGGAGCCATATGTGTTCCCTCCTTTTCCCTCATTGTACCAGAAAGGGATTCGATCTGATCATCGAATCCCTTTTCTTGTTCTCCGTAGTACAACATTACTAACTATACCTGAGAGATTTTCTTATTTGGATGTAAGTGTTACTTGTGCAGCCGTTTGATCCCAATCCACGGTCAGTCCCAGTCCTTCAGAGATGAAGCGTACCGGCACAAGCGTGCGACTGTTTTTGATAATGGCTGGTGCATCAATTTCGAGCGTTTCACCATTCACCGTTGCTGTGCTGCTTCCGATCTGGAGCACAAGCGTCTGGTCATTCAGAACAGCTGTTACCGTTTTCGCTGTTTTGTCCCACGTTACTTCTGCATCCAAAGCTTCAAGGATGGCGTTCACTGGTACCATAACCCGGCCACTTTGCTCTAGCGGGTCCTGATCCGGGAACGTAATCGCTTTGCCATCGAGAGTTACCGTAATCGCTTTGTCGGTCGTTCCTGTTCCGTTATCCGTGCCTGTATCTTCTGAAGTCTCTGGCAAAGGCGTTACTTCACGTCCAAGTTGCTCTTGCAGATTGGCAAGTCGGTTCAGGGCAAACGTCGTCAGCGACCCCGCTGCCATGGAGCCCATGCCTCCACCTCCGCCAAAGTTACCGCCCGGACGTGTTTGGGTATTGCCTGTGCTGTCTGTTGTTCCTGTTCCCGTTGTGCCATCCGGCGGTGTTGTACCATCGGGAGGTGTCATGCCTTCAAAACCTTCTGGAGGCGTCATACCTTCCATGCCCTCTGGTGGTGTCATGCCTTCGAATCCTTCTGGTGGTGTACCACCCATGCCACCCATACCACCTGTTGCATCAGCGTTGGCAGAGTATGCAATGTTGGATTCAAACTGCTCTGTTGTGTAGAACTTCGTTGGATCTGCTTCAACATATGGACGAATGATGTCAGCCAGACCTGTGATGCGGTCCTGGATGCCTTCCATATAATCCGTCAACTCATTGACGTAGCTCAAGTATTTTTCCTTATACTCAGGCACGGCCAACAGGTTGTTGATCATCGGTACATTTTCCATGCTAATGCCCAGTACTGGCTCGTCCACGGATACGTTCGTTGCATTGGTGTTGGTCGTGGTTGATCCAGTTGTTGTTGTACCACGTCCGCCTCCACCCGAGTATCCATTAAAGGACATGTTAAAGTCCCAAGGTACAACGGTGAATTTGCCAGCCGCATCTCCGTAAAGCATGTAGTTATGCCCTTTGTCGCCGCTATAGCTGTCATAGTTACCAAAGACCATGTTGCCCGCGATATATTTCAGTGCCGAATCCACATCCAGCACACTCTCGATATCACCTTTTTCACCTTCAGGCATGTCGTTCAGCGTTTTGATGAAGTTTTTGAGTTTGGTTTTATTCTCGTCCGTACCCAAATCTTCGGTGATGGTGCTGTAGTCACTGCCTTCTGAATATTGCAGGTAACTCTTCTCATCCGTATCGTAGAGGACACCGTCCTCATAATCTTCACCGTAATTGCGTTCCAGGTAGCTGTCATCTACTGCTTCAACCCCGGTATAGAAACCAACCAGTTCGCCGTTGATATACAGATTAACGTAGTTCGTCATCGGTACATCCATGCCAATGCTGCGCAGCGCTTCATAGTGAAGAACTTCACGCATGTACGATGGATCGGAATAGTTGTTGTTCAGGACCATTTTATCCAGACCGAGCAGGGTTTGTGTTTTGTCGTATTTATCGAACTTCAGTCTGAAGCTGTAACGGTCCGAATCTTGCATGGAGGCTACGGATTTCAAAGTCAGATTACCCTTGGTGGAGAAACCAACGTTATCCAGCTTGTTGCCGTCCACTTCCACACTTACCTTCTTATAATCCTTATCCAGCGGGCTTTCGAGCATGCTCTTCCAGTCTGCATCATCAATCGTAACATTCACATCAATGACGTTGTCCGTTTGGAACAACGATTCATAGGCTTGCGTGACGCCTGTGCTGGTGCTTGTATCCTCTGCGGCAAACGCAGCGTTCGGGCTTCCTACCAAGGCAAAAGATGATGTTACCATCGTCACGGACAAGGCCGTTACTGCAACTTTACGTAGTAAACTATTCAAATGATGAATCCTCCTTCTTGGTTTCTGTTAAGCAACTTAGGCTTATGAAACCATGGTAGAGGACAAACCTTTAATGAATCTTAAATAAATGATTCACAACAAAAAGTAGCCCATCAGGCTACATAAGTTGAACTATAAATGGTACACCTGATCACTCCGATTGCAGTATAGTGTAAAATTGAGCTTCAACTTATATAGACGCCTGCTAGGCTACTTGCTCTGATCCTTTACAGCTCGGTAACGGTAACACCTGCTGCTTTGTAATAGTCCTCATTCACATTGTTTAGAATGTTGGCCTTCAGCAGAATGCCGACTCCGGCAAAGAGTCCAATTCCGTTTGTGTTACCTTCGATTCGGTTATTTTCAATTAACACATTCTCGGGGTTTCCTTCGCCAATATTGCCGGCTCCGGCATCACCTTTGTCGCGCTCAAGACGCACGCCCCAGTAACCGCTAGCGGTATTGTTACGGATCACATTGCCTCGAATTACCGTGCCCGGTCCATTCAGCACTTTGATTCCTGCCGTATCTGTAATCGTGGTTGTATTCTCGATGAGATTATCCTCGATTAGAGTATCCGGGGTGCCCATGGTTACCGAAATGCCGATTTGGCTGTTTGTGATCGTGTTGTCATGAATGTAGTTTCCTTTGCCCGACTTGCTGTGATTGCTGGGTGCTGAACCCCCTGTATTGCCAAGTCCAATCCCTGCGCCTGTCAGCACATCCGTAATGACATTGCCCGAGATTTCATTCAAATACTCCAGTTCACCATGAAGATCAATAGCATCCAACTTCGTTCCGTTAAATGTATTGCCACGCAGTACGTTGTTATGGGCAACAAACTGGATCAACGCTCCATGTCTGAGATAAGGGCCCTCAAACGTACTATCCTCCACCACATTCCATAACGTATCATTGTCAAAGCCGAGCCGATCGGTCTTGGCCGTTCCCTGAATGGAAATTCCGTAGCCTGAACCCCCAGGGCCCAGATCTGTTGCATTGCGGAATGTTGCATGCTTCACAACGACATCTCGGCTGTGTTCGATGCGGATAGCCATTCGTTTAAATTTCTCCACAATTACACCGTCGATCGTAATGTCATACGATGGTTCCTCACCATAGTTAGCGATGTGGATCATGCTATCCGGCCCCCCTGCGGAGGGATTGTTGGATTTGTGATCGGTCGTGTAGCTGCCAGACCAGGATGAAGTTAGGGTCATATTGGATACGAGAATGCTGTGCTGAGCCGATGCTTTTAGGACGGCGCTGCCCGTCACCTGATCCAACGATGTCTTGAGCACGGTTCCTCCACTGCTCTCTCCTCTCAGGTTCACCCCGGATTTGAGCATCAGGTTGGTAGTTCCATCCGGCCCGGACAAAAAATTGTACACTCCATCAGGCAAAAACACTTCATCACCTACGCTGGCCTCATCAATGGCAGCCTGTATTGCAGGTCGGTCATCACTCGTATTATCAGCCAGATCTGCTCCGTAATCCCGTACATCAATCGTACGTCCGGTTACAGCATGAGGAGGATGGACTGCATGTGGTGTTCCATCTGTCTCCGTCAGACCTGGAGCGATAAAGGACTCCGTTCCCTCCGGTGGTTGAGGCTCAATGTATGGAATCAGGGCAACAGGCGTCCCTCCCCCTACAAAAGGAGCATACAAATGCACATCGGTCAGACTTGTATAAATACTTGAATCAGAATTGCCATGTCCGGTGATCCGTACATAACGTGCAGAAGTATCCGGGATATCAAATGCCTGCATTTCTGTTGTATCCCCGCTGCTTTCGCCGCCATATACCTGGGTCCAATGATCACCGTCAACAGACGTTTCTATTTCAAAAAAGGTCTTCCTGACATCCCCTTTGTAAAAACCAATCCCAACATAGCCCACTTGCTGTGCCTGCCCCAGATCAAATGTGATCCATTGCCCCTCTCCGGCAACAGACCAGCGTGTATAACTGTTATTGTCGATGGTATTAGTCGCCAGGTTGCCGTCGCTACCGCTTGCCGAGACGGAGGCAACAGGCAGGGACGATACCGGAACGGTAAGGGTGGTCAAATCGGATGATAGGGCACTGCTGACGTTGCCAGCTTCATCAATCGCCCTCACTTGAAACGTGTACGATGTTCCGGCTGCAAGTCCGCTGTCACGAAATGACTGCTTACCTTGTTCAGCCAGCAAAACTCCATCCCGATATATCCGGTATGCAGATACAGCCGTATCATCGCTGGCAGCGGGCCATCTCAGTTCCGCAAAATCCGTTCCCCAGTTGCGAATCTCAAGTATAGCTCCCTGCTCCCATTCTGGTGATTGCGCGTCACTGCCTTCTTCGATTAAAGCAATGACAGATAACTGTGGACGCGGATTGCTCGTTCCGTTGGCTTCCTTGGTATAGACGTTAACGGAAACACCTGTTGATCCCGCATCCGCGAGCAAAAATGCAATCTGCCCGGCATCTGGACGACTCTTCACATAATCGGTTACATCCACTTCATAGACGGCCGGGCTTCCACTACGATCTGCCGTGACCCGGAATTTGCCAAGCAGCGAACTTTCGCTGAGACTTTGGACCGGAGCATTCAACCAGGTTAACGATGATTCGCTCCAGTCTGTTTCATTCAAACCGTAAAGAGACAACTCTGTATTGATATTTGATGTGCCTTTTTTGGCGGCAATCCGTAGTCGATACCGATCTCCATCGGGCTCATTTCCGGACATATCAAATTTGAAATACACATATTTCTTGGTCGATGAAGTGGAAGAGATGCTTAGTAATCCGGTGCTGGAGCCCGTTGCCTGATTGAAATTCAGATCAGGCTTGCTGCTGTCAATCGCCGCATCGTCACTTGGCAGCTTGCTGGCGATGACCTTTTCAATCAACGGTTTTTCTTCTTCGGCTCCAGGCGAAGTGTCTTCGGGATTGTTTTTGAACATAATGGGCTCCGTAACGATCCGGTTCTTCACATGTTCATCAAGAAAGGCCCATGCCGCCGCATTGGCAACCTCGGAAGCCGTCCCTGTAAATCCATGGCCCTGACCAGGTACGATTTTCATATCCACTATCGGGACACCCGCAGATTGAAGCTGTCCCGCGAAAGTAACACTGTCTGTGTAAGGAATGGTGGCATCAGCATCACCGTGCCGAATCCAGAACGGTGGATCATCCGGTGAAGCATAAGTTCCCGGCATCGCAAGTCTGGCCTGCTCCGGTACATCGAATGCACGATGTCCGCCAAGCAGAGCCGTGACCGAGCTATAGTTATTGGCAAATGTCGTTGTAAAATCAGCGGGTCCGTACCAGTCGGCGACCGCCTGCATTTTGTCGGAATACTCAGGCCATCCGCCAGAGCCTTCAAGATCAGGTACATCTACCGTCACCCCTGTATCGAGCATTACAGTGTCACCAGCCACAATGTCCCCTGTTGTACCGAGCAATGCAGCCAGATGGCCGCCCGCAGATGATCCCCAGACGCCTATACGACTCGGGTCCAGGTTGTACTGCGCCGCATGGGCCCGCAAATATCGGATAGCCAGCTTTACATCCTGAATCTGGGCAGGGAAAGGCGCCTCAGGCGTCAGCCTGTAGTCCAGAGATACACCGATGTAACCGCGTTTGAGTACATAATTGCAAATGGAGTTCAATGCCTGCTTTCGGTCCCCGTGATTCCATCCACCTCCATGGATATAGACCATGACCGGCATCGGTTCAGCTGCCGCTGTCTCAGGAACAGCAATGGATGAATAGATTGCTCGCCCACCAGCCGTGCCAATCTCCACATCCTCGTATAAAGTCACTCCTTGTGGTGGCGTAAATTCAGTATTCTCCTCTCCAGGCGGAACTGGCGATGGGGCAGGCGTTATACCGGGAATAGCCTGACCATAAATGGCAACATTGTCGATATACATGTTGGCCTGCATGGCATCTCCTGTCCGAAAACGAATTTTCACCGTGCTGTTATTGTTCGCTTCCGAACCTAGCGCCCAGCTTTTTAGCGTATTACCTTCCTTGTTCTTCACATCTGGAGTGCCTGGGGGAAGTTCAAATGTCTCCAGCGTTGCCCAGGAACTGCCCCCGTCCTTCGACCATTCGATAATAATGCTTCCGCTGATATAGGACGAGGCGCGTGTATAGTAGCTCAGCCGGATATTTCCGTATCCAGTTAGATCAAGTGGCAGCGCAAGTGCATCGGTTCCGTCAATCTTGATCATGTTGGGCAGCGAGGGTGCAGTTGTGGAAGATGATGTTTTGGCCTTGCTTCCACCTACTCCTTCCTGCAGCCAGGGAGCTCTCAGTGCAATTCCGCCTGTAGAGCCAAAATTGTCCGGGTCATCAAAGTTTTCCGCGTAAATCTCCAGCTCTGGGCCCTCTGGATCTGGGATATTTTCTTCCTGCGTAGTATTTAAAATAGAATGAGGATCAGCGTCTTCCATCGCCCGGACTTCATGCACGGGAACGGTAATACCGCTAATGAGTATGACAGACATGGCAACAAGTACGACCCGCTTCTTCCACGTTTTGAACACGTCATTCACTTGTATCCCCTCCGTATTCAGCTGACTCACTACACTGGTTCCATCCTGCTTAGTTAGCGACGCGGTGTCGACACTCCCTCACCTTTTTTAAATTTTTCAGTGGCTTCTTCGATTGCCTGATCGCCGCCCTTGGATTTCCATTCCTCTACCACTTTCGGCCAATCGGAAATTGGCTCCTTACCATAAACCATCTTGATCATGTGTGTGAGCAATACCTGAGGAGGTGTATCCGAATTGGGAGCAATATCGGGATTCTGTACAAAAGCTTCCAAACGCGGATCAAAGTTGATGCCATCCCTACCTTCTTTGGCTAAGATGGTATCGTAAATATTCATCAGCTTTCTGCCTTCTTCTGTCAGCGATAACGAGCCTTTATTGTACGTCGTGTCCTGTACGAACCATAAGAACGACTGACGGTAACGCTCTTCGTCCACACCAGCAGAGTCTGTTGGAGCTGTATATGAAATCACGCCATTATCCTCTGTGTAGGTCTCTCCTTCTGTGCCGTATGTGAAAAACTTCTCGGCTTCGTCTGACACCATCCAGTTGAAGAAACGGATAATGGAAGCTGGATCAGCAGCATCCTTATTAATAAAGTAGGCACGTGTCACCGGACCGTACAGATAATAACCGCCCTTTCCGTCGGGGCCGACTGGGGAAGGGATAATCTCGATTTTGGCATCGGGAACCGACGCTTTAATCTGCTTCTCCCATTGGATCAGTTCGTTGGCGTTCATGGACCACATACCTGCCTTGCCCGAGAGAATCGTATTTTTGAATACGGTGGAATTGATGGTCGCGAACTCTTTGTTGATCAGCCCTTCCTCATACATCGTCTTATAGACAGTTAGGGCTTGCTGCATATTCTCGTTATCCATGAACTTCGGAACAACCTGGTCGCCCTGCTGCTCCATCATGGACAGGAACTGCTGTACGTCATAGGCACCGAAAAAGGTATCTGCATATTTGAAATCCTCACGCCCCATATAGGGATTCTCCACGCCGAGCTTCTTAAAGGCGCGCAAGACGTCCATCGTTTCCTCAACTGTAGTTGGCACCGGTAGTCCCGTTTGATCCAGCAGATCTTTGCGAATCCAGGTTGCCCGGCGGGATGGATTGGATAAATATTCAGGGATGGCATAGATATGGCCGTCATGAGTTACCTGGTCCCAGGCTTCCTTAGGCACGGCTTTGAGCAAATCTTGCCCGTACTGCTGTAACAGTTCATCCAGCGGCTGAAATACTCCAGCTTCGACCGAGCCGGCCATCTCTTTGCCGTTGACGCCGCCGTCACCCTGCACCACGTCAGGAATATCATTTGTGGCAAACATCTGGACCATTTTCTGTTCATATTCCTTATGGGGCACCAGGACAATTTTCAGATCGGTATTGGTCAGATCCTCCAGTTTCTTCACCCATTGATCCTTGTTAATGTCCGGTGACTTCTCCACATAGGTATACGCCAGCGTCCGTAGTGAAATGGAGAATTTTGTTTTGCCGTCTCCCCCGCCCTCACCGGATGTTGCCCCACTCCCTTTGTTGCACCCCGTCATGACAGCTGCCGCCAGCAATAGCGCCATGCCTGAGACCATCCACTTTTTCATGCTACCCCTCTTTTCATCCTGATTTAGGTACCACTCATTGGTGAAGCGCTTTCAAATAGATGTTAAAACATCCCCACCGCCTGCAACAATGGGGATGTTTTAGATGAGATTGCGTTTTCTTTAGGTCAGCACTCCCTAGTACGTCTTGGATACCTCGATCTTCTTCGTTACACCGTTGTCGGTAAAATAGAGATGAATGCCGTGATCCTGGTCATCAATGAAATAAGGGACATACTTCGGCTCCTCGATCTTATATGGCACAAGCAGCGTTACAATTCTATGGCTTGAGGCAGGCCGCGTTTCTGCGCTCAGATGATAATGTCTTTCCAACCCTTCGTACTCTGCCGGGTCCACCTCTGCGAATTGATCCGTCTGGCTGAGCGACAACTCACCGGAGGAAGCATATACAAACGTCCCTTCAAGCCCCGCCTTATTACCGTTCAGACGGAAGCTCTGCCCTTTCAGCTGTAGCGGGTGCAGTGCATGGAACAGCCATTGAACGCTGTCCGGCTTCTCGAGATCAATGTGGTCCACAATGACGAAATAGGAGGATTGCAGAAAATGAATCTCCCGTACAACACGCTTCACATGGGGTACGGTGCTGGCATAGGCATCGGTCGCTACCGCGCGCACATAACCATCGCCATCCCGCCAATAGGCCTCTTCGATCTGCCCGGTGGCAGCCATGTTCAGCACCTTGTTGTTCTCAGCATACTGACCTGTTCCACCAATCAGCAGGTTGTTTTTGGAGCGTGTCTGCCTGCGCCATTCCCGGTGAAAGGAGCTGCCGTGCGCGATATAATAGCCCGTATCCGCCGCAAGCGGCTCACCAAATGCATGCAGGGTAAAGCTGTTCTGATCCGCATGACTGTGGCTGATGGAGCCATAACGGCTCGATTTGAGCAGCAGCATAACATGCTCATCCGGATCGTCCATCCGGTGATGCATGGCTACCCACCCCACATCACGGAACCACTTAAGCGGCTCAATGTCCACAGGCGACTCTTCCTCCACCTGTGGATAATCGTGGCGGTATACCAAGTCGTCAAAGTTAAAGTCCCACCAACCGTAATTATAAAAAGCTCCCTCTGTCCCCGGATCGGATTGGCGGACACGCTCAAAGTACCACTGGTACCAGCGGTTGCCTGTAACACCCGCCAGTTGGCGGACAAGATAGCCTGTTTTCAAGTTTACCGGGTCACCCAACGTAGACTGATCTCCAAAGCTGGCACGCCGAGCGTCGGGCGGGTACACGTAGAGTGGAAAATCTCCGGTACGCTGGAAGAACGGCCGACGAAAGAAATCGATGCCCGCATAATTTCGCAACAAATTCATTGCTTCAGTCACATAGGCCATGCCTGTTGTCCAGTACATTGGACCTTCGGCCCATCCCCCATCACTGCCACCCCAAGGGGAGTACAGACAGGCATAATAATCGATCGCATAATCCAGCCACTCTGCAGCCTGCTGCTCCTCATGCAACAAGGCCATACAGCAGGGCACAAGCACGGAAGACAATGAACGCACAGCATGGCTGTCATAAGGCACATGATGGATCTTCGAACGGACCATCACATGCTGGGCTACCTGTTCTGTCCGCCGCAGCAAACTGCGTCTTACCACCTCTTGCTCTTCACTGTTCAACTCATCATGCAGCCAATCATAGCCCCAAGCGAGTGCAGCTGCGACCCGAAAGGCCGCCTCATCGTTATAATCACGGGATGTCGTTCCCTCCGTATCCCAAGCCGCCACATGCAACAGCCAGGTTTTGGCTGCTTCAAGCAACCGTTCGTCACGTAGCACCCGCCCCGCGATGCTGAGATGCCGAATCGCATATAACGTTTCCTGACAGTCAATGTACATTTGCCTCCAGAGCGGGGCGACACGTTTGTTCTCCGGGTAAGGCAGCGGTTCACAGATCAGTTCGCGATTGGCCCACGTCTCCACGGATTTTGCCATAAACACATCCCAGCCGCAATATGTAGCATCTGACGCAATGCCATCCGCAAGTGCCCTTAGCCCACTCTCTCCGAGCCATAACCGGGGGTGAGACGTGTCCGTGGCAACATACCGCTGGGCCCGAGAAGGTATCGGTGTGTCGGGTAATCCCGCTGGTACCGTAAATCGCCTCACCTCACTCCATGCCGACATTTCCTGTTGCTTACCCAGCACAGCGTCCGCTTTGGCTTCGCTATCTTGCTGCACTGGATGATCTACAAGCAGCGCATATCTCCAATAATATTCCCCAGGTTCAAACACCCGGTCAGGCGTGAAAAAGTTATACGGGAGCGGCACAAAGGTCATCGTCCCTTCTTCCTGAAAAGAAGGCCCCACCGACACCTGCAGCAGATAGGCATTCTCATCCTCCTGCTGTGCCGCCATCCAGGTAAACCTTGGCGGATTTTCTGTCAGAACAGTATGTTCGTCAGGTGCATAGTCCACATGGAACGGCCCGCTGATTGGTTGGTACAAAGGTCTTTCTGCAAGCTTCCGCTTCACTTCCATCGTATCGTCCCCTCCTTATCGCAATGGTGTAGCATCAACGCATGTACATTCCCCCATTGATTTCAATCGTTTCTCCGGTTATAAAAGAACCCAGCTCGGAACACAGGTATTGCGCCGCTCCTGCGACATCATCGGGAGTCCCTTCCCGTCCAAGCGGGATGCTGCTTACCGCAGAAGATCGACCTTCCGCCGAGGTGAACGTTGCGTGGAATGCCGTTTGCCCGATGAAGCCCGGGGAGAGCGCATTGACCGTAATCCCGCCAGGAGCCAGTTCTTTGGCAAGTCCTTTGGTTAACGCAATGACCGCCGCCTTGGAGGCTGCGTAAATAGCTGCACCCGGACCGCCCCCGTTATGAGCCGCTACCGAGGTCAGATTGATAATTCGGCCGCCTCCAGCCGCTTTCATACCAGGAATGACCGCTTTGGAGACAAATACGGCGCTCTTCAGATTGACATCCATAATCCGGCTGTAAAGCTCCTCGCTCATCGTTTCAATGGGGCTTCGTTCCACCAGATGCCCTGCATTATTAATCAACAGATCAATCGGACCGCCAAAGCGGAGCGTAATCTCCCCAACCATCGATTCTATGGCATTCGTATCGGTCACATCTGCCTGAAATGCAGCTGCTTCACCGCCAGCATCCCGGATGGCGGCCACGACCTCCTCCGCCCGATCCATATTATGCAGGCCATTCACAGCCACCTTTGCTCCGCAACGAGCCAATGCCCCAGCAATGGCAGCACCAATTCCTCCGCTGGAGCCGGTAACCAGCGCAATTTTGTTCTGCAAGTTAATATTCATTTTGATCTTCCTCCCTGTATAGGTTCAATTAAATCCGTTTGCTATGCTGATCTGCAGGAAGCGCCATCGTAATGGTCGTTCCCAAACCTCGCTCACTCTCAATCATCAAGCCATACGTTTCTCCAAATACAAGCTGAATCCGCCGATGGACATTCATGAGTCCGATGCCTCCGCGATGGTAGACATCATCGGAATCTTCGCCTGCCAGACGATTCAATTCCAGACGGTCACGCAGCTTCTCCAGGCGTTCCTCGCTCATGCCCATACCGTTATCCTGGACAATGACAAGAAAGCGATCTTCCAGGCGCCGAGCATCGATACGGATAAAGTGACCGGGCTCCATGCCTCGCGGAAATGCGTGTTGTAACACATTTTCCACCAGTGGCTGAAGGGTGAGTCGGACCATTTTTTCCAGCAACAGATCCGGTGCAATGATAACCTCAACTTCAAGCTCTCGATCCATGCGATGTTTCATGATGGAAAGGTAGGCCAGCACATGCTTCAACTCATTAGCAACCGTAATTTCCTCCAGATTGGTCTGAATGGAATAACGGAGCATATGAGCCATGTATTCCACCATCTGTGCAATTTCTTCGGAGTCCTGTACGACGGCATAACATTTGATCGTTTCCAGTGTGTTGTAGAGAAAATGCGGATTGATCTGCAACTGAAGCGCCTGAAATTCCGCACGGTGCCGTTCCAGCGCCTCCTGCTGAAGCTCGATTTCCGACTTCTGGCGGCGCAGCTCCGACTCGTATACACTCTCAATCATGTCCGACAGGCGGCTGACCATCAGATTATAGCTGCGGATCAGCACACCAATTTCATCGCGCCTTTCCTTCATCTCCACCTTGTTCCAGATTCCCTTCTCCGTCTGTCTCATTCCGTTCATCAGCACACGAATAGGTTCCACTTGAGATGCTCCGATCCGGTAGGCCACGACAAGCGCGGCGAGCAAGGTCCCCGCACCAACCCATAATGTGGCTGAACGGATCGTTGCAATCGGTCTTTGCAGCTCCGACAGCGGCACGGAAGCGACAAAACGCCAACCCGAATATGCAGAAAGCTCCGATATGAGCAGCCGTTTGGTGCCATCCGTGTTCTGTTCCAGTGATCCTGCCTCCATGTGCATAAGCCTATTCACAGTGTTGGACGCCATCGCTGTCTGCGCCTCTTCGTCCCCGGGTGTGTAGATTACAGTTCCGTTCTGATCCATCACATACTGATACCCACCTTGACCGAGGTCGAGTTCTCCCCATATTTTGTCAAGCTCCAGCACATTTACTTCCATCGCCAGTACTCCGTTTGGCGTATAGGAGGATACCCCTCTAATCCGGCGAGCGATCGTAATCACATTGGCGCTCTGTCCACTGCGAATACTGCGGGTAAGCAACGTCGATTCTCCATTTGCAGGGGTTGCAGCCAGCAACTCCTTATATTGCTGTGCCGCGTCGATATCCGGTATGCCAGCTGAATTCTGGTTGTCATCAATCACAACACGCCCGTTATCCCCGATAACATACAGGAACTTGATCTGTGGGTATAACATAAAAACAGGCGGGAACACGTTCGTCTTAATCTGACGGCTGTACTCGTAATAGGCATAACTGTCCTCCGAATTCATATCGAGGAAATGCTTCACACTTCCGTTCGAGAGAATGGAGTAGGTCGCACGATCATAATTTTGCAAATACAGATCGGTCTGGTACGCCGTATTGCGCATCGTTTGGGCGATGTTGTCCGCAAGCTGGTCGTTCATTTCAGTCGAGGCATAGGTATAGGTGAACAGGCCGATGGCGGACAGTGACAACGTAATCACGACGGCAAAATGAAAGAACAGACGGATGGACAGGCTGCGCTTCATCATTCAATGCCCAACTTGCTACGATATTCGGACGGGGTCAGTCCGGTAATTTTCTTAAATGTCTTCGTAAAATGGGGATGATCCGCATACCCCACTTCGTAGGATATATCCGTAATCCGGTTGCCCGGCTGTTCCAGCATGCGTTTGGCCAGTTCCATTTTGCTGCGTATCCGGTATTGGATAAAGGTCTGCCCTGTCGTCTGCTTAAATAGTTGACTAAAGTAGGACGGGTTAAGGCCCAGCTTGGCGGCAATCTCGTCCAGTGACACTTCGCGGCGCAAGTGCTTCTTTAGATAGGCTTTTGCTTCTTCCACTGGATGCTTGCGCTTGCCACTGCGCTTTTCCTTGATCGTCTTCATTAACGTGTGGATCTCGTTGCCCAGCGCCTCAAAGCATTCTTTAGAGGAAGCGCTTTCATTTATCTCGCAGGATGTACTCATCGTTCCGTTGCCACGTGCGTTCATGCGGGCCACAATCAATTCCAGCAATTCCTGAAAAAGCTCCGCTGTCTGCTCAGGCATCAAGGAATATGACGGGTAACGACCAGACCATGCTGCGAGCAGCTCCGTGACATCTGATTGTCTCAGCTCCCATATGGCATCTTCCAGACGCATCGCCCAATCATTCAGCTCCCTCACGGGTACAAGGGAAACCGTAGGTTTATCTTCTTCGGTTGCCAGCAATTTGAGCAGCAGTTCATGAAGCTCCTGTCGTCCCACAGGCTTTAGCAGATATCGCTTTACTCCATAATCCATACAAGCTCTTGCATATTCAAAGTCCGAATAACCGGAAACCACAATAATGCGCATCGTACTTCCTTGCTCGGATAAACGTCGGCACAGCTCAATACCATCCATCGTCGGCATGCGGATATCCGTAAACAGGATGTGTGGCCGAAAGGCCTCTACCACCTGAAGGGCCTCTTCCCCATGCGCTGCCTGACGTATCTCACAGTCGAACAGTCCCGCTTGCTTGATCATCTTCGCCAGACCCATCCGAATCATCGGTTCATCGTCTGTAATCAAGATTCTGAACATCGCCATTCCCCCGTTTCCGTCAGATCTGTATGCTTCTTGTACTTAAGATTTGACGGAGCCGACCATGATTCCTTTTACAAAATGCTTTTGCAGGAAAGGGTAAATGATAATAATCGGCAGGGTGGCGATGATGATGGTTGCCATTTTGATGCCTTCCGGCGATGTATGTGCAAGGGTACTGTAGACGGCAGAACCTGGATCGACGGAAATATCGTCACTCTCAAACAGCTTCTTGAGTGTTACCTGGATCGGCCACCAGGCCGGATCATTCAGATAATAAAGCGCGGTGGAATAGGCGTTCCAGTGGCCCACCGCATAGAAAATGCCGAGTGATGCCATGGCCGGTTTGGACAATGGAATGACGATACGCCAGATGATGCCGAATTCCCCACAGCCATCAATACGGGCAGCGTCGATCAGTTCACCCGGTAGCTGTGCGAAGAACGAGCGCATGACGAAAAAGTTAAAGGCATTAATCGCTCCTGGCACAATCAGAACCAGCGGGTTGTTGACCAGATGTAGTTCCTTCATCAAGATGAAGTTCGGAATGAGCGGCGCCGAGAACACAACGGTCACTAGGACAAACATGACAACCAGGGAGCGCCCCTTGTACTCTGGACGGGAAACGGGATACGCCAACGATGCCGTTGCAGCGAGATTGACCAGCGTCCCGAACAACGTCACCCCAACCGATACCGCAAATGCCCGCCAGAACGAAGCATCGCCGAATACATATTCATAATTGATCCAGGTAAAAGCAACTGGCCAGAAGCTGACCTTTCCGCCCATGATCGCTTCCGAGCTGCTAAGAGATTGAGCCAGCACATTAATGAAAGGCAGAATCATCGTCAACGAGAGCAGCGTAAGAAAAACGAGATTTCCAATGCGGAATATACGGTAACGGACACTGGGGGTACGCATCTATCTCGCCTCCTAATACAGGCTTTCGCCGGTTGTTTTTTTGCTGAAAAAATTACCGAGTAGAACAAGCATCAAACCCACGACCGACTTGAACAACCCGATGGCCGTTGTATAGCTGTATTGCTGTGAGAGCAGGCCGGCTTTGTAGATATACGTATCGAGAATTTCTCCAGATTCCAGATTGAGCGGATTCAGGAATACAAACACACGCTCAAAGCCCAGATCGAGGAACTTCCCGATGTGCAGCAGCAGCAGGATCATAATCGTTGGCAGTAATGATGGCAGGGTAATTGACCATATTTGCTTCAAACGTCCGGCTCCATCCACCTCTGCCGCCTCATACAGATCGGGATTAATGCCCGCAATGGCAGCCAGGAAAATAATCGTTCCGTAACCGGAGTCGCGCCAGATCCCGGAACCGATCAGAATGGAACGAATGTACGAGTCTTCTCCAAGAAAGTAGATCGGTTGCATGCCCAGAAATCCAAGTGCCTTGTTCACCACCCCGGCATCCATCGAGAAAATACCCATGAAGATACCACTAATGACGACCCAGGACAGAAAGTGAGGCATGTAAACAATCGTTTGCAGCAAACGCTTAAACACAATCATCCGTACTTCATTCAGCAGAATGGCCAGTAAGATCGGAACCGGGAATGCAATCACCAGATCATATAGTCCGAGCAGAAGTGTGTTGTTGAGAATTCGTAAAAAGTCATAATGGCTGAACATCTTCTGGAAATGCTCCAGGCCTACCCAATCACTTCCGGTAATGCCTTTGAAAATGTTGTAGTTCTGAAAAGCAATGATCGAGCCGAACAGAGGCACATATTTGAAGAGGAAAAAATACAGGATGCCCGGTACGGAGAGCAGGTATAGTATCCGGTATCGCCACAGATAACGTCCCGCATCTCCGAGCCGAGTGCCCAGACCAGACGAGTTAAGTCTGGCTGTTCCTCGGCTTGGCGGCGCAATGTCCGTCGGCTTCACGTCTTCTCCCCTCCTTGCTTCTGTGATTGCATGGCTTTCAAATTATCAGGAACGTTCTCGTCCCATGGGATTTCATTGAATTCAACGGAAATATAATCCGGCTCACGGTCGATAATACGAGATAGCTCGCGTGTGAACACCTCCACGATCTCCTGCTTTTGCTCATCCGTCCTGCCTTCATACAGCCTGATCGTAATTTCTGGCATCCGAGTTAAGCTCCCTTCACCATATAATGTAAACGCTTCAACAACTTCATCTTAGCGTTCCTGTGAGAGAGCAACAATGGACTGTCTTTTCGTTCACTTGTGTTTTCTTTAGGTGGGGATGATGGTGAGAGGGCTAATAACTAATATTTCGGATGGGCTTACTCTTTGCCTTGCAGCACTTTAATAAGCAGATTGCAAAATTTTCGAGAAACCTCTTGAGTAAAGTCTAAATCGGGGTCCAAAATAGCTACCGTCATCCCTATAATTAGATTGGAAGCCAAAATCGTCTGGAGTATGTGCTCCAGTTCATGCCAGGTAAGACCATTGGATTCCGGGCAATCCACACAAGGCATAATCGAAGCATCCAGCACATCTGCATCCAGATGAAGCCAATAACCTTCAACTTCATTGGTTCGGTTCATATAGTTCTGTATTAACGTTGTCGTCTTCTCTAGCCCCTCCCGCCTGATCTGTTCTGCACTGCAAAAAGAAATACCAGCTATTGTGGCTTCCTCTATAATGTCCTGTTCAGGATCAGATTCTCGGTAACCTATCGAAAGAACGTGTTTTGGTTGAATATAAGGAGCTCCTCCCTCTAAATTGGTAAGAAACTTTGTCCCCGTTCCAGTAACGATTGCCAGATCCATTCCGCCAACAACAGCCTGTTTTCTGTTCCCCTGATGATAATAATCCGGATGAGCATCGATATGAATTAATCCATATGTCCCCTTCCGCGAGAGGGCAAGAGCGCTCCCGACCAGGACACTGCAATCCCCTCCCAATACCAATGAAAAATCGTCATCTTCTATTACCTTTTGGACCACATTAGCTAAATTAACGGAGTAAGTAGCCACTTGTCGGCCATTTAATGTTCCTTCATCGAAAACTTCTTCGATAGGATGCTCAGGCTTGGATATTCGTTGAGTAACTTTCACATCAATAGCTGAATGCAAGCCCAACTGCTCAAGTGTATCTGGAAGCTTGTCACAACCTCTTTCACGTCCATCTGGATGTTTACGGAGCCCAAGATTCGTAGGTGCATGTATCATTTGAATGGTTTTGTTCATCGATTTCTATCTCCTCACTTGACTTTATGTAAGTACTAAAACATAATTTAAGCATTACTATATAATGAAAAATGTAAGGAGTCAAACTAATATGAAGTCTTACAACGAAACGTGGTTTTCTTTCACATTTGAACTAATCAACACCTATGATCCCTTTTACGAAGAACCCGAAAGACTCGGTAGCGTGGCTCTACTCACAGAACTTCTGAATAAACATGGGTTGCTGTCAACCAAGTTACCTACCTCGAAAGATTTAATAGCTGTTCATGAGTATCGCGATAATTTTCGTGATCTTATTCGAACGGCAACGGACGAAGAACTCTCTCTTTTCCTAAACACATATCTCTCTCGTGCCCCAATCCAGTCAAGCCTATCTACAACTACGGGTGGGCAATTCATGTTCGTATATGATCAACCGGAAGGAAAAGGACATTCGTTGAGCGATTCACTGCTTTCCATCTGCTCATTGGTATTAGGGATGGAATTAACCGAATACGGTAGATCACGCCTTAAAGCGTGTGCTTCTGCACCTTGCGAGGAAATATTTATGGATCATTCCAAAAACGGGCTGCAACGCTTCTGTAGTAAACGTTGCTCCACCCGATATCATGTCAAAAAACACAGACAGCTCGGCCATCTGTGAAGTAGTTATTGGTTTATGAAATTTTCTTTTAACTGTTATAAGACCTTCTGCTCGCTCTCCGTATGGAGGGCGAACAGATAATGAGTTAATACGCGGCCTTCATTGAAAATCGACAAGCGTTATCCTTGCGCTATGAGTCATACATAAAACTAAATCTATGCAATTTCAAAAGGCAATTTGGAAGCTAATCTCTAATCAATAAAAGTCATTTTTTATCGTCAAAACCTACAAAGCCAAGTGTAACTCAGCCACGTTATTTATTCTATTTAAAAACCTTATTCAACCTAGACAAACATGATATTTCAACTACGTATGACTTACAGTACAGTTTAATAAGACTCTTACTGCTTGGGTGTTTCTCCCACTCCTTCCGTAATACATCGCCAGTTCATAGCAGAATTTTAGATAATATGAGTCATCAGTATCTGAAATGTTCTTCCAGTCAATGATCTGTATATTTTCTTCAAATAAACTTTCATATTCTTTTATTGGTAACCCACTTAATCGGTTTGCTTCAAGTAGCGTTAAGAGCCCAGTAATCAACTCTTCCTTACTTTGCAGAATAAATGATACATATTCATCTAAAACCTCTGTTTTGCCTTCCAATAAATTTAACACCATCAAATTAATTTTAGAGATCTCTGCATAATATTTAACTTCATCTATCGATTCTTCAACTGTGATTCTTAACCATCATAGTTTAAAATAAGATGCATTTCAGTTATCGGCATTTCCCCCTAGATCTTATCCTTCTCTGAAACAAAAAAAGTCTTACTTATCAAAAACTCGTTTTTTTTCGTTAGCACCTGTCTGAATACATACTAGCTTCACTTAATCCCCCTCAAAAGCTTTTATCCAACATTATGACAAACATCACTTCCTTCCTCCCCATTCAATGATACATTTGTTTACGACCAATTGACCAAATAAGTAATCCGGTCAACTCTGAGTTGTCTTTTATCATTGCATACGATTAGGAGGTGCATATGCCATGAAAACTATCGATCGAAGGCAGCAGGTCATTGACTCTGCTGAGAAATCGTTCGCGTTGTTTGGATACAAAGCCACTACAATGGAGCAAGTTGCAAGACTGGCTAATGTGGGCAAAGGTACGATCTATACTTTTTTCGAGAATAAGGAAGAACTGTTCGGAGAAATCCTCCACTCGATCATTACTGATATGAAGCGGATTACAGAGCAAACTGTGCAGGACGACAAACCATTTCTTGAGAACGTACACCAGAGCATGGACGCTTTGCTGGAGTATAGAGAGGAACATGAACTGTTGATCAAGCTGTTTCAGGAGGTGAACGAGTTCGGCACGCCTCAGGCGAAAGAAGGCTTGCAGAAAGTAGAGACAGCCATTCTCGAATATTTAGAACGTCAAGTTCAGCGCGCCATGGAACTAGAGCAGATTCGTGAAGACGATCCCAGACTGGTCTCTTTTGTCCTGCTGAAGCTGTATGTCACTTTAACTTCCGATTGGAACAAAGCGCATCCTTCGCTGCATAAGGATCAGATCAAGGATTTCGTGGGCCTCTTTCTCAAAAGTGGACTATCCCCTATATAAAGAAAGATGTGAATATGAATCCTTTATCGATTAGAGATAGATATAGCAACCGAGTAGCGTAATGATGGGGAGAGAACATGATGAAATCATTCACTGTATTTGGGCAGGATTTGAAATCCGCCTTCAAGAAACCAAAAGTATTTATTCCGATTCTCGTGGTGCTGTTCATTCCGGTACTGTATAGCGGTCTGTTCCTCAATGCGTTCTGGGACCCTTACGGCAAAATGAATGAACTGCCTGTCGCCGTGGTCAACACGGATCAGGGGGCAACCTACAATGACAAATCGCTGGAAGTCGGACAGAATCTGGTCGATGAATTGAAAAAAAGTGATGACTTCAACTGGCAATTTGTGACCCGAGAACAAGCCGAGCAAGGCATGGAAGACAACACATATTACATGACGATTGTTATTCCGGAGGATTTTTCCGAGAAAGCAACCACTCTGATGGATGACCATCCACAACCGGCAGAGCTGATCTATGAACCCAATGAAGGATACAACTTCCTTGCGGGTCAGATTGGCGGGACAGCGGTCAAACAGATCAAATCCAAAGTCTCTGCGAAATTGACGGAATCTTATACGGAAACCCTGCTTGATCAGGTAGAGAAAATCTCTAGCGGTTTGGCAGATGCCGGAGACGGCGCAAGTCATATCAACGAGGGCGCGGTTAAGCTGGATGAAGGTGCCTCCAAGTTGAAAGAGAACCTGTCCAAACTGGCCGATGGAACCAACAAACTAGAAACAGGCATTACCCCGTTAAAAGAAGGCACGAACACCTTGGCTCAGGGTATTGATGAGCTTCATACAGGAGCCAGCTCCCTTTCCAATGGTTTGTCCCAATTGGCGGCAGCAGGTACGAAGCTTGGTGACGGAGCAGCACAGGCTGAAGCTGGCGGCAAAAAGTTACAGGTTGGGATTCAATCTGCTCAGGAAGGAGCCGCAAAATTGGATGCTGGACTGGCAGCAACTGAGGAGGGTAGTGCCAAGCTGACCGCTGGATTGCAGGCTTCAGTCGGAGGCAGTGGCAAAGTAAGTGAAGGTGCCAAGGCCGTTGCGCAAGGTCTTGCCCAATTAGCTGAAGCTAGTCCAGAGTTAGCTGCTAACCCAGCTGTACAGCAACTTCTGGCAGCAAGCCAGGCTGTTGCCGCTGGTAGCGAACAGGTATATCAAGGTGGACAGCAATTGCTCGAAGGCAGCCAAAACCTGCAAGCTGCTCAACAGCAGCTGCACCAAGGCAGCAGCCTGTTAGTGCAGGGTGAGCAGCGGCTTCTAGAAGGAGCATCGCAATTATCCACTGGACAGGTACAGCTTGCGACTGGCCTCCAGCAGTTCAACTCCAAGTTGTCTGAGGCTGCCGCTGGCGGAGCCAAACTTTCAGAGGGTTCGAGTCAATTAAACGCAGGTGCAGGAAAACTGGTTGATGGCTTGGACCAACTTTCAGACGGAATCACCACCATTGCAGACGGTTCCCGCAAGCTGGATGATGGCGCTGGAGATTTAAAAGAAGGTACCTCCAAATTGACCGACGGCTCTGGTGAGCTTGCCACCAAACTGAATGATGCCGCCGATCAAACGGGTAGTGTGAAAAAGACGGATGAACTCGTAACGATGTACGCAGAGCCCGTTCAGGTGGATGAACATAAACACAATGAAGTACCCAACTATGGTACAGGATTTTCGCCATACTTCCTATCATTGGGACTGTTTGTCGGGGCATTGATTGCAACGCTGGTTGTACCAACACGCAGCAGCTCGGTTACCGATGCGAGTGGCTGGAATCGTTTTGTGAGCAGAACGCTGGCTTTCACGATCATGAGTGCCGTGCAGTCCTTGCTCGCTTCCTGGCTTGTTTTGTCCGGCTTGGGCCTGGAAGTTCAAAGCGTGCCTTTGTTCCTTTTATTCAGTTTCGTTACCAGCCTGACCTTCATGTATATCATTCAGGCTCTGGTTACTTGGTTGGAGAATCCCGGCCGCTTCCTGGCGATCCTCATGTTAATCTTCCAACTGACCACCAGTGCGGGTACATTCCCATTGGAGCTCATTCCGAATTGGCTGAAAGGTTTCAATCCATGGCTGCCAATGACCTATTCGGTCACCGGGTATAAAGCTGTTATTTCGAGTGGACAGTTCGGTGTGGCTTGGGATCAGATCGGAATTTTGTGCCTCTTTGCCGTGATTGGTCTGGCGGCTACCTTTACGTATTTCATGGTGCATCGTACGAATGAAGGCGAGGAAGTAAGTAGAGAAGCAGTGCTTCACGTGTAGGATGGAAACATAAAAAGCAAGGCATGTTGTAAGCAACGCCCTCGCCTCAATAAAAGCGGGTGTTTGCTTATACACGGCCTTGCTTTTTTTGATCATGAGGAAAAGAGGTAGGAAACAAGCTCAAACACTTAGTATGTAGAAGTAACATTGGTACTTACCAAAAAAGTAAATAGCAGTACAAGTATAATGAGAATAGCATAGAGAGCCGTCCCAATAATCCCACAGACAAGACCCGCAATAGCCAACCCTTTCCCCTGTTCCATACGAATTCTGAGTTCTTTCAGTGCCAGCGACGCAAATATGATAGCTACGATACCAATAAAAAATCCCAAGTATGGTATGGTTAGCGACAAAATCCCCAAGACAAGAGCTGCAATAGACTTGCTATTAGTTTTTGGTACTACATAAGGTGGTGGTGGAAGCGGATCGCTATAATAACGATCCACATCATTGTGACGTTGATCCAAAGGTAAATCCTCCCTGTTTATTAAGTAGTCTCATTATACTTGATAAGCCAGGAAAATATGCTCCATTATTTGTAAATATTCCGATTTTATTAAATATATTTACTTATTTGTCCGGAAATACGGAGCACCTAGAAGCACAGGAAATATGATATTCTATTTTAAGGATAAGGAGGTTTATTATGTATAAATTCACACCTTTACTATTGTCACTTACTTTTCTGATGACGGGTTGCAGTGAAACGGATAAATCGGTCGAAGCTTTGAAGTCGGTAGAGCTTCATGAGGAAAATATCCAAACGATCAAGGAACTACGTGAAGAAAACGCTCGTCTTCAGGAACAGATCGTTCAACTTCAAGAGAACGTACATAGCGAGGAGCTCAGAAACAATTTAAGAGAAACTCTAAACATGACGTTTAAGCTGATCGCTGCCATGGAGTCTGGAGATATTGCTTATATGGAGTCCGTATCTTCACCCAATGTAGATATATCCAAAAACAGCAATACCATGACTATTTATAATGCAGGCCACTCCTATGAAGTCCATTTCCTTAACGGTATACAGTGGGATGAATTCGAATTCAGAGGTTATAATCAAAAAGATTCAGACCACTTCATGCTGTTCATAGCCAAATACATCACGACAAAGGGTTCTGAAGGAAATATTGCGTATGAATTCTCTTTTGTTCGTTCCCCAGAAGGAAATTGGCTATTTGACGGATACGTATCGTAATTGATCTTGAGTTAGCCATAGCTGTAGTTTTCATAAATTCACTGACTCGGCCTTCATTAAACTCACCAATAATAGAAATCAATATCGCTTTCTTCGTCTCCTACACCTATATGATCTTGAACCAAATCAACGTTTTTAAACGATTTACCTACTTTACAGGAAATATTAAACCCCCTGCACAAAAACAGGGGGGTTCTCCACAACTGAAGCCATAAAAGTATAGCTATTTCTTATAAAGGAGTGCAGTGTTATTGAAACGAGCGAACTCTGACTTCAAACTTGTAAAAAATAAGTTGCTACAGCAAAAATAATAATATTAAAAGGCATGATGTAAACGGCCATTCTTTTTGCTTTTATTTTTCTTTCATAATTTGCTTTGTTAAATAGAAATTCAACAAAAAAAGTAGATGCACTGGTTACAGTTGCTAGGAAAAAATACAGTAAAACATTACTACTGTAAAATTGTGTGTATCCCAGCGAAAGTATTATTAGTAATAACAAGAAATTAGTTGAAATTATATAACGATCCAAGAATGTTTTCATCAATTATCCCCCTATGGGCATAATAAGGAGCCTCCAACCCATATAGCCCCTGTTATCGCCGTAATTGCGAACAGTGCTGGCGTGGTTGCAACACCCAAAATCAGCATTGCTGCATTCATTTGAACGCCGTGAAATAATCCGATTAGACTCAATGCAGTTGAACAGGCGCCATAGGGTTGAATAATTGGACCGTCTTTTTGGTTTTCTTCAATGAGGCCGTTAACCTGGTCAATATCTTTTCTTATCTGTTCATAACTGGTATTAGGCGCTTGATTGAGTATAGTTTCCTTTAACTGAGCTTCATCAACGAAATAAAATAACCCTGTTTTTTCATCGACTTTTAAATGCTCAATAAGTAAATTAGCAACTAACACTTCTTCTTTTGTCATACCATTCGCATCTACAGAGTTTTGAGCTTGAGCGTAGGTACTACCAACTAAACTAAAAAACATTGCTGACACCAACATAATGATAGAAAATTTGTTTTTCAACATCCTCATAATTCAAACAACTCCTTTATTTGGTATGAAATAATCATACACATACTTATAAAAAATGTCAAATATATACAATATGAAATAAATTTTATATAATTATTATTGTGTTTATAATAACAAAGTCCTGAACGGGCATAATACAGAGGGGGCATGTAACGTCTGCTTGTATCTTCAGAAATATATCATCGACTACTACTCTGAAGTAATTTCAATCCACGCACTCCATACGGAGTGCCACCTATCAAACCGCGAACTGGCTGAGAGGATCAAGAAATTTCAATCCACGCACTCCATACGGAGTGCCACAGCGAAAAAAACACGTAACAACAGCATATGTATATATACTAATTACGTGTTTTCAGCCATATTGTCATTTACTATATTTAGTTTAATATATGAAACCCATTATATTCAAGTAATCTGTTGCCAAAAGGTCACAAAATGACGTTTTCGACAAATTACGAGATGCGAATCTCCCGGGGATTTCATGGGAGCTTGGCATTCGCACCTGCCCATGTTCCTGTTCAGTCCTCTACCTTTCCACTTCCACCCGCTGCAAAAACGTGCGTGTGCGCTCCAGCTTGGCATTGCCAAAGATCTGCTCCGGCGGACCCGCCTCGGCGATTTCGCCGTTATCCATGAAGAAGACGCGATCCGCAACATCGCGGGCGAAGCTCATCTCATGGGTGACGATCATCATCGTCATATTCTCCTGTGCCAGCTGCTTGATGACACGCAGCACTTCTCCGGTCAGCTCGGGATCGAGTGCCGAGGTCGGCTCGTCGAACAGCAGAATGTCGGGCTGCATCATAAGTGCGCGGGCAATCGCTACGCGCTGTTTCTGTCCACCGGACAGGTTGGCGGGATACGCATCCGCCTTGTCGGAGAGCCCTACTTTACCGAGCAACTCCAGACTTCGCTGCCGGATGATCGCTGAGCTTTCTTTTTTCAACGTCTTCGGTGCCAGTTCCAGATTCGCCTGTACCGTCAGATGCGGAAACAGGTTGAAATGCTGAAAGACCATGCCCATGCGATCCGTAATCTTCCGAATATCCGCGGCACCTGCATACGATCCGTTCTCAGCCAGCGCCTGGCCTTGGATACGAATGGTGCCACCCGAAATATCCTCAAGATGAATCAGGCTGCGCAGCATCGTACTTTTACCCGAACCCGAAGGCCCGATTACGGCAATAACCTCACCTGGCTTCACGTTGAACGATACCTGCTTCAGCACATCAAGTGTACCGAATGATTTTCTTAATTGATTTACTTCTATAATATGTGTCATATGCAGACAGTCCTTTAATTGATGAGATTAGATAACTTTATATACTTCTGTTCCGTGCGCGTTTACTCAAATGTATAACGTTTCTCCAGTGCCTTGAAGAACAAGGTAAGTACCATGGTCAGCAACAAATAAATAATACCTGCAACCAGGAACGGCGTCAGACGGAAATCCCGGTTTACTGCGGCCTGTGCATAATGGAGCAACTCGGGTACGGCAACTGCATACAGCAACGCCGTATCTTTAATTAACGTAATGGACTCGTTCGCCGTCGCAGGCAGTACAACCCGGATCATCTGCGGGATGATGACTTTCGTCATCGTCTGCCATTTGCTTAGGCCCAGTACCTGTGCGGCTTCATGTTGTCCTTTATCAATCGAGAGCAATCCACCTCTGAAAATCTCGGCAAAGTACGCACCATAATTCAAAATAAAAGCCAACGTTGCCGCCGTAAAGCGGTCAAATACAAGATACTCTCCTACGCCTGGAAGCAGCGGCAGACCGAAGCAAAAGAACAACAGCTGAAGCATCAGCGGCGTTCCCCGCATCACATATACGTACGTATGAGCGATCCATGCCAACGGCTTGAATCGGCTTTTCATCAATAAGGTTACTCCAAATCCAAGTGGTACAGACACTATAATGGCCAGCAAAAATAAAAAGATCGTGGTCTGTGCACCTTCAAGCATGGGCTTCATGACGCCCAATAAATACTCCCAGCTCATCGCAATCGGCTCCTCTAATCTGTTAACCCCGCATTCCGCAGGAGTCTTGCTCCTTTTTGGAATCCGGGGTCATGTTGTTTACTACATATGTCAGGCAAGTGGCCTGATCCTATTTCAAAACTTCATCTTCACCAAACCATTTGGTGGAAATCTCGGCTGCTGTGCCATCGGCATTCAGCTCATCCAATGCTTTTTGCAGCTGATTCAGTAGTTCTTCATTGCCTTTTTTCACACCAATGCCGTATTGTTCCGGAGCAAGGGATTCATCCAGCAGTTTGAACGTTCCCTCTTCCTTGGACATGTAATATCTCGCAACCACTTCGTCGATGATGACAGCATCCAAACGTTTCGTCTTGAGATCGGTCAGGGCCAGTACGTTGTCCGGGAATTCGGAAGCATTCACTTTATCCTTCAGAGGACTTGCCGCGAGTGCATCTGCCGCAGAGGACAGCGCCTGCAATCCTACATTTTTGCCATCCAGTTCATCCAGCTTCGTAATCGGTGAGTCCGCGAGTGTGACTGCAACCTGGCTGTTCTCCAGATACGGCTTCGTGAACAGCACTTTATCTTTCCGCTCATCCGTAATCGTGTACCCGTTCCAGATCAGGTCGATTCGGCCGCTGTTCAGCTCCGATTCTTTGGAAGACCAATCAATGGGCTGGAACGTAATTTCTTTACCCATTTTCTCCGCTGCCGCTCTTGCATAGTCAATATCAAAACCAACAATTTCATTCTTGTCATCCCGGAAGCCCATTGGAGCAAATTTATCATCTATCCCCACAATAATGGCATGTTCATCTTTGCTTCCCGAGCTGGAACATCCCGCAACAACAATCATGCATATGCTGATCAATAATAGAAATATCGCTTGTTTTCTCATCTCTCTAACCCCTCCATGTCTATAACCAAACCCAAACGCTTTAGTTCGTTACCACGTTATCAGAGTCTTATAATAACATAGCATAGGAGAAGAGTCGAGCCTCTTACCTTTTCCTTATCTTTGAACCAGCTTAATTGTCAACAATTTGTGAAAAAGCTTCGTTCACTTGCGCGGGATCCACTAGCTTCTTACGCACCAATGTATCCCACTCCTCAGGTTCCTGAAGGGTTTTCAGTTCCGTTCCGGCCCATTGCTGGGCGGCTTCACGGCTCAAAGTATATTGAACATCCTCAAATGAATAAAGCACATGCTCCAAATTATCAATCCATACAAAATTGGCAGCAGCATTATATACAAGTATTCGTTCCAACTCTTCGGGCTTCATCTCGCTGGTATTCATCCTGTAATTAATCTGAGCCGTAAATGTCTCTGGAACCAACTGATACCCATTCAATTGGCCGTTTAGAGGCAAGGCTTGATTCAAATGGCTGAGATTAGAGAAGTCTCCCATATAAGCACTGCGATATTTCGCTAATGCCGCAAAATCATGGGTCAACGGATCTTGCTGCTCTGCTTCATACTGCGACTGCTTCGCCTCTATTCTCGGATTAACGACGCCCTCAACCACAATAACACCAAAGATACCGAGCATGACCAATGCAATAATCCATTTATTCTTTCCCGTCATATGACATCGCCTGCCTCATACTTGCTCACGATCCGATACGCCCTCTGCACGATCAAAGGAATAATAATACTTAATAAAGGTATGGCAAAAGCAATTGCGATTACCGTAAATTGATAGGGTCCCTCTACCTGAATCGGTCGACTATACCAGATGTTGCTTCCAAATCGCAGCGCCGCCTGTGTACCCCATAACACAACGATGAGCCCTGCCCATAACCACCACACTCTGCGCGTCCATTGTAAGAACACAGGTGTACGAATAACGGCAGTGTCCTCTGGATCAGTCGAAGTATTTTTATTTTTCATCATGTAAAATACATACGCTCCACCAACGATCACACTCATGATCATAAGCAAATTGTTAATGGTTGCGCCCTGGACCATGACTCTCATTGGAATGGTAATGATCCAGGCGATAAGACTATAGATCAAGGCAGACTGCAACACCGCAGTCCAATAAGGAACGCGATGCACCCTGCGATGATCACTCATGATCTGCTCCATGCCAGCCACATGTTGTATGGCAGTCTGAAAACCCTGCTCCTCGTCCATACCCTGCTCCATATAATCTTCAATTCGTGCAGCGAGATTACTGTGAATCTCTTCTTTTAACTCCTGATTGGCCAATGTATCCTGCGCATCATTGAACAGACGATTCACATAGCGGGTAATGCGATCTTCCAATGTCATATCTCTTCATCTCCCTTTTCCCCGGAAATAATCATGCAGTCAATCAATGTTTTGGCTGCGTGCCAAGCGTGAACTTGCTGGGTATAAGCTTCCTGCCCCTGCGTTGTAATCCGGTAATATTTGCGTCGTCCTCCCTGGGTCTCTTCCCCCCAGTAGGATTCCACATATCCACTCTTCTCCAGCCTTTTCAGACTGGAATAGAGTGTCGGTTCCTTTAATTCAAACCGGTCTCCACTCTTGCGATAAATTTCCTTAATAATGCTATAACCGTAGTTATCCTTCGGTATAAGTACACTCAGAATAATGGGGTCAATGTTGCCTCGAATGAGGTCACTGTTAATCGCTTGTTCATCCATCTGCCAGATTCACCGACTTTCTTCAATCTGGGTATACTATAAGACATATTACTATGTCTGTAAAGGTAATATGTATTGCATGATACATATGCGTCGCAATGAGCAACATTCTTCTCTTTTTCTTCGTCTGGAAGATATTAGGGGGTGGCTAAAATAAATTTTTTCATTACTATAAGAACATTGGCTTCACTCGTGTTCCTTACAACTTTGCTGATATTATCCGGCTGTAATCCTACTCCAAGTAACGGCACAAACGAACCTCCCTCTCTCCCATTGCCAGATACAAAGGAAGCTGAATTGGGTTCACTAGAGGAGAACGCTAAGGAATCTGGACCCAACTTACCCCAGGAACTGCCTACGCCAACTATCCAGAGCGAAAGCGGCATCTCTATTCCAGCTGTACAGGGCAGTTATTGCTGGGGAGGTATGTGTGCTGACTATGCAGGTGATGTGGAATTGCTGGAAGGTAAAGTACCTGTCTCGGTGTTGGTGGGCGAGAACATATCTATTAACTTGAGTACGGATGTACCGCCTAACGAATTCACTCTGGTTGAATATGTGAACGGGGAGGCACGTCCCATCTCTTTCCGAGAAGGATCATTCCAGTTTGCACAGGAAAAAGGTACTCATTATTATGGAGCCTTTATCGGCTGGTCTTCCCCAAAAAATTCGCAGGTTTCCTTGGGTGATACCTCTTTTGCCTTTGTAATCCGTGGTGTCGAAAAAAAATAGAACCAAACAAGGCCCCTCCAATTTTGGAGAAGCCCTACTCATTTTTATCTATTGTTGCACTTTCTCCCGATCTTTCCCTTTATCCGATTCACCCGCATTTTTGTTGGCGGCATCGCGATCCTGCTGCATCTCCTCAACGGTTTTCACTTTGAGACGTGCAGCACCTTCATATTCCTTCGTAGGAATCAGGTTGCCTGCAGCAAGTCTTGCTTCTGCCGCAGCAATGGCGTCACCATATTGAGGCAACCATTCGGCTTGAGCGACCAGCATCTCGTCAACCATTTGCCAGATTTCTTTTGGATTACATACCGCACCTACGAGTGGGTCCATCATGAACGCTTGACGCAATAGTTTGTCGTCACCATGTACCGCAGCTTCCACCGCAAGTCGTTGTACGGAAATGCTCACATTACACACGGCAGCCGGGCCGAGTGGCAGGTCGCCTACATGTGGCATCGAAATACCATTACGATCCACATATCCCGGTGCTTCGATGATCGCATCATCCGGCAGGTTGGAGATCACACCGTTATTGACGGTATTGAAGTGTCCGCGGTATACGCGTCCCGTTTCCAGCCCTTCTATAATGTAGGAACCATGTTCTCCGCCTCGTTTTTCCGGGGCGAATTGCATTGGCTCATCCTTCATCCAGTTCGGGAAATCAGTCTCAAACCAATTTCTTCCCTCTGTACATACACGCAGGTACCCGCCCGTCTCGCCGTTAATCCAGCTGTCCAGATCAATCCAGTCCTTGATCTCTTCCGGACGTTTGCGGTACCAAGGCACATATTCGCTAAGGTGACCATTCGATTCCGTACTGTAATAACCAAATCGGCGCAGCATATCAATCCGCACTTTCTCGGTACGGCTATACTCTGGATGTTTCTCGAAAGCTTCGAGCAAATCACCCGTAAGGTCTTTACCTTCATGGGAAGCCTTGACGTACCAGGTCTGATGATTAATTCCGGCACATACGATATCCACTTCATTCATTTTCAGTCCAAACGCTTCCGCAATCTGGTGATGCCCATGCTGTACCCCGTGACATAATCCAATCGTGCGAACACCGCCATACTTGTTGCAGGCCCATGTCAGCATAGCCATCGGGTTGGAATAATTGAGGAGCAGCACATCCGGTGTGCTTTGTTCACGAATATCTTTACAGATGTCGAGCATTTCGGCAATTCCACGCTGTCCGTACATAATCCCACCTGCACACAATGTATCGCCGACACATTGATCTACCCCATATTTGAGCGGAATATCCACATCGGTTGCAAAAGCTTCCAACCCTCCTACACGGATTGTACACAGTACATACTTCGCATCCTTGAGCGCTTCTCTCCGGTCTGTTGTCGGCTGAATCTGAATATTCAGTCCATTCTCGCGGATATCGCGCTGACACAGCTCGGTAACCATGTCTAGATTGTGCTGACTAATATCACAGAACGCAATCTCTATATTGTTGAATTCCGGTACCGCGAGCAAATCCCGCAGCAACCCCCGTGTAAATCCGATACTGCCCGCCCCGATAAATGCCACTTTAAACGACATGCACAGTTCCTCCCGTAATCCGAAACGATTGGCTTCGGTTAATGACTTCATTCAGTAACACTTGCAATTGAATTGAAGTTGCCTGATGAAATCATTGTAACAACGGTACATAAGGAAGCGTTATCAAAATCATGACCAGTTCACGAAGTAGCTGTCAAAAATCCTCACTTTTGTGTCCGAAGATCATTCAGCCTATCCTGCTCAGATAAAAACAGAGTACCTATTCCCCCTATTATTCCAGTGGATAATGACTGACATGTCGCTCCATCGAGGAACGGAATTCAACCGGAGTTCGGCCTGTATATTTCTTGAACAACATATGAAAATACTGTCTGCTCCCCACGCCAACGTAATCGGAAATTTCGGAGATTGGAATATCGGTCTGTTGCAGCAGCATCTTCGCCTTTTCCATTCGGAGCATCGTGAGATAGTCGGTAGGCGTGCGCTGCGTGTGCTGGCGAAAAATACGGTGCAAATAGCCTGGATGCAGATTCACTGCTGCTGCGATATCCTTCATTTGAATATTACGATCCATATTGTGATGCATGAATTCAATCGTACGTTTCACGTACAGCTCCGTCTGATCCAACGCACTTCGGTTGAATTCCCCGCGCAGTCTTGCGACCCGAACCAGCAGTTGGATAAACAACGTGCGTACCAGCGTACCTTGCTCAGGCGACTTCAGATCACGGGCTTCGCGATGATGCGAGCGTTCCTCCGGCGGAATAATCCGAATAGGTGCAGAAGATCGACCCTGCTCCATCAGTCCACGCTGATCCAGCTCCAGCACAAGGCTTTTCATAATGTGGTACACCTCTTCCGGGTCAGGCAAAACCAGATAAGGCGTGGCTTGTGCTAAAAAAGCATGGACTTCCTCCTCTTCCAACGCAAGCTGGCGAATGGATGGATGCCCTGGCTCCGATCTGGCAACTCCAAATTCCACATTGAGCATGCGGCACGGTACGCCATCCTTCACCAGCAGACGGTGTGGAACCCCTGCGTCCAGCAGAATGAACTGCCCTTTTTTTAATACTGCCTGTTCCGAGCTGCCATCCTGCATCTGTACATCGACCCGGCACATTCCCGAAATAATGTACATGATCTCCGTGGAATCATGATCGTGATAAGACATCTGGTAGTTGTCCCATTGCTTGTAATAATACGCGTAAAAACGCGGTCCATAGTCCTCTGTGCGCAGTTTCTCCTGAAACAGACTGCCTGTCCAATGTTTTGCTTCCAATGCCTGCACCTCCGTTGCTGCAACGATCCTCACTTTTTTCCATTGTAGCAAGTCTCGGCGATGTATTTCACCATGTAATTGAAAAATCATTGCGATTACAAATTAGATAAACATATAATTAGTTATAAATCTAATCAATTTTATTTTATTTAATCTAATCTATAACGAGGAGGTAGTGAGACTATGAAAACTACATTTTTTCTGGTGAGGCATGCATTAAAAGAAAAGCGCATCGGTGATGTTCCCATTACATCCGAAGGAGTAGCACAAGCTAAGTCGACAGCACTTCATTTGGCTAACGTACCTGTCACCAAAATCATTGCAAGCCCACTTCAAAGAGCGATCAACACTGCGGCACATATTGCTCTCCAAACAAACATTACAGTGACTGAAGACCAGCGTCTGCGTGAACGCGCCAACTGGGGGGACCTACCTGAACAAACCTTTGAAGAATTCATCGCGATGTGGGACAGATGCACAAGTGATCCATACTACCTCCCACCTGTGGGTGATTCCTCTAAGCAGGCAGGCCAACGTTTGGCCTTTTTCCTAACGGAATTGACGAATGTAGAGCCACCAGATAGCCATATCGTTATCGTTACTCATGGCGGGTTAATTACGGATTTTCTAGTAAACACATTCCCAGAGCTTGAACTTAACGTCTGGCATCCTAATTTTATCGCCATGCAAAGTCAACTGATTCCCGAATGCTCCATCACCACATTGATTCATGAAAACGGAAAGTATACCATTCAAGATTTTGCATCCGTAGCACATTTGAAATGATGATGTCGTTTGTTGTTTCGGTTTGACCATATCAAAAAAACTCCGGGTAACCTCCCGTACGCCTAAACGCACCGAGGTTACTCCAGAGCTTCACTTTAATACAATAGTAAACTTCTTATAACAAAATAACACTGTTGGAAACACTTGGATTCAGGTTTTCCAAATACGTTCAACAGTATCAACATACTGGTATTAAGTCCTCAAACCCCAACCATCATAAGATCATCTGAGGATTGGGACACTTCTCAAATCTCACTTTTCACCCTTACCCGACTTGGGCGTGTCGAACTTCGGCAGCGTAACCTTCGACCAGTCGATATCCGATGCCATGTAGAAGGATGGGTAGGACGGCTGATTGTATCCACTGTTCTGTCCAGCAATGCCGACACGATACATCGCGTCGTGCATTAGCGTGTACAGTTTGCGATCAGTCTTTTCGGTGCTCAGGTAGATGCGGATCGCCGAGCTGTCCTCGGTTCTCACCAGCATCTCTTCCCGCCAATCCCCGAAGATATCCGCTACTAGAGATGGCGTACCCTTGGTATAATTGTTGGTCAACGTGCCGTTCGCGGTCAGCAGAGTTCCCCGATTCCAATCCTTAATCGTAGGCGTGACATTAATGGCACCGTCCACGATTTGAGTTGTCATATCAGCGGCCCAGCGAATATTCATATTCGTGCCGGGAGCCTTATCGCTTATTTTCTCACTGCTGGCCGTCCAAAGTCCCACAGCCCATGTCTCCAATCCGCGGCGGGTCGGGTCCACATCACCGATCATGCCACGTCCGGTATCTTTGCCCGTGTACCCGCCATAGATCACTTCCCCAGTCTTCGCATCCCGCAGGGAATATCCGTATGGTGCCCAAGGGCCACCCTCATGCACCATGAAGATCTCCAGCCCCGGACGATCCGGATCAATATCCGCTACATGAAGCGCATCCCCATGCCCCAGACGTGCAATCGTTCCCGGAGCAGCACTCTCCGCTGGCATCAGGTCCTTGGAGCTGTACAACACACTGCCATCATGATCAATCGTGGCCGAGCCGTACACAATCTCCTGTTTACCATCTCCATCCACATCAGCGACACTGAAATAGTGCGCGCCTTGCGTTGTAATTGAGCCGTATACTGGATCTGTACCGTCCACCCCATGCGGACCGTCATTGAACGGGTTCTTCATTGGCGTCCAGCCACTGTCCACTTTCCATTCACGCTTGAGCTTTTTGCCATCCCAGTTGTAGGCGACCATGGTCGAACGTGTGTAGTACCCGCGTGCAAAGATCGCAGACGGTTTCTTTCCATCCAGATATGCCACGCCTGCCAGGAAACGATCTACCCGGTTCGCTGGTTCAATACGCGCCATTGCATAATCGCCCCACATCAACCCATCATCCTGCCGTCCCGGTTCATAAGGAATGGTCTCCAGCTCTTTGCCCGACTCTCCTTCGAACACCGTTACATACTCAGGTCCATCCACGATAAAACCTTCGAACTTGCGCAGCTCATTCTTGTCACTGCGGCTTGGTGCATACACATCGATGAAGTAATCGGCCAAGCTCTCAGCATCCTTCTGAGACAATGGATAACTATACTTTTTCTCAATCCCAAAAGCTTCCTCCAACGTAGCAGGCCAGTTGCCCTTCACGACCTCTTCATGTTTATGCCAGTTCTTGAACATATCCACGACATGATCATAGTAGCCATCTGCACTTAAACGGTAATCATCTTCGTTAGAATAACCTGCCTTACGATCCTGCTTCGGAAGGGTGATGTATTTTTCGGAAGTGACCTTTCCTTTTTTGTTATATTTGATGATCTTGGTTCCCGGTGCAGTCTTGAACATCATCTCAGCCTTGCCATCCCCGTCAAAATCATAAACGAGCATCTGTGTATAATGAGCACCCGAACGGATGTTAACCCCGAGATCGATCCGGTACAACAATTGTCCGTCCAGCGTGTAACAATCCACGTACGTTTTACCGGTGTAGCCTTTTTGCGAGACATCCTTGGAGTTAGAAGGGTCCCATTTTACAAAAAACTCATATTGACCGTCCCCGTCCACATCGCCCACACTCATGTCATTCGCAGAATACGAGTAGGCTTCTCCCACTGGCGTCACACCATCGGCCGGTTTTTGCAAAGGAATATCGACGTAGCCGTTCGCCCAAGGTTTGACGGATGCACTGTGTTTACTCTCCTTGCCCTTCTTGCTTACCGCTGCCACTTCATAACGGGACGACGATTTGCCTGCGGCATCAACATAGTTGGTGCTGTCGGTGACCGTAGCAATCTTCTTGCCATCACGATATACGTTGAAATCCGTGCCTGTCAGACCTTTATCGCTATACCCTGTGGCCTCGTCACCAAGCAACCTCCAACTGAGAAAAACACCCTCGGAAGTAGACGCCGCAACCAGACCGCGATCAAGATACTCAAGCTGAATGTCTTTCAAAGAACTCCCTCCCTTATGTGACTGCACGCTGGCCTCTGCCGCGCTGTTCTCACTGGAAGCTGCTGCTCCGCTCGCACCCGCTGTTCCCGCAACGAGCAAAGCAACGCTTAGTGCCGAAGACAGCATTTTGGCTGCAAGTGGCATACGCACCTTCCTGCGATTGGAGTACATACCTGAAACCGATCCTTTATGTATCGGCGCTAATGTTTTGGATTTCATCGACCTTCACTCTCCTTGAGACAGAATGGGTGATGCTTATGGCTGTGCTTGGATCGTTGCGACATCCGTCAATCCATACAGACGTTCATATCCTTCAAATTTTACTGAATGCGCTTACAAAAATATAAATGAATAGCTCTCCTGAACAGACTTCTTTGACTCCGTCCCCCTTCCATTCCCTCTCCATTAGAGCAGCTTCATCCTGCCCATCGGGTATTATTATAGACATCCCACCTGCTGTGACATAGGCAAATATCCGTCCAAAACGATCAATATTCAGTGTTGTTCAGGACTCTATCGAAACGAGCACACCTTATTCCGAAGATTAGCGGCAATAGAAAAACTAACGAACTCCGGTACGTTATCTGGTAAAAACCATCGGAAAACAGAGTGAACACAGGGCGAAAACCTGGTAATAACGTGTATACGATTCGTTAAAACACTGCACTAGCTCCATTACACGAAATAAGACGCACTCCATTCGTTAAAATTGAAAAAAGGGACGTTTCCCAGTCATGTTCATGACTGGGAAACGCCCCTGTTTTGTATTCGCTCCTTTTAAGGCTCAATGCCCCAGACCAGGGTACCGCCTTTGTAGAGGGTCACCTTGTTCCAGTCCTGATAGGATGTTTTGGTTGGATCGTAGGAATAATCATTGGTTTCATCTAAGTTGCTCCAGTCCGTTTTGTACATGCGGAGCTGGATATCCCCGGATTGTCCACCTGCCTGGATCGCGCCTGCTCCAGAAGTGAAGCTCAGCTCCACATAGGAATCGGTGAACGTGCGCTGGATGTTGGCTCCGCCAACTTGAGCGTAATCGACAGCAGAGTCCATCGCTGCGGTACCTTCTTTGGAGAAGTAATAACGGATTTTCAGATCACTCAGATTTACAGCCGTGTTACCTACGTTTTTGATGTTGAAATACGGTTTAATTTGGTTATCTGCCGCGTTGGTATCTCCCGCACGATATTGCAGAACCAGGTCACTGGTCGGAACAACTACACTTTGCGGTGTTGCAGAAGCTGCGGCAGAATTGACACTTTCCCCGGCAGCGTTCACGGCACTAACCACATAATGATAGGTCGTTCCATTGGTCAGACCCGTATTGGTGTAGGATGTGCCGCTCACGTTGGCAGCAACCGTAGTGAATGGACCCGATGCACTCAACGCCCGTTTCACGTTATAACCTGTCGCTCCTGCCGAAGCCGCCCAGGTCAAGCTGATTTGAGCATTGCCTGCCGTAGCTGTCAGCGCTGTTGGTGCAGCAGGGGCAGTCACACCTGCTACTGGTACCGCACTTTTTACAGCCGAATTCACACTCTCACCCGCAGCATTCACGGCACTAACCACATAATAGTAGGTTGTACCATTGATCAGACCTGTGTTGGCATACGATGTGCCGGTCACGCCAGCAGCAACCGTAGTGAATGGACCCGACGCACTCAACGCCCGTTTCACGTTATAACTGGTCGCACCTGTGGAGGCTGTCCAGCTCAGGGAAACCTGTGCGTTGCCTGCTGTCGCAGACAGTGTTGCCGGAGCAGCTGGAGCTGTCGTTCCACCCCCTCCACCATTGCTGGCTGGAAGAACAGGGAATGAGTTCTGCACCAGCATGACGAATTGGTCATGGAACCAGTGACCTGACACTGGTGCGTTAGGCAGTGCACCCGTCAATACACCATCACGAGTTGTAAAGGTTGGATCACACATCCGGTCGAAGCCTTTTCCTTCGTTGTTCGGAATTTCCGAGCTGGAGCCATCAGACTCCCCTGGAGGTTTGACCCATACATAGGCATCCAGATGGGCTGGTCCTGGTGCAGCTTTAGGTGCTTCACCTATGCCTGCTCCACTGTTATTACACCAGTTCCCCCGGTGATCGCGCTTATCCACACGCCCGGAGTTCACGTACGTGTTAATATCACTGCCTGTGGCAGACGTTGGACGATTCACCCCGCCCCATCCATTACGACTGGTATCAATGAGGAAGCCCGTGCTGGCCGGCCAGCCAGCTTGTACAAATCCGCTATACAGTGCCGCAGTGAAATCGGTTTCGTCAAAGTAAGGGTTCCACTCATAAAACTTGGAAGACTTGATCGGTTGTCCGCCGATGTTCAGATCGGGATTAGGCAGATTCGGTTCATTCAGCGGTGTGCTATTCGCTGTGTTCGTAATGAAGCCATCGGCGCTATTCAGACCTGCTGCTGTTCCTTGGACAACGCTAGTATACAGCGAGATTGCGCCTGTACGGTTGTTATCCCAACCAAGCCAGCCGGAGTGACCAATATCCAGGTAGTTGTACACATTCGGAATGGCATGCAGCTTTTCCAATGCGTATTTCACACCAGCTTCATAGATTCCTGTTGAACTCGCTTGGGCACAAGCTGGTGTACTGAGATTGGTTACCAGATTGGGCAGACTGTCCGGCTCAATGATGGCGATGATGCGAATGTCCTGATACTTGGGCTTTGCAAAAATATCGGCAATTACATTGATATAATCATTTTTATACGTCTGTAGGGCCGCCTGTGTTAGTGGAAGTTCACCATTGGATGCAAGGGCATGACAATCCCGCCCAGGTAAGTTGTAGATAACGAATGAAGCGGTAATTGGAGTACCTGACTTCTTTTGTGCCAAGGCGGCATCCAGATGCTGCTCCACACTTTTGCGTCCGGCATTGTCTGTTCCACCATTAATGGCAGCAATACGGTCGATCCAGACTGCCGTTGGATAGGATTTCACCGTTTCCATCTTGGCTTTTAACGCTGCATCACTGGTGAGAGCAATGGACGTATCCACGAGAGCGGAATAATCCTGGTTTAAATACGACGTAGCTCCGACAAACGGATTATCCACATGCGCTTCAGCCGCCTGACTCACTCCTGGAGCCATGCCCGGGAAAATGCCCGCCGCGAGCAGCGTTGCTGCCAGCATTTGTTTTACACTTCTGCGAAGCACCTTTCCGCCTTTCGATAAGGTTTTCGATTTTGTCATTAGGGTTCCACCTTTCTTGTACTTGGATTGGGTATATACTCATGTCTGATCCTCTGTGTCGGCAAGATGCTATGCACGGTAGAGAACGTATGGATGAGCTGTAGGAACTTCACCTCCATGAATGTAGTTCAATTGGGACAAGCTAGGTCAACAACAATAAGGTGTGAAACAAGAAACAGAAATGGTGTCTTACACTGAGGTTAAGGGACAAAGCAAGGGGGATAACATCTGTAGGTGTGTGCGGGTGATCTTTGGTGAACGGCTTTCAAGGCATTGCTCTGACTTAATTAAAGTAAGCGCTTACTTTTAGAGGTTTTAAAAAAAGGCTTACCCTCGATACAAACCTCACATCGCGTGTCCACCTCCTTATGAATCGATTATACTCCATGTAAATATTACTGTAAATTGAATTTATTAAAATTTATTATATTTAATTCCATAAATCAGGCAGGAATTCCGAGATGTGCCTCCCCAAGCCATAAAAAAGGCTCATTACGGGCTTATCCCCCCGTAATGAGCTAATTGACATAGCATATTCTCATGCTACTTTTTTATGGAAGCACAACAATATCTCCTGGTTTCAAGCCGTTCAATACTTCAGTCTTGTCATCTGTCTCGATGCCTGTTTGAATCGTCTGCTGTACATATTGCCCGTTGCCCTGATCCAGCATCACATATGCCGTATCCTGATCTCGCATGACCGCCAGCGTGGGAACGACCGTCGCTTTCTCCTTGCGCAGCGTTTCAATCTTGCCCTCCAGACTTAATCCACCGATCAGCTTGGCGTTTGGCTTCAAATCAATGACAATATCGAATTGGGAAGGCTGTTTCAGATCTGTTTCCGTTCCCTTTTTGGCAAACTTGGAGATTTTGATGACCTTTCCGGTTAACGGAACCTCCTTGTTTCCCGTCATATGTACACTTACAGGCATGCCTGTTTGGATTTTGAATAGCTCCTGCTCGCTAATGGCCGCCACAAATTGTAATTTGCCTGTGTCCACAATGGTACCCACATACTGACCTTCGCTCACCATACGTGTCTTGGTCTCCGTATCGTTCATCAGAAACACACCGGATACCGGCGCGTACACGGTGGATAAACCCATGACCGCTTTCTTGGCCTGAACCTCCTGCTCCTTCACAGCGATGGATTCCTTGTTCATTTCGTTGGTCAGTCGTTTTGTTTCCCGCTCGGCGAAGGCTTTCTTCCGTTCTTCTTCAGTAACCCCCAATTGCTCGGGACCCTCTCCCTGAGTAAGACCAATCTCATTCAATTGAGCTTCCAGCCTCGATTTCTCAATATCGGTCTCCAACTGCTGCACTTCCGTCTGCAATGCTTTCGAATCAAGCGAGAACATGACGGCTCCCTTGTGAATGGGCTCCCCATTCTCCACATTCCACTGCTTTATCTTCGAGGCAAAAGGAGCGTACACATCCGTCTGTTTGGCATAAGCCGACTTGCCTTTGACCTGAATTTCCTGCGTGATCGTCTCCTGTGTGACTCCAAATGTAATGGGCTGCGGAGCCTCGATGGGCGCTTCGGGTACCGGTTTATATTGCTGGTACAGAAAATATCCAGCGCCTGCGAGCAGTCCGATCATGATGATTCTCTTTATCCATTTGCCTATTGCCGAATTCTTCATTGCCGTATGTCCCTTCATTGAATCTGTCTGGTGATTTCCGTCTGTTAAATCCTTAAATCCCTAAACTGTGCTTTCCTGTATCTCTGCTTTATATTTATGCCGATTTAATTACCTGCAACGCATTTGTACGCGAGGCGCTAATCGCCGGATAGATTCCCGAGAGTACTCCGGTCAACACCGCAAACGCTATACCAGCAGGCAGGGCCGACGTCTCAATAACTACTTGGAGAGGTGTGCTTGCCTCCATCGAGATTTGTCCTTGGAGTAGTCCATTTACCCCCTGAATGGCTCCGTAAGCGATGAAGACACCAACAATGCCGCCCAACACTCCAAGTACAGCAGCTTCAGTAATGAACATCTGCCTGATCTGCCACAGATTGGCTCCCAGCACCTTCATGACGCCAATCTGTTTGCGGCGCTGATGTGTGGACATGATCATCGCAACGATAATGGATAGAGAAGCTAGCAGCATAACGAATATCCCTATGCCCATAGCGGCCTTCTGGTACATGCCAAGCTGTTCCTTCATCGCCTGCTCCTGATACAGATTGCTGTCTGTCATCAGCGTCAGCTTCTGAATCTGCTCCTGCACCTGTGCCACATACTTCTTGTCCTCTACCTTCACGAGCGCCGAGTTCAACCGTCCTGCTGCCGCGGCCTGTGCCTGACTGCTCTGGAACTGTTCAGCGAGCATTCGGGCGGTTTCGAGGGAAACATAGACCTTTTTGTCATACATGGCATTGTTCTCACTCATGCCGCCAGGCACCTTCAGTACACCCGTCACTCGCAAAGGGGAGCTTGTTTTGGCTTTGGACAAATCATTCATGTCCTGATATTTCAGGTTAAACTGTGCCTGAAACAGCTCGGTTTGGGTAGACATCAACGCCATGTATTGCTGTAGAAACTCGTCATTAAACGAATCCTCCATGAGCTTGTTGTTCAGTTCGCGGATCACCTCGGCGTCCACAAGTCCGAAGGTTGCACCGTAATTCACAATAGCGGCTCCGCTGATCCCCGATGCCCCGCCTTTGTCAAAACGGTAGCCGAAACGGCTCAATGATCCAAGCTCTGTACCGATAACTTCCACATTGGAGCTTTTGCCATCCAATGTAGCCATCTCCAGCATATCCAGCTTCAGCATCGGAGCAACGGCGACGACATGCGGAAGGCTGGAAATAATATCGATTTTCCGAGCCGTCAGCGCTCCTCGTTCGAAGGTGGACGTCTGCCCATTGCTTCCGCCCGAACCGATTCCCTCATTGGGGGATACTGTAATCTCATCCATTTTGTAATTCTCGTTTAACGTTTTCTCACCATAGACCTGTACCGACTGCCCCACGCTTAACGCGATAATCATGGCCGCACAGCCGATGGACAGGCCAATCATGCACAGAAGAGTAACCACCTTTCTGCGCACAATCTGTCCCCATGACATTCGCAACACATCCAGAACTCTCACAACCGCTCTCCTTGCTCTACTGCCTTGGACTGGCCGCTCTCCACCAAGCATCCGTCCTGCAATGTAATGACAACCTGCATCTGCTCCGCCACTTCAGCCTCATGCGTGACAATAACGAATGTTGTATGCATCTCCCGATTCAGCTGTTGCAAAATGGAAATAATCTCTTCCTCCGTTCGGGTATCCAGGTTCCCGGTAGGCTCGTCCGCGAATATGACGGACGGCTCCGTAATCAGTGAACGCGCAATGCTGACGCGCTGCTGCTGCCCTCCTGATAGCTGGGAAGGGAATAATTCGGACTTGCCGACAAGGCCAACCTGTTCCAGCAGGTGCATCGCCTTTTGCTTACGCCGTGATGGGCGAATGCCCTGAAATACGAGCGGCAGCTCCACATTTTCCCGAATTGTCAGGTTCGCCAGCAGCTCATACGCCTGAAAAATAAAGCCAATATGTGTCCGGCGGAATTCCGCCAGTCGGTTCTCACTCATACGCACAATATCCTGATCTGCAATAAGGATCTTGCCTGTGTCCGGCTTCATCAGACCTGCCATCAGATGCAATAACGTCGATTTGCCTGAACCGGAGCTTCCCAGCAGTGCAACCATCTCACCCTTACCCACGGATATGTTAATGTCCTGCAATACGGGAACAATCCCTTGTGCATTGCGGAACGTGTGTGATACCTGTTCAACTCGCAGCATGAATCCGGCTTCCTCTCATCGATGTAATAGAGGTAATTATAGCCATCAGATGTATCGGTCCAATCTGGACTTGTATCCAATTTGTAAAATCAGCCTTTAGCTGCATTGGATTGAAAGGCCTTCTTTGGATTTATGCAACATGTTCAAATCACAAAAAGACCCTATGGGTTCAGTCCTTAACATAGCGACTTCATTCCATAGGGCCTAATTTCTGAGCATTCCATATTCACATCTTTACCAAGCTCGGAAGCTAAACCGATATAACTCGCTTTTTTCCATAGAGCTCCCGACAACAAAGAGATTGCTGTCATTCCATTTCAACTTGATAAAGTAATCAATATTCCGGTAGATAACCGTATCGGACCCCAGCTTCCGGTCATTCAGATAGGCAATGTGCACCTCATTCTTCTGTCCTTCGAGTGTCAAAAAATAGGCAATGCGGGACTCCTCCTCATCCAGATCGAAGCTCCAGATGGGCCCTTTGACCAGCAGCTCAAACTTCTTGGTATCCGCTCGATATCTGTACAATCCCTGTTCGTTGTTGATCATGCCCTGAATCAGCATGTCCCCATTCTTCAAAACCTTAAACTGCTGTATATCCTGGGCAGGGGTGTATGCAGTGATATCATTTTTGTCGTTCAGAGAGAAGCTATAGACCGCGTAATTTTCTTTCAGTTTAACCAGCACATACACCCGTGATAAATCCCGGCTAATCTCATATGAATCCAGCATAATCAGGGTATCATCCGGACTGGAAATGTTGCTCGTCTGTGCGACCTTGGCAACTAACTCATCATAACTGTACAATTCATGTTTCTTTCCTGACTTTAGCTCCACCATGTTGAACACCAGGTCATCATATCCGATGTAGGATTCATTACCTACAAAGACACGTGAATAGGAGTTGTCATTCTTCAGCTTATGATGTTCTCCTGTTTTCAAGTCATATTCATAGGTTGTCTTCTGCGCCTGACTCGATCGGTATTGGGAGTAAATCAGCTTGCTCTGATCCGGACTTAAGGTAATGCCATACTCTGTATTCGTGGCGATGTCCTTCAAGATGTTATCATCCATATGCAGCTGCGACAGCTTGATCCCGGTATAGGAACGATCCGGCCGATTCAATATGACCGTGTTGGGATCAGCTACCTCAAAATCATAAATGGCAAAGTCATTGGGCAGCTTGGTAGCCGACTCAATCTGAATGGTGCTGCTTGGCGGTGGGGCGAGGCGGCTGTTGAACTGTTTATCCGGCAGAATGACGGTCCTGGGCTTCCCATGTCCAATGCTGAACAGACTACCAATGCCAAAGATACCTCCGACAAATACAATCAGCAAACCGGATAACATAAGCATATCGCGATATCTGCTCCAAAATCCTCGTTTCTTCATACGTCCGATTCTCCAGGCAGACTGATATTCACCTGTGTTCCCTTGCCTAATATACTCTTCATCTCCACCGTTCCCCCATGCTGCTCCACCGTGTTTTTCACAATTGACAAGCCCAGCCCAGCGCTTCCCTTCTCTGTCCTGTTCATCCCGTTATCCCGGTAAAAGGGTTCAAATACATGCTTCAGCGCTTCCTCCGGAATGCCTTCTCCTTCATCACGAATCAGTATGGCTACCGAATCCCCCAGCCGAAACGATTGGACCTGAATGATGGAATTCACATTCCCGTATTTGACCGAGTTATCCAGCACATTCAAAAAAACTTCCTTGAGCTTATTCCAGTCCCCCTGGACATACAGCAATTCTTCCAGCTCATAGCGAATGCCAATATTGTACTTGCCCGCCTTGATGGACATGTCTTCGCAGGCTTCCCGAATAATATTCGATACATTCACCCGCTCAAAACGGAAGGTCTGAATCGGTGTGGACGATACGGTCACTTCAAGGATATCCGCAACCATGACGTTGAGGCGTTGGCTCTCGTTGATAATATATTTCAACCCTTTATCGAAGAATGCTTGATCCGTAAATCCATTATCCCGTAGAATCTGGGCATACCCCAGTATCGTGGTCAGTGGTGTCTTTAATTCATGCGTCACATTGTCAAAAAAAACCTTGTTGCGTGCTTGTAAATGCTTGACCTCATCCCGTTCTCTCTCAATCACGTCAATCTGCTCCTTTACCCGAGCAATCATGACGGTAAAGCTGGAAGCCAGCTCTCCAATCTCATCCTTCGTTGAGATGTGGATGTCTGCATTCAGGCTGCCTTGTGCAACTTCGGCTGAACGTTTTGTCAGCACACGAATCGGCTTCGTAATCTGGCGTGAAATAAAGACAGATCCAATGAAAACAAACACAAAAATGACGGCTGCAAAGCCCTTGATGGTGTTCTGAAATCGCAGATGCCGTTTGAACAGATCCGTATAATCCCTTTCCAGCTGGATAATGCCAAGGATGCTCCCCTCCGACAGCACAGGAAAGGACAGATTCCCTGTTACTCTGCCTTTGTCCACCACGGTTGTATAGGCGATCTTTGATTTCATGGCAGCCTGTAGATCAGAGGTTTGAGCAGCAGCCAGCTTCGCCTCCGCACCCACGTTGCTAAACGGAGTGCCATCAGACCGATAGACTATGACCTTGCCGCCTACTGCGGAGCCGATCTGTTCTGCGAGGTCCCGATTCCCTGTTCCCAGGGAGTCCTCACTAATCCGTTTATTATGAATCAGGAAGTATTGATTGAGCGCGATATCCAGATTTTTTTTGGATTGCACCATGTCCTCCTGCACTTCCCTGTACATGTTCTCCTCACCCACTTTATTCGAAATAATGAGCAAGGCCGAAAAACCAATAAATACGATGACCGAGAAAAGAACGACCATTTTGAACTGGATCGTCCACTTCATGTATGCACCTGAATATTCAGTTTGTAACCCACGCCGAAGACCGTCTCAATAAGTGAAATCCCCTGCTCCCCGCTATCCAGCTTCTTGCGGATACGCTGAATATGAATGTCTACCGTCCGGGTATCTCCGGGAAAATCAAATCCCCACACTTTATCCAGCAACTCGGACCTTGTATGTACTTTGCGGTGATGGTTGACCAAATATAAGAGCAGATCATACTCCTTATTGGTCAGTCCGGCGCGTTCCCCATCTTTCCAGACTTCACGCTCATCCTTGCGGATCTCAATGTGTCTACCAAGCCGTACCACTTCATAGGACTGATTCTCCAGCGTCTCGCTGATTAGATCAATCCGGCGGAAAATGGCCCGAATGCGCACAACTACCTCACGAATGTCGAATGGCTTGGTAATATAATCGTCCGCCCCCAGCTCCATGCCGAGCACCTTGTCCAGCATATCGGACTTCGCCGTAATCATAATTACGGGAATCTTCGAATTCACGGAAAGTTGTCTGCATACATCGAACCCGCTCATGTCCGGCAGCATCAGGTCGAGCAGGATCAAGTCTGGTCTGGACTCCCTGAGCAGATCCAAGCCCTCTCTGCCTGTTGCTGCTTCAGTCATCTCAAATCCTTCCTTACGCAACGAATAGGATAGGATGTCGCGAATGGACTCTTCGTCTTCAATAATCAAAATCTGTTTCGGTCTCATGATGAATCTTAATCTCCCTGCTCTATGAATTTCATCTGCCTTATATTCTGTATCTCTGCTCTTGGATTGAACAGAGGTTCACCGGAAATGTTACAACTCGGATACAAGTCTGGCGTCTTTGGAAACATCATCCCGATATACTTGGAACACAGAGAACAAACCAGACCGGACAAAGCCAGATCGGTATCCAAAGGGGAAAACATCACGTGAACAAAACAACCATTCATGATGCTTATGTAAACTATAAATCAGAAGTGACACGGTATCTATCTCAGATCGTCAAAAATCAACAGGATGCAGAGGATCTCACGCAGGAGTGTTTCATTCGAATGATGAATGTATCGGCAGACATTCCGGAAGAACGACTTCTCTACTACCTCAAAAGAATTGCCCGTAACCTCGCCATGGATACATTCCGCAAGCGGACCCGTACACTGAAGCGGGACAGTAAGTTGGAGATGCAGACGTATCACTGTGATACATCCGAATTGGAGATCTCTGAAGGTGTTAACGAACTTGTGTCGATCATTAACAATACAGAGCATCGCAAAATTCTTGAATTACGCGTGATTCACGGGTACAGCATCAAGGAAACCGCACAACTCGTTAACCGTAGTGAAGGCATGATCAAATCCTCGGTATTCCATGCCGTCAATCGCATTCGGGCCAAAGTCATCTCATAAGAGATGGCTTTTTTTCATGAGCAGAAATGACGTGAAATCAACATCTGATGTTAGAAAGTATCAAAATTTGTTAGATGGAGCATGACAAAGGACTCATTTTTACAAAAGTCGAGTTCGTTTTTACAAATTGTTATGACTATGTGAGATTTTGGTGTGTTAGAATATGGACGAACTCATGTTTCAACTAATATTTGGGAGGGATTTGGTTGGGTAAATTGACACGTATGCGAGGAGTATGGGTAAAATCACTCCTGGCATTGTCCATGGCATTGCCGCTTCAGATTGGATTGTGGAATGGAGATGCATCGGTTCAGGCCGAATGGGCGACAGACCCTGCACCGTTCATTCAGGCAAAGGTTGTTAACGGTAATGCAGGCAAGAAAGTATTGTTCGACAATACTCATGCACAGACAGCTGGAGCAGCTGACTGGGTCATTGACGGAGGCTTCTCAGACTTCGGCAATGCACTCGCGAATGATGGATATTATGTAAAGGAACTGCGCAAGACGACTCCTTTTACCTATGACGATCTGAAAGAATATAACGTGTTTGTCATTGCTGAACCCAATGTTCCCTTCAAAACGACAGAACAGGCAGCCTTGAAAGAGTATGTAGAAAAAGGCGGCAGCATCTTCTTCATTGGAGATCACTACAATGCTGACCGTAACAAAAACCGCTGGGACGGTTCTGAAGCGATTAACGGCTATCGTCGTGGCGCATTCGAAGACCCAGCCAAAGGCATGAGCACAGAGGAGCGTAACTCTGAGGCTATGCAAAATGTAACTAGCAGCGACTGGCTGTCCGATAATTTCGGAGTACGCTTCCGTTACAACGCATTAGGCGATATTAACGCTACTAACATTGTGCCTGCTGGACAGGCATTTGGCATTACAGAAGGTGTATCTGCTGTAGCCATGCACGCAGGGTCCACTCTTGCGATCACTGATCCAACAAAGGCTAAAGGTATTGTATACCTGCCGAAAACGAATGACGCTTGGCCGAACGCTGTTGACCAGGGCGTATACAATGGCGGTGGAGTTGAGGAAGGTCCTTACGTAGCCGTTTCCAAGCTGGGTGCAGGTAAAGCAGCATTTATCGGCGATTCCTCTCCGGTTGAAGATGCTTCACCGAAGTATCTTCGCGAAGAGACTGGCGCTCGCAAAACAACGTATGACGGCTTCAAAGAAGTTGATGACGGCAAATTGCTGGTCAATACCGTTAACTGGCTTGCTAATCAAGAAAATTACACTAGCTTGACTCAAGTGAACGGACTTCAACTGGATAATGCAACAGCATTGCTTCCGTTCGAACAACCTGCTGCTTCCACAGAACCACAGGCTGAACCTTGGGCTGCACCAGCTGCAGGATACAAGTGGTATGATCGTTCCACGTTCAAAGCAGGTTCTTATGGTGGACCAGCTTCAAGCGCGAACGCTTCCTACAGCATCGTGAAGCAGGAAACCCTGCCTAATGCGGAGGATTTCCAGATCCGTGTGGTTGTAGAGAACATGCCTGCTAACACAACCGTTTCCGGTTACAGTGCAGGAATTTACCTGACTGGCGGAACACAGGTCGCCATGATTCAGAATGAAGGTGGTACATGGCCGACTTCGTACGGTTATAGCTCCAACTTTAGCGTAACTTCCGACAGCAAAGGTCGCGCAATCAAAGACCTGAATGTCCGCATTAAATCAGGTACAACGGGCGCTGCCAGCCTGCGTCTGCGTCTGAACGGCAGCAACCTGATCACGACTGCAGTTACCGTCGGCAATGTTCCGGCTGAGCAGCTTCCGGAAGAAGAAGGACCAATCCCGGCAACGATCAGCATTGCTGATGCACGCACCAAAGCAGCTGGTTCAACGGTTACAGTTGAGGGTGTAGTTACTACAGAGCCAGGTGCTTTTGGTGGACAATCCTTCTATCTTCAAGACACCACCGGTGGCCTTTATGTTTTCCAAAGTACTGCCGGCTTCCACGCTGGAGATGTGGTTAAAGTAACCGCAGCAACGGCGCTATACAACAGTGAATTTGAGCTTACGGATATCGTAGCGATCGAGAAAACGGGTACAGCCTCCATCCCTGCTGCCATTGAAGTGCCAGCAGTTACGGCTGCAAACCAGGGTCAACTCGTTCAATTGAAAGAAGTAACTGTTCAGAACATCATCAGTGCAACACCGGTAGGTTCGTTTGAATTCGATGCAGTTGCAGCGGACGGAACAAGCACGCATGTACGTGTGGATACACGCACAGGTGTAACGCAAACGACCTTCCCTTATGCAGCAGGCGATAAAATCAGCGTGACAGGTGTTGCCGCTATTTTCAAAGATGTATTTCAACTGAAGCCTAGAAGCTTGAACGATTTCGTAGCCGTTGAAGAAGGCGGCGAAGAAGGACCTTCGACGCCAGCTGTTGGCGCACCAGGTAAACCAGCGCTTACATCCAACAATGGTTACAGCAACGGTCTCTCTGAAGGGTCTTATACCGTTACTATGAACCTCTGGTGGGGTGACAATGGCACAAGCTATAAGCTGTATGAAGATGGCGTGCTGATTGACACACAAAAGCTGACAGACGCTACACCAGCGGCGCAATCGGCCCAAACAACGATCAATGGTAAAGCTAACGGTACTTATACCTACGTAGCTGAGCTGTCGAACTCCAAGGGTACAACTCGCAGTGAAGTACTCACGGTGCAAGTTGCGAATGCTGCCCCTGGCAAAGCAGTTCTCTCCCAAGACAATTGGGATGGGGACGGCAACTACAAAGTGACGATGAATCTGTGGTGGGGAACAAACGCATCAGAATACCGTCTCTATGAGAATGGTCAACTGATCGATACCAAAGCACTGAACGCAGTAACACCTAATGCACAAAGCGCTGTGACAGATGTATCCGGTCACGCGAATGGAACGTACACGTATCGTGCTGAGCTGATCAATGCAGCGGGTGTGACAAGCACTGAAACGATTACGGTACAAGTAACGAAATCCGCTGTATCTTTGCCAGCAGCAAGCTAAGTCTCAATAAGGAATGCCTAACGTTTAACCAAGCATTGAAAAACCGAAGCAAGTTTGCCGGGACTCCAGGCACTCGCTTCGGTTTTTTTTGGGTTATTTTTCTGATAAGATCAGTTTCTCTTCAAAATTGTTACCATTCATATCTGTCCACTCAATGACAATAGTTTGGTCTTCATTCCTACTAACCATTGAACCTTTTGTACTCGTTATAGGGAACTCTATAGATTTCGAAGTTAAATCGCTCTCCTTTCTAATTATTCTTCCTTCATTAATGTTAATTTTATATTCTTTAATATCTTCCAAATTATCTTTTTTATAAAATATAGTATATTCTCCATTTTCCGCTCTTTCATTTGTTACTGTCGTATCTAGCTCGCCTCTCCAATGTTCACTCTCTCCCATGAGATTAATTCTTGTTTGCATTTTGGAACAACCAGTGAGAGACATCGCGACTATTAAAATAAGTATAGATATAGACACCCATAATACATTATTGTTTTTTCTCACAATTTACCTCCATTACTAAATTTATAACTATACAGTATCATAGTATGAGTCTACTTCTAAAACAGTAATTTCATATAGGCTCAACATTTTGCTGATATTAACTTCCTATAAAATACAAAAAGCAGCACCTGCTATTGCATGGGCTGCTCTTCCGATAGATCAACAATGGATTGAAACATATCCATCATGTTCTTTATTTTATTCGTCTTTATTAGCAAACAATCTTACCCTTTCTTCCTATACAAGCTTCTTGCGAATGTATCCAGAGATCAGATCAATGATCGTGATCATCACGATAATCCCCAGCAAGATAATCCCTACTCGCGGCCAGTTCCGAGTACTGAGTGCAAAGATCAGCGGTGTACCGATCCCTCCTGCCCCGATAACCCCCAGAATGGTTGCGGAACGCACATTAATCTCGAACCGATACAACGTGTAGTTAAGGAATCCGGGCAAAACCTGTGGCAGTACAGCAAACCACAACTGCTGCATACGAGTCGCCCCAGAAGCGAGCAACGCTTCAGAAGGACCATAATCAATATTTTCCACTTCGTCAGCGAACAGTTTACCAAGCATCCCGATGGAATGCAGCCCAAGGGCGAGTACACCCGCGAAGGAACCCGGACCCACCGCCTTGATGAACAGCAAAGCCATAATAATCTCCGGGAACGTACGGATAAAGCTGAGCACCATTTTGCCCGTACCCGATACAGGACGGAAGCTGCTCATATTTCGGGCAGACCAGAACGCAAACGGGATACACAGTACAGCGGAAATGACGGTACCCAGCACCGAGATTGCCAGCGTATCCAGCAATCCTCGCAGCAAATCTTCACCCTCAGGCAGATAAACAAAGTCCCAATCCGGGGAGAAAATCCCGGCGACAATTGCCTTCATGATCTGACCAGCCGTTTCCTTCAAACCGGTAAACGGTACACCGGCAAGTGCCCAAGCGTACACAAGTATAAGCAAGATTACAATGACCCAGCGAAGCGGGTTCTTCCGTGGTTTGCGCCGGATTACGCTTGTTTCATTTTTCATCATAACAATTTCTCCCGCAGCTTAGTACTTACATAATCAATGATCAGAACAATGACAAGGGTAAACAGAATGATTACACTCGTTTTGTCATATTCCAGGAATCCAAGTGTTGCTTCATAATACAGTCCGATGCCCCCAGCTCCAACCAATCCGAGAATTGCAGCGGCACGTACATTAATCTCAAAGGCATACAGTACATAGGAAGTAAACTGGGCGGCCAGTTGTGGCACCACGCCATAAACAATCAGTTGAATCCGGTTCATGCCGACAGCTGTCATCGCTTCGAGCGGTCCCTGATCAATCGTTTCCAGCGTTTCGTAGGTCAGCTTGGCAATCAGTCCCACCGAGAAGACAGCGAGTGCCAATATACCAGGAATCGGTCCCAGTCCAAACACAGCAACAAACAGCGCCGCAAGTAGCAGGTCAGGCACGGTACGGATCAGGTTCAGTACAAAGCGGGCTGGATAGTAGATCCAACGGCTAGGCATTAAGTTGCCTGCACAGATAATCGAGACCGGAATTGCGATGATCGCACCGATCGTTGTACCGATCAGAGCCATACGGATCGTCTCCAGCATGCCCTGAACGATGTTGTCAAAGTAAGTCCACCGCGGCGGGAACATCTCACGCAGCAGATCCAGCATGTTGGGTAAACCTTCAAACAGCTCACTGAAGCTGGCATCGGTCTGTCTGGCACTTGCCCACAAAAGCAGCAGAATGATCACTAGCGTGAGCAGATGTTTGGTACGCCCTGGTGGTTTGGGACGGTGGACAGCCGAGCCTGAACCTGTTCCAGGACGCTTTCCCTTTCCTGATTCGTTCTGCAATGATCCATCTATCGATACGTTTACGGGTTGCTTCATACCAGAACTTCTCCCCGCTGTTCCTGTACAGCCTGTTTATCCAGCAGCTCGTCTGCCAGAATAGGTCTGCCATAAATTTCTGCAAAACGCTCATCCGTTGCTTCGGATACCGGACCATCAAACACCACTTCGCCAGCACGCAATCCAACAATACGGGTCGCATACTCTCTGGCTAGGTCAATAAAGTGAAGGTTCACGATCGTTGTAATGCCAAGATCCTGGTTGATGCGTTTCAGATCATCCATTACCTGCTTCGTTGTTAGTGGATCGAGTGAAGCGACAGGCTCGTCTGCCAGAATGATTTTGGCTTCCTGTGCAAGTACTCGCGCTATGGCCACACGTTGCTGTTGCCCACCGGACAGCTGATCAGCACGGGAATAGGCTTTTTCTGCGATATTTACCCGTTCCAGTGCTCCAAATGCGAGTTCTGTATCTTCTTTGGGAAAACGGCCCAGAATGGTACGCATCGTGGAATGATATCCCACGCGTCCAGCAAGCACGTTACGAAGCACACTGGAACGTTTCACAAGATTGAAACTCTGAAAGATCATACCGATATCCCGGCGAATCATGCGAAGTGACTTGCCATGAGCTTTCGTGATCGACTTGCCATTGATCAAAATCTCACCGTCACTGATATCATGAAGTCGGTTAATGGAACGCAAAAGCGTCGATTTTCCCGCACCAGACAAACCAACTACGGCAATGAATTCCCCTTGTTTAAATTTCAGATTAATATTATTCAGGCCCTTGGTGCCGTTAGCATATGTTTTCGTTACGTTGTGAAGCTCAATCATGGCTGTAATCCTTCTTTCATTAATATGGTATTTCGCAGGGTCACGCTGTAATGGGACAAGCCAGCGCAGCGTGTATCACGCTGAACTGGCCTGCCCGCTGAACCGATGAAGTTATCCAATGAAAAGATAATCAATGCAATACAATGCGATCAATCCATCACGATATTTCTTGAACAGAGAACTACTCGGTTTTTACTTTCTCCCCGTACTCACGAACGATATCAAACTTGCTGTCATCAGACTCTACATAACCTTCGTGTGTGTAGATTTCTTTGATAATTTCGTGACCTTGTGGATCTTTACCGATGTCGATGAATGCTTGTTTGATCTTCGCTGTCCAATCTGCATTCATGTCTGTACGTACTGTGATGGTATCGTTAGGAATCGGCTCAGTGAACGCCAGTACACGCGTATCTTCAAATACAGTCGGGTAGTCTTTCACTACAGTGTTACGAGCATCCTGGAAAATCGCTGCGGCATCAACGTCGCCGTTCAGCACTGCCAGCACACCTTGGTCATGGCCTTTAACCGTGATTGCCTGTACATCTTTCAAAGGATTAATGCCTCTATCGAGCAACAGGGCTGCCGGCCATACATAACCTGCAGAAGAAGTTACGTTCTGGTAAGCGATTTTTTTGCCTTTCAGATCCTCAACGGATTGGATCGGCGAGTCTTTTTTCACAATAATCATGGATTTATACGAATCTGCCAGTTCCTCAGTTGGAGCGCCAGTCTCATCATTTACACCAAAACGTTGTGCCTGAAGAATAACTTCAGCTGCGCCTTTTTCTTTGGCAAGTACATAAGCCGTCGGAGGCAGGAAACCTACGTCCACTTTATTGGAAGCCATTGCTTCAATAATTGTGTTGTAGTCTGTGGATACGCTGACCTTCACCGGGATACCCAATTTGTCACCCAGCAGCTTCTCGAGCGGTTTTGCTTTGGCTTCGAGTGTATCTGCATTTTGTGATGGAACGAATTGTACAGTCAGCTCAGTCGGCACATAACCTTCAGCGGCTTTGTCTGTCTCTGCCGTGTCAGTACTGGATGAATTCGAGCTCGTATCAGCCCCGTTAGCCGAACCTGTTGTACTACTGTTAGACCCACAAGCACTTAGAAACAGAACCAAAATCAACAATGGTAAAAATAAAGCAGACTTCTTCAAGCGAACACCCTCCAAAGAGTTTCTATTTTTCATTACTTGTCTACTATAGTCGTCAATTATTTGCGCGATGTGAAACGAAATTTGGAGTTTTGTAAAGTTTCCTGTCAGGCTGTCAGAGCGGCTTTGATCTGTTAGAATAGCCTCATTACGGTTGATAATCCAAGTAGAAATGGTGATTCCCTTGTACTCTGCCGCTAGAATGACCTGTGATTTGATATGTTTAAACTTATATATTTAGAGGAGATTGTAAAATGACATCCATAACAACTACGGCAAACTTCGACATCATGGTAACCAGTGACCTTCATGGGGCCATTCGTCCCATACATTACAACACCAATGCCTATCGTCCAGCCGGACTTGCTTTGCTTGCTTCGCTGATCCGGCGTGAACGGGATCGTTCACCCGAACTGCTGCTCGTGGATAACGGTGATCTGTTGCAAGGCTCTCCTTTGGCCTCATATGCTGCTTCCTTTGTTTCGAATCACGAAGTGCATCCCTTCATTAATGTTCTGAATGAACTGGGCTATGATGCTGCCGTAATGGGCAATCATGAATTCAACTACGGCCAGGACTTGCTGCGTAAAGCAGTGCAAGACTCCCATTTCCCTTGGCTATCTGCAAATATTGTTAATGAAGGAAAGCCTGACGAAGAGGTACTACACACTGCACCTACTGGAGCAGCCATTCCCGCCTTCGGTCCTCCCTATCTGATCAAAACCTTGTCTTCAGGCGTTAAAATTGCTTTGCTGGGCGCAACGACGCACTATATTCCGAATTGGGAGCATCCGAAAAACATAGAAGGTTTACAGTTCCTTGATGCTATGGAGACTATTCGTGCATGGGTTGGCTATATTCGTGAACATGAACAGCCGGATGTGCTCGTGGTCAGTTATCATGGTGGTTTTGAGAGTGATCTGGAGACAGGCGAACCTGCTGAACGGTTAACCGGGGAAAATCAGGCGTACGCGATCTGCCGTGACATTGAAGGGATTGACGTTCTGCTTACCGGACATCAACACCGTCAGCTTACCGCTGAAATACATGGTGTGACCGTGGTTCAGCCTGGATTTAGTGGGAACGGTGTAGGTCATGTATCCACCCAGTTGGACCGGTTATCGAATGGAAAGTGGCAGATTGCCGGAAAACAGGCTCGCTTGTTGCTCTTGGATGAAGATAGTGATGTACAGCCCGATGCGGCTGTTATGAAACTGACGGATGAGTTGGAAGCAAAAGCACAGGCATGGCTGGACCAGCCGATTGGCGAGGTGGCCGGAGACTTATCCATCACCGATCCTGCCGCATTGCGGCTTGCGGCGCATCCCTTTATTGCCTTTGTACATCAGGTGCAGATGGAAGCAACGGGAGCACAAATATCGAATACCGCATTACTCAGTGAAGAGGCCCGCGGTTTCGGTTCCCTCATTACCGTTCGGGATGTGCTATCTAACTTTATCTATCCCAATACACTGACGGTGCTGGAGCTTCGTGGTCAGGACATTCGGGATGCATTAGAACAAACGGCGCGTTACTTTGAAGTGGAGACATCAGGCGAAGTTGTCGTTAATCCTGCTTACATGCAGCCGAAACCACAGCATTATAATTACGACATGTGGGCGGGCGTCGAATATGAGCTGGATATCTCCAAACCTGTGGGAAGTCGTGTGGTGAAGCTGGAACGTGAGGGCATACCTGTTGCTATGGACGCGACGTACTCTGTAGTGATGAACAGTTATCGCGCAGCAGGTGGCGGTGATTATGCGATGTATCCAGGCAAAAAGGTACTTCACGAAGGCGCCACGGATATGGCGGCACTGGTGGAGGATTATATTCGCAGACATCAACCACTAACAGTGGAGCAGGCGAATAACTGGCGGGTTGTTGGATAGTACGGAGTAATTACTGTAATTGAAGAAGTGTAATCATTACCACAAGATCATAAAATTAATTTTCTCATCGTTCGCCTCCCAAATTATGTATAATTATAGTTAATCAACAGAAATTCGGGAGGTGTACGAATGAGCTTTATATGGTCTGCAACTATAATTCAATTCGTTTTTATTATAGGCATTATATCTCTGGTTTACTTTTTGATTACTATGAATAATAAGATCAAGAGAATTAATAGTAGACTTGCCGAAATTGAACGCGCAATGAATAACGAAAGTTTAAAAGAATATAAATAAATTCATAAATCCTCTCTTTTTCAAAGACCCGTACTACTTCAGAAATGCAAAGAGCAGAACCCGCATCACAGGTTCTGCTCTTTCTATTATAATGAAACCAATGCCCCACGCTCATCCGCCGAGCGCATCTCCGCTTCAATTAACTCAAGTGTACCTGTTGCACTTTCCGGTGTACATACAGATACAGGCGTACCTGCTTGAACAGATTGGATAAAATATTTGAGTTGGTGGTAATATCCCGAGTCGGGTGACAGCTCAGCGACGAAACCGGGAGCATCGTTCGGATTTACTTTCAGCTCACCATTCTCAAAGACCAGATTCCCCTGCTCCAAATTAACGCGATAGGTCATCGAGAAACCGTAGTCTCCCCCCAGCGTCCAGTCAGCTTGGGCATTCAGTACTTTTCCGTCAGGGTATACATAATTGGTCGACACGGTATCATAGCCGCTTCCCGGAATGACGTTGCGAGCCAGCGTGGATACTTGATCCGGTTTGCTAAACACCCAGTGAATAATATCCGCATCATGGATGTGCATATCTAATATGCAGCCACCGCTTTTCTCCCCATCCAAAAACCACTCTTGAGGCAAACCTGAACCCCTGAAGAAATAACCTGCGTTGACCGCTCCATAACGCCCGTCTTCTACTACGGATTTCAGATACGCATAGGCTGGCCAGAAGCGTAAACATTGACCAATCATCAGTGTTTTCCCGGTCGCTTTGGCCGTCTGTGCCATCTTCCAGCCTTCCGCCGAATGGCGTGCAACCGGCTTCTCACACAGCACATGGATGCCTTTCTCCAGCAAGGAACAAGTTAGTTCAGCATGCAGTGGCGTAGGCAGCGTAATATCAATGATATCCAGTTCTTCTTGCTCCAGCATCGCGTCGATGTTGTCGTACAAACGATAAGGTGTGAGATCATATACCTCTTGCTCTGTCGCCATATTGCCGGCTGCTTTACCGTTCTTCAGTTCCTCTATTCTCAGATCGCAGATGGCTACCAATTCCACGGGTTCCCCTTCTGAGGCAAGGCGTACATAGTTATCAAAATGCATACGTCCCATAAACCCAAATCCGATCAATCCCACTTTCAACATGTTTTTACCTCCCACAAAAAATAGATTATATATCGTATAAACGTTGTTATCTGTACTTACTCCTAAGAACGTCCAAGAATGGCATCCATCGCTTTGGATGTATTGAATATGATCTGCTTCGAATGATGAGTGTAAGGCGGAATCATCTCGGCAGTCACGTAGTTGTCGTAACCAATGGCCTGTAATGCCTGCATCACCGCCGGATAATTCACATCTCCAGCCAGCAGATCCACAAATCCATGAAGCCCTCCCGCTTGACGCCGGTAATCCTTGAAGTGCACTTTCTTGATACGGTGACCAAGAATGCGAACCCACTGCTCTGGGTAACCATTCTGCACCACATTGCCCACATCGAAATACGAACCTATATAATCTGAGCTAAAAGAATCAATAAAGGTACGCAGCTCTAGCGGTGACACCAAGAATTTGTTCCATACGTTCTCAATACCAATCGATACTCCGGCACTTTTCGCATACGGCAGCAGATGCGCAAGGGCTTCTTGCGCTCGTTCGTAAGCAACTTCATAATCCGTTACTTCGCTGTCTGGAATAAAGTCCACACCCACCGCACCTGGAATGACCAGAATGGTATCCACACCAAATGCCGCGGCAAGCTCCAGCTGTTTTTTACACACATCCAGTGCTTTCGTACGGATCTCTGGACGAGCGCTCGTCATCGGGTAATCCCAGTACAATCCGGTTGCAAGTCCCGCGATTCCGAGTTCGGCCTCTTCGAGACGTCCCTGAATATCACGAACCTCCTGATCTGTGGCAGACAGACTCAGCTCGCCTTCTCCATTAAGCGAAAGTTCAATCCCCTCAAAGCCAGCTTGCTTCGCCGTCTGAATACAATCCGCAATAGAGGCATCTCCTGGAAACGACCATATGTTAATCCCTTTTTCCATCCGAATACCCTCCTTCAAAATATGAATACCTGTTCTTCAGCATCGCATCGCTATCCTAATTGAAAATGACCAAATCGGGCAGGCAAATGAAAGTTTACAGCCCCCGTGGGCTGCCATGCCTGATACTCCCGATCTCCCTGCATATTCTCATCAATGCGGTAAACATTGACCCTCCAGCATACGCCTTTAGTCAGGGGCGACTTGAAGTTACTCGCTGGAATATGGATCAAATACACCCGATGGCCCTGACGATCCACTTCTACAGCCGTTTGCAACCCCTCCAGCTGCCAGGTTACATCTGCCTTCAATTCGGAACCTTCGCTGTTATTGTGAATGAGTGCATCAAATATTACGTTGTGCGGACTGACCTCCAGTTCGATATAATTCCTGCCATCGCCCTGTTCATCGATGAACAGTTCAACCACATCCTGCTCATACAATGGCTGATCCCTTTCCGTGAAATCAGATACAACGTGATCATCCTGGCATATAAAGCGAATATGCAAATATTCGGGACTCCAGCCAAAACGGACTTCTGTGGATTGATGAGGTGGCCTGCCTGTTACCGTGTCCACCAGCTCCACTGGAACACATCGTTCCCAATCCGCAGTCGAGGGGAATCCACTCTGTGCAACTGACCTGAGTGATTCGCAGCAATAACTCGTGCTCCGTTCCACAGGGAGAGAGCGCATCTGAATCCTCTCCTTTTTTAGCTTAATCCGTGATGTTGTCTCTCTCGTAAGAACATGTGATAATACATATATTATAAATATTTTACGTAATCATTTATTTAGGAGATAAAGAGATTATTTGCACAATTCCGTTCAGTTTTAATTAAATCTGTTTGTGCCAATCTCATTGAAAAAGGAGATGGAATTTATGTCTCTCCAGCAAGCGGTATATCCTCTGCAACGAACCGTCACTTACAAGGACTGGTCTCCAAACGTGCATTATGCTCAGTTCCAGAGCCTTCCTCCCGGCAAGCTGGCAAAGCGGCGTTTGTATGATTTTGAACTTCTGTACGTCTCTCAAGGTGAAGCTGCAACTTATATGAAGGATAAACACCATATTTTGAAGGCAGGTCAGCTAATCTTGCTATCTGCCGGTGTCTATCATCAGAATGAGGTGGTTTCCAGCCCGGAAGCACGTTTCATTGGCATTCATTTTGATTTCTTCAACGAATTGACCATTCAGACCGAGGCAGATATGGTTGTTAACGAAGAGACTGTTCTGCACCACAAATTCGCAGTGGAGGCGTGCGCAGAGGGCATGACGCCGCTATCTATTAACCCGGTGTATACCCCTTCTCCAGCTGCCGTGCAGCTTATGGAGCAATTGGTACATGAATTTACGATGCGCCCACCGGGATATGAACTGGTGTGCAAAGCCTTGATGCTGCAAATATTGACCCATCTGCTGCGTTCATCATGGCGAAGTTCGTCACGCCATGATTCGGTACACGGAGATAAGCTGCTCGAAATCATGAAACGTATAGAGGCCGCCCCTTCCGACCCGTGGACCAATTCGAGTATCGCCAAACAATTGAACCTGAGTGTGGATCACATGGCCAAATTGTTCAAACAGGTTGCGGGCATGCCTCCCAACGAATATATTCAATCCATACGCCTAAGCCAGGCACGCAAACTGCTGCGGGAAACGGATTATTCCATTGAGGCTGTGGGTGTGCAAAGCGGTTACCCAGATATTCATTATTTCAGCCGCATGTTCCGCAAATATGAAGGCATTTCACCCAGGGAATACCGGAAGTTGTCCAGAATGCTATAAAAAAAGAGCAGCCTGCAAAATTTCCAGTCTGCTCCATGCTTTTTGAAATAACGTTAAGACATCTGGTTCATTTCCCCATGTCAAACCATAACCTTTAATTCAGCCTATATAGGTAATTTCCGCTCAATATCATTCTCTCTACTTATATTGTACCGTTATTTATATGTTTTTTATAGACTGTTTTTTTGGCGATTCCTACACTATACTGCTTAATACAAATCTAAAAAAAGAGGTGCATCAGTATGGATGACCAAAAAAATGTCTTAGATAATGGACCCTTTTTTCATGGTACTAAAGCAGAACTGAACATTGGAGATTTATTAGAACCGCAATACTTATCCAATTACCAAGATAAAAAATCTAACCATATTTACTTTACGGGAACATTAAATGCTGCCAAGTGGGGTGCTGAATTAGCCAAAACGAATGCCAAAGAAAGAATCTACATTGTAGAACCATTAGGAGATTTTGAAAATGATCCTAACTTGACTGATAAAAAATTTCCCGGCAACCCAACACGCTCATACAGATCTAAATTACCTCTAAAAATAGTAGCTGAATTAGCTTTATGGGAGAGACACTCCGATGAAGAGATCAATCATATGCTTACATCTTTAAAAAAATTAAGTGAACAAGGGAAAAATGTGATCTACGATTAATTTTCAACCAAAAAGTTCCCTCCGCCCAAAACTGGACAAGGGAACTCTTTGGTTGAAAGCTACTCTATTTTGCCATTGGAAGACTGGCGGAATATGCAGCGGTACGGGACGATCATTTTGACAGCCACTTCATATGGATGATCCAGATAATCGAGCAGCTGTTTAACCGCGAACATGCCCATCTCCAGCTTGGGTACATGAATGGTCGACAACGGCGGAGAGGTGAATTCGGATATTTCAATATTATCTACCCCAAAAAAGGCGATATCCTCCGGAATGCGGAGCCCTTGTTCGGTTGCAGCACGCATGGCCGCAATTGCCATCATATCACTGGCTGCAAAGATGGCTGTAGGTCTGTTCGCATTGTTGGTAAATGCCTGCTTGGTCAATTCATAACTCAGAGAAACATCCCATTTCACATCGATCACCCAATCATGATCAATAGGTAATCCCGCATCCGTCATGGCACGCCGGTAACCAAGAAATCGTTTTTCCTCCAGAAAATCATTCTTGAATTCTGCTCCGCCAATGTAAGCAATGATCCGATGACCTTGGGCAATCAGATGATTCGTTGCCTCCCTCGCAGCCTCTTCACGATCATAACCGACGACCGGAATGTCGGGGTCCGTAATATCCACACCCACAACAGTCCTTACATTGGTCTTAAGCCAGCGATAGGCTTCCGGATCAATCCGTTCCACCACAATCATGCCATCAATCTGATGTTCCTTCACCAGAGACTGCAACTGAACAATATCCCCATCGTTTTCGATGCTATACACAAATTCCAGGCGCATGCCTGCTTCAGCAAGCTGCTTCTCAATCCCTTCCATAATGACTGAAAAATAAGGACTGTTGTATTTATTTTGGGGAATAGCCACCACACAGCCGATCGCATATGCCGTTTTGGGCTGGACCTTCTTCTTCTTGGCCGGACGCTGTGAACGATAGCCCAGTTCCTCAGCGGTGTCCCATATTTTTTTGCGGGTTTCATCGCTGACTGATCGATTGACATCGTTCTTCATCACACGTGAAACGGTAGAGATCGATACACCAACGCGGTCTGCAATATCCTTCAATTTTGCCATGTGAAGTCCCCCACCTTTCCTCAACCTATGTATTTAAACCCCATTCGTATTGGGGCAATTTCATCTCTGCAAACACAAATTTGCGGCAAATATAATTCTATATTTCTACTGGACAGAAGTCAATGAAATGGTGCACAGGCACAGTCTTTTATAAAATAATAGCGGCAGTCAGGGAGCTTGCTGTCCCCCATAACTGCCGCGATTTTAATTCTTTTTAAGAAAACGTATGAAGCATTGCCACCTCTTTATCTGCTTATTGCATCTTGGAGGCCAAATCCTTAAGCGCTGCGTTCAGATCACCATCTCCGGCAAGTGGAAGTTTGAGTGATTGCTCACCATACGTCCAGACCAGATCGGTTTTCTTGGTTGTAAAGGGAGATACAATGCCATACTGCTGCGCATCCAGGAAGATTTTATTATCTTCACCTACAGTGGCAATATAAGCATCCGCTGCGGCCTTGTTCGCGGGAATCGAGTATCCCTGCTTCGCCAGTTCTGTCTGTCCTTCCGGACCTGCTAGCCAAGCCAACAGCTTGTAAGCTGCCTCTTCATGCTTTGTATTGGAGCTGATGGCAAGACCTGCTGGCTGAACAACGGTTTGGTTGGTTTTGAATTTCGGCAGATAGGAGATACCGTAATCCACGCCCGCCTCCTGGTAGTTGGTTGTATTCCAGCTGCCACCCGGATTCATCGCTACTTTGGATGTAGTGATCGCAAGATTCACCTGTCCACCTAAACCTTCAATCTGTGCAGGTGTGGTGTTAATCTTTTTGTTTTTGGTCATATCGATAAAATAGTTTAGCACTTCCATCGCTTCAGGTGTCTCAAGCGCAAGGGAACCATCGTCATTCACCAGCTTCGCTCCGTTGGACCACAGCTCTGGCTCCAGAAACCAATCCATCGTTGATCCCGGTGAAATGGACAAGCCCCACTGCACAATGTTTCCGGCATCAAAACCCGCTTCGTCTGCGCTTTTCCCGTTCTTATCCAGCGTCAGCTTGGTTGCAATGTCGGTAATTTCATCCCAAGTTGGCTCAAGCGATGGAACGGGAGCTTTATGAGGGTTCGTGGCTTCATTCTCAAAGATCGCTTTGTTGTAATACCATACGATGACGTTGGCATCGATAGGCAAGGATACTTGTTTGCCCTGATATTGGTGAAGACCGAGCAGACTTTTGTCCACATTGTTCAGATCAAACTGATTTTCCGCGAGCAAGCCGTCCAATTCCTTGAAAATGCCCAGCTCGGCGTATTTCTCCACGTATGCATAACTCGTTTTGAACACGTCCGGAAGTGTGCCCCCTGCTGCATTCGCTGTCAGTCCGTCCCAGTAGCTGCCCCAATCCTTGCCTTCGAGTTTGACCTTAATATCGGTATTGGCCTTCATGAACTGATCCAACAGTTCCTGTGTACGATGAAGCTCTTCTGCCGTCCCCCACTGGGAGTATGTGATTGTTACAGGTTCACTCTGGCTGCCGCCGGAACCAGAAGAGTCGGCGTTTTCGGACGATCCCCCGTTTCCACATCCACTGATCACCACCATTGTAGCAAGTACAAGTGCCCAAACATTGAATAGCCGTTTACTCTTCGCTCTCATATACACAGCTCCCCTTTAAGTCATATCAATAAGTCCTGTTCACCTGAAAACCGGAAAGCAGGCAGCCACTCTACCCTTTGGTGCCCGTAAGCACCACCCCCTCGACGATATAACGTTGTGCAAACAGATACAGCAGACCGATAGGTACAATACTGATAAATGCACCCGCAGCGAGCGCCGGTAAATCCTGGCTCGTCTGACCAATCAGCAGCTGCAAGCCCACACTCAGCGTGAACATTTCTGGGTTTTTGATATACAGGAACGGCCCCAGAAAATCGAGCCAAGAGTTCACAAAGGCAAAAATAATGGTCGTCATAATAATCGGTTTGGACAGCGGCATAATGACTCGTGCATATACCGTCCAGCGATTGCCGCCGTCCAGATATGTAGCCTCGTCCAGCTCCTGGGGAATGGTCATGAAAAACTGTCGGAACAGGAAGATATAATAGGCGCCTCCGAGCCAGGCTGGCACAATGAGAGGCAACCAGGTATCAATCCAGTTCAGTTTGGAAAAAAGAACGTACGAGGGAATCATCATAATGGATGGAGGGATCATTAAGGTAACAAGTACAACCGGGAACAGAATATTCCGATACTTGGTTGCAAAACGGGAGAAACCATAAGCGACAAGTGAACTGGACACCACCGCTCCCGCCGCAACAAAAAAGGAAATGATAAATGAGTTCTGAATCCACTGCCACATCATCGGCTGCACAGCGAACAACCGTTCAAAGGCTTCCAGACTGAATGTGTCTGGCAGGATGGTTGGAGGTACCTTGTAGGTTTCCGCTTTGGTTTTCAACATGGTCGAGAGCATCCATACAAGAGGCCCTGCGAACAGCATTAATGCTACGATCAGCATGGTATATTGGGACGCTTTTACCGCTATTTTTCGGCTGTTCATGTAACTCTCCTCCTATCGTTCTCCCTCGTAATACACAAAGCGGTTTGATACTTTCATCAGGATCAGGGTGACAAGCGAGATCACGGCGAACAGGAAAATCGACTGCGTCATCGCCATGCTGAATTTCAGATCGGTAAAGGCCGACTTGTAAATATTGTAGACAAACGTATAAGCAGAGTAGTTCGGACCACCCTTGGATAGCAGCAGCGCTTCCGTAAACATCTGAAAGTTATACATCGTCTGAATAATGATGACAAACAGGATGGAAGGACTGATCATCGGCAGTGTAATCTGGAAAAATCGGCGAATCCCGCTTGCACCGTCAATGGCAGCAGCTTCATACAAATGTCTGGGTACATTTTTCAGTGCAGCCAGGAAGATCAGAACCCCACTGCCCGAGATCCAGACCTGAAGCATGATGATGACTGGCTTGATCGTATGCTCCCCGCCAATCCAGTCCACTTTGCCTATACCCAGCGCGCCAAGTCCGGCGTTCAGGATGCCGAATTCGGAGTTGAACACCAGCCGCCAGATAATAACTGTTGCCACAATGGGCACCAGGGTCGGTAAATAGAAGAAGGTGCGGAACAAGGCAATACCTTTGACATTGAAATTAAGCAGCATCGCCAGAGCCAGCATACCTGCCGTTACGATCGGAACACCGAATACAACGAAATACATCGTGTTCATCAAGCTTTTCAAGAAGATGGGATCATCCATCATGTGCGTAAAATTATCAATGCCGACAAAGTTGAAGTTGGTCGCTCCCGGAAGTCTCGCATCCGTAAAGGCGTAGAAAACCGAAGTCCCAAAAGGAAATAGGAAAAAGGTGATAAATCCGATAATCCAAGGCAAAATGAAGAGAAAAAACAGCAGTGTGTCATATTTCCTCAACCTGTTCATGATGACACCCCTCAGCCTGAAATTTCTTCTAAATAGACGTACCGTTCTTCCAAAATGGATTTCTCTGCCGCCAGGGCAATAAGCAACGCGTTACGACCAACCTGCGCACTAGCAAAAGGCTTTCTGCCTTCCTTTACACATTTCAGAAAATCAATGCGTTGGGTCTGTCCACCCGTGTGTCCACCCATAATGGAATCCGAGGTCACATCAATCTCCAGATGGTCCTTCGTCCAGTCCTGCCCGCCAACGATGTCAATCGTCTTGTCATTACGGGCAACCATCTGGCCACCGTTCTCTCCGATCAGGCCAATCTCAAGCCCTTCTCCCATCAGATTGCGCGGTTTCAAATACATGCACAAGCCCAGATTGGCCTTACTACCGTTATCATAATCAATGGTGATAAATGCATGGTCGACGATGGAGGTATCCGAAATTTCTTTCGTCGGATAGTGACTGTATGAATTCTGAATCCGATTGGGCTCTCCTTGCTTCATGACATGCTGGCCTCCAGAGGCAAACACGCGGACAGGCTTCGCCTGGATCATCCAGTTGAAAATATCGAAGTGATGACAATCCTTCTCTACAATCGCTCCCCCAGACTTGGTCTTGTCATAGAACCAATCCGCAGGCGGGAACGGGTCACGGAATTCCTTGCACCACATCAATTTCACGTCACCAAGACGTCCGTTCTCCAATTCCTTCTCCATTCGGCGATACAGATTCGAATATCGATAAACCAATCCGATCTGCAATACCCGTCCCGAGGCTTCCGCCGCTTCTATAATGGCATCACAGTCCTCAATGGTATGGGCAACCGGTTTCTCCAGAAATACATGCTTACCAGCTTCCAGAAAAGCGACTGCCACTTCGCGATGCAAATAATTCGGAACACTGATAACCACCGCATCCAAATCTTCCTTAGCAAGCAGTTCACGATAATCGCTAACTATGGTGGGGTTGCTATTCTTGAGTTCAGCCAGCGTACGTGCCACATTGGCTTCATTCATATCACAGATATAACGAACCTCACTCTCCTCGAGCAAATCAAAACCAATGCAATGATGTGACCCCATATCTCCTACACCGATAAAAGCCATTTTTATCTTCCCCATGCTTACACTCTCCGTTGCTCGTAAATTTGCGGCAAATGCCATGAAGCCAATTCGATGTTAATAAATCTAACAGGACTGTGACTATGTAACGATAGTAAAATAGTTTTTATTCCTTGTCAATTGATTTTGGCTAAATTTTAAATAATTTTGCGGCAACATATTTGCGCTCTATTTTATATACTACTAAACAGTATAACTCTTTATTCATCATAAATTAAGCGTTTACATTTTTGTTGTATTATCATATACTTTAATTTGAATTCATTTTTATTTGCGGCAAATATTTTATTCCAGTTATGAATACTCATGTTCAAAATTCAATGAAACACGCCTATTCTCAATAGAAAACACAATAAATCCTGGAAAAATATCTATTGAATCTCCTGTATTCATCCCCTATAATGCAATTTAGACACGGAATCCAAGAGCTAAAAACACATTTTATATTTGCCGCAAACCAAATTCACACCTTTTTAGTTGTTTATTCCCCGATTACTACCATGACTCTTACATAAAACGTTACTATTCCGCTACTTCATGTGGATCAGAAAGGAGTTGAGCTCTCCTAACTCTCCTCTCATAACGAAATTCGGGGTGGGCAGAACGAGTCATCATTCAAAATCCATTATTCAGGAGGTATACCATGACAAGATTATTTGATAGAAGCAAGCGGAGCTTTGGATTGTTTTTGGCTTTTGTCCTCATGATTACCCTGCTATTGCCTGCAGCAGCCTTACCCAAAGCCTCTGCTGCAACCATCACCATTGATGGCAATGTCAGCGACTGGAGCAGCGTTAGTGCTCTCACCACCAATAGCGGCACTGCCCAGACGCTCAAAGTAACCAATGATGGAACTAACCTCTATCTGCTTATTCAAGGCTCAGGCCTGAGTACAACGATGGGCAACTTCTGGATCAACACCGATAACAATACTTCAACCGGTTACCAGGCTGCGGGCTGGGGAGTTACAGGTGTGGAGTGGCTGCTTGAAAATACGGGTTTATATCGCTATGGCGGCAGCGGAACCGACTGGGTCTGGAACTTCAACAGCACGTTGACCAGCTCCCAATTCTACCGCAGCTCCACCGTCATTGAGATCGCTATTCCTCTCGCCACTCTGCAAATCAGTGCAGGCAGCACAGTGCGAATCGGGTATATCGACAACAGCTCGGATACATCGAGATTGCCCGCGTCTGGACAAACACTGCCAGCTTACCTTCTGACCTCGGCTGGATCAGGTGGTGGTACGGGGAACAATACCGTGGTGAATCCCGTAGAACTGGACAGCCCACTCAACAATCCATTCAAAGGCTGGGCGCCTTCGGCCAAGAGTACAACTTATGCACAGCCACACAGGCTCGTATATGCAGGAGTGACTTGGAAGGAGCTTGAGTCCACCAAAGGCACATTTGATTTTAGTGCGATTGAAGCCGCCAACAATTTTGCCTACTGGAAAAGTAAAGGCGTCAAAGTGGTGTTCCGCTTCATTCTGGACAGCCCGACAGGACAGGCTCACAGAGATATTCCCGACTGGCTCTACAATGACATGATTGCCCGCGGAGAATCACCTGGAACCGTATATAACGATACAACCGGAGGCATGGGTACTGGGAACAACATGGGCTTCTCTCCCAACTACAACTCCACCTATCTGCAAGAAAGGCACAAATTAGCCATCGAAGCCATTGCGGCAAGATACAACACCAATGATCGTCCGGTCGCCTTTGTCCAGATCGGTTCCCTCGGGCACTGGGGCGAGTTCCATACATGGCCTTATGTCGGACCAAATGGTGAAACCAATTACACAGGCGCTTTCCCTACCAATGACATCTCGAACAAATACGTTCAGCATTATATTGATGCCTTTGCTGGCAAAGAGGACAAAATGCAGGTTCTGATCCGGCGCAGTATCGCCCTCGCCAAAACCAATAATAAAGGCATGGTCATGGGCATGTTCAACGATGTGTTTGGACATAAAGACAGCTTCGATGCGGATTGGGGCTGGTACACAGGCACCCAGAATGGCTATTGGGATGACATTGGTCAACAGCAGCCTGCACATGCGAACTTCTGGGAGACACGTATCTCAGGCGGCGAATTTTACGGGGGAGCTTCCGGCATGCTTGCAGCATTAACTACCGGTAGCGGATTTACGGAAACGTTGCGTCAAACGGAGCTAAGTAAACCAAGCTGGCTGGGACCAAATTCCCCTGCCTCGCTTCCTCTGAATCATGCCTTACAGGCCAATATCGATGCACTCAAGAAACGAATGGGTTACCACTTTGTAGTGAAGGAGATTTCGCATCCATCCACCATTAGCGGAAGCACGTTTACAACAATGATTAAGGTGGAGAATAAAGGCGTACAGCACTTCCCGTTTGCCTGGCCGGTTGAAATTCAACTGCGCAGCGGCAATACCGTGGTCGCTAAGAAAACAACAACCGTTAATCTGACTACGTGGAAAACGGGTACCTTCACCCTGACCGATTCCATTCCGGTCTCCGGTCTTGCTGCCGGAACCTATGATATCGCGATTGCGATCATTGACCCGGAAACGAATAAACCTGGCGTAGACTTTGCCAATACAAATAAATTGACCGATGGCTCGTTCAAACTGAGCAGTGTAACGAAGTAATCTCAGGTTGCTTCGACTAGTGAAAATGAAAAAGAGCAGGAATGAGGGCACTATGCTCTCATTCCTGCTTTGTATGGACATAACGTTGAAACTCTGAATTTTTGGGACCAGGAAGGTATATAATTTGAAACCTTTTCTAATTATGCTAAAGAAGAGAGACTCAGATTTTTTTCCGAGTCCCTCTTCTTATATTAAATTAATGATAAATTGACCATTTTCAGCTTTTACCTCGAAGTAGTACTGCTGATCCTTATTTAAATCCTTTAAGCTTGTACTTGTTCCTGGAAACACTTCGAACTCAGCTATTACAATATTACCCTTTTCATCTTTAACTCTCATCCGTATGTTACCCGCACTGTTTGCATCATTAATGATTGTTTTATCCCAGAATACAGTATCAAATTTAACAGAGTCATTCCCATTAAATTTAACACTGTTCCATTCATCATTTTCTACATTAAGAGCGAGAATTGAAGTCGTTTTAGGAGAAAAATAATTATGTACCGTTTCAACATTTTGATAGACTTGATACGAATAAACAAAAATCATGGTTAACGTAACAGAAATTGCACCAAACAGACTTATCTTCTTCACTTTACTATTAACCATAGTTTTATCAGCCCCTTAATTCATTGAGATATTATAATTTCCCGTTTTAATACCTTTTTTTATAATCTTGTTATTCTATATATTGGGATACAACACCTGTTGAATTATTGATTTTTTTCAAAAAAATTTATAGATACATTACATCTCACATTCCTGAGGAGAAGCCTCAGAATCTGGAAAGAACACTAAACCAAATTATGGACCATGTTCCACAAACAGAAATGCTCTCAAAGAACGACGACCTTTCCCCGATAGAGATCTGGGAACAAGTCGTCGATTAAGAGTATTTCTTTTTTTTATTGTGATTACTTGATGCAGCTATGGCTGCTTAAGATTCAGGTAATTCCTCTTTTTTACTATTGCGCCTTATTCCGCAGCTGACTGTAATACAGTTCGCTGTAGAAGCCGCCTTGTTCCAGCAATGCGTCATGCGAACCTTGCTCCAGGAGCTGACCATCCTTCAGGACAAGAATACGATCAGCTTGGCGAATTGTATTCAGCCTGTGGGCGATGACAAAGCTGGTACGGCCTTGCATCAGGCGCTGCAACCCTTCCTGGATCTTGATCTCCGTGACGGTATCGATACTGCTGGTCGCCTCGTCCAATACTAGAATGGAAGGATCGGCCAGAATTGCCCGGGCAATCGCAAGCAGCTGCTTCTGTCCCTGACTGATGCCACTTCCGTCGGCCTGAAGCACTTTATCGTATCCGTCCTTCATCCGTATGATGAACGAATGGGCATTCGCCAGCCTCGAAGCAGCTTCCACCTCTTCATCGGTCGCATCCAAGCGGCCGAAACGGATATTTTCACGAATCGTGCCCTGGAACAGGAATGAATCCTGAAGGACAAATGCCATGTGCGAGCGCAAATTCTCACGCCGAATGGTCGTGATGTCACGTCCATCCACCGTTAGTGTACCGGATGTAGGATCATAGAAGCGGGATAACAGCTGAATCAATGTTGTTTTCCCTGCCCCGGTCGGACCTACCAAAGCAATCATCTCGCCAGGCTTGGCTTCAAAGTTAATTTCACGCAAAATATTGCGTCCTTCATCATATCCAAAGGATACCTTGTCGAAGCGAACGGCTCCCTCCACCTTTTCGAGAGATACTGCTGCGCCTTCATCCTTCGCTTCCTCATCCTCATCCAATACCTCGAACACGCGCTCCGCACCAGCAATCGCAGACAACAACGTGTTCCACTGGTTGGCCAGATCGTTGAGCGGCCGGGTAAACTGACGGGCATATTCTACGAAAATGATAATCACGCCGACGGTAACGGAACCTTGAATCGCCAAGATCCCGCCGATGCCTGCGACAATCGCAAAGCTCAGGTTGTTCAGGCCATTCATCAGCTTTGGAATAAAACCGGAGATGGTCTGTGCCCAGAAACCGGACAACCGGATCTTCGTATTTCGTTCCTCAAACCCGCGAATGACCCGTTCTTCCTGCGAGAACGCCTTGATAATCTTCTGTCCTGACAAGGTTTCCTCAATGTACCCATTGAGTTCGCCGAGATTACGCTGACGTTGTTTGAACAACGGCCCGGTTCTACGCGTAATCCAGCGCATGCCAATAGCCATCAGTGGTACCACGATAAATGTAAGCAAGGTCAGCAACGGACTTAACCAGAGCATCACGCCAAACGTTCCGATCAGTGTTAACACACTGGAGAAAATCTGGATCGCTGAGCTGTTCAGCGTACCGCTGACATTCTCAATGTCGTTGGTAACCCGGCTCATGATCTCCCCTTGCTGACGCTTGCCAAAGAATGGAATCGGCAGTTTGTGCAGATGGGAGAACAGATCATACCGCATGCGGAATACGGTCTCCTGTGCAATTTCAATCATCCAGATATTTTGAAGCCATGACGACAAGGAGAAGAGAACATAGACTGCCAACAGGCCCAATAAAAATGTCGTCCAGCTGGAACTCGTTGCTTCTCCATCAATGAATTTATCCACAGCTACACCGACCATATAAGGTCCAAGCAAAGCGAGCGCGGAACTGGCAAATACCATCAACAGCACCATCGTCAGCTTGACCTTGCGACGGGCCAGATACGCCCAGATCCGGCCTAACGTACCGGACCAGTTCTTCGCCCGTACCTTCGGCTTACGACCTCCACCTGCCTTCAGCGTCTCGGGATCAATCGGCGGTGGGGGCTGACGGAAAGGTTCAATGAATGCTTTGAACATGTGGTGTACCCTCCCCGTATTGTGATTCATAGATTCGGCGATACAATTCAGATGAATCCATCAGATCCTCATGTTTCCCCTGTCCAATCAGACGCCCGTCATCCAACAACAGAATCAGATCGGCAGAGGTGGTTGAACTGATCTTCTGCGTAATGATAAACGTTGTACACGATAAATCTTCCAGTGCACCCAGCAGCCTTGCTTCCGTGGCGACATCAAGAGCACTTGTACTGTCATCCAGAATCAAGATGCTTGGACGACGAATCAATGCACGGGCAATCGAGAGCCGCTGCTTCTGTCCACCCGACAGATTGACTCCTCGCTGACCGAGCTGTGTATCGTAGCCATTCGGCAGCTTCTCAATGGTCTCGTGAATCTGTGCACGCCGCGCTGCTTCCTTAATCTCTTCGAGCGTTGCGTCCTCCCGGCCCCAGGCGATGTTATCCCGTACCGATCCGGTAAAGAGGACCACTTCCTGCGGCACATAACCGATTGCTCCGCGCAATGTGGCAATGTCCAACCGTTCTGCGTCATTACCATCGATACGAACCTCGCCTTGATCTTCGGTATAGAGCCTTGGAATGAGCTGTACCAGTGAGGATTTACCTGAACCTGTCGCTCCCATGATGGCGATACGCTCGCCTCGTTTGGCTGAGAACGTAATGTCTTCCAACACGGTAATTTCACTACCCGGATAGCTGAATCCTACACCCTGAAAATCAACTGTACCCTGGATAACAGGATTCCCTTTACCAGTTTGTTCAGAACGATCTGTATTCAATGTTTGAGCTGATTCCGAAACTTCCTCCGTGTCAAAAACTTCGTTAAGCCGTTGTGCCGAAGCACTCGCTCTGGAGAAGGTCACCAGAATCCAGGACAGTGCAGACATGGCGCCAATGGTGCGAAGCAGATAGTTAATAACTGCGACGACTTCACCCACGGTAGCACTTCCGGTAGTGATGTCACGTCGTCCAAACCATAGCACGGCGATGATACAACCATTCATCATGAGCAGCATGAATGGCATTGTTGTCTCCGTCAAGCGCAGCGCGGAGATCGTGCCCTTCATCAGCTTGCCGCTATAACCGGCAAAGCGTTCAATCTCGTGGCCCATCCGGACGAAGACACGGATCAGCCGAATGCCTGTCAGATTTTCCTGGATGACTCCGTTGACGGCATCCAGCCTGCGCTGCACATTGCGGAACAGCAGCGCTGCCTTTTTGATCATCCAGATGACAAACACGAGCAGTACAGGCACCATCACAACAAGCAGCAGACCCAGCTTCGGATTTACCACAACCGCCATGATCATGCTGCCAATCACCACCAGCGGTACACGTGTCATGAAACGCAGACTCATAAACACCGTATCCTGCACCTGTGTAACATCCCCCGTCAATCGGGTAATCAGGGATGATGTGGCAAAACGGTTAAACACAGCATAAGAGAACGCTTGCACTTTGTCATACAGCTTCTCCCTCAGATCGTAACCGAAGCCGAGACTCGCATGTGACGCAAAAAAAGAACTCGCAATACCCGCGACAAACGCCACGACGGCACTGCCCACAAGCACCCCACCCCATAGCCAAACCACTGACAGATCTCCTTGCTGGATACCGTTATCAATGATCTTCGAGATCAAATAGGGTTGAGCCAATTCGACCGTCAATTCAATCAGCATCATGACCAGTGCTGCGATGGCGGCGACTCGATACTTCTTCAAGTAGTATAACAGCTTGATCATAACCATTCCTCCGGCCCAGAGCGTTTAATCTTCGTGACGATTTGGTATGTTCACGCAGCCAGCTCCGTTAGTCTCTTTCCATAACTCTATGTAAAATTTCACGTATCCAATACGCTTATTATATCGCATTTTGAACCTTCAAATCGCTAATATCTTCTTTCCATCTTATTATTAACCTGAAATAGGCGGTGAGAGAACATGCATCTGCAACAAAAAAACCTGGGCAGACTGCCCAGGTGCGATGATTTTGTTTTCGATTGAAATGTTCCAGTTACAGCAAACTTACTCTTACAACGACAGATCACATTTATTTGCCGTACGTCTGTTCCAAACGTTCTTCTTCATTGGTGGACAGCAAAATGTTTAGCAGCCCCATCACGTTATTCGCTTCTGTTCTGGCTTCCGTATACTTCTCGGCAAATGCAGCTTCGTCCTGTTCCGGATCTATTGCAGCCAGTTTGGCCCACGACTCGCGGGCTTTATCGTAAAGTTTCGTTAAAGTGATGTCATACGTATGCTGCGCGACAGGTGCCATGGAGTCGAACTCCGCTGCATTCTTGAAAAATTCCATCGAGTCCGTAAAGGACTGACTGGTGTAATCCTTGTTCTTCATGGCATCCTCCGTAAGTAGCAGCGCCTGACGAGAGATAAACAACGTCTTCACCATGGCACGCTCCAGATTGGTTGCTTCTTCCCATGATACATAGGATACTTCTGGTGCCTGAACGGTTGTGAAAAAAGGAAAGGCATCATCGATCAAACGCTGTGAATCGGAATGGATTGGAATACCTGTGTTCATATTCACTACCGCATCACTATAGTTGGCGATATTAATATTTTTGGAGCCTTCTTCACTTACCCTGCGCACCGGATGATCATTAAGCGGCACACGGATATAGCCAAGCTTGTCCGCATACTTCTGCTTCAATTCCTCCAGTGTAGAGTCCACTCCGATCTTGCCTTCTTCAGATGAAGCCCCTGTTGTATCGGAAGTTGAGGAGGTGTCCGCAGAGTCTTCTGCATTCGTATCTGCAGCCGACGAGTCAGCCGTCGATGTGTCCGAGCTATTGGTCGCTGTTGCTACTGTACCAGCATCCTGGATTGGCTCCTTCGTTGTTGCTTCCTTCGCCCCACCGCCACATGCGGCCAGAACGGCAACCAAGCTGAAAATGGCCGTGAACATTTTGATTCTATGATTCCATCTCATATCGTATAATCTTCCCCTTATCTTATGTATGTACCTGTATTACATCCACCTCTACTTCAATCCATGAACAGTTCACTCCATAAATATCCTTTCGGATAACATAGATAGATCACTATGAAATCTGGTCTTTATTTTATCATAAGTTAAATACTGGGTGTATAAGACAATGTGCCTGCATGCTCATGCTCATGCTACATTTCTGCCTGTCCTATTCTCACTTACGGAGAGAACAAAAAAACACGGTCATCCATGAAGGACAACCGTGTTGATAAGTCTGACTGGCTATGTTGCATTATTCGTTTCAATTCATCGCGCATGGATGTTGCCACAGATTCAGATTCCTCTTATTTAATGCCTTTCGCCTTCTCCATATGATCAGCCCGAATCTGGGGATCCGTGGAATTGACTGCGGACAGCATGTTGTAGATCGCCTGAATATCCTGTTCTTTATACAACGTTTCGGGGACTTCGGTCTCAAGCCTTTCCGTTTTGCGCAGAATGGTCTCCACCAATTCATGATCATAGATAATCAGTTCATCCGAATTGACATATCTCACAGCGGGATCAACACTGATCCGGCAGCGATTGGTGAAGGTCACCATGGAGACGAGACGAACCCTTTTATAATCGCCGAGGTGTGCCTGAATGGCCTCCACATGCCCTCGGTGCTGCATCAATGGGTTGTACATCTTGATTCGGCTGCTGCTGACTGTCCAGTTGGCCTCTCTTCGACCACCACGAATCTCACCCGTCGTCAGGTTTCGTGTCTCAATCACGAAGATACCCCGCGGACCGATGACGACATGATCAATCGATGAGTAACCCGAGCGGGACTTGGTATTGGCAACAAGCAAGTCGTTCAGCACTTTGTATTCACCCGGAAGAGCATGCAGCTGCTGGGCAGTGCTTGGTTCCTCTGGCTGACGGGTCCAATCTCCATCTGATTTCGTTTTTTTGCGTCTACTGCGTACCATACGCGTGGGAATGGGAGCCGTTGACGGTAAAGATGAAGCGGAAGCTGTGATCTGGTTCGCGAGCTCTGGCTGTGACTTGAACAGAGACAGGATTTTTTTGAACATGGGCAAGCTCCGTTCTATGTAGTGTGGGTTTCGCACATCCATTATGTATACTTCTATTACTTATGTCGGATAAAGAGGGGCAAAAATAAAGGGAAGAGGACCAAAAATCCATTGTTCAACTAAAGTATATACCAATATTTAACCAATACTGTGACTTTAGACGCATACGGGAAGGAGAATTTTTATAAAAACAGCGCATTCCTTTCTATTGAAGAAAAAGAACACGCTGTTGTCTTGTTTGTTAGGATTAAGCCTGTAAATAATATGTGTAAAGCACCTGTGTACCCTTCTCATCCAGACCGTTGCTGGATATTTCCTGATACAAGGATTCAGCCAAGGCCAGCCCTGGCGTCTTCATACCCATGGCTTTGGCAGATTCGAGAGCGATACCCATGTCTTTGATAAAATGTTTCACATAGAATCCAGGCTCATAATCGCCTGCGATCATGCGCGGACCGAGATTGCTAAGTGACCAGCTTCCGGCTGCACCGGTAGCGATGCTCTTCAGCACATTCTCCGCGTCCAGACCGGATGTCTTGGCATAAGCGAGTGCCTCGCAAACACCCATCATGCCTGAAGCAATGGCGATCTGGTTGCACATTTTGGTATGCTGTCCTGCTCCGGCCTTGCCTTGCAGCACAATATTGGTGCCCATTTGCTCGAACAACGGACGAACCACTTCAAAGGCCTCCGTACTACCACCTACCATAATGGACAGTTTGGCATCCCGTGCTCCGATATCCCCACCGGAAACCGGTGCATCCAATGTATGCAGTCCATTAGCCTCCGCGGCTTCATAGATCCGTTCAGCCAGCAGTGGACTGGATGTGGTCATGTCAATCAGGTACGAGCCCAGTTTGGCGTTTGCCACGAGACCATCCTCACCAAGATAAATCTCCTCGACATCCTTCGGATACCCCACCATCGTGATGATGACATCACACTCGGCTGCCAGTTTGCCTGGTGTGTCATGCCATACGGCACCTTCCTTCACCAACGCTTCCGCTTTGGCGGCCGTGCGCGTATAGACATGCAGCGGATAGCCTGCCTGCTGGATATGCCCTGCCATGCTTTTGCCCATAACGCCTGTACCGATAAAGCCAACTTTCGTCTCTCCAGGTGCCTTCGTTGTATTTGTCATCGTAGGTTTCCTCCTATTTCTCTATACTTCGCTTGGAGCTTGTCTTCTAAACTTGCTATATCTGTATGTTAATGCTTTCTGTCTCTTCCGTCTATCTTGTTTCGTCTTCTATTGTTCAAAAAAATAAAATAGGAATCGAAAATCCATTTCCTGTACAACCTAACGGAAACTTCCTTGAACGGAAAGGAGGATTCCCATGAGCCGTGAAAAGGGAGAAATCACGATATGGCTGTCCTTTTCCATCATTTTGTTAAGTGCAGGCCTCGTGTGCCATGTTCTGTCCATTCCAGCAATTCTGGATTATGCAGGCAGAGATGGCTGGCTATCGGTAGTCGCTGCTGCTCCCTTCTTTTTGTTATTTCTATGTATGATGTTCGTTATTATCCGACGGGTACGCGGACAGCGCTTAACTGACTGGATCACGCGGGAATTTGGCGCAATTCCTTCATGGATATTCCGTATTACTGCCTCACTCATGCTGCTTGCACTCGGCTCACATACCTTATATGAAACAACGAACTGGACGGTATCTACCTATCTTCAATTCACCCCACCCTATGTGCTCGCAGGCGTGGGTGCTCTGGTTGCTGCCTGGGCGGCTGCCAAAGGTATTCGTTCCATTGCCATGACTTCAAGTCTGCTACTTCCATTCGTGATCCTGCTTGGATATTTCGTGATGTCAGCCAACATGAAATACAAGGACTATGGTCAGTTGTTTCCCATCATGGAATACGGTGCCGGTCCTGTCCTGAGGGGCATGATCTATTCGCTTGCCGGACTGATGGAAATCTGGATATTGATGCTGTTCCAACACGATATCAAAAGTAAAATTCGCTGGTGGCATCTTCTGCTGCTCGGGTTATTCATGCTCAGTATGGCGATTGGTCCAACGCTGGGAGCCATCGTTGAGTTCGGTCCGGAGGAAGCTGCGAAACAACGAAATAGCCCCTATGAGCAATGGAAGCTGGTGAATATAGGGAAATTGCTCCAGCACGTGGACTTCTTGTCCATCTATCAATGGCTAAGTGGTTCATTTGCCAGAGTGGCGATCTCCATCTATCTTATTGTGGACCTGCTCGATTTTCGCAGACCTAAGAAAAGGTACGTTGCCGTTCTAATTGTCACCTTCATCATGTGCGCCATAGCTGTACAGTGGTGGAGAATTGATTACGTTGACTATTATGTAAACCATATTCAATTTCCCGTGATGCTCGCCTATGTATCCACGGTAACAGTCCTGTTGACCCTCGCCGCATTCATACACAAAAAAGATAAGGAGGCTCCCGCTCATGCCGCTCACAACCACACCAAAGAAGAACCCCCATCTGGCTGAACCATTCCGAATCAATGAGCATAATCTGACGACGTTTTTTGCAGGTTCAGACGATGTGATCATCAGCAGCCATATGATTGGGGAGTCTCCGCAGCAGATTGTCATTGTGTATTGCAGCGGTATGGTCGACAGCAAATCCATCTATGATATTATTCTTCCCGAATTGACGCGAACGTACGAGAGCACTCACTTTGTTCGTGCATCGGATATCGAGAAGTCCATTACTCTGCAATGGACAAGTATAGACATACAGAACAACCCACTGGGAAAGGAACTCATGTCCCTGCGGGTGTTTGAGGGACATATGCTCATCTGCATTCCTTCTATCCAGAAGATGTGGAGTATGGATATATCCAACATACCTACACGATCGCCGGATGAATCCACTACAGAAGTATCGATCCGCGGGTCACGAGATGGCTTTATCGAACGTCTGTCAGTCAATATTGCCTTAATTCGTACACGCCTGCGTACAGCTGAATTAGCCTGTAACATTGAATTAATCGGTTCTCGCTCCGTGACCAAAGTCGCCCTGATGTATATTAAGGACATTGCCAATCCCGAACTGATTGATGATGTCAAGAATCAGCTGCGCAAAATCGACATAGAGCGCATTATGACCGCCAATGAACTGGAGGAATTATTGTCCCCTTCCAAAGTCACATTGTTTCCGGTAACCCATTACACGGGCAGACCTGATTTTGCGGCGGAATGTCTGCTGAACGGACGTTTCGTCATTATCGTGGATGGTAATCCCAGTGTCATCATCGGACCCGTTAATTTGTTTCTGCTTCTCAAATCACCCGAGGATGCCAGCTTCCCGTTTCTTCCGGTGAATGTGGGCCGCATGCTGCGTTTTATCGGGCTATTAATAACCGTATTCTTGCCTGGTTTCTATATTGCGCTGACTTCTTTTCACATGGACCAGCTACCCTTTCCGCTTGTAGCTACGATCTCAGTTGGGCGCATGGGTCTTCCTATGGAGTCTGGTGTGGAAATGTTTCTCATTATGCTTCTAATGGAGCTGTTCCGGGAAGCAGGGGTGAGGCTTCCCAGCGCCATTGGTCAGACGCTGACAGTTGTTGGCGGATTGATTATTGGGGATTCGGCCATCCGTGCAGGCATGGTTTCCCCGCTCATGATTGTTGTCATTGCCGTAACCGTAGTGGCCGGCGCAACGATTGTGAATCAGGTCATGACCAGTTCTGTTCTGATTCTGCGTTTTTTCTGTTTTGTACTGGGGGCATCCCTTGGCATATATGGGTTCATTCTGTCCATTATCCTGTTCCTGATCTATCTGACCGATCTGAAATCGTTCGGTATTCCTTATCTGACGCCGCTCAGTCCGCTTAATTTCAAACAGGCACTCGCCTCCTTGTTCAAACTTCCGAAAGGATGGATGAAACGTAGACCTGTCTATCTGGAAACGCAGGAGCCGCGTAAAGAAGGGAATGAGCGATGAAGCGGCTTATACAACGATGGTTGCTAGGGCTGCTAAGTCTCTCTCTTTGTTTCGTGACCAGCGGGTGCTGGAGTGCATATGAGATCCAACAGGTGGATTATGCCAAAGCGATCGGGATCGATTACAAAGACGGGTTGTACCATATGTATGTTCAGAGCATGGACTTTACCAGTGTAGCCAAAAGCGAAAGTTCAACCAAAACTGCGGAAGCTCCACCTGTATGGGTTGGACATGCTTCGGGGAAAACATTGAATCTGGCGGTAAACGAACTGTTCCGAAGTTCCCAGCTGCATATCGCCTGGGGCCATGTGACGGCCATTGTCATGGCCGAAAGTATCCTGACAAGCAAGCATATTAAGGAAGTGTTTGACATGCTTGGACGTTTTCCGGAATCACGTTACACAACCTGGGTATACGGCACTCGCGATCCACTGGAAAATATTCTGAGTGCCACGTCCATATACAATTTGTCGCCGCTGGATAGCATTCTGCATAACCCTCTTCCCTCGTTCCTGGAAGAATCGCTGTTTCCTCCGGTGCTCAGTTTCAAACTCATTGCCACCCATAACAATGCGTCCACGACAACTTATCTGCCTTGCATCACCTTGAACAAGGAGCACTGGTCGCAGAACAAAAAGAATTATGAGCTGTTTATGATTGACGGTGCTTTTTTTGAAAGAACCGGGGATGACTTTGAATATTTGCCCCATAGCAAGCTTCCTGGATTTCACTGGTTACTTAAGGATATGCGGCGTGCGCCATTGATCATTGAAAACGAAGGAACCATCTATGGCGCGCTCAGCGTTGGTTTGCCCAACGTCAAAATTGTACCCGTCATTCGTGGGAATGAGGTTCATTTCAACATCGATGCCAAATACCTGACCGCCTTGTATGAATATCTCACCCCTGTTTCCTATGACGAGATGGTCCGATTCAGCGAGAAGACATTGCGGGAGCAAATCTTGCAAACGTATCGTGAAGGTCTAAAGCGTGGGGTCGATGTCTATGGACTTCAGGAGAAGGTTTATCGCAAAAATCCAAGCCTGTGGCGCAAGCTGTCCAACAACGGTACAAAGATGATCCTGACGGAAGATTCCATTCAGAAGCTGGACATTCATATTACCATTCCATATACGGGAAAATTCCGTAGGAAAGTGTAGCCACAGAAAATCCCCTACCGTATGAAACGGATAAGGGGATTTTTTGGTTGATGCTGCGATTACTTTGTGTAGGGGTTGAAACGTTTCATAACATTCGTCAGATCATCTAATCTTTGTTGTCCAGGGATGTATGCAAATGCAACCTTCTTTTCTTTAAAAGCTAAATTTTAATCCTACATATTCAACTACGATCCATGAAACAGGCCAAAGTAATGGAACATGAACAACCCAGTAAGGGGCTTTATATCGCCCATTCTCGTAACTGATCCCACAATAAAAAATTGCGAATAATACACCTAAAGGATAGGTGAAAAGAATTTTAACCAATAGATCACGGGAAGTATCATATGTGTGTGGATACGGTGCCGATAAGGACATACCAAGTCCAAAAAGAGCCATAGGCCAAATGAACAAAGTAACTCCATACAAAATCAAAAATAATAATAAATAATTGTATAACTTCTCATTTTTCCTCTTGCTCATATGCCCTCCTGATTGCATGAACGTATTCGCCCAACGTGAAAAACCTTTATCAGAAGATTTTACAGGATGGATATGGAAATATAAATAGTTTATTCCTTGCTGATTAATAAAAAGACCTCCAACCATACAGGTTAGGAAGTCATTAATGATGTTAAATTATCGTATTTACCCTATGCAGCGACCGTCTATCAGACTATTTTCCATTCTGCCTATAGTACTCCATTATTCGCATACGTGTGGTCAAAATCAGGGTCTGTGGCAGTAGCACCACAAATATAAAAAGCGGCACAATCAGTACCAGATGAGCAGCAAAATTCTCTGCGCCAAACGATGGTTTGGGAAGTTCAATGAAGTACCACCAGCACGGGATGGCAACAAACCAGGTCAGTCCGGTAGAGATGAATAACTCCTTCACCCCACTCCATAGAAAACAAAACACAATGGCAATGGTTAACGCGAACCATGGATGGGGCTGCCCCGTCCAACTCCTATCTAAAAAAATTAGCAGTGGATACAACAGTGTCGTGCTCCATCGCCAGATGCTGTTGGTGTACAGTTTCATGAGATTCCCCCTTTGTAACAAGCAACCCTTTTACTTTATAAACAATACTTATCCTAAAAAGTTGGACCTTTTGATCCATTGGTTTGCATGCATAATTACCAATTTACGGTTCATACTACCATAAGGAAATTATATAAGGAGTGACAACATGAGGTTAAAAAGCATCATCGCCGTTGGAACGGTGTTAACTTGCTCGACTCTGTTATGGGGCTGTGGCAATGCCAATATGAACCATGCTTCGCAGCAGAACGATACTGTTCAAACCGAGAGCTGGAGCGATCCCAAACGACTGGAGGCTTCCCATCTTGAAGCGCTGGAACGGATGGAAAAGGATCATATTCATCGCATGGTTTCGCTAAATGCGAGCATGGATGAAGACAAAGTAATGACCACCCTTGAACGATCCACCCAGAAGCTGGAGGAAATGAGACCTCTCGCTGAAATGCTGCAACATGAGGGCCATCCAACGTTATTACAACGAATTCAGGAGATGGCTGGAGATATTCAAGGCTCGAAAGAAGTGGTTGCTGAGATGAAAAAACTGCCTCAGGACGGTAAAATTAAGATCCAGTCTGAGAATTCCGATTCATTGCATCACATCAGCAGTTTTCGCGAGTATCACCAGTATATGCTAGAGAAAATTCAGACTTTAAACAAGGCTAAGTCTGCCACACATTAATCTGTATCGGCTACTCGGATAGCATTGCCCCACTGTATAAAAAAACAAAGCATAATAGTTAGGTGGGAAGGTTCATTCCTATCTAACTATTTTCTTGTAAAGAGGTATTACTGTACCCTGCTGCGATCCCTGCGATCTTCTCTGTCCGCTTCCTCCATTTTACGAATATATCGCATCAGTTCTTCTTTATGAGCTTCGAGTTCATTCAGCTTTGCAGATGCCCCATCCATAAATGACTGCATCTTATGTGTCAGCTCTGTTGCAGATGTACCGATCCAGTCTTGCTTCAATCGGCCATGAATGGAGCGCATTTTCTGTTCCTGCTGCATGAGCCGTTGCTGCAACTGCTCACATTGCTGAACAGCCCTTCTTAAATCAGACAAGGATACGGATATTCTGCCCATTTCTCATTTCCTCCTGTTAGTCCTTCTATGTAGAAATGCATTAGTTTTGGTCTGCGATTACAAAATCTTCTCTTTTACGTTCAATATATTCAGCAATTTCGCTGATGGATTCCTGATACCAACGATTGATTGCTTGTAACGTTGCTGTTGCGTTATAGGCGATGGGTGTAAAGGACTGACTTTCGCTGGTAGATATATGTGTCTGAAACATCTGAATCGAAGCCTGGGCATCATTCGAGAAGCCACTTAAACTTAGCCTCATCTCCCTAGCAGCCTGCGCTAACTCTTCCGGTGTTAATTGAATCTTGCCCCCGCCTTTACCACTAACAATTCCTGTAGCTGCTGCGATCAACGGAGGAACAATACCTGCCATCAAATTGGAGAAGGTGGCTAATGCCTCCTGATGGGCCGTCCACCTAGGAGAAATATCAATGGTTTCACCAGTGTTCCGGTCTATTAGTGGTCCTTTTAGATTTCCATTCTCATCAAACTCATATTGATCCATGGAATGATACCCTTTGCCTTCGTCCTTCGAGAATGAATCAAAAAATCTTATAATATCACCAACATGAAGCTTGTCCAGATCCACACCTATTCTTACGTCATGAACTAACATGGGCGAGCCTGCACCCAGAGGCTGAAAAGGAACCTTTAACTGAAACTGAAATTTCCAATTCTGATACATCGCATTAGCGGTGTCAAAGTCCTGACCCTTATACACGGTACTTCCTACGTGCCTGTCATATTCACTTATTCCCCCAGCCCCTACAGAATCATTGGGATGAACCACGTTAACCATTTTGTTATCAAAATGACCCTCATTCACCTTGGACAAACTGACATCATCCAGGAGATTCGTTACACTAGGAGCACTATACGTCATCCCAGACACATCCTGACGAGCAGCTACATATTGAGCTAAACCGCCACCCAGGGAATGACCCGTCAATGAAATGTCTGAATCAGGGTACGCCTCCTTCACCGCCTCATACAATTCCTCAGCTTGGTGAAACTGATTATTTTCCCAATCCATGTTATCCTTCATAAGCTTGAAGGGACTATTTTTAAATATATTATGACGTTCTGGATCGGTTATCGCATCTTCAAGCCTTCTGGTTCTGCCACCTACGACATCGAAGGCATCTGTCTCAATATCAGCTGCTTTTCCAATAATACCTTCAGGTTCAGTACCTCTATAACCGAAAATAACTTGATTTGTTTCTTCATTTCGAAAGATAATTGAATCGAAGCCCGAATATTTTTTATGCAGCGTGGCTCCTTCTGGTTCAACTGCTTTCCAATCTTTATATTTAGCATCTTCCGAGATAACGGTACCCACAGAAATGTCATTTTGGTAAGCAATTGTCGATATTTTATGATATAGTTCATCACTGATGTAATCCTGCATAACCAACCTCCTAATTCAATGCATTTTTATTCTTATATGTAATCTGGTTTAAATTAAGTGTCTATAGTATATTTATACCATCATATGAAAGCCGAGGTGCTAATGATTTGAAAAAAAGATTACTTTTCTTTTTAACCTTGGGACTAATTTTTACTATTCTAGGAGGGTGTATGTCTACTCAAGAGAAAGAAATTCTTGCTGATGCAGAGCAGTTTGCCCATAAATACATATTGGATAATTATGGGTTGGAGGTTGATTTTACTGATCATAAGTTTTCACCAGTTGATCTCGATAAATCTGTAGGAATACATGGCCATGTCAAGGGAGACGATGACCAAAAAGTATTTGTACTTGTAAAATACGATCCTCTGAAGGTAGAAACGCTTTCTCTCCCTGAAGGAACGGACAAGAAATAATACATCACATTTCATTGGTACGGCAAGGAGTAATGAAGTGAATATTCCTAATAGAAAATATCTTACATTAGCGTTCTTGTTTATATGGTTCATTTTTGCTTTCATCGTATTAAGCGGATGTATGTCAAGTGAACAAAAAGACATCCTTCAAAAAGCCGAAGAAGCAAGTCTCACTTACTTTAAAGAAAACTATGGAATTGATGTAGAATTCACAAATCATAAATTCATTCCGGCTGACTTATCTCAAACGGTATCATTGACGGGATATGTGAAAGGCAACAAAGATCAAGAAGTATTCGCTATGGTGGATTATGATACCTATGAAGTCAAAACAGGTTCAGTGCCTGATCATATCAAACCTCTTAAATAAATCGATTCATTTCTCACTAAGAAGTAAGATATTGTTTAGAATTTATTTTTTCTTTTGTTTAAGCAGTTCTTTGGGGACAATGGCTGTTTGGAATTCAAACGTATCATAATCAATAAGAATAGAGATTTCCGTTTCTTTGTCTTCTTTGACATGTCCGCTTAGACTAACATTGTGACTAAGATCTTTTGGCATGAACTTATGATCTGTAAACTCAACTTCCGTATTGTATTGATCTATGAAATACTGTTGACCAATTTCTGTGGCCTGTTCAATGATTTTGTTTTGATTGGGCATAGAATTGCATCCTCCAAGGATAAGTAATAGAAGTATAGATATCATAGATAAACATTTAAGCTTTTTAAAAATATTATTCACCCCCTATATATGTGAACTTATACCAAAAGAAGTAGAATCATTATAGTGCATCTTTGGCCTAATGAAGTTATTAGGCAGTGAATGTACACATAATTCCTCCATACCCACTGCCCTCACTTTAACATGCTAATCATTCAAAGGTATTTACCCTAATCTTCCATTGTTCATTCCACCCACAAGGATACCCATATAAAAATGCTGAACAACATTACTGGCATAAGCGCCCCAGTGGCTAACATGATCCAAAGTGTTACTGGCCTTACATTCAGGAAGTATTGATCAAACCAGTGAAATCTTTCTTTCCGCCATTTGGCAAACTTGAGTTGCCTGATCATACGCTTCAACATTTTCTGCCGCTGCTTTCCTTCTTCCACTTCTTCCAGCGTACGTCGCAACTCGTCATACAAACGCGCCTCTTCCTGCTCAGCCAGTGTGGTTGTCGTCATTCTGCATCCCCTCCCTTACCTAATTAACACGGAAACACGTCCAAAGTTTGGAATTATATAGAGAACTGAACTTAAGATTGCTCACGTTCCACAATCATCTTCGCCAACTCCTGATCTGAAGTTATTAATAACGGACCGTTCCCTCAGAAAAAGTCGAGAGCGAGCTATCTCTCCTAATGTAGACAACAAAAAGCGATCCTCCTCCATGACTAGCGTCAATCTGGAGAACCGCTATAATGTACTGTTTAATACTACTTATACAGGTTAAACATCGCAGTGTGTTACACCGACAAGATTAACCCACGTTTTCGATTAATGTGTTCAAACATACCGCACCCTGCGCACGTACATTAACCACAATAATTGGCGTATTCAGCATACCGTGCATCCAGGACATATACTCCTCAACCTTTTCGTTGGGAAGAATCGTCAGAATGACCCCTGCAAATCCACCGCCGTGTATACGGCAAGCGCCATCCCCCAGCTTTTGCAGATAATTTTCAGTTAACGCCAGTGCGATACCAATCTCCTGTTCCTTCACCGAACCACTCTGATATACATTCTGGAGCCACTTCCAGGAAGAGTTCCCGGATGCCGTAATCAAACTCAGGAAATCAGCAAAACGCCCTTCCCGCAAGGCCTGCACCTGACCGTCCACCCGATTGTTTTCCTCCAAGAAATGAAGTGCACGCAGTACCGCACGATCCCCTGCTACTTCACGTACATGTTTGAGATTGGCGTAGATCGCCTCGGCCGTAATTTCCTGGACATATTCGCTGCCCAGCGCTTTAGCAACCGCTCTCATCTCATAAGGAACTGCAGCGTAGTCTTCTGTCAAATCCGCGTGATTCCCACCTGTGTTTACAATAACCAAGGAGTAACCATTTTGTTGGAAATCCCATTGTACAGGCTCGATCACAGGCTCGGCCGGGTTCTCAAAATCAATCGCAATCAGCCCACCGTAGGCACAAGCCATCTGATCCAACAGACCGGATGGTTTATTCCAATAGTTGTTCTCCGCATACTGACCAATCTTGGACATAACCACCACATCCAGTGATCCATCATTGTAGAAATGATTCAGAATCGTACAAATCAGCATCTCGAACGATGCCGACGAGCTCAGCCCGGACGCTGAGAACACGTTACTGGAGATGTACGCCTGGAAGCCGCCCACTTTGTATCCGAACTGCCCAAATCCCGCAGCCATACCACGGATCAACGCCGTAGTGCCGTCGTCCTCAGCCTTCGGTGCCAAATCTGTGAGATCGATTACATATTTCTGTTCATAGCCTTCTGAATAAAAGGTAATTACCGAATCCGTAGTTGGCGCAGCCACCGCTATCGTATCCAGCGTAATACTTCCCGCGAGCACCTTGCCATGATTATGATCCGTGTGGTTGCCACCAATTTCGCTACGTCCAGCCGCGCTGAACAATTTGCTGCCCTCTTGTACGCCAAAATACTGTTCGAATGATTCATTGAGCTTTGTGTAACGTGCTGTCTGTTCTTCTAGTTGTTGCTGACCATACATTTGGGCAAGCAGCACTTGGCCTGAAGTGGATTGGATCAGTTCCAGTGGTTGAGTATTCATTGATAATCCTCCTATGGATATGCAGCATTTATTTTTTTGACGTAGATGATAAACAATACGGGAAACGACTCATGCCCGTTTACTATCCCATTATCTCAGCTTCGTTTCGTAAAAGGTAGGGTAGAATTGAAAGTTTGTAAGCGTTTTTTGAAGACATTTTATCTTATTTAATAGGTTTAAATTTAATCTGATCAACAACAAATTCATTGTCGGCTTTATCGAAGGTATACGTGATATTGAAGTCACACACATATGTAGGAGATATGCCAATAGAGCCTGGAAGACTTAATTTTATTTTGTGATTATCCAATGTATAAATAACCACACCGCCGAAAGCAAGCTCATCTTGATGGTAGTCTGGTGCTGGATCAAAATCATAATTGAAGTTACCTACTTGCCCTTGTGAAATCACTGTAATCGCTAATGTGCCATCACCATTTTTAGAAACACGCGATTCAATATGCTCAGCAACAATATCCTCATAACGCTGTACTTTAATTTCAGATAAATTATCGGAGTTAACGACATGAATTTCATAGTTATCCAAGTCTGTCCCTCGACCAGTCTGAATGATTATTACAGCCTCTTCCTTACCATCACCGGTAAGATCAGTATAAAATAACTGCGGCTTCGTTCCCGAATGATGAGAAATGCTCCAATCAAAATCTTTTGTGCGCCCATTTATATCTAGAGTTACTCTTTCAATTGCATCTTCCGTTTCTATAATTGCATAAAGTTTTACTTGTTCATCCTCAGAAGATCCGATTAATTTCAATTTTGAATTTGTTTCTGATTAACAAAAATTAATCCAATGAATTTAACCGAATGGTTACCTTCCTCGTTTCACGATCATTAGAATCAAACCAGTCTTTAAGTACGTTATATTCACTTGTTTCTAATGCTGCTGTTTCAATCGTGAAATGGTTATTGTCTATCCATTCATAAGAGATGATGGGCCAGGTTGGTTTCAACATGAATGCTTCTTCCAAATCAGTTGATGTATATGGGATGATTTCTAATTTTTTGAGATCCACGGCAACAAGGATTTGTCTCTTAACCAGACCGCCTTCATCATAAGCATATCGAATTAACACCTGCTGATAGTCAGAGGAAAGTTTATAATCTTGTAAAATGCCCTCAGGCATCGGCAAGCTATGGGTCTCTCTACCATCAATTTTCACCAAAAGGGTAGAGCAGGCTTTGGTTCCACATCCATACTTTAGCATCGAATATGTTTCCGAAGAAGGCACCTCCAATACTTCCACATGTGTACGATCTATTTCAGTTTGGAAGTCCGGTTCGTTCATCAGGTAGCGCCTATACTCTGGGACGTCGTTAAGAGGTAATTGTAGGGTTGCTTCTTCATTCATGATTTCAATGATATTGGGTAATGAAGATGCCTTGTTATACAAGCCTGAAGAGTTGGTATCGTTATCATTTTCCACCTGATATGCGGGAGGTTCTAACCCAGAAAACCATATCATAATTACCGCTGAAGTAACGAGTACTATAACTAGTAGCAAAAAAAACATTTTCTTTTTCATAGCACTCCTCCTTCGTGCATGGTTTCGATCCGGAACCAAATGGATTATACTACAAAGATATCCATTTTTGGTGTCAGATCGGTTCAATGTTATTTTCATGAGATAACCCACTATTCAGGTTAAGAGGTGAATCTATGAACGTTATTTTAAACAAAGAACCAGATAAACGTCGTATAAACGTAGCGATGCTTATGTATCTCGTACTAATGATTTTATTTTATGGCATTTATGTTTCCTTGGAATCGGATCGGATAGCTCAATCACAACAGTGGACTTCCGGTGGTTCCATAAGCGACCAAGCGATCGAGTCAATGAGTCAGCTGGGAAAAGGGACGTCTATCACTGAATCGCTGTTCCTCGTTCTCTTCACACTGGTGATGATCACGATGATTACCCGGTACCGAAGAAATGTAGAAAGATTACTCCCTTTTGCCTTGTGGAATCTCGCTTTGTTTGTTGGGGTTGGCGCGGTCAGTTTGGTTGGTTCACAGGTCACGTCAATGTCCGTTGGCAACCTGGCACAACCTATCTTCGTACCTGCATTTCTATTGGTAGCGTTGTTCATATATGTGGTTTGGGGATTAATGAAACGTGGATAATAACGTGTGTGAGGCGATTATAAACGTTCAAAAACTTTGGTTGTTTTCTCCATAGATATCTGGATTGCAGCCAAAGTTTTTTACATCTTATCTCAGAATCGGATCGATTAATGCACTTAAACGTATCGCAACTTCCTCCTTGACTGTTACGTAAGGTCATACTTGATAATGGGCTCAAGTTCACCTAAAGGAGAGATTAATGATGAAGATTACCGCGTTACGCTCAGATAAAATCTATAAAGAGATCATCAAGGCTGCACCTGATGACAAATTGGAGTTATACCGCGAGCGAATGATGAGTCCATTCATGAACAAATGGAACATTCAACAGATTCCGTTTCGCTCTCATGAGCCTCACGGCTTCGACGTGATCATGATGAATAACTTTATGAATATCGCTCCCGCAGATATCACACCTGAGATTAACGAATCGTTAGCAGCGATTTCGTCTGAAGCATTTTGGCAACAGTGTCATGAAGCTGTTCGTACAAGTCTATCCACCTTTACAGATCAAGGGATTGACCTGTCGGTCTCCGAATATCTATACACGATTTTATTAGGCGATAAGAACAGTCCTTCACTCACCATGAACAAAGGCATCAGTGGAGATGGTGGAATCCCGGGTTATATTATTGCGAACCTGATTCCGAGTAGATATACTCTACCTCGTATGCAATCCGTGTTAGCCCATGAATGCAATCATAATGTGAGATATCAATATATCCAGTGGAATCCACAGATCACGCTTGGCGAGATGGTTGTTAGCGAGGGGTTGGCCGAGAGCTTTGCGACATCCCTGTATGGAGAAGAGTTGCTAGGCCCCTGGGTAGCCAAAACAGATATGGAGACTTTGAATAACGTTATCAAACCGAAGATGAAAGATCAGCTGCATGTCACTGGTTTTGACCAGATTAATCCCTATCTATACGGCGATGAACTTTCCATCATGCAAAACTTCACGCCCGTAGGTATGCCCTATGCGGCTGGCTATGCCTGCGGTTATCACTTAATCCAATATTATCTGAACAAAACAGGTACACCGATTACCAAAGCAACCATCACTCCGGCAAGTGTCATCCTTGCTGAAACAAAGGACTTTTGGAATGAAAACACCCTATTTGACCGTTAAAGATATCATCCAGATTACTGGCATCACGAAACGCGCATTACATTATTACGATAAAACAGATCTATTAAAACCGAGCAAAGTCGAGGACAATGGCTATCGGTATTACGATCAAGAGGCACTGGGGAATCTGCAAATGATTCTGTTGTTCAAAGAAATGAATTTCTCCTTGAAAGACATTGCAGCCATGATGCAACTCTCCAAAGAAGAACAGAAAGATATCCTAAGAAAGCACCGCAGCACACTCGTTCAACGCAAACAAAAGCTCGAAACCATCATCAACCAGTTGGATGAGTATGTGGATGGGACGGATATCTCTCATCTTCATCTGTTTGACGACTCTTCCATTCTGTCCATTCAAGAGCAATATGAATCCGAGGCAAAGTTCATCTACGGAGATACCGAGAAATATCAGGAATTCGAAGTCAATGTGAGCCAGCTATCTGCGGAAGAGCAAGAACAAGCTTACCAGCAGTTCTCGATTAACATGGAGCAGGTATTTCGGGAATTGGCGAAGCATCAGGATCTGTCCCCTGCTTCTGGTGAGGTGCAAGTGTTAGTGGGAGAATGGAAGAATTGTCTGGAGCAGTTTATGAGTTGTGATGCTGAGATTTTGAGATGTATTGCGGAGACCTATACGACGGATCGTCGCTATGTGGGTTATTTTGATCAGTTTGGCGATGAGGAATTTGTGAGGTTTTTGTATCAAGCGATTATGGTTTATGTGGAGGGGGAGGAAAAGTGACTTTGTGTGAAGTGAGAATCCATCACTAAAAGAATTAAATGTATGAATCAGGCTCAGGAGGTAATTTGATGCAAATGTTTCTTCATATGGCTATACACTTGATTACGGGCGGAACAATTCTATTACTTTTTCTAGATAAGCGGTTATCTCTTACTAAAGACTATATAATCACTATTGTTTTGGGATCTATTATTGCTATCACTCCTGACATCACTAAGTACTTTGGTGATATATTGTTACATTCTCTTGCTATGGTTCCCTTAATTGGAGCTGCATATGGCTGGATCATCTATAAAACCTTAAACGTTCGGTTCTTCTGGGCATGGATAAGTACGATGGCCACATTATTCATCGGGCATCTTCTTATAGACTTTCTTGGTAATGGAATTAATTTGTTCTATCCTTTTACGAACCAAGAACAGAATTTCGCGATCTTGGGATCAAATAATGAACTCATCATTTCTGCGTTGTTAGCCCTTGCCACTGCAATCACATTAATTTATAAAAAGGTTAAACCCATTGCAATAGTTTCATTAGTACTAGCGGCTTCATTTGTTGTAAGCTTAGGAATTTCTAATGCAATAATAAACTACTCTTTGCAACAACGTTACTCTTTCAAAGATCCACAATATATTATTGTCTATCCAGATAATACCCCATTTCAATGGAACTATTATGTAAGAATTGATGAACTCACTATTATTTCCGGCAAAGGAAGTTATTTCACAGTGACAAAATAATCCCGGACGCATGATGCATCCGGGTGATCAGTTCATCAGCCAAGTTATTTGTAATGAGTTGAGTTTAACGTTAAGCTTCGTCGACATCGATCAGATACACCCGTTCCTGGAATCCACCGCGCTCCTCGGCTTTGTCTGCACGAAGCTTATCCAGCTGAGCTGCATTCACACCGTGCACCTCCGCCAGTGCCCGGATGACCTCCAGCATGTCGGCTAGTTCTTCCAAAGCTTCCTGATCACTCGCTGCATTTACGTACTCATCCGATTCTTCTTGCAGCTTCGTTCTTAACTCTTGCTTATACTCCTCCGGGTCCAGAATGCGTGTGCGGCATTCCTTACTGCTGGATGTGATGATATTTGGAATCTTGTCCCGCACCAATTTGTTGTATGTAGGCATGTGGTATAACATCCTTTCTGCTTTGGAGGTTTTCCAGCTTCACGTCAGAATCTCCCTTTTTGCCATTATACCCTTTGCTATGGAAGGAGCTAGGTTAATTTTGTAAAGTGGTTGGGATGGAACGAGGAGATAAAAATAACCCATGACTACTCGTATTCGAGTTGAAATGGGCTTTCTGCCATTATTAATGTCTAATTTTTCTGCATCAAAATCTGGTTCAGAAGGATTCTAAGCCAACATTTTCGAGACAATAACATTCGTATCCATCATTTCTTTATCAATCTCGATCAAGCAAGTGTCATCATCCATAGCTGGTTCATAACCGATTCTAACCTTCTCTATTGCATACTTGTTCTTAATATCAAGAATATACTCTATTAACTTCTGAGCTTTTAACGCTGTCTCTGAAGTTTCTCCGCTGAACAATTCCTCTTCAGGAAAATCAATTACAATATCTCCAGATTCCTCATCAAATGAAAATACAATCATCACGTCGTTAAAGGTATGGCCCAGGTTAAGCTGAGACAATAATATATTCCCCGTTCCCTTAGGAGAAAGAATCTCTTCAAGGCTCTCTATTTGCTGAAATTCAATATCGTTTTCACTACGGTTATCATAAAAGTGAGAACTTTTGATCCGATCCACCTGAATGTTCAAATCATTTTTAATGAATTGATCCAGATTATTTTTGTTAAAATCAATTAAAATGATTTCTAAACTTTCCAAATTCACAACCTCCATCATTGATCGATAAATCCTTTGAATGAACCATCTTGGTTAAGCCTTGCTCCGCGACCATCAGGTAAATTCTTTTCGAGGAAAGTAATACCTCTATTATTTGTAATTTTCTTGAATTCACCTGGAGCATCAAGTATATCCTGTAAATGCTTTTGAGCTACTTGATTAATTTGTTCAGGCCCACCTCTAACTCTTCCCCATATATCTGGGTTTCGCCCTGCGTGTTTCTGCAAAGCATGTCCTACAACGGTTTCTCCACCTTTTTTGGGAGCAGTAGCAGAACTAATAACGGTATCTCTGTTAAATATCACAGGGTTTACACCATTCAAGTTATCTAGCTTAGACTTTGGAAACTTCAATCCTCCAGTCGGAACCTTATAACCCCTATTATACGTTCCAGTAAAAGCCAACACGAGCTTAGCAGTCTGTAAACCTCCTATAGAAACTGCTGCTTGCCATGCTGGTATGGATTCTCCAGTTACGGGATGATGACCTTCCTTAAATGCATTGATCTGTTCATCATATATATCTCCACCACTAGACTCCGGTTGCTTCGGTCCAGCCCTCATTTCCTCATAGGTACCACCCTGTTCCCAATACTTAACAAACTCCTTTTGCCCTGGCATCCCATCCTCTGCTTCGCTGGCAGGCATGTTAACTCCAAACAAAGGATTATATACCATTCGTCTTTGTTCTTCTGTGTTACCTATATTATGGTTCATCATTGTATGGGCAGCAATCTGTCCAGCAACAGCTCCCAAGCTCACCTGTTCCTGATCTGCTTGTTCGAATCTCTCGGCAATCGCGAACAGATCTTGGGATGACTTAACCATACTTTCCAGTGCTAGATCCAGTACAGAACGTGACTGTTGAAAATCATAGAAAAACCGTTCCTGCGTTGCTCCCGCCCACTGAGACTCGATGAATCCGATCCGTGCGGTCAGGTCATTACGTATACCCTCCAACTGCTGCCTACCCTGCTCGATCTGTCTGGATACATGCAGCAGCTGCTCTGGTGTTACTTTAATTGTACTCATATCATTCTCCGCCGTTAGAATTAGGATTTTACCATGTTAGCAGAAGCTTGGTGTATATACATCCTTCTAACATCCTGATTTTTCCTTTCTCACCCTAACAATATCTCCAACAACGTACTTCATAGGTCCTAATTTAAAGGAAATCTTCTTAATCTTTTGATTTAATAGAAAATAATTAACAAACACACCAACGGGCACGCCGTCAACAATGCCGCTGCAAAACTGATCTGTGCCGCGACTCGTCCTCCGGTAAACTCTTGCCGTGAAAAGAACATCCAGATCGAGAGGTACGTAGCGCCTAGTGGAAATGAAATTATCCCTTTAAACGTACTCGGTTCCATATACCCATGCATCATGCTTTTACCAATTAGGATTAGAGTAACCAATTCCAATATAGATAATATGAAAAACGCGATAGCAATTACTCTTTTCAAAATGTACACCTACTTTCCAGATGCAAAGCAAAGAGCATCCTTTGTAATCTCTGCATCATATATCCTTTATTTGGATGATGTCATCTTGTAAGCGTAACATAGATCAATCAAACATTTAACCGAAATGATCAATTAAAAAAATATCTTACTCTGATGAATTATCATTCAATCGAGTGGCTAACTCGTCCAATATCTCTTCTGTTCGTTGAAGAAGCTTTTCGATGTTGTTCAGTTCTAGTGGCTGGTCATGTGGGTAATCTGCTAGGGATGACATATGTTGCATCGTACCGATGAACAAAGCGATATCCAATCCGGGTTCAGTGTCCGTATGCACTAGTGGCAAGATTTCGTTCATGGTGAGTTCCTTGGGTGGATGTGCTGAGTGATACTTATAGATATATAGCGCCTTGATCATGGAGGCTAGAGCCCAATCGCAGAGAATGAGGCAGGCTTTGAACTGATTGTGATTACGCATGATTGCTGCAAGTTTGAGGTGATACATAGCATGTTGGTGATAGTCCAATATTGTAGTATGTAGCATGTGGTAAGCAGGAGCATGTTTGGACTTGGCTGGTATGAAGTTATCATGGTCTTGCGAACGTGGAGTAAAATCTACTTGGTGATTACAATGTGCTCCGGTTATGGACCAATTTCTTGCCATTGTCATCCCTCCAAAGAGTTAATACCAGTATTATACAATAAAATGATACTTATAGTAATCAATTTAAATTATTTGTATTTTTCGTTTGGTGTTTACCTTGAGGAAACTTGTCTACACTTTTGAACATAGAGAGGTGAATGCCATGAATGAGGACAGAGAAGTTTTGAAGCTGGTCGGAGCCAGAATTCGCGCACTACGCAAAGAAAGAGGGTATTCACAGGAATCCCTCGGAGAAAAAGGCGGATTTCATTTTTCATACATAGGACAGATCGAACGTGGAGAAAAGAACGTTTCTCTGGTGAACTTGGCAAAGATCGCTGAGTCGTTGGATGTTAATTTGATTCAATTATTTGCTTATGTCGAAGAAGAGTTTGAGGTAACTGAAGATGAACTACTTATAAAAGATATAATAACCCTCCTCCAAAGTTCAAACATTGTGCAACTAAGCACAATCAGAAATATTATTAAGGAAATTGTAAAATAATCACAAGAAAATTCACTAAAAAGAGGGCTAACTATAATTGACATAATTAGCCCTCCTTTTTAAATTTCATTTTTTTTTACGACTAGGATGTGTTCCTCCATCATTGTTTTAATTTCATCTTTTCTTGTAACAGTTGAATTAATGTGATAAGGCATACGTTTAAAAGAATATTTTCGTTGCATAGAAGTAACTTTTGTATATTGTAAATTTTCAAACCAGTCCCATAATACCCCTTCCATATCTATTACTACTTTGCCCAGAACAGTTCGATGTCCTACAATCCAAGCTTGTATTCCACCATCCCTTAACACTCTATCTGTTTCAACAACTACTTCGTAAAGATCCTTAAAGAAATGCATGACCTGCTTATATCTTTTGGGCTGAGCTGAAATCTTTCTCTTAACAGTTTCCCTTATAAAAGGCAGTTTATTTTGTAAATCCTCTAAACGTCGATAAATTAATTTAACATTATCCGATAAGAGGTCATCTATGAATCGGTCTGACTCTCTTTTTGCTATTGTCTTTATAGTCTTGTCACTTTTTGAGTTGCTAATACTATAATTGATTTTTCGAAATACATCTAATCTCACTCTTTCTTTAATAAGAGATATAACTTCGGGATTTAAGCTATTACTAAAATCAAAATTTTTATTTGTTATATGTTCTTTAATGGTATTTATAGCAATTAACATATTTTCTAAGTTTGTTACTTCTTTACCTATAACATTCTGCATGTTAAGAACTATTCCCTGAAGAGTCTTAGATCTGCATATAATTAAATCTTCATGGCCATTCGCATCAGAATTTCTTCCTCCCAAAAGATACTCGTCACAATTGAAATTCTTTACACTTATGCCCAAAAAGTAATCCATAAGATCACCAATCCATTGCAATGATAGACGAGAAAATTGTCCGTATGCAACAGTACTAGCTGAATCTCCATAAGGAGGAGAGGTTAAAATAAGATCAATTTCTTTATCTTTCATGTACGACATTTTTTTAGCATTCGCCAATTCAATGTGCGTAAGAACTTCTTTTGGAAAATTTTTGTTAGCCTTATCTAACATACTTAAAAGATCTTTTATTTTTGATTTAAAGACCATTAAACTATCTAAATTAAATTTTTCAATATCTTTTGGTGACATCTTGTAAAGCTTGAACTCACTATTTCTTGTTAAAGAAACCGATCTTACTGTAGAACTAAATGCAGTTAATAGTATACAAGCATAGACCTCCCTTGACCGCCCTTTCTTCCCCTTAAGATAATTCCAAATTTTGAATTTTAAGTACGATAAATCAGTAATATTAGATTCCTTAAACCAATAATTTATATTAGAAAAACTAACAATGGGAAATGGTTCACCACTATTAATTTCTAAGTCAGATAAAAATTTCTCTATTTGTTTGGTAACAAGTCCCGTGTTAGAAACAGTTAGAGATTTTGTCTTAGCAATTAAAAGTGCAAGAGGATTTAAATCTGATCCATAAAAGTTAAGTCCTAAAATTTTGGACTCCAAAGCTGTAGTACCACTCCCAACGAAGGGATCAAGTACATTATTAATTGAATCATACTCTTTTAATATTTTTGCTAATATGGTATTCACCATATTTGGTACAGCTTTTGCGGGGTAAGAATGTATATTTCCATTCGGCGAGAAAAAAGACGCAAAATTATTTTCTCCTAAGTAATTCAAATCGATGTTCCAGCTACTACTCTCTAACATGTTATCTGACTCATTATTTACCATTTACTCACTCCCTCGGACATTCAAAAATAAGCCGCACAACATGTTAATGCTGCACGGCTAAAGTCCATCTATCGAACATACATTTGCAATTATTATAACATTTAAAATATTACAAATCCATGGGAAGTCCAACATTGCTCTGAGTCAAACCAAAGTAGGCTTGAACAAAGTTTTGATATGGCATTTTAAGACGTCCAATTCTTTTTATTCGATAGTCTATCCTATTATCTTTAATTCCGAATTTTTTTAAACTACGATCATGAATTTTAGTATCTTCTTTGAAAGTTCCCTCAGTTAATTTTAAATTTGTTTCTATGATATTCAAAACCTCATCTAAATGTTTTTGATAGTAATTGGGATATAGAGGAACAATATCAGATTTAATATCCTGTAATTCTTTAACAGAGAATCCGGTAGCACCAGTCGGTGAAAGAGCGCATAAATCAAGTGTTGAGAATGGTATATGAATAACTTGACGCAAATATAAATAGAAATTGTAATACTCTTCATCTGTGCCACCTGTGAATTTGAAAGGAGACAACGTCATTCTATAATCAGGGCTTGTTTTTTGATTCATTACAGCAACTTGTAATGCTGACGCCTTCATTTCATTAATAGCTGCCTTAACGTTATCAACATCGATGGTCTCCTCATCGAGACTTTTTTCTAACCTATTAATCATTTCTTCTAATATATTTTTCTTATCACTTATTTTTTTCTTATCTAATTTTAAAAGAGTAGCATATTCAACTTTACGTTTAATAACTTTTGAATCAAGCCTTATAACACAATCACATTCTTGAGTTACTAACATTGCATAAGTTACTTTATTATTATTATTCTTTGTTGGATGCTTTATCTCAAATATATCACCAGTCATTATAGGCTTAAAAAACTCATTTACGTGAAAATCAAATTTTTCGTTAGCAATTATTTCATTGAAAACTTTCTCTTCGAGTAATGCATTTTCATTAGGAGTCCATGATTCTATATTTTTTATGCTTCTTTGATACAAGGGTTCTTTACTTAATTTATTTTTAAAGAATAGATTGGCGTGTATATCGTGAACTCTCATTAAAGTATCACTAATATTTGTTCCCTCATCTATAGATTTTCTTTTTAAATATTCTATTTCTAATAAATTCAATTTAGTTGTTTGCTCCATTGCATATGTTAGAGATTGGAACCGTTGCTTCGAATGTAAATGAAAGAGTTTATATAATTCAAATCCGTATCTAGCTGTCTGTAGTAACTCCTCAAACGATTCTTGCTTCAGTACTCCACCCTTAGGCATAACCCAAAATAAATTATTAATTTCACTTTTTCTATCATAAATTTGTTCAAAAGTAGAATAAAACTCTTCTTTAAAATTCTCATTATTAAAGAAAAGACTTTCTTGAATAGTTTCCTTTTTCAATAAATCAACAAGGTCAACACTTCTAATATCAGGTTTGAAAGAATTGATTTGTTCTTTGATAAATTCATATACTTTATCACGACTATCAATATCTTCGCTTTTTCCCGTATATATAATACCTATCGCAGAATTATCCCTTGTAGAAAGTAACTCAAGCAAGTTTATTATTTCAAAATTTCTAATTTGCCCATCCAGCTCTCTATCTAATATCCACAGTTTCATTTTCCCGTCAGTTTCCACAGGAGAATAATTTTTCAAAAACTGTATTGCTTCGTTATATTCCGGAAAATGTTCTACTTTTATTGATTTAGATAATGTATCTAAAAAGCTATATTCTTCGGAATAGTTTTCACCTTTGAACATTTCTTCAATACTAGTTTTCCCTTCATTTTTATACCAATGATCTAATTGATCTAATCCTTCAGCTTCCTCTTCTAAATCAATGTATTTTAGAAACAACTCACTAAGTTCACCGCTCATCCCCTCAGTAAGCTTATTATATATAGACTCATTCTGATTAACCATATCAACAAATTCATGTCTCTCATCACTTAATAATGATTCTGGCAAGATGTATGATGTCAATTTGTCATCATATAGTTTATCTTCAACAATATATATTTCCGATACTAATTGAAACAGTGTCATTGTGAGCCCCCATTTTTACTAAAATCTAATATGAATCTATAACGTCTTCCAAAATCATTTCTCTTATTGCTAAGTGTTACATGTATTTTTAACATCTCACAAAGAGTTTTAACAATATACAATCCTAATCCTCTTCCAGAACCATCTGACTTCGTAGTAATAAATGCATTAAATAAATCATTTTCAATACTAGGGTCTATACCAATACCATTATCCCAAATTTCTACGACCTTTTCTGTCAGTTCTATAGAAATATTAAATTCTTTTATATCAATATATTCTTTATTTTCTGAGAAATTTAGCCAATACTCTGAATTCAAATAAAAGTTATCTAAAATTTGATTCAGTAAGCCTTGGTTACCTAAAATAACGAACCCATTCTCACCGAAGATATTAGTATTAATATTATTTCTCTTTGCCCTAGCCTTAATGAAGCTATTCGAACTGTTTGAATACATATTTTGAAACAAATCATAAAGGTCGATGCGTGTTCTTCTTTTACGTTCATTTTGATAAGAAGGAGCTAGGTATTTTAAATATCCGTCAATTTCCCCCATAGTAGTTTGCATTTGGATTATAGACCTTTTAATCTTTAGATCTAGATTCGGCGTTTCTTTAACAGTACCTATTAAATTTTTAACTTTATTACTTTGTATTTCAAACTCATGAGTGAAAGCTTCAACTAGCATCCCCAAACTAGCTAATTCAGTGATTTTTTGTATATCTTCAGACAATATTTCTATTTTCGTGTGCAAAGTCCTACTGTTTTCTTCTGTTAACTTCATGTTTTCATCAGCAACTTTAGTCAATTTCAGAGCATTTCCAATATAATCTCTTAATGTAGATGTTTCCTTTTTTTCACTAGAGTTAATAACTGCTGATAGTTTAATTTGTTCATCTAGAATTTTTTTTCTCTCAATTTCTTGTTCTAATAAAAGCTTAGCCTCTTCCTTTTCTATCTCTGATATTATTTCTGAGAATACTTTTCCTAATTTTGTTACAAAACTTTGCATATTGAAATTGATTTCCTCAACCGCTATTGAACAAAGGCGAAAAAAAACATTACTATACGTATCGCTTATAAAGCCCTCTCTATTAGTTTTCTCCCTAAGATTCTTATTTTTTGCAGTTAATTTAACATAACCAGTAGTATTTTCACTTTTTAAATCTGAATATTTACCACTTGATGAAGCCGATATATTTAGTCCTAACCAGTCATTTTTAGGATCACCATAAGGGAATATGCGAAAACCATCTCTGTATATTTTGATCCCTGTAATTGAATCAAAGTATTTCTTCGTACTGATAATTTTTTTAGCATTTAAGCCATAAATCTCAGCAAGTTTTTCTTCTACTTGTTCTTTAGTGTTACTATCACGAGAAAAATTATAAATTATCATATTAAAGGGACCCGGCGATTGAAAACCAAAAAATTTAGTTTCCCATACATTATCCATCTTATCCAACAAGTCCTCTTGTTTAAATTTACTCGTTAATGTATATGGACTACTAGGAATTTCTATTTTATTCAAATACTTTTGTAACCACTTTTCATCTTTTTCAATTAGCCTTGCTTTATGATTCTTAGTTTTTTGTCTAAAAAAATCTGAATAGAATGTGGTCTTAGATTCAGCTTCCCACTCTTTTGAATCTTCATTGAAATAAAACCTGTACTCCAACTTAGAATTACATATTATTTCAAGAAAATCCTCATCTATCATTTCCATATCGATCTTTATACCATTTACGATGAATTTTAATTGAAAGTCTTCTTGTAATCCTCTAAAGGGTGCTATCATTGAAAATAGCGATTTCTGAAGCTCCGCTCTTCTTTCACTCTTACTTATCAATTCAACCCAATAGTTTCTGTTTCTAAGCTTAGTAATAATCAAGTTAGTGTAATGTAAGCTTAAGTCTTCACTAGATGTAGACAGAATAGTATCAACTTCATCTAATGTCGCTTCTGAGTCATATTCGAATTTTTCCCAATCCACTTCTAAATAGGACTTATGCGGAGTGTTTTCAACACTTGTTTCAATAAGTAATTTGTATCCTAGTCTATGTGCAGAAAGACGTCCTATCCCCTTTTCACCTAATGGAGTTCGATCATGAGTACGATTTTCTTGCTTTATTTTTTGTTTCATATTAGTTGAAATATACAACCAGTGATTTCTTATTGTTTCTCGCGTCATTCCTATACCACGATCTCTTATTTCTATTTTACCTATTTTCTCTCCTGATTCTTCGTATTCAGTATCAACAATTATTTCGACAATACTTGATCTAGCATCATACGCATTCTTTATCAGCTCAGATAATGCAACACTCTCGTTTTCAATCATCTGTTCACCTAGCTGAAGAAGTAGCCTAGCAGCCGCTCTAAAATGATGATTAGTTACCTCCTCTTCGTTTAAATATCTTAGAGCATTCTCTTTCAAATTTTGAGGTAATTCATTTATTCTATGAGAGTTATTCCTCAGAATTTCCTTTGATAATGCTTGTTTTTTGGTACTCCTCAGATAATCAACATAGTTATAAATATTTAACATAGAATTGTTGATATTTATAAGTTTCTCATAACTCTCAATACATTTTTCAACCTGTTGAGTTTTTTTAAGGATCAGGCATTTAAGTTGAACTACAGCTTCCACATCATTAAATAAACCCTCAATTTTCTCCACCACATCTAAGGCACTGGTATACTGACTTAATTCCATCAAGAACTTAGTCTTGAATATATAATTTTCTAGACTCGGAGAAATTGAAATTATTTTATCTATAAGCAAGATAGCACTTCTTGTATCTTCCCTATTTATTTGAATACTGATTAATAGCTTTAATGCCTCTAAATTATTAGAGTCAATAGCTAAAACACGATTAATATAATTAGTCGCTTCTGACCATTTACTCTGCATAAAATATTTATGAGCAATAGCTAAATATATATCAAAATCTAAAGAATCATTTGTTTCTATATATTTTAATAATTTATTTAAAGGCATAGTATTATAATCCAATTAGTACCACCCACTTTCAATAATAATGATATTACCAAATACCTTTTTAGAAACCGTAGCCGAGAACTAGGTAATTAATACTACTTACACCAGGATAAATATACCATAAATAAATTTTAAAAGTATAATATATTCCAACCAAAATCATTGAATATTTTTAAACAATACACTTATTCGCCACCGCCACCATCTTCGCAGGCATCTCTTTCCGCAGTCGCCACACGAAGCTCATCGGCTTATTCCCCTCGTGACTCACATAATCCGCTTCGCCCAAGAAGACAAATGGAGACGTATAGCCATGCTCCTCCTTATACTCCCTTACGAACAACGCGATCCGATTGCCCGTCTCTCGATGATGAATATACCGCTGCGCGGTAGCTGTATGCTCTGACACCCGGCTCTGTGTCTGCCAGTGGAACAAACGCTCGTTAATCGCATAATCCTCATACAGCGTAGATGGTGAGAAATCTTTGTCCGATTTGTTCAATGTAATGAAGAAGATATCGGTCTGTTCGTCTGCAAAATATTTTACACCTTCACGGAAGGCGGGTGATTGCTGGGCGTTCCAGTAGCCGAAGGCGGCAAGCACTTGGTCGATGGAGTACATACAGTGGATATCCAGTGGACAAGTGTACGGGAAGGAATTACTTTTATCCACAAATCGCAGATGAGCCAGATTATATTTGAAAATATCCACAAGCTCTTCTCGAAAAGCCCCACAAGACAGCACACGCTGTACTCCCTCTTCGATGCTGCTCAACCCTAGTTTCTCAGGCGCAGCCCGATGGAAGGTGTAATAGAACATGATCAACATGCGCCGTTCATCGGAGGTGGTTGCTTCTTTGCCTTTTTCAATAAAGTCGATCAGGAACGTCAGCCAGCTTCGGGAGTTAATCGTCAGCACAGATGGCAGTCTGCGGATGTACTCCTCGTGTTCACCCTCGATAGGTGCTGTTAATCCTGCTTCGGCCAACAGGCCGCGAAAATACCTTCTCCCCGTACGTCCACCATACAATTCAACCAGTGTCATCCCGTGATGCTCTACAAAATGAGCCAAGGTCAGCGGCAGTCCGGTGTCTTGCTGGAACGTTTGCAGCTTCTGGATCAACGCTCTGAGATTACGACTCATCTGCTTGAGGTTGCGCATAATGTATTCCTTCGCTTGCTTTTCCAATTGAATGAACGTGCCGCGTGGCAGGTTCGAAAAGCCGTTCTCGACGTAGTACGAGATGGAATGTTTGGTTGCGCCGATCAGGGCGCGGAATTTATCCTGGAACCTGTACTCCTGATGCGCTTGCCCGATGAAGTCCAGCACGGTCAGGCACTCTTTGCCCTCCGCCATCCGTAGTCCACGTCCCAACTGTTGCAGGAATACGGTAAGACTCTCGGTAGGACGCAGGAACAGAATGGTGTTAACCTCAGGGATGTCCACTCCCTCATTGTACAGATCAACGACAAAGATCATGCGCAGTTCCCCGTTCACCAGCTGTCCTTTCGCAGAATGACGCTCCTGTTCGTTCGACCCGCCATGTAGGGCCATGGATGGAATGCCGGCTTCGTTAAATATTTTGGCCATATACAGCGCATGATCCACCCCTACGCAGAAACCAAGCCCCTTCACATCGTCCAGATCGGTTACGTATTTGTTCAGACTTTGGATGATCTGGTTAGCACGGATTTTGTTATGGGTATAGACCTTCTCTAGTTCATTCAGGTCGTAGCCTTTACGCGACCACTTCACCTGGGATAGATCGACAGTATCGGTGACGCCAAAATATTGAAAAGGACTCAGCAGCTTCCGGTCAATTGCATCGGTTAGACGGATCTCGGTGGCAATCGTATGATCGAAGTAGGCGGTAATATCTTTGCCATCCATCCGTTCAGGCGTGGCAGTGAGTCCGAGCAGAATCTGCGGTTCGTAGTGAGACAACAGCTTCTGGTACGAAGGCGCAGCGGCATGGTGGAATTCATCCACAATGATGTAATCGTAATAATCTGAGCGCGTGATCTCCGTCAGCTTCATAGAGTTAAGACTATGAATACTAACAAACAGGTGCTCCAGCGCCTCTGCTCGGTGATTCCCGACATGCAGCTCACCGAAGTTCATATCCTTCAGGATATACCGGAACGTGTCCCGGCTTTGCTTCAAGATTTCTTCCCGATGGGCGACAAAAAGCAACTTGGCTCCCGCATGGCTTGCCAGGAATCGCTTGTAGTCGAAGGCTGAAATGACCGTTTTGCCAACACCTGTGGCGGCGACGATCAGGTTGCGGTTTCGTCCGTACAGCGTACGCTCAGCGTCCAGCTGTTCCAGCACTTCCTTTTGATAATCGTAAGGCTGAATGTCGAGGTGGAAACGGTTAGAACGATCTTTTTTACGATTCAGAGCGGCCTTCAACTGTGCCTCATGGCCTTCATCTTCAGCTACATAACGCGTAAATTCGCGGTCATTCCAGTAACTCTCGAAGGTAGCTTCAATCTTGCGCAGCACATCGAGTGAATCCTTCTCCGTCACCTTGAGGTTCCACTCCATACCACTGGTCAGCGCCGGGTTGGATAGGTTGGAAGAGCCAACATAGGCTGTGGTGAATCCATTATCGCGGTGGAAAATGTACGTTTTGGCGTGCAGCCGAGTCACTTTGGTATCATACGAAATCTGGATTTCCGTGTTAGGCAGTTTGCTAAGTTCAGTAATGGCCTTGAGGTCGGTTGCTTCCATATAAGTCGTCGTGATAATCCGCAGTTTCCCACCGCCAGCCGTAAATTGCTGAAGCTGTTCAAGAAGCAGACGAAGCCCGCTGAATTTGATAAATGACACCAACCAGTCGATCCGATCGGCGGTCACGATCTCCTTTTGCAGCTCCAGTAACATACTCGGTTCGGACTTCGCACCTGTGAATAAAGAGCTTTGGGAGATCGGTGTATCTGGGCGAATGATTTTCGTATCCCGGACCGCACGAATGCTGTTCAGCTTGGAATACACATGGGTCAGTACTTCCCCCTGCTCATCCAGTTGCAATTCGTTGTACTCTTCTTCCCCCAGGGTGCCTTTGAGAGTAGCAATAATCTCATTACACGTTCGGATCTGCGCTAACACTGCCGTCTTATCTTCCGTCTGTTCCCGTACAATCTTGAGCGCTCGTCGGGTCACTGCCGCCAAATACGTGGACAGCAGCTTGCGTGCTTCCTCTGCATCCAGCTTCTCGGTTCCAATGTTATACACATCCGGGTCCAGCGCCGAAATCTCCTGTCTGGTGATGGTGTTAATAAGCTGTTCATATATACCTTGTTTCATGAATGTACCTCGTGTGGGTGTAGGATAGTTGTGGATATGTAAGTGGTACCATTAGATGCTTGTTATTAGTAAATATGGTCTCTACTCTATTATCGTCCAGCATGGGAGAAAATTCATTAGTTGTTTGTATATAAAAAAGAGCACTCTCTATTGCCTATGAACGGCAGGAGCACTCTTGTTCATCATTTATACCTTGGATTCAAAGCATCTCTCCAAACGTCATCATCCACGAAATCAAGCTTTTTTTCACGGAAATAAGCTTGGGTCTCTTGCTCCAGATCATTCAAGATTTGGGGCCAATCCTTCTCGTTAGTTTCCTTGGATTCAAAATCCCCAACAATGTTTAGCCATCGCTGATTTAACTGCTGATACTCCTCGATCCTGGTTTTAAGTTCAAGTGTTACAGGATAACTGGTTATGTCCAGTCTCTCGAACGTCATTCGCATGCGGTAAAGTGTAGGTGGCATTACATCATCTTGACCTAGATCGTTTGTAAATATAGCTGCGGGTTTTACCAGCCAGTTAGCTTCTTCACTGAAACTTAGATTCATCAAGTTATACTTATCTATAATCTGCGTCATATTTGTAAAGTTGTAATAGAGCTGGCTGGCTTGTTCTCCATCCTCAACCATCTCGTTTGTTATTTTCTCATTCTTAAGTATGCGGTCAAACAAAATATCATTATTTATAATTGCACTTTTCATATCAACCATATCTTGTCGTACATTCATCGTTAGATACTGTTCATACATTCTTCTTTCTTTATAAAAGCTATAGGTTAGAACAAGTAAAAATACAAAACCAATGCAGCATCCAATCATTACAAATCGTTTCTTTAAAATCATAGCAATTTGTTCTCCTAGGTATTTAATAGTAAGAAGCACCTCTACGTTTGTCTGGTAGAAGTGCTTTTGAGTAGTATCATTATTTCATTTACCTGCTGCTTTTTTTAACTTGATAACTCCTTTTCAATATAAGGACGGTCAATTAAAAGAAGAAGGCTTGGAGTTAGGTATCTAGTTTGATATTCATCCAACTGATTATTAACCGCCAACAGACCATTCTCCATTCTAAGTAGTTGAGTAGAACCATCTTCTAGGAATAAAAGATTTCCACTAGTATTTCCTATAAGGTTTCCTATGATTTTAAATAAATGCTCAAGTCCTTCATAAAATGTATTATCAAATAACTGAACCCTAATGCACACATTAACATCTAAGTTGTAATGATTTCTAACAAAAGCTATGTCAGAAATATCTTCAATTTCAAGAGTCAAAGAGAAAAAATTAGATCCAATTACTATTTCTTCATCGTTACTATTAAATGAAACTGATCCGTTAACAAATTCAATGGTATATCTTTCTAACAGCTTCCCTAAAGAATTAAGATCTAAATTAGATCGTAGAAATAATTCGTAATCCATGTACTGATCCTCCTCTATTCGATGAGTAGAATCCTGTTGAATTGATCTCACTAAAAATCTTCTACATATCTTTATATTCTCTGGTTTCAATAAACCTTCTGTACTCTACTCGATCCCAAAAACTGTCTTCGTTATTAATTCTTAGAATCCCATCAATTCTATAAACACATTCATTATCATTAAGAAGAAACAAAAGGTTACTTTCCGTCGAATCGATTATTTCAAAGACAAGTACAAGAATGCGGATAATTTCCTCTATACTATCCCAGTCATTATCTATTCGGAAATTTAAACTCTGATTATATTTAAAATCATTGGCAAGAAACTCTGAATCGTAACCAAATGGACTAGCTGAAGTATCAATTAAAGCAATTGAAAATCCAACTTTATTTACTGTTTCCTCAATTTTTAATCCTTTGTCTAATTGTATTACTTCATCACAAATAATATTGATCTTAGTTAATTTCTCAATCAGAGTTTCTTTTGTCAACACAACTTCTTCACATTTCAAGGAGCAGTCAGTTGCCATTTAATCTCCTCCTACTCTTACATACAAACCTCTACTATAATTTGGTAGGAGTACTGTTTGTATGAATACAATTACATTAAATATGATCTACAGATTATTAATATCAATCGGATCTTTCTCCACAAATTTTTCATACCAATTGTTTAGTGGGAAATGTGAGACTTGTATAATTTCTAGAGAGAGTGGTTTGATGGTAAAAGAGCCGCCCCTTTCAAAAAGTTTAATTAACGGTTCATAAATGTCTAGATATTGACTAATGCCCGTGTTATTCTCTGCGTACTTCGCCAACTGTAAATAGTATTCAAATATTCTTTTCACATATGAGTTTTGATTCAAATAAGCAACAGCCTCTGAACTACAATAAGCTGAAATATCTAATTCCTCTTCTTGATCTCCTAACAGTTTCGCCACATTTGTAAATGCAGGTGGCATAGGCTTCAGCTGCTCCGCTTTAAAAAACTGAGCCATTCTTCTGAGAAATTCATAGCCGAGGTTAGTATCCTCCTCAGAGATAACAGTACCTACTGAGCCCCAATTTATACTATTTAGTTTGGATACTGCATTTTCCAATAACATTCTGTTTCACCTCAACATTTAGTAATCAATCTCATAATCGTAGTACTTGCTAGTATCCTTACTAAGCCCAAAACCTGAAAAGGGTGGCGCCCTCTCTATTGCATCTGAACGGCAGGGCTACCAAATTTCTCCATATGTATATTTCTGTAGGAACTGTAATTGGACTTAATATCCACAGACATTAACTGTAAGCTCCATACAAAGTATCATCCAGAAAACACCATCCATTATTAAATTCCATAAAAATGCACCTCTACTTTTTGTCTGGTAGAAGTGCCTGTAAGCATTATCAATTAATGGACATGTTGGTTTTTTACATGTTGTTGCGATCAATATAGCACCAATTATTATTGTAGGATGCCTTTATCTTTTTCATATTTTTCAAATTGTAAAACCAATCTTTCTCAATCCATACTCTTGCATCGGGGAATTCGCTCAGAAAAGCAAAAAGGAATTTAAATAATAAATCCTCATTATCATCAAAATCATCAGATACTACTGCTTTAAAATATTCATTTTGCGTATCATCCCAGTCATAAGTAACGGTTTGAAATTCATAAGGTTCATCATATACACTAAAGCTAAGCGTCCTTGAGTAATTCTCCTTGAATGGCGTGTCACTTATATATAGTCGAGTATATTTTAATGCACCTTCGCTATTGTAAGTTTCTTCATCCTTATCAAAGAAAAGTTTCTCTTTTCTACATATGTTCCGAGCAGCACTCGATAAAAGATAAGTCGGCATGATCAGGGATGAGCTTTATATCAGCTATTGTATAGATTCATTTTCTATACTCTCAACTTCTAACATCTTTTGTTCAACCCATTTCATAACCATTTCTGCCTCCTTTAAAGCAATCACTCCCTTTTTACTTTTAAATTTGTAAGTTTCGTAAGCCCATAGTAATATTATTTTTACGAATTCAACTGTCTCTAACTTACAAATCGGTTCAATTTCATCTTCTTCCTCATCATAAAATGGATCTTCAATTATTGTGTAATCTTTATGTGATATGACGCTGGATGCATTTCCTCCATGTCTATATTCGGGGATTCCTCCCCTTAATAAATCAAAATAATTCTCAATATCTTTTCTCAAATCTTCAAATCTCCAAGGTATATCAGATCCTAAAGGATCACTTATCATAGTGGCGAACTCAAGTGATTTTTCCTCGTCAAAATCCATTACAACCATATTAAATTCATCCATGTATTTCAATTTATAATTATATTTTATCTTCACTAATGTACCCTCCAATTCAGTATATTGGGTATGCTGAGATTATCTTATCATTTCTCAAAATAAGCTCTATTTCCATACCTGTGCTTGTTTTCCCTATATATTTATTGTTTTTTATATTTACTTTACTATTAAAAGCTTCATTTACTGAATCAATTACCTGTTGTGGTGTCCATTCCTTTGGAAAAAATGTGGATTTGGGTCCTTTTGGTACTCCATTAATTTCAACATTGGCTTGATAGACACCAAACTCATTAGGTGTATCAACTTTCCCAACAATTTTGCCGTTACTATTTGGCATCCCTTCATAATGAAAACCATTGGCATTCCCATTTTTGAGTATTTCACCACCAAAAATATGGCTTAATCCGTTTTCTTTAGTTCCTGTTTTAAAGTTTTCTGTATTTTGTAGACTCCCGAGCCACCTCTCTTTATCTACAACAGGTTTACCATCTTGTCCAGGCCCTTCTTTACCCTTATCCGATTCTTTCTTACCTCCCCCTAATCCCCCGCCCATATCCTCTTTCGAACGAAGTGCCCTGCCAACAAAGGCGTAGGCCAATACCTGACCCATCACAGAACCACTATAATATCCTGCCCCACTCTCATCCATCTGTTTCTTCTGCTCATCTACAAACTGCTCAATGTCAGACCTGGCTGTTCCTGTGCCCCAAGCGGCATCCCATGCGAATCCGATTCCTCGTCCAACATCGACCACTCTGCCCAAAGTCAGCCCATAGGCCACACTAGCGACCGTGCCGAATGGATCGTAGAAAAGCGCCTCTGCTGTCTGTCCAATTCCAGTTACGGTCTCTCCAACTGACTTGTCGAGCAACCCAACACCGAAATTTCGTTTCAGTTCTTCAGGTATATATAGAGCAACCTCACCCGAACCATCGGCTGTTCTGAAATTCTTCGCTATAAAAATAAATTCATTCTGAATTTTATTCAAAAGTCCTAGTGTGGCTGGGAAAACTTCTTTCACCTGCGTAAAATCCCAGAAGAACCGCTCTCCTGTGACACCAGACCATTCGGACTGTAACAGGTAAATTGATTTTTCCAGTTCCCGTACCATTCGCTCCAGTTCCAGCTTCTTTTGCTGAACTAATCGGGCTTTTTCCTCTAATACATCGGGATGTACCTGAATACGCTGCATCTATCTTCACCGCCAACCTGACCGTAGTAGTTATACCTAAATTTTAACAAGTTAGAAAGTAGATTGGAATCAAACGGAGGATTCATTTTCACATATATCATCCGGCGCCGTGGTAAACACTCTTCGTCAGAACTATTGCGCATTCGTGCATATTACTCCAAATTTCAATCAATTGGTTAATATATAGGTTATATACCCATTGTGCTAGATTCTATTTTTCCGAAAGGAGCTATAAATTGAACAAAAAGAGTATCATCACCGCCGTAATCATCGGTCTTATCTTGCTCGCTCTTCCCTTTATATTCTACTTTTCCACTAATATGTCCGAAGGCTCGGCGTTGATTTAACCGATTACCACACCAAGCTCTAAGGTATAATACTAATATCGTCTCACAGGAGCTAATATTCCATTTCAAAGGAGGCTTATCCATGAAAATAGAACGACTTGATCATCTCGTGTTAACCGTGGAAAATCTGGAAGCAACGATTGCATTTTATACGAATGTTTTAGGTATGCAGGTAGTCGAATTCGGCCAAGGCCGAAAAGCATTACAGTTTGGACAGCAAAAAATCAATCTGCATGAACGTGGCAAAGAGTTTGAACCCAAAGCTCATATCCCCACACCGGGTTCAGCAGATCTTTGTTTTCTGGTCAGCACACCGCTGGAGGAAGTCATTGCGCATTTAACACGACAGAACACGAAGATGGAAGAAGGACCAGTCAAGAGAACAGGTGCACTGGGGCCAATCTGTTCGGTGTATATACGTGATCCTGACGGTAATCTGATCGAACTATCCAATGCTTTGTATGCATAAACCATCAGCTCTCACTCTCCATATGGCAGCAAAAAGATCCTGAAAAGCCTCGGCTTCGCAGGATCTTTTTTTGATTTATAGCATGAATAATTACATAGCTCAACTATTTACGGTTAGATACCGCTCTTCATCACTTGGGAATAGAAAAGGTACTGCCTTCCTTCTCACAACCGGTTAACACGTTAAAAACACGTCCTTGCTCACTCTTCATCGTACCGATCCCTTTGCAGGTATTGGTCGAGATCCCCTGTTTGGAGCCATAGGCATCCCTAGAGTTATCATAAGTCGATTGAATGGCTGAACCATCGTAAATCAATTCATAGATGATGGGCCCACCTTCAATGGTATACATCGTCACACGAACCTGATCCTGCTGTTTGTTCTTCACATTCTTCACAAATGTGTTCCACTTATCCTTGTTCCGCATGCCTTCGAGAAGCACAACGACATCCCCGCTTTGCTCCGCTTGCTCAGGGTTATGTGGCTCAATAATTTCCGGAAATGAATTCAAAACCACTGGAGAATCCACTGTCGGATCGTTTGCCTCACAGGCTGTTAACATCATTAACGCTAACGAAAGCGTGAGCAGTACTCTTTTCATCCAATCACCTCATGAATTAAGACGCTAAATTCTCCGTACATGTTACCTATGTGCTGTTAGAAATAACGTAAACACACTCAGCACGGATCTTCAATATAAAGGGATTTTTATCATTTGTATGTAACTTCATCCCTCCATAAAGTGTCTATATAACAATGCATCATTCACGTCCATCTCATCTGAAAAAGAGGCGATACACATGCGTTCGGTTAACCCATTCGATGACATAGCAAAAGAAAAACGACGTCCCACTTCACGCTTGAATCATAGACCTAATAGTAAAAGTAAATCGTCCCGACGATTCGCCATTGCAATGGCTACAGCACTAGTTGCGTCCAGCTTGTTGTTGGAACTGACAGCTGAGCCAATTACTCATGCAGCCCCTAACGTACAGCATTCCGCCAGTAACACTTCTGTTCAATCGAATGCAGCAAATACAGAGAAGAAACTCCACTATACCGCTGTAGAGGGAGCTTATTATTACACAGTCGCCTTGAGAAGTGATGGTTCGGTCTGGACCTGGGGCCGCAATCTGTTTGGAGAGCTGGGTGTGAGCGAGAACATTCGATATCGTCATACATTTAGTCCCATCCGCGTACCGGAACTATCTAATGTAATAGCTATTTCAGCCGCCGGTGGTGGAATCAACGCAGCCGTTCAGGCAGATGGAACGGTCTGGGAGTGGGGTGCTGGCAAACTACCAAGCAAAGTCGAAAGCATCAACTCTGCGAAGGATGTAGTGACTGGTTCTTTCAATGTCGCCCTTCTCCAGAACGGGACAGTCTGGTCATGGCAGCGCCCTAATGCTCAAGGAATCAATTCAGATGATCTCATACGTAAACCACATGCGATTAGCGGACTAAAAGATGTTATCCAGGTTGGATCCGCAGGTCTGCATGGATATGCTTTGAAGAAAGATGGCTCCGTATGGACGTGGAACGAGCCCGAAGAACCCGATAAAGTCCTGTCCAAACCTACCAAGATAAAAGGTCTGACCAACATATCTTCGATCACAAGAACAAATACGTCCCTGCTTGCACTGGATAAGAACGGGAAAGTCTGGGGTTTGGACGAGACAGGGAAAGCATTCGCCTTTCATTACGACTTCAAGGTGAAGAAGATGGATGGAAATACGCAATATATGTTATTACTCACAACATCCGGTGAGGTGTACAGCTACGGAAGGAGCGTGAACGGTAAAGAAGGAAAAGTAAACCATTTATCCGGTATTACCGATATTTCAGCAGGATATTACCACAGTCTTGCCCTATCCTCGGATGGAACCGTCTGGGGCTGGGGAAGTGATAAATACGAGGAAGCGGGTGCACCTGCAACGTCATCTGGAGGAATGGTCTACAAACCCGTTCAAGCCAAGATTGGCACAGATGTATATCTGAACGGTGAGCAATTCCAGTCAATGTATGCCGCTGTTGAAACGCCTAAGACTGTGCAACTGCCAATTAAAGCCATCGCCACAGCACTTGGAGCAAAATTTGAGATTCATCAGGTGGAAGGTAGCCTGAACCACTATACGTTAAATTATGACAATCGGACAATCACAATCCGACCTAACGAGACACAGTATGTTATAACCTCCGCCGATTCCTCTGGGGAGCGAGTCGTGCAGATACCTGAACCCATAAATAACTACTCGGGAGCAACTACAGTGCCTTTTGAGGTATTGCGGGGTTTGGGATTGAACGTGTCCTGGGATTCAGAGAAAGCAATGCTGACCATTGACGATGCTGATAAGAAAGATTCAGGAAGCTAAACGAATCGTTTAACATACAAAAAAATCCCCTTCAGGTAAACGTCTTGTTCTTAACAAATACCGTTTACTTGAAGAGGATTGATATAAATCATCTCTATCCCTGAACTACTATATCTTTCGTCCTACTTCTCGAACCGGAACCAGCCAAAGTCAAACTGACTACCCGGCAGGAAAATAAAGGTCACCTTCTGCACACCTTTAACCTGCTCAAGCTCAAACACTCGCTCCTCATATCCATCGGACTGTGTGAATTCGACCAGCTGATTGCTCTGTCCATCCTCACCTGCAAAGCGGATATGAATCGTGTTTTTATCGATTGTTGAACGTCCATAGATCACAAGCTTGGACGTGCCTTCTGCCGTGAAGTCCATATTTTCAAACTCCAACGACACATTGTTTCCGATCCCCTCAACATGATCACCCTCGATCTTGAACGTATCCCCGTAGAGATGATCGCATGATGCAGCCGTATTCTGTTCAAATGCCCGGCTTTGGCGCTCGAACGAGAAGCCTTTGATATGAATCTTCTGCTTCAGTACAAAACAGATCGACGTAATCCCGCTCAGCCGCTTGGACAGATGATACGTCTCTTCCTGATACACATTCCATCTGGATTCTTTGTCATACACCACATCTGCCAGCAGTGTACTTCCCTCTTCATCCGGCATACCTTCCCAGATCTGAATGAAGTACTCTTCACTGGACAACGCAAAGATTGGAATCGTAATGGTATCGGAGCCGTACGGCCCGAAGTCGATATTGCGGAAGCCCACATGTGTCTCCCCGTCCCGGCTTGTCGCTACCCCACGTTCATTGCCGTTACCGACATCCCCTTTGGTGTAATCGTACAGCCTGCCAGTAATAAAGCCGTATGGATCTTTGTAAGCCGTACCCAGACCTGTTGCTTTGAACTCCAGTTGGGAGATCAGTTTCGTTTTATCGGTACCGTTACTGCTCGTCGCACGAAGACGGAATTCCCCATCGCCCAGAGCGGATACGATGACTTCCAGACCGTTGGCTTCGACCTTGGCAATGTTGGATTCGATACCTGCGTCGTTCACAACTGCCCACTCAATATCCCGGTAGGATGTGTTCTCCGGATACAGCTTGGCGCTCACCGTCATCTGCTTTTTCGATGGATCGAATAGCTGTCCACCTTCGCTGATAATCTCGATTTTCCGCAAAGGAATCTCCTGCGCGCGTCCCGTCAGAACCGGACGTTCCGTATTACTCACGAGTACGGTTTGCTTCTGACCTGCAGCGGCCCCGAAATCACCTAAGGTACGATCTCCTGCGCCTGCAACAGCTCGTGATTCGAACTCGGCAGCTGCACTTCCCAATCCTTCCGAGGTCACCTCGATCCGTACCGTTCCTGATTCGTTCGTTGCCCCGATGATTGCCATCAGCTTGCCGCTGAACAATCTTCTACTAAGACCTTTGTATGGATCATAGTCCGTGCTATCTCCATTATCGAGACCCAACAGACGACCTGCACCTGTCACTTGGACCTGCACACGGTTGTTTGCATTTTGCACGGGATTGCCCGCTTCATCTTCCACTTGAATTTCCACGAAAATAAGATCTGTACCGTCCGCTTGCAGCTGCTCCCGATCGGCTTGCAGACGAATCTTCTTCGCATCTGTAAAGGATCTTTGCACATCCGTTGCAATTACGTTTCCGTGTTCATCATAAGCGATCGCTTTGAGCTCGCCTTCTTCATATAGCACTTTCCACCAGCCTGCCAGCTGGGTTCCCTTTGCATGGTCGATATCATACGTGCCGATTGTCTTGCCATTCAGCTGCAATTCAATCTTCGGCGCATTACTGCACACGCGTACATCGATCAGCTGACCAGGACTGAAATCCCAGTAAGGGAACAGGTGAACCATCGGACTTTTCTTGTAATCCGTCCAGGCTGCTTGGTAGATATAGTAGGAATCTTTCGGGAACGTTGCTGTATCCAGCTGTCCAAAATACGAATTCTTTGTATGATACGGTGTTGGTTCTCCAATATAATCAAATCCGGTCCACAGGAACTGCCCCAAGGAATACGGCGTATCTCGTTCTGCCAAAATGCAGTATTCTGCCGACTTCGCGCCCCAACTTGTCGTACTGTTCCCAAGTGCCGAACACTGCTCATCATCATCTGCCAGTATGGATTGCTCGAACGGGAAGTGATAGATCCCACGGCTCTGCACCACAGACGACGTTTCACTACCATAGATAATCCAGTCCGGATGTTCTTCGTGATGTTTGTCGTAGTATTTTTCCGCGTAGTTATAACCTGCGAGCTTCACGATGTCGGCGCATTTTTGTGCGTTTTCCCACGGCATGTAGTTCGAACCAATCGTCACGCCTGCATTCCCTTTTGGATCAAATTCCAATACATAATCCATCAGCATGCGGGTTACTTCCTGCCCCCGCTCATCCGCATGAGTGTCGTAAATCTCGTTACCGATACTCCACATAATCAGACTTGCATGGTTACGGTCACGCTTCACCCAGCTCTTCACATCGGTATGTGCCCATTCCGGGAAAAATCTCGCATAGTCGTAAGGGGTCTTGGCTCTCTCCCACATATCGAACGCTTCCGAAACGATCAGCATACCCATCTCATCCGCAAGTTCCATGAACTCTTTGGCAGGCATGTTATGAGCAGTCCGGATGGCGTTAACGCCCATTTCCTTCAACAGCACAAATCTTCTGCGCAGCGCAGTTAGGTTAAAAGCAGCCCCGAGCGCCCCGAGATCATGGTGTTCACACACGCCGTTCAGCTTCATTTTGACCCCATTCAGGTGGAATCCTTCGTTTGCATCCAGCTTGATATTCCTGAAACCAATCCGCTGTGTGGCGGTCTCGATCGTCTCATAGCCCTGCTCACCTGTAGCTACTTGCAGTTCCGTTACCAGATCATACAGATTCGGTTCATCCGGGCTCCATAAATTCGGAAGATCGACCGTCAGCTGTTGGGTGTTGGATTGTATCTCTTCATGTCCGGTGTCTTTACCCGCTGCAGCTGTAACGTCCGCTTTGCTGGATACGATCTGATTACCCTGATACCAAATCGTGTGCACCAGTTGTGCGTTCTGATTGAGACTTAGCTCCGTATCCACCTCAACCTGCCAGCCTTCTGGCTGCTGCTGAATCGAAACATAGGTACCGTCTGTGACGATATGATTCCGATCTCTCGTTTTGAGCCACACATTGCGATAAATTCCAGCCCCCGAATACCATCTGCTGTTGGGACTCTGATGCACAACTTTGACTACGATTTCATTGTCACCTTCCACCAAAGCACTCGTGATCTCATGCTCAAAAGCCGAATAGCCGTATTTCCACTCTCCAACAAGCTGACCGTTTACATATACGGAAGAATCCATATACACCCCGTCAAAGCAAAGCAGAAGCTGCTGCTCATCCTTCGTATATGGGAATGTCTTGCGATACCATCCAATGCTGTCCTCATACAGTTCAAGCGTATTATAGATCAGCCAATCATGAGGAAGCTCAACCGGTTCAAACGTTAACCCCGCAGGCTCCGTAACATCCAGCTTACTTTTCGCAAATTGCCATCCATCCGTAAAAAGCTTTTTCTGATTCATCTCAGCTCTCACTTTCTGTGTGTATTATGATTGCGGTTACAAACAACAATAGACCACTTACCGAAAACCTTTTCGAAAATACTTGGTGAGATAATAACACTTCACTTGATTATATCATCTGACCGCTCTCTGTACGTCCATTTTGGGCAGATTCAAGAAAAAAAACGGCCCCTATTTAGATTTATCCAAAAAGGGACCTTATTCGAGGTCTATTTTTATTCATCTAACTACATTAATTATTCATTAGAAAATATGACAATGCTGTTGGGACTCCTACCCTCCCTTTTGTTAATTCACAATGTATTATAGATTCCATCTCTGTCAATCGATTCCTGTAATTTCTTGTCGTGCTATGTTAGATTATCCATTGGAATAATATCACATATATAGATAGGGGAAATTAGAACGTGAAGAAATCATGGGTACTATCCATCATTATGAGTTTTGTTTTGCTCGGCGGAGTATTCGCACCTGCAGGGTCCTATGCCGCTGCTGCGGATGACTCAACTACTACATATTCGGAAGACGAATACTATGAAGAAGTTGACACGTCAGAACAAGAACCGATCCCTACAGCCGAAGAAGAAGATTTCTTGAACTACCTGGATCAACTGGATAGCGCATCCGTATATGAGGAGAAAGCATTCAACGCTTTGGGCGGTGGATTTTACATTACATCTTCCAATCGTAAGTCCGTTTTCTTGAAATTGACCAACACAGCGATTCCTAACTACACCAAATATGTATCCAAGCTGAAGCTGATTAAACCGCAAAATGCGGAACTGCAAAAAATCCATGCTAACTTGATCAAAGGTAGTTATACACAGCTGGAAGGATTCCAACTCGCTAAAAAGGCTGTCTCCAAAACAACGGTAAACAGCGCTGTCCTGAAACAAGCCAATGCCAAAATTGATACCGGTAAGAAAAGTATCGAGAAATATCATAAAGAAATCTCTGCTTATGCCAATAAGCTTGGGTATGATTTTTAAATAATAGTCCACCAAAATGTGTGTTGATTGTGAATCATTCTACCTCACACATGAAGCAGGACACACCATTTGTTCCACAATAAACAAATTGAGATTTCAGGAAAAAAAAGTGTTTTCTTTTTCCAATTTAGTTCGTATAATAGCACTATAATCAAAAGGCTATGCTGCCGAAAGGTACAACCTCGTGAACATTGGGGTTGTGCCTTTTTTGCGTTTATAGCCATATGATCCATCCCAGATAAGGAGTGAATGCTATGTTACTTGAAGCTATTTATCATCGTCCCAAAATGAATTGGTCCTACGTATATGACCGTTCCACCATGCACCTGAGGCTCCGTTCCAAGCGGGGCGACCTGGATGCTGTTATCGCCATCATCGGGGATAAATATGCATGGGATCGTACGGTTCTCCACCTTCCGATGCGAATCTTTGCCCGTGATGCCCTGTTCGATTATTGGGAAGTGGAAGCGCAACCACCTTACCGCAGATTACGCTACGGCTTCCAACTGATCGAGGGAGAGAAATCGGTCTGGATGACGGAACGGGGATTCGAACAGGCTCTGCCTGATCATCCGTTGGAATTTTTCGATTTTCCATTTATGAATCCGGTGGATTTCTTCGAGGCACCTGCTTGGGTTAAGGATGCGGTGTTCTATCAGATCTTCCCTGAACGTTTTGCCAATGGTGATCCGTCTATCAGTCCAAAGAATGCTGAACCTTGGGGCGGTGAACCGACACCTGTCAATTTTTTCGGAGGTGACCTTCAAGGAGTTCTGGACCACCTCGATCATCTGAGTACACTTGGCATTAACGCCATTTATTTCTGCCCAGTGTTCCAAGCTACAACCAACCATAAGTACAATACCGCAGACTACCTGAGGGTCGATCCGCACTTTGGCACCAATGAGAAATTGAAGGAACTTGTGGATGCATGTCATGAACGCGGCATACGGGTAGTTCTGGACGCAGTGTTTAACCATTCAGGCAGAGAGTTCCTTCCATTCGCGGATGTGCTTGAAAAAGGGGCTGCTTCCCGTTATGCGGATTGGTTCCATGTCAGAGAATGGCCGGCACGTATTGAGGATGGTATTCCCACATATGATACCTTTGCCTTTGAACCTCTTATGCCTAAACTGAACACAGAGCATCCCGAGGTTAAGGAATATTTGCTGGAGGTGGCCCGTTACTGGATTCAGGATATGGGTATCGACGGTTGGAGGCTGGATGTTGCCAATGAGGTAGACCATCAGTTCTGGCGTGAATTCCGGCAAACGGTCAAATCACTTAACCCGGATGCCTATCTACTAGGCGAAATCTGGCATGATTCCATCATGTGGCTGCAGGGGGATCAATTTGATGCAGTCATGAACTACCCTTTCACGAATTCAGTCATGGATTACGCTGTGCTTGGCAAGCTGGACGGCCTCGGATTTGCCAACGAGGTTGGCAAACTGCTTGCTGCTTATTCACAGCCTGTAACCGAAGCAGCTTTCAACCTGCTCGGCAGTCATGATACGCCAAGACTCCTCACCCTATGTGAAGGGGATGTACGCAAGATGAAGCTAGCTGTCATTCTGCTGCTTACGTACCCAGGTGCTCCTTGTATTTACTATGGTGACGAGGTAGGGCTGGATGGTGGCTATGATCCAGGTTGTCGCAAATGTATGGAGTGGGACGAACAGAAGCAGAACAAGGATCTGCTCGATTTCTTCACCCAAGCCATTGCCCTGCGTAAACAACACGCTGCATTGCGCAGTGCGGACATCACCATGATTTACGCGGAAGCAGGAGACCCGTGCATTGCCATTGGACGCAAGGATCAGGAGACCGGGGAACAATTTGTACTCGTCCTGAATGCAAGTGAAGAACCACGCAGTATGGAGTTGCCACTACACCAAGGAACTTGGCGTAATGTATTCTCAGCCACAACTCGGGAAACTCAGCAGAACAAGCTGAAGCTGGACTTGGAAGCGTACGGTTTCTCCCTGTTGCAGTTGGATGTCAAATCACACGTTAAGGCATAACAATTACATTAATGAACAGCCCTTCTCGATGCTATCCCAGATCATTCGCAAGAATACTGTGTATGTTTATCTCTCAAAGTGAAAAAAGGGGAACCATCGGTGCGTCATGCATCCGAAGGTTCCCCTCTCCTATTACAACTCATGATGTCCCCTGCTGCATTGGCATTCATGAGTCACTTTATTCATTCGTTCAATCAGTATTGTGTCCCTTCCATATCCTCCTCCAGGCTAGCCGCAACCTCATCCCGAACGGAGGAGATAGGACCGGGAATTCTTATTTTCTTCATTCTTGAACTTGTTAATGTCTCCTGAGTAATCACAATCTTTTGCGGGATTTTGTACTGGGGTAGCTTGTCTCGGCAAAAATCCCAGATTTGTCTGCGTAGTTCCGTAAGAGTCTGTTCACCTGTAAGTCTGACCGTGGCCTTTACCATCTGTCCCATGATCCCACTTGACTCGCCACTCACGACTGCTGTTTCAATGAATTCCATTTGTTCCAGAATACTCTCCACTTCCGCAGGATAAACCTTACGTCCGCCTACATTAATGATCTCGGAGCGGCGACCCAAAATGCGAATGTAGCCATCCTCCATCTCCGCTTCATCCCCGGTCTGGAGCCAACCATCTTCCGTGAACGGAGACGGAGCGTTCAGATACCCAATCATGGCCGTTTTTGTTTGGATCTCAAGCAACCCGTCCACAATCCGATAACGGACTTCTCCGTCACGAACCGTAAATAGCAATGAACCGGAATTTTTGGAGCGTGTCGGCAGAATGCCAAGCTCCGACATACCATAAGCCTGCACCGTACGTACATTCGGAAACTGTCTATTCCATGCGGTAAGCAGCGCCTCTGGCATAACCTCTGAACCATAGGAGACCACTTCGAGACTGGATAGATCGAACTCCTGATAGACTCCACTAAGGAGCAGCAAATTCATGAACGTTGGTGAGACTGGCAAGGCCTGAACACGGTACTTTTCAATGGTTTTGCATACTTCCAGGGGGGAGCGATCCGGTATGACGCATAAACAGCCGCCGCTGGACAGGGATTGCAGCATCGTGTTTAAGCCGCCAATGTGGTCAAACATCATAAACGGAATGGTAAAGAGCGGCCGGACTTGCCGCCTGAACCCGTGCAACAGACGATCCGCGCTGTGAACAGCAGCTTTGCTTTGCCCTGTCGATCCGGATGAGAAGATTACCAGACCTGCGTTCTTTTCCTGACTCAGCCTATCCAAAATCGGGGACCGAGAGCCTTGCACGGAGCAACGTCTGGCTATAGCTTCCCCTTCCCCAACACTCATGCGCCATTCTGCCTGAGCGAGCGCTGTATACTCATTCCTTTTAGCCTCGACCAAGTGTCGATCCATCGGAACCACAATACAATTCCGCTCCAGTAGAGCGATCAATGCCGCTGCCGCATAAGGAGAATAATCCTCTTCAAGCGCAACGGTTGTCCCTTCAATCCCTTCTCTGGAAATCCACTGGCTAAAGGTGTGAACCTGATCCAATAACCAGTTATAACTATACTGCTCGTCCTTCCATATCAACGCAGGACGATGGTCATACGCGGCGAACCGTTCCAGAAGAAAAGTGATATTCATCCCTCATCATCCTTTGGGCAAGGTTTCAATTGCGCCTCCAGATATTCAACCAGTGATTCCACCGTTCGATAAGGACTTTCTGGCATGGAAGCTGCCGCCATTTCCGCGAGGGTTATCCCTACACCGAACGCATCTTCAACACTTTGCTCGACAACCGCAAGTAAAGTTACAAGTTCTAGGGAGTCCAGTCTTCCCCGACTTCCATATAGGGGCGCCTGCAAGCCATGTTCTAGAGGAATGGGCGCGTTATGGTACCGATTAAGCTCATCGCAGCTGTCCAGCACAATCCGCTCAATGACTTCCCGATGTGAAGGCGCGGGATTTTCCACAGTCGATGAGATCTGTCTGAAGCGATCAGCATGCTGATGTGTCGTCATTAGCGCTTCGTACCAGCGTAATTCGTCCGCCGCCAATTGTTCGATAATATCTGTTAACTGCTCCCGCCATTCAGGGCTTCGTTTCATTCTGGCGATCTGCAGCAGCTTATGCGCCTGTTCCCATCGGGCAATCATTGCACCGAATTCTGCAACATATTGATCATGAGGAGAATCGAGCCATTGGGCGGCCTCTTCCAGCAAATCGCGGAAAAAGTAGCGGCTCCAGCGCATGTCGAACAGGAACGCGGAGATAGCTTTCTCCTGTTCCCGATCCACCTCGGCATCCGGGTGCAATCTTTGTAACAATTGTGATGTGACAGCCTGTCCAAAATAATAGCTTCGATTGCCCTCCCAGATCGTTCTGCCCGCGATGAATTCATGGGCCTGTGTCGCCAGCGCAGAGCGCAGCATGTTCCGATAGCCTGCGGAGTCGAGTGTTTCCACTGCACGGATCTCCATCGTGCCATATGTTCGTAATGTTTCTTTGCGCCGGGCTATTTCGAGCTCGGAGATATTTTTGTTTCCTTTCCAGAACTCTTGGAAATCAGGTGATGACACAGCTCCCATGTATTTGGAGGGAACGGGGTCATAGACATAGAACTGCTCCTCATCCATTCCGTACACAGCCAGCCAATGATCGACCAGATGCAGGCGTGAGTCTTGTTTAACGAGTTTATGAATATACTCGGGATTTCGATAATCATCCCCATAAGGCAAGCAATAACTTGTGCCTGTAACGACCAAAGGCCCCTCATTTTCAAGCCGTTCCCGAATATATGCCTTTCCTTGTTCGAAGCTGTCAAACTCCCGTTCTCCAAACACTTCCCACATCGGCTCCTCATAATCCAGCTTATGAAAGTAAGGCTTGATCAGGCCACGATCCGAACAGGAAGTCAGACTATACAAGCGGCTGGAAGCCAACAGGCCGAGACTGCTTATCGAGCCCTGACGCTGAAGGATTTCGTGAATCAAAGGAAAATTGCAGGGATAATAATACGGAATATCCATCGTTGGTTGAAATGGTTGACTAATCATGGCTACCTCCTGTTCCCGGCTTTGGCAGCCGTACTGCCCCAAGACTGGATTTTGTAATGTAGAGACAGGTTATCATGGGCACGAAACACCCGATTGGGCAGTGCCTTGCCATCTGCATCGGTTTCAAACTGCCGGAAGCCTCGCGTGAACCTGAACCGAAATCCGCTGTCACGTGGAACCTCGAAGCAGCCCTCATAATCGCCACCTCCGGTGTGCAGAAGCTTCATGCCCATGCCTCCGTAGATCGAGTCATCATACATGTCTTGAAAGGGTACCTCGGCACTCATGCAGACTGTCACGTGACCCGATAATTCTTCCACAACCGTGTACATCCGTGATGCCGTCAACTCTCCCACCGTCAGGGTAACAATTGCATGTCCCATCTTGACAGGAACCAGTTCCCCATTGGGTCGAACCTCAAGAACATCGGGTTGATCGGAATGATATTCCCCTTCAAGCACACTCATGGTGAACCCGCTGTCGTAATGAAGCAGCGCATTGATCTGCCCGCTCATGCCGCCTTTCAATCCAATAACGTCCCTTCCCATCAGCTCCAGAGAGACTGGATTGCCGATTCGGCCGAACATATACAGTAGCGGAATATGAACTCGCTCTCCCCAATCCGCCTCCTGATGACCTGCATCCGGCTGTTCCAGAAATGCGATGTCCTTGCCAGACTTATATCCCAGTTCAAGCATCTGATGGGCTACATTCCTTACCTGGTAAGGAAGAAATAATCCTTCTGCATCTCCTATATCCATCCACATTTGAATGGGAGCACTGCCCTCAGGCAAGAGGTACATATCCTCCTCCTGTAACCTGCTCTCCGACGTTTCATCCAGCTGCACATCCACGAAAAAGGGAGAGAGCATGATCAGTTTGCCAAAAATATCAGGATGACGTGTTCCTATATGGAAGGTGCTGAGTGCCGCTGCGGAAGAACCAAGCAATCCCGTATTGTCCTTGTCTGGAAGTGTGCGGTAATGCTCGTCAATGAATGGTTTCAGCTCATGAATGATAAAGTGTTCATAATCCAGGCCTGAGCAGCCCACACTCACCGCTTCTCTTGCAGGCGCAATAAAATGATAGAATTCATTGTGTGTAACTGGACGAACATGGGCAATTCCGACAATGATCAGTCCATCCATCAAGCCTTGATCAATCAGTTGGTCTGCCGCCTGATCTACGTGCCACGTTTCATTTCCCGCAGTCGAAGAGCCGAAGGCCCTCTGACCCGCATGCATGTATAACACTGGATAGCGTTCATCCACATGCTCCTTATATCCTGGTGGCAAATAGATAAAAATCTTTCTTGTGTTGTCCAGCCTGGACGCCTTGAAACCTTCCACACATTCGATAACAGAATGAGTGTTCACTGATCCATCAACCGCCTCTCCTATAGATTTCGCTTTTACACTATCGGGGTTTTCTGTTAGTTCTGATTCGTTCTTCCCTCGGCTACATCGACAAACAACCCCGTCTCTGAAGAGACGGGGTTGTTTTAAAACACCGAAATGTTCTAAAATGCATAGCCCTTATATTGGTGGGTCTGCGAATAGTTTAAATCTGTTGAGCCTGATTTGTAAATATAGAAATAGAAAAAAAATGCTCAAGAAAAAGTTATTGACAACCAAACCATTATTTAATTATCATAACGTTGTGATTATAACTAGAGGGCCATGCTTTTAAACCCAATCGGTTTAGGACAACCCCGGTAACTCCAGCAGGAGGTGCCGGGGTTGTTGGCATTCATAAAGGGGGGATAACGTTAAGAATAACTAGTCAACGTCCAAATTGAAAGCGCTTTTCTAATCAAGGAAGAGAGTTCACATCTAATAAACGAAGGGTGGATTACCAATGTTCAAATGGACCAAGCGAATCATCCTCAGTACCACGCTGAGCTTCAGCTTGCTGGCCGGAAGTGCACTGCCCATATTCCCGGCGGCCTCCGTATTCGCAGATGCTGATACGGCTGTTACCAACAAGCAGAACTTCAGCACCGATGTTATTTATCAAGTATTTACCGACCGTTTTCTGGACGGAAATCCCTCCAACAACCCTACTGGGGCGGCCTATGACGCCTCCTGTTCTAACCTGAAGCTCTATTGCGGGGGCGACTGGCAAGGACTGATCAACAAGATTAATGACAACTACTTTTCCGATCTGGGTATTACGGCACTCTGGATTTCCCAGCCTGTGGAGAACATTTACTCGCTGATTAACTATTCCGGTGTCAACAATACGGCTTATCACGGCTATTGGGCACGTGACTTCAAGAAGACCAATCCTGCTTTCGGTACGATGACCGATTTTCAGAACCTGATCAATACGGCACATGCCAAAGGCATTAAAGTCATCATTGATTTTGCTCCTAACCATACCTCTCCTGCCATGGAAACCGACACCTCGTTCGCAGAGAATGGAAAGTTATACAATAACGGCACTCTGCTTGGTGGCTACACCAATGATACGAACAAATTATTCCACCACAATGGCGGCTCCGACTTCTCCACACTGGAGAACGGTATCTACAAAAATCTCTATGATCTCGCTGACCTGAACCACAATAACAGCACCATTGACACCTACTTCAAGGATGCGATCAAGCTCTGGCTGGATATGGGTATTGACGGAATCCGGGTGGATGCGGTGAAGCATATGCCGATGGGATGGCAAAAGAACTGGATGTCCTCCATCTATGGCTACAAACCGGTATTCACGTTTGGTGAATGGTTCCTGGGTTCATCCGCATCCGATGCAGACAATACCAACTTCGCCAACCAATCCGGTATGAGTCTGCTCGACTTCCGTTTCAACAATGAAGTACGTAATGTGTTCCGTGATAACACATCCACGATGGTTGCCCTGGATTCCATGATCACCAGCACAGCCGCTGATTATGCCCAGGTGAATGACCAAGTGACCTTCATTGATAACCATGACATGGATCGCTTCAAAACAAGTGCTGTCAATAACCGTCGCTTGGAACAAGCTCTTGCATTTACACTTACCTCGCGGGGCGTACCAGCCATCTATTATGGCACTGAGCAGTATTTGACAGGTAACGGCGACCCTAACAACCGTGCCAAAATGCCTTCGTTCTCCAAAACAACAACTGCTTTTAACGTCATCAGCAAGCTGGCTCCATTGCGCAAAACCAATCCAGCCATCGCCTATGGAACAACTCAGCAGCGCTGGATTAACAACGATGTGTATGTGTATGAACGTAAATTCGGCAACAACGTGGCTGTCGTAGCGGTTAACCGTAATCTTTCGACGTCCACATCCATCAGTGGTCTGACCACTTCACTCCCTTCGGGTACATACAACGATGTTCTTGCAGGTGCATTAAGCGGTAATAACATTACCTCTACAGGAGGTAACGTCGCTAACTTCACTTTGGCAGCAGGAGCTACAGCGGTCTGGCAGTATACAGCCAATACCACTACACCAACTATCGGGCATGTGGGCCCTGTAATGGGTAAAGCGGGTAATACTGTTACCATTGATGGTCGTGGATTTGGTACTACCAAAGGCACTGTCTATTTCGGTACAACCGCTGTTACCGGTTCAGCCATCACATCCTGGGAAGATACTCAGATCAAAGTGACCATCCCTGCTGTTGCTGCCGGCAACTATGCAGTTAAAGTCGCAGCGAGCGGAGTCAACAGCAACACTTATAACAATTTCACGATTCTTAGTGGCAACCAGGTTTCCATCCGTTTTGTCATCAACAATGCATCTACTACACTCGGTCAGAATCTCTATCTGACAGGCAATGTTGCGGAGCTAGGGAACTGGTCTACAGGCCCTCTAGCCATTGGTCCGGTCTTCAATCAGGTCATCTATTCTTATCCAACCTGGTATTATGACGTGAGCGTGCCTGCCGGAACGAATCTGGAATTCAAGTTTTTCAAAAAGAACGGCTCTACGATTACGTGGGAAAATGGCAATAATCATACCTTCACCACACCAACCAGTGGAACCGCAACCGTTACAGTGGACTGGCAGCCTTAATTCCTTCACCGTCCTATCATTCAACCCGGAGTCAGACGCGACAAGCGCCTGCTTCCGGGTTCTTTGATTAGGCTCGTCCTTATCTATGGCATGCATTTACTATCGATAGTTCCGAATGGATTTTAGTCCTGCTGCCGCAATAATTCCTACCACCAACAGCAATGCTCCGAGGCTCTCCAGCACGGTTTGAGCACCCCACTGATCAGCCAAAACAGAAACCACCGTTAATCCCAGGATCGGGGCTGTACTTGTTATGGTTCCGAGCACCCCGTAGATTCTACCCTGCAGCTCATCGGGAACCTCGGCACGCATCATGATCTGAGTTAACATCGTACAGCACGCAAACATGGCTCCCCCAGCAATGATCAGCGGCAAGGCCACCAAAGGAGAAGATACATTGGCTAACAGCATATACAGTGGGCCGAGAACCAGCAGACCGATGAACACCCATCGCCCCCTTCGTTTCAGCCGATTGCCTGAGGCAATCAGAATTCCGGAACCCAGCATGTACCCCAGCGGAATACATGTCTCGATCAGTCCGAACTGGACAGGATTCGCCTGCCATACTTTGACGGCCATGACTTGAACAAGCATGATGGCTGACATGAAGAAGAGAATCAGCAGCGGATTAAGAATAACGATTGAACGAATCAGGGGATGTGCGAAGATGTAGGAAAATGAACCGCCCCACTCCTTTACGAACGATCCTCTATGCATCGAAGAGCGTTGTACATCCGGAAAACGCCCAGCCAACATCACACATATCGCAGACAGCAGAAAGGTCACACCCGTAATCATAATAGCCGTAAATCCTCCAAATGCAGAAACCGCAATGCCCGCTGCGGCCAGTCCGCTGATTCGGGCAATATTATCGACCAGATGGATGGTTCCTGTAGCTTGTTGCAGATGCTCCCTCCCCACCAGACTGGTTACCGAAGCATGAAATGCAGGCGCCTGAAAGAGGCTGGAAAACATCGAAATGGAAAACATGAGCAGTACGATTGGAAAAGGAGCATGCAGCACAAACAGACTCACCGCGATGATAAACGCCATAGCCCCACGAAACAAATCCGACGACAACATCAATGTTCTGCGATCCAGTCTGTCGGCAAACGTACCCGCGAATGATCCGAACAGAAAACTGACGACCATATTACATACTTGTACAGCTGCCATACTCTTCGCACTTCCCGTGGTCTGCAATACCCACAGACTGATGGCAATGCCGTTGAAACAATCACCAAATACCGAGATGCCATAGCCACACAAAATTCTGCGATAAGCAACATTGCGCCAAAGCGCCCTGTTGGCCATTTTCTGACTTTCCGCAGCCGCAAGAGCCCCGTTCGGTCCCAATTCCGGTTCTGGGGACTGTAGCGTTCCCATCGATCTTTTCCTCCTCTTGTCATTCGGATCTCAAACAGCAGGCAGGCGCTTCCGGAGCAGTTCCAGCGATGAATGGAACCTCTCAGAAGCGCCTGATTGGTGGCCTGGGTATGTTCTACAGGCTGTCTATGCGATTTGGGTGTTTATCCTCTTATCCTTTTATCCTTTGGAGGCGCCAGAGGTCAGCCCCTGCACCAGGAAGCGTTGCAAGAATACAAACAACAACGTAATCGGAATAGCGATCAGTACCGCCCCGGCAGCAAACATCGTAAAGTTACTGTCCTGATAGCGGCTAACCAGATCCCACATTCCAACCGCAAGTGTCCAGTTCTCTTTTGTCCGAAGTACCAGCCGGGCAAAGATAAAGTCCATCCATGCACCAGTAAAGCTGGTTAAGGCTACATAGGTCAGCATCGGCCGGGACAACGGCAGAATGATGCTGGTGAACACACGCAGATGACTGGCACCATCAATTCGTGCTGCTTCATCCAAACTACGCGGGATGGTATCAAAGAACCCTTTGACAATAAATCCACCCAGCACGGCCCCAGACGAATAGACCAGAATCAACGCGGCATGAGTGTCCAGCAATTTGATCTGAAGCAAAATAATATAAATGGCAATCATGCTCATGAAGCTCGGGAACATCCCGAGGATCAGCATGGTGGATAGAATGGTCTTGCGACCGCGAAACCGGAACCGGGATAAGGCATACATGCCTAAAGTGACCATGAGCGTTGAGAAAATCATGGTGAAAAAGGCGATCTTCAACGTGTTCAGATACCATGTTCCATACATGAACGACGGGTTATTAAACAGTTCCCCATAATGGGCCAGCGTGAACGCTTCAGGCCACAGACGTTCACTGAACAGAGCCGCACCTGGACGCAGTGACGAGAGAAATATCCACAAGACGGGATACACCGATACGATGGCAATGATGACCAGCAGCACATAGCTGATCGTCAGACGCATGGGATTATTGCGCTTTTTCATTGAATCATGTCCTCCTCCTTGAACGATTTGGAACGACGGAAATTCCAGATGGAGAACGACGCAATAATCAGGAAAATAATGATACCGACCGCCGAAGCCATATTGAACTTGTTGTTATCCAACGTCAGTTTGTACAACCAGGTCACGAGAAGATCGGTTGATCCCGCATACTGATAATCACCACGCAGCGGATTACCGTTCGTCAACAGGAAGATGACATTGAAGTTGTTGAAATTCCCGGCAAATTGCATAATGAGCACCGGTGTTGTAGCGAACATGATAAAAGGAAGCGTAATGATGCGGAACTTCTGAAAGCCAGACGCACCGTCTACCTCAGCCGCTTCATACAAATCCCGTGGGATCGCCGTCAATACGCCCAGTATGAGCACCATGCTGACCGGGATTCCGATCCACATGTTTACAATGACGACTGTAACTTTTGCCCAGAATGGATCGGTTAACCATGGCAACCCCTCAAGGCCAAAAGCCTTCATATACGTATTAATGGGACCAAACTGTCCGTTGAACAGGTTACGCATCAGAAGCAGTGAGATAATCTGCGGAATGGCATACGGAAGAATGAAGATCGTCCGCCACAGCTTTTTGAAACGAATACCCTTCTGCTCGATGAGAAGTGCAACCAGCACCCCACCAAAATACGTAGTCACCGTTGCCAGAATGGCCCAGATCACGGTCCATGTTAATACTCCAAAGAAGGTATGGCTCCACGATTTAAGCTGAATTAGATCCGTAAAAGTCTTGAAACCGACCCAGTCCACCAGCTTGGCGGGCGGAATATGATCCGGTGCCGAGTAATTGGTAAAGGCCAGGGTAATCGTAAATAAAATCGGCATAATGGTGAAAAACAGGATTCCGAGCGCAGGGATGGATAGGAAAAGATACGGAAATTGTTTATCGAGCAGATATCTCAGGGAAGCAGAAGCTCCAGTGGCCTGCTTGCCTTCCTCTCTTAATTTTCCCGTGATGTACGCATCCCGAATATTGAAAATATATAGAAGAAGAAAAACGAAAAATACCAAAAGTACTATGATTCCGTTGAGCAGCAAAAAGATGGAGTGGTCGCCCTGTTGCAGCACCGTTGATCCATTGACCTTGACGAAACGCTGCGTCTGCTCGCCCAGCGTCCATACTCCCCATACAGCCTGATTCAAACGGGGAATCAGATATGCGAGTCCTACTCCCTCTAGGATCAGAAAACAGATTCCCTTAATCCATTGACGGTTATACAACTGTCCAAGTCCTTGCAGGACAAGGGACAACACAGCCGCTGTCATGCGATGCTGTCTTTCTCGATTCGGTTTAACAGTGACTGGAACATGCTGTTGTTTCATTCATTCCTACTCCTTCCCGGCAAGCGAAGTTACCGATCAGTTATAGCAGAGTGCAGAGGACATGTTGACTTCCTCTGCACCTGCTCTTTCTTTTTTATTGGACAGTTGCAAGGCTCTCCTTGACTTGTTTGACTGCGTTATCCAGAGAGGTTTTCACATCCTTGCCTCCATCCCATATGTCGGTAATTGCCGCGCTGATGGGACCCCATACGCTATCCATGGCAGGAAGTGAAGGCATTGGGGTGGAGTTGTTGAATTGCTCAAGGAATGCCTTCGTGATTTCATCCCCTTGAATCTTCGGATCTGCCGCCACGTCTTTATTGGCTGGGAGAGTGCCGTTCATCTCAAAGTTGACCATCTGGGATTCGGCACTGGAGAGATAAGCTGCAAACAACTTGGCAGCATTCGGATAGGTTGTAAATGCATTGACGTAATATGCCTTGACTCCAGAGAAGGAGGTCATCGGTTTGCCTTCAATCGCCGGAAGTGGCGCAACACCGAAGTCAATGCCAGCATTGCGATAATCGGCGATGGACCAAGGTCCGTTAATATCCATGGCCAGTTTCCCGCTTGAGAAGAGACCTTTCTTGATGTCATAGTTCACATCGCCCATCTTCACAGGCAGTACTTCCGATTTTAGCGTTTGCAAGAACTGACCGCCCTTGATGGCTCCCTCATTGTTGAGGCCAATATCCTCGCTGTTCATGCCTTCATCACCGAAGATATATCCGCCCTGGGAAGCCAGATAAGCAAAGTTGTAATAGAACTGCTGTAGCTCCCACATCAGAGTGTACTTGTTGTTTTTGGTGTCATTAAAGGTTTTGGCAAAGCTGATAATGTCATCAAATGATTTCGGTGCTTCGGGATAAAGCTTTTTGTTGTAGAACAACGCATAGGTTTCTACGCTGTAGGGATAGCCGTATAAGATGTCTTTGAAGGTTACGGCTTTAACCGCATTGTCACTAGTGGATTGTGTAGTCTGTTGCTCAAAAATATCGTTCGGCAAAATCAGTCCAGCTTCTGAAGCGCTGCCAATCTTGTCATGTGGGAAAACGACCACATCCGCAGCCAATCCCGCGGGTCCGTCCGTAGTGAGCTTGGTCACTTGATCCGTCGGCGGCAATTCCTCGATTTTTACAGAAACGCCGTATTTCTCTTCAAATTTCTTCGCCCGTTCTTCAATAAAGCTGCGCTGATTTTTATCCTCCCATATGACAAGGCTTGCGCCCTCTTCTGGCTGAATATTTTCCGCGGTTACTGTGGTTTCTCCAGTCTCACCGCTGTCTGTTGTGGTTGGCGCAGCGCCTCCACCTCCGCTTGAACACGCGGTAAGTGTGAGTGCCATGAATCCTGCAAGTGCTGCTTGCTGCCATTTTCTCATTGAATTTCCCCCTTTTCGTAGTCATGATCGATGCTGTACTCGCGCTTTTCACCCGTTTTTCTGTGTACTGTTCCGGTATTCCGAAGTTCAGCTTATATCCGTTTGAACGTAATACAAACGTTTGCTCACATTAACCTCAGATGGGTACAATCCTTATGTAATCGGGATGAATTTTCTAGGAAGTATGTTGATTCAAGTCATGTAAGCGCTATAATAACAATCACATCATACAATAGCGAACTTTATTTGCACAAACGTTTGCACAAGTCATTTTCGTCCATTTTCCTTCACTTTTATGGATTATGTTCCTGTAATTTCCGATTTGCTTGATCTCCCGCCGTCTTCCTTTGTTTTGCTTTCCCCTCTTCACCATGATGCAGTTAGCAATTGATTTATCGAAGTCTTTGAATTAACATAGGAGACATGTTGAAATGCTTGTACAGAAGGGATTTTTCACATGATTACAATCAAAGATATTGCCAAATTGGCGGGTGTATCCCCTTCTACGGTCTCACGGGTTATTTCCAACCATCCCAGAATCAGTTCGGAAACGTCACTCAAAGTGAAGCAAATCATGAAAGAAATGAATTATCATCCAAATATGATGGCCAAAAGCCTTGTTTCCAAAACGACTCAAACCCTGGGTATCATGCTGCCCCGACCTGCTGAAGAGCTGTTTCAGAACTACTTTTTCGGAGAATTGCTTCGGGGAATCATTACGCATGCCACCCGCATGAATTATGAACTTCTTCTCTCCACCGAAACGTCTTCCAGCGATGAGTTGAATGCTATATCCCGCCTGGTACATGGGCGACGCGTGGATGGTATTTTGCTGCTTGGCTCCAAAAGGGAAGATCCGATTATTTCGTTTTTGGAGGCGGAAAAGTTTCCTTTTGTGCTGATTGGCCGTAGCGAAACACATCCCGATGCACCGATGGTGGACAATAACAATGTACAAACAGCATTCGATGCAACCACACATCTGATTGCCCAAGGGCATAAACGAATCGGATTTGTTAGCGGACCACCAGATTTGACGTTGTCTCATGATCGCATGCTCGGATACAAAAATGCGCTTGAAGAAGCCGGTCTTGATGCTAACAATGACTGGATCGTGGAAGGAGAATTCCTGCAGGAAAGCGGCTTCCGGGCGATGTCCCTGTTCATGTCGCTACCCGACAGACCAACCGCCCTCGTTGTCATCGACGACAATGTTGCCTTTGGCGTGCTTCGCGCTCTGGCCGAGCTGGGATATAACGTTCCTGAAGATATAAGTGTTGTGAGCTTTAACAATATTGCTTTATCGGAACTTGCTTCGCCGCCGCTTAGTTCCATTGATATCGGAACTTATCAGCTGGGCTATACTGCGGTTCAGGTATTGTTAAAAATTCTAAACGGTGAACACCTGCCTCAGAATCCAGTTATTATTCCGCACCGCTTGATTGTTAGGGATTCGTCCCTATTTACGTTATCCGGGAACGCGTAGACATGTTTGTGCAAACGTTTGTCCTATTGGCCTAATGTTCCACATTCTCGCCTGTTGTGGACATGCAAAAAGAAGCCCATACACTGGTATGAGCTTCTTTGCATATTTCAGTTATGGACGACGGATTAGTATGAACTCCATCCTGCATCTGCCGTTACAACTGTTCCGTTCACGAAGCTGGATTCGTCCGATCCAAGGAACAGGGCCACCTGTGCAATTTCTTCACTTTTACCTGCACGCGGATTGATCGCCATTCCCAGCTGTTGTCTGCTGGCACCGAAGTGGTTAATGTTTGTCATTGTGGAAGCAATATTGGTTTCAACCCCACCCGGAGCAATTGCATTACAGCGAATACCTTGTTGAGCATACATGAAGCCTGTATTTTTAGTGAATCCCACAACTGCATGTTTGGAAGCCGTGTAAGCCGCGCCTGCACGTGCACCATGCAATCCGCCGGCTGAAGCGATGTTGACGATAACGCCTTTTTGTTTTTCCAGGAAGATTGGCAGCACTTTGCGGGTAGCACGCATGACACTTGTTGTGTTGATTGCAAAGATACGCTCCCACTTGTCATCCACAATGTCACCAGCTGGTTCCATACTGTCCATAATGCCTGCATTATTGACCAGAATGTCCACGGTTCCATATGTGTTAACTGTCGTATCGATCAGGTTCTGAATATCTTCTTCCTTCGCCACATTCGCAACCACAAACGTCGCTTCTCCACCATTTGCCTTGATATCCTCAGCCACCGCCTGCGCTGAGGCTTCATTGATATCCGATACAACCACCTTAGCACCTTCTTGCGCGTACAGTGTTGCAATTGCTTTGCCCATGCCAGAACCCGCACCTGTTACTACAGCCACTTTATCTTGAAGTCTCATGTTGTATCATCCTCCATGTATTCGTTTACAATAAGTTAACAAACAAATGTTCATTAACTCTTATCCTTAGTATAATAAGTCATAGCATTCCTGTTCAATCAGTAAAAGCTTGCCCAATTGTACGTTAATCAACACTTCTAATTCCGAATGTACTTTATCTTAAAATACCTATTTACGAGGAGTACTGCATATGACCGAAATTCCGAGTTCCATGGATCGAAGAATCAAGAAATCCAAAGCGGCGCTGAAGGATGCCCTCATTCAATTAATGCAAAAGCAGTCATTCAAAGAAATATCCATTACCGATATTGTGCAGCTGGCAGATCTGAATCGGGGAACCTTTTACAGACACTATCAATACAAAGAAGACCTGTTCAATGAGATCATCGATGACATCATTAAGGATCTGGTCTTATCCTATCGTGAGCCCTATCTGGATAAAGAAATATTTGAAGTAAGTCATATGCCCTCTTCTGCAATCAAAATTTTCGAACATGTGCATCAGCATGCGCAATTCTACACCCTTGTCGTTAAATCGGAGGCATCGTCCAATTTTCAGCAAATGATCTGCGATGTTCTGCGTGACCTTGCTCTTCAGGACCTCAACGAAATATTTCCGTCCCATATCAATCGCGAGCTGCTGGCAAGTTATCAATCCCATGCGATCTTTGGCATGATTATTGAATGGATTCGGCAGGAATTCAAGCATAGTCCCACTTATATGGCAGATGAGTTATTTAAAATCATTAATTACAAACCTGGAAATGTAGCGTATCACACCTCGTATAAGGCACCCTAAGTACAATATGTACACACAAATCAGCATAAAGTTTGAATGAAAGTCTCTCTTTTGCCTCATATTAATCAGGAATAAATTGAATAGTTTCGCAAAATATGGGTAAAAGATATGAACGCCATATTTAACTATTTACATGTGTACCTAATATAATATGAGGAGGAATCATGATGACATCTTTCAAATATCGGCTTGAACAAAAAGAACCCCGTACGGGCCCAGGCGGTATTACCCGCGGTGCTTCCGTTCGGGATTTTCCTGCGTCCATTGGAATAGCGGGCGTATCCATGCGCCTCGAACCGGGAGGCATGCGTGAATTGCACTGGCATGCCAATGCGGCAGAATGGGCTTATGTGATCAGCGGCTCCTGTCGCACCACTGTCATTCACCCGGACGGAAATGCGTACACCGATACATTTGAGCCAGGAGATGTATGGTATTTTCCACGTGGTTACGGACACTCCATTCAGGGATTGGGACCGGACGAATGCCATTTTATTCTGATATTTGATAATGGTGATTTCTCGGAAGATCACACGTTCAGCATTACCGATTTCCTGTCTCATACACCGAACAACATTGTTGCCCAGAATCTTGGAATTACCCCAGAGCGTGCAGCGAAGCTGCCTCAGGGAGAAGCGTATTTTGTCAAAGGGCCTGTCCCTAATGACAGCTCCTCTTCTGGAACCTATCGCCGCAATTCTGAGCTGACGACTCCCCACCGATACCCGCTGCATGCCAAACAGCCCAGACGTGCACCAGGCGGCGGAACCCAGCGCACGGTTACTGTCGAAGATTTCCCCATCTCCACCACGATGGCCGGATCATTGATCGAGCTGCAACCAGGCGCATTACGAGAAATGCATTGGCATCCCAACGCCGACGAATGGCAGTATTACATTAGCGGCACTGCCGAAATGACGGTATTTCTGGCAGAAGGTCATGCGGTGACAGAGCAATTCGAAGCAGGCGATGTGGGCTATGCACCGATGGGTGCAGGTCACTATATCAAAAATACGGGAGATGAGGTCTGCCGTGTGTTAATTGGGTTCAACAGCGGACACTATGAAGCTATTGATCTGAGCGAGTGGCTCGCAGGCAACCCGGATGATGTGCTGTCCACTAATCTGGAAATGTCCAAAGAGGAAGCCGCACAACTTCCGGATGATACTCTTTTTATCGCTCCGGACCCGAATAAACTGAAGTCATAGTCCAACCACTACCGGTACCTATTGAATATAGGTTTGGGTTAGTGATCCTTCTGTTATATATCACGAAACCACTCCAGTATCATGGAAAAGGGGTTGGACATCATGGCTTCTGCTTCCGATTCGACCAGTGATCGCAAACGTGTGGGACATACCGTAGAACGACTGGAGCCGGGTCTTTCCCGGCTTCTACTGTCATGTGTACTTGTGCTGATCTCCGGTTTCATTGATGCCGTCGGCTATCTGCAGCTGGGGAAAATCTATCTTTCTTTCATGAGTGGTAACAGTACCAAGCTTGGTATCGCGCTATTTGAAGGAGACTCCGCTGTATTAACGAATATAGGTCTGGTCATTTTTTTATTCGTTGTAGGCGCCTTTATCGGTACGTTGATCACAGATCGATCGGGAAAATGGAGACTGGCGGGCATCTTGGGCTTTGAATCCCTGCTGTTTGCCGGCGCCATTGTATTTTTGCTATTCCTCCATACCCAGAGTGTGCTTTTCCCGATTGCCATCGCCATGGGCATGCAAAACACCATGCACCAGATGGTTGCTCATGCTGATGTGGGCAAAGGATTTGTGACAGGCACATTATTCGGTATTGGACAGGCACTGGCCAAAGCCGTTCGGGGTAAGGCTCCTGCTTCCGAATGGGCAGTACTCGCCCTGTCCTGGGTTATTTTTGTGATCGGTGCAGCTCTGGGAGCATTGCTATTAACCCAAGGAAGCCTGCTGCTTGCCCTGATAGCTTCACTGGCTCTGCTTCTTCTGCTGATCCCCTACGTCCTCCATGTTCAACGTGATTTGACCTAAGCAGCAGAAAGGCAAAAAAAAAACGGTCGAACCAGATCTTATCTGAGTTCAACCGTTTTTTGAGGTCATGCATGGAACTTCCTTGTGTTCTTCTAACTGCCCTTCAAACTACAGCCCCAGCTTCTGCCCTTTCTCCAACCGCTGAATCTGCTGCTCCCCGGTATCCGCCAGTTCACGGAATTGATTAATAGTTTCCCGCATCCGTGGCAAAGCCTCCTGCTTATAGAGACTGATGGAGTCGAGCGCGGAAAGCACATCTGTGAAGGCCTGCTTCATCGTATCAACGGAAATGCTGGCCTCATAAGCTTGCTTCTGGATGGCAATGCCCTGATCTTTCAGCATTTTGGACGTACCTGCGATCAGGTCGTTGGTCGTCCGGTTAAGCAGTTCAATTTTCTGCAATACAATCTTCTGATTGTACAGTGCACTCGCAACAGTGACGGCAATTTTCAATGCCGAGATCGTTACATTTTTGGCCCGATCCACACCGCGGATCAATTCCTTGTTGTTGCGAATGACAACTTCAATCGCCATGATGCCCTGCTGGTTCACCACCAGCATTTGCTGTAAATCCATGACCCGCTGACGTAGCGGGAACAGCACTTCTTCGGTAATGAAGCGAACTTTCTCCGGGTCCTCATTACGCACCTTGGCGGCTTCGATCTGTGCGTCAATCGACTCATCCATCAGCACCCCAAGCTGAATTTCCTTTTGCAGTCGTTTGGTGAGCTCCCGAAGATTTTGCTGTTCAATTTCCAGTGTTGTATTGTCGTTTCTCAAGGTCGCTCTGCCTTTATCCAGCGAGGTCACAATATCGGCGATGACCGCGTCAGCCTTCTGGTATTTCAGGAAATACGCCCGCAGCGGATTGAACAATTTGCCAAGGAATCCGGTCTTGGCGAAATCGACCACGCTGGGGTCCAGATCCTTCAGTTGTATATGCAGCTCGGTCAAGCCTTTGGCGACCTGACCGCCCTCGTCTCCCGTCTTGGACAGATGTCCAACGGAGACTTGAAGCAACGCGTTTTTCTCGGAAGAGGATCTCATCGTATTCATGCCAAAGCCATCAATGGATTGCAGAATCTCCTTGCGTTTCTCCAACGATTCGAGATCCAGTGTCATGATCATCTCCACGTTGGCATTTGCGACTTGCTGCAGCTCCGTCACCTCGGCAGGTACGGGCTTTATTTCCTCCTCAATCACCTTCTGAATTTCCTTCTGGCTAGGTATCTCCATCGAAAACGACATCCAAGTTCCCCCTTCAATTACGTGCTATACAAAATGGAATAATGTACCTTACATTAGGTCAATTTGAGTGCAATCCCCGTGCTACATCTGCACGTTGAACAGGTTACCGATTTTGTATACAACATCGTCTGTATCCGCGTTAATGCTCGCCGCTTCGTTAATGCTGGAGATGCTCTCCAAAGCTTTAATGTCCGCGTTATAACCAATCGTGTAGATCGGCACTTTGTACGTTTCGACCAGATCACGAATATCCTTCAGTGTATGACCTTCATTGGTTTCTCCATCACTTAGGACAAAGATCAGTGGCTTCACATTTGGATCAGTAGCCATATAATCTTCCAGCATCTTCATCGCCACGACGATCCCATCAAAGGTTGCCGTACCGCCACCCGCTTGCAGGCTATCCACCGTACCAACAAACATCGACTGCTGATTCGTATCATACTTGGCAATCGGCAGGTTCACAGTTACTCCACTAGAATAAGAGACGAGGCCGATACTGTTGTCTGTGCCAAGAAACTTCTGGCCTTTGCGCAATGATTCCTTGAGTCGGTTCAGCGGTTCGCCGTCCATACTCCCGGATACGTCGGTTACAAATACGGCGGCAATCGGTTTACTGCCGTTCTTTTTCTCTTTCCATACTTTCTGAGCGGACAACAAGGTGCCACCATCCACTGTGTTCAATTCGGACTTGTAATCCTGCAAACCGTTGAAACCGAATTCCTCAGCCGATTGCTGATACTTCGCTTGGGTTACGAATTCCGCATACTTCTTAATGATCTCTTGCTTGTTCTGCGGCAGTTGCCCCAGTGCATACAGCGGGCTGTCATGTCTTACGCCAAAAGGGGTAAAGACATATCCACTTTTCAGATCTGCGGTGTTTACGTAAGTCTGGTACTCCAGTACAAATGCGTCCAGTCGCCCTGACTTGGCTGCCTCACGCATCTGAATGGTTGTGGACGCCGTAAACGGTACGTTCGCTTGGAACTTCTCAAAACCCTCAATCGCTTTCTCACCAAGCGGATTGGAGCTGTCGTATGTGTTGAGTGCCGTCACGAGAAAGTTCAGCCCCGTGGAGCTGGCGAACGGATCGGTGTACCCCATCGCGAGCTCATTGTTGGCAATCGCTTCGGTCACGGTTTTTACATTAACCGATCCGTACGTGTCGACCAGCGCATCATATTTGGCTTTCGAGATGACGATACCAGGAACGTTCCCCACCAGTCTTTTGGATACCAGGTCTGTCTTTACTCCGCTTGCAGCTACCATCTCGCCCCATAACTCATTCGAGGGAGTGTACGCATCAGGCACATATTTACCAGACTTAATATAATCAGCAGCCGTACCGGATGCGATATTACGTAATTTCACTGAAACCTGTTTGCCGCCAACGGTAATGTTAGCCTTGTTGAACTCTTCGGTGACCTCGGTCAACCAGCCATCTGCTCCGGTTCCCGCCTTTTCAATGGAAGAAAAGATCTCTATATAATCATTCGTTGTATTCTCGACCGTGATCGGAAATTTGGAGATGTCCGGCAGTGATTCAGCCACATCCACCGGATCGAGATCAATCTGTCCCTTCACAGGTTCAGCCGTTGCCGGCGCAATGTCCGCATACAACTTGCCTAACTCTTTGCCTGCATTCTCTGTCGTTACCTGTGTACTGGATTTACCAACGTTCGACGTCAGCGTAATCCCTGCATATACGAGGCCAAACACGAGTACCAGCATCACGATCGATATGAAAAAAAACTTTCCCTTCTTAGCCATACGTACAACCCCTCACTGTCTGTATAATTTGGTGTGCTTGATTAATTGGTCAATTTCTTGCATACATGGCATTTGTTCAATATCTCCTGCTTCAAAGCTGTCCAAGCGGGAGATTTCCAGCATCAATTGGTCAAGCTTCAAAAGAATTTCCTCATTGGTATGAAGCGAGTTTTTCACATAGCTCAGATAGTCGTTATATACTTTGGTCTTTTCCTGAAAGAGCTTTTGGGGAAGTGTAGCGGATTTGGACTTCATCAGGCTGGCGTACTCCGCTTCATCGAACACATTGAGTCGGTTAAGTACACTTCGGATGTTGAGGTATAACAGCTTCTCCACCTCGAGGGTGACCGAAGCAAATTTCTTGTAACTCAGTTCCCCTGGATCAAATCGCTGATTCAACACGTTCAGGAGGGTTTCTTTCTTTTTCTTCATGCGGCTTAGTTGAGATAATCCCAATGTGATATCTTCCTCAAGTACTTTAATTCGTCGATAAAAGGATAACGCTTCCACATAATCTTCATGGGTTTCGATATTCTTCACAGGCAAGACTACCGGCTGTCTGAACAATAAAGTGTAGCTTCCATAGAAAAGAGCCATCACGCTACCGAACAGAAATGTCACCGAGAGCGCTGTTGTAAATGCTCCCCCGCCAAACTCCAGTCCGATGAATCCTGGTGAGAACAATAGAACATTCATGACCACAACGCCGAAGATCAGCCCCAGCAGTTTTATGTACTTTATCATGTAAATCATCAGACCTCCTTTCGCGCTATGTGTTGAAGCTTTATGTCGATATTTACCATTGGAACTTTATTTCATTGTACATGATGTTGCCGCATTCGGGTGGATTAATATGGATATTCATAATATACGTGGCTTGGGCTTATCCCATTTCATCTTTAGAGGGACAACGCGGATAAGATTTTGTAACCTTTGGGAACCGAGCCTGGCGCCCTTGAACAATCGGTGGCGGAAAAAGAAATGTTATCAGGTAATACGTGGAAATTTGCAGTACGTGTCATTTTTTATATAGGGCTTATTCGATACGATAAAAAGCAAAAACACCCCGACGCCAGCGCCGGAGTGATGATGATATTGTCAGATCTAATTCAGCTTGAATAAATTCCGAAGCGGAATCTCCAGTTCCGGATATAACACCGATTGAATCGTTTCTTGCTCCGTGTACAGATGACGGTTCTGGTAACTGCCTTCTTCCAATGTATACACATGAACGGTCTGATTGCCAGGGTCAACAATCCAGTATTCATTCACACCGTATTTCTGATACAGATTAAACTTCTCGTTAAAATCCTTCAGCGCAGTTGAAGGAGAAAGTACTTCTATGATTAGAGACGGCGCACCTTGACAGCCGTTTTTGGTTATTTGGTCTTTGGAACAAACCACCGATAAATCCGGTTGGACAACATGATCAGGTACGTCATACTGTTCATTCTCGCTGAAATACACGTCAAAGGGAGCAACAAAGACGATACATTTCCGATTCTGAAAAAAAGCACGCAAGGAGAAGTGCAGCTCACCCACAATAAACTGGTGTAATGAGGTGGGGGCTGGAGACATATTGAAAGCTTTGCCGTTAATTAACTCCCAAGTCCCCTCCCAAGTTAACCAATCCTGAAAACTATAGATGCCTTTATTATCCGGTTTTGCCACACTTCCATCCTCCTCTTTTACCTAATCAGCATTTTACTATTATTATACCATTGTGTTTGCCCAATTTCATACAATGCCTCTTTTACGAAAAGATAGATTCCGGTTTGCTGCGCGTTGTACGTACCTCCACCACTTTTCCGGCACATCCGTTGTCGTCCAACGCTTGGAATGCAACTCGCACACTGTCTTTACCTGACGTAACCATCTGAGGGATGTCATAGGTAACGAAGAACACTTCACCGATCTTGTTCATATGAATCCGCTGTTCACCGACCACATTTCCATCGACGGCGATACTAAATATTCTTTCATGCCGTGTTCCTTCCCGTTCAAAAGGAGAATGATCCCCGCCCCAGTATGCCACGCATACATAGTTCGGTGCAGAACCATCCACCGCCAGCTGGTAGCTGAAGTAAGCCCTGCTGACACCAAAAGCTTCCCGCCACATATGGAGCTTATTGCGGCTGTCTGTATAGGAACCGTTATGATGTTCTGCACGGCAATTGCTATCCAGATGATGTCCAATCTCATCCTGCTGACCGTCAGGCTGCACCCTGTCGATGGTGATATCATTCAATTCCTTCTCAAGCGCATCCCCTTCATCGTTGAACGGCCAATAGACCGTATAGAACTCATGATGTACATCATAGAACGGGATCAGCCTAACTGGGTTGCCGTCCGATGTAACATCCTTGCTGATCTCAAACGTTAACGTACTTGCGTCTACAAGCTTGATCCATTCACGCACATCCTCCTTCTCTGTCCAAATTACAGGTAAAGGTGCGGTTTTGGGATTCAGTGCCGTTTCGTCCACGATGGTATCCTCGGGCAGCCCTTCGCTTCCCAAAGACCCTGCCAGCACAATCGGACCGTACAGGAATGCCACTTTGTGTGCATCGTCCCTGGACGTGTATTGGTGGAGCGACATCGGCAGCGTGATGGTGATGACATCGCCAGCGGTCCATGTACGCTCGATGTCGAGGTATCCGGGTTCCATCCGGGTATGCGGATGGGCCGTATCCCCGTTGACCGTTGCCGTCATTGGCTCCTGTAGCCATGAGGGCACACGTAGTCTAAGATTGGCCGAGGCGCTGCCTTCGGTGATCGTAAGGGTTACCTTTTCCGAATAAGGAAAGTCGGTTTCGAGCTTCAGCGACATGCCTTGGGATCTCCAGTCCAACTGGGAAGCAATATACAGGTTAACGTACAGATCCTGCTCATCCTCGAAATAGATCGCCTCGGCGTATTTGCCCGGGTTCTCCATGCCAGATCCTGTACAGCACCACCAGGCGGTATCGTGAGTACCGTAGATTTTGTAGTGGCCTTGCAGTGTTGATGCAAAATACGTTTTGTTGCCTGTGTCCGGGTCCTGTGTGCCCAGGATATGGTTGTAGATCGCATTTTCATAATAGTCCATGTAGGCACTGTCGGGATTCCATGTGTAGAGCTGCTTCGTCAGATGCATCATGTTGTGGGTACAGCAGCTCTCTCCGGTTTTGATGCCCAGACTCTCCATGCCTTTCGCTTCATAATGCTCCGAAATGCTCGTAGCACCAAATACATAAGACCGATGATGGATCGTAGTGTCCCAGAAAAACTCCGCCGCTGTCCGGTAGCTCTCGTGATTATGATCCTGATTGTATATTTCGGCTGCACCGATGACTTTCGGAATCTGCGTATTCGCATGTTTGCCCTGAAGATCGTCCTGCTTGTGCTCCAACGGTTCGAGGATCAATTGATGTGTGAATTTTTTGGCTATCTCAAGATATAAAGATTTCCCGGTGATTCCATACAAATGTGCAAACACTTCGTTCATACCGCCGTGTTCACATAGAAGCATGACCTGCATCTGTTCTTCTGTCATCGGGCTTAGACCGTCCACCGCCCAATCCGCAAACCGTGTTACCACCTCAAGAGCCTGTTGATTGCCCGTTAATTTGTAAGCGTCAATCAGACCACGATAGATTTTGTGCACACTGTACCAAGGCACCCAGTATTCGCCGATGTTAAAACCACCAATATGCTCTGCCCGAAATGCAATACGGAAAGCTTCTTCGGACAAGCCGCCGACATACCCGCTGCCCGTTGTCAGCTGAATGGATGCAAGCTCGTTGACGGCATAATCCAGCGTTTGCTTTAACGTTTCATTACCTGTCGCCTGATAGGTCACTGCCAAGGCAGACAGATAGTGTCCAAGGGAATGCCCGCTAATCGAGCGCGCCTCCCAACCCGCGTATCGTTCCTTTTTCTTCGGTAACCCATGGGCCTCAAAACATGGTGCCAGAAAACGATCAATGTCCAGTGATAACAAATACTTTTCTCCAACTTCCTGTGACGTTTGAAAAACGCCATTTAACAGATCTACATGCTCAGGTCCCAGAAATCCCTTTTTGGTTTCAATCATTCTGCTCGCTCCTCCTCGGTATGTAGTGGATATTTAGAAGTGCTTATATAATTGTACAAAGGGTAAAATCCGTGTTGAAATTCATGTGTCCCTTACGAACTTTCTTCATACAGGCCTTGAATATCCTCATATTATCAAATAAAATACAACTACATCAGACTCATAATCCAAGAAAAGGTGGAGAAATCCGTCCTATGCAAAAGCCATTGGAACATTACCTGTGCGGCAAGTTCATAACCGAAGGCAATTGGAGTCATATGAAGCGCAGCATGCCTGTTCACGAGGTCATTTTGATGTTGGAAGGCGAGATGTACATTGCGGAGGAGGACGAGCAGTTCGTGGTTCGTGCAAATGATCTGCTGTTTCTGAGAGCTGGACGCACCCATTACGGCTATCAGGTTAGCGATGCTCCCGTCAGCTTCTACTGGGTTCATTATGATTCGATTGAGAAAGAGTTCGACCAGTATCCCACCCATGCGACTATTCAGGTTCCGTCCACCGCCAATCAGCTGTTCAAGCAATTGCTGCATAGTTCATCGTTCTCACCGGAAGAAGCAGACGCGGCATTGCTGCTGCTGCTCAAAGAACTGGAACGCAATACACAGGCGGGTTATCGACCGCACAATGCGATCGTTGACCACATCTGCAAGTGGGTGGATATTCATCTGCATACCGACATTACGGTTGGTAAGATTGCCGAGACTTTTAATTTTAACAAGGACTATATCTCCAAAATGGTGAAACGTGAGAAAGGCATTGGGCTCAAAACCTATATCCTCACGGAACGGATTCGCCGGGCCAAGCAGATGCTGCTCAATACCAATGCCAGTGTGAAAGAAATTGCGGGGCAATGCGGTTTTTCGGATTACAAACTTTTCCTGCGCATGTTCAAACAATACGAAGGCAATACACCCACCGAATATCGCAATAATTTGTATTCCACACAGCTCAATCGCCTATAATGAACCTTATACGTGCGAACCTTGGATGTGCTTGTGCGGATTATACCAACTCATAGAATTTCATGAGTCATATATAGAAAATTTGAATTAATCCAGTACCATTGGGTGTGATACAATTCAAGTCAACTATATCTCTTATCAAACCAAGATCAGAAGGAGAACTTGAGATGACTACGGCAGTAAAGATTCATCCCGCTACAGAAGCTGACCATGAAGAAATTGTACATATTCTCATTGAAAGTTACTCCGAGTACCGGGACACGTTCCAAACACAGGAACAATGGGAACATTATTTGAAGGACATTCGGGAATCGCCGAGCAATCCTTATATTAAGCAATTATGGATTGCCAAAATTGATAATCAGATTGTCGGAACGGTGCAATTGTTTGAGACAGCGCATAAGGCTTACCCGAACTTCGAGTTGCCTATTGATTATCCGTTTATTCGACTGTTGGGTGTTGATCCCAAGTGGAGAGGTCACGGTATTGCCAGAGAATTGCTTCAACAATGTGTTGAGTCTGCTAAAGACATGGGCAAAAATACGGTGTATTTATATACGGGCGGCCAGATGGTCAACGCCATCCGATTATACGAGCGTTTCGGTTTTGTAGAAGACCCGGAATTCAGTTCCGAGAGTGGTGGGGGCAAAGCAATTTGCTACCGTTATGATTCATAATTCTCGCAAATGGTAATAAGCACGGATAACACAAAAAGGGATGCCCATAAGTCATTAACATGACAGAGGGTATCCCTTTTCAGCGTTATTCTGAGCTAAAGAATCGGAATCGAGCAGCAAATGCTATTCGCTCCATTTTCCACACTATTAACAGCCGATTTCCACCAGAATTTTTGCATGGCTCTTGTCGTCATACCTTTACTTTTCTTACAGCTTCGCTCATCTCAATCGTTTGCTGCCTCAGCAGGGTGGACGTTTGTGCCACCTTCCGGAACATGCTCGACTGCTCCCCTGTTAAGCGATAAATGTCATCTGAATGATCTGAAACGCCGGATGAAATTTGCGAGATGGTGTTGACCGATGCTGCCGCTTCCTCGGAACCCGCCGATATCTCTTCCGCTGCTGCGGAAACCTCCTGGATACGACGTGTCACCACTCGAAACGCCTCAACCATATGCGTGAAGGCAAGCTCTGCTTCTGCTGTGCTCGTCACCCCCTGGCCGATCTCTTGGGAGGTAACATCCATCTGTGTTCCAATATGCTCTGACTCCTGTTGAATGCTGAGCAACAAATCCGATATCGTCTGCACAGATGTGCCTGAAGCCTCCGCCAATTTTCGTACTTCATCCGCTACAACGGCAAATCCCTTCCCATGCTCCCCTGCATGAGCGGCTTCAATTGAAGCATTCAGCGCCAGCAGCTTAGTCTGACTCGCAAAATCCCGCACCGTATGAAGCGCACCGCCGATTTGCTGCGAGAAGTTGTTAAGCACTTGGACCATGGCTACAACTTCAGCAGATACAGCCGAAATGCTCTCCATCTGTTTCTTCATTTGCGTCATGCTCTGCTTACCTGATTGTGCCGTAGCAAGTGCAGTTGTTGCAGCGTCGGACACGGCTGTAGAGGACTCTGAAATATCGGTAATGCCTTTTGCGATCTCTTCCATCGCATTAGCGCTGTCGCTAGCACCTTGCTTCTGGGTATGTGCTCCCTGTCTGATCTGCTGCACGGACTGGTCAACGCTCTTGTTCATCTCAAGCATGTCTTCTGCATCACGATTGAATTGCTCCGTTGATTCCGCGAGAATATCGGTGGTTACCGAGACACCCGCCACCATTTCGCCGATCATTTTATTTAAGTCCCCAGACATATGAATCATCGCCTTGAATGTGCTGCCAATCTCATCCTCACTCTGCAGCCGATAGGCTGTCAGGATTCGGTTCGCTTCCGCCAGCTCACCTTGCGCCATTTGTTCGACGCTTGCCTTCAACGGTTTCAGCGGTCGCAGGCCTCTTACGATGAACCACAATACAACCGCGATGCCTGCAATCGTGATGAACAACAACAGGGCATATAATGGAATGCTTGACTTCATAATATCTGACTCAATACTTCCAATGACCGACACAGCCGTATCAATTCCAATCACACCTGTCAAAGCTCCATTACTGTCCAAAATCGGAGCGTATGAGGAAATATATTCGCCATACTCCTCATTATGAATGATAGGGGAACTGGCTGTTTTCCCTTGCTGGAGCTTTTGGACTGCATCACCTGGGATATCCGTCACTTCATTGATCGGTGATGCTTTATCTACATCTTTCATGCCGTCCACCATAATGAGAGGCGTGCCTGTATCGTCTATTTTCACAAAATACACATACATCGCACCGATGCTCACACGAAAATCATCCAGCTCATTACGAATCTTCAAGAACGCGTCATTTTCCTTGGGATCTTTGGCAAATTCCACATACGGCTCTGCATCCAGCTGTTTCACATAACTCTCGGCAATTTGAATATTATAACTCGATATGGCCTCCTGCGCGGCTAGCTTCATATTCGCCAGCTGAAGCAGCATGCTTCCCGCAGATATAATCACAATGACCAATGTAACAATGGCAACAATGCGAACAACCAAACGTTTCTTGAAAAAACCGACCATCCAATCCTCTTCCTCTCACACCTGTATGTAAGCCTTTTCGACTACGACTACCCAAAAACTACATGCTTGAAGCACTATGTAATGTGAAAATAGTATATGAAGTTGTCGAATTAGGCAAGAAAATATCGGGTCACCCACAGGAAGATGATTTCCAGATAACGGCCTTCTCCGAGTCTAATGCTTTGTCCCTTTCCTAATCAGAATGCCATTCATCGATAAACAGACAAAACCAGCTCTCACTTCCACCTTAATCGGAAAAGAGGCTGGTTTTGAACTGTCTTAATTTTTTCGATTAACTTTAGATAGAATCGCCGTTATTGATCAACTTGGCCTTGATCAAAAGTCTCTGAACAATTGCCGCAGTTTCGGCCCGAGTAAGCTTGCCTGTCGGCATCAAACCTTCTTCTGAGCCCTCCACAAGTCCGTTATTCACAGCTGTGGCTACTGCCGACTTGGCCCAAGAAGAAATCGCCGTCTGATCTGCAAACGGAGATAGCACAGACTCCACATCTGCCCCTTCCGTTTCAATCGATGTGAGTTTCATTGCCCGGGACATAATCACCAATGCTTCCTGACGACTAATCGTCTGAGCAGGCGCAAATGTCTGGTTCTGGTAGCCTTCGATCAAACCGTATTCCACAGCCTTCGCAACAGCTCCTGCATACCATTCGCTGGACTTCACATCTATGAATGTGGTTTGGCTTCCATTGTCCGCCAATCCCAGCGCGCGCACCATAATCGCTGCGAATTCCGCCCGTGTAATGACCGCATTCGGATTGTAATGATTCTCATCTATCCCCTTGATGATCATTCGTGAAGCCATATCGTTTACAGCCTGTTTCGACCAATGACCTTCTACATCCGCGAATGTCTTTGGATGCCAGATCAGCGAGTAGTCGCTATTGGTAAGGCTGTTCACGACCGCATAATATTTCCCTTCTCTAGCCGTGATGAACGTAGGCACATGACGAACACTGCCGTCTGGATTGAGCACCGTAGCCGTTGTCACCCTGCTTGGATTAAGACCTGCGGGAAGTGGAATTTCTCGTTCCACATAACTGCTGAATTGTTCTACGTTTACCGTTTTGCCATTGTAGGAAGCCGTTACATTAAAAGTGACTGGTGGAGCTACAACAGCATAGTTTCCTTGAACAGCTGCCTTCTCTGCAAGAAGGACCGTAGCCTCATCACTCTTGGCAATCTCTACACGAACGACAATGTCGGACAGTTTGACCTGTATCCCAAGTGTCGAGGAAATCTTGTCGATGGCTATTTGCCCTGCAGGAAGTTTGTAGATTCCGCCTGGCGTTTGAACCTCCAAAACGGCTTGCTTGGTTTCCATGCTCTTCACAGCATCGCCAGTCAATACCACCGATACCTTTTCCACATTAGTAGTCACGGGAATGACTACGGTGGACTTGTCTGCTGCTTGCTTCAGCTGATCAACCAGTTTGGCTTGATCGACTGTGACCCTCAGTACAGTCTTACCGTTCTCTTTAGTGAGGGAACCTGTCGCAATCTGATCTTTCAAGACACCATCGACGATGATTTGCAGACCAGCAGGTTTCTCAACTGTTGTTGTGCTTGAGTTTGTTGAAGGCGCACCAGAGTTATTTGAATTGTTGGAAGTACTACTCGTCCACTTTGCGTATAACGTCACATCAGATATTACTTTATCCGTTGCGAAGTTCCACACATTCGTTACCGCTACTTCCTTATACCATCCCGCAAACATAAAGCCAACCTTTGTTGGTTCTGTCGGAGCACTTATCGTGGTGCCACTGTTCACCTGGGTAAGCCCAGGAACTGTGCTACCTCCCTGCGAATCATACGTCACTGTGTATTGCACCGGTCCATCATTAACCGTAACCTTACCAGGCATCAGTGTTTTTTCCATTCCAACCGCGAACGAGTTAGCTATGGAGAAATGGCTCAATTCTTCCGTTTCTACTGTTAATTTCTTGCTCCCTGTTGTTGCTCCACTTTTGATCTTGAAGCTGACGGTGAACAGTTTTTCTCCCGATGCAATCGGTGTGTCACCTGCATCGCTGTCTGCCCACATCGCTTTCAACCAACCTGCTACGTTATCGAAGTTGGAGTCGAAGTTATTGCCCGTTTCCCCTTCAATCTTCGTTACTTCCAACGCTTCTGTATCAAAATCAATTTGTATTCCATAGGCTCCGATTCCATATGTTGAGTTGGCTACGGAGACAGGTACTTTTACCGTAGTTCCGGGCGTTCCGCTCACCGAGCCGATCTGAATCTCTGCTGCATGACGCTTCCATATTGCGTATAGCATCACATCGGACGTTACCATATCCGTTTCGAAGTTCCAGGAATTTGTGCCAGCTTCTTCTTTGAACCAGCCTGCAAAGGTATAACCGGCCTTCGTCGGCGCTGGCGGTTCGCTAATCGTCGTTCCACTACTCACATTGGCAGTGCTGTCAATAACGCTGCCTCCCTTTGAATCGAACGTAACGGTATATTGTGCCAACTGAACAGCCGTCCATGTTGCGTATAGCGTCACATCGGACGTTACCCTATCTGTTGCGAAGTTCCAGACATTCGTGCCTGCTTCCTCCTTGAACCAGCCTGCGAAGGTATAACCGGCCTTTGTCGGCGCTGGCGGCTCACTGATCGTTGTGCCGCTGCTTACATCTGTAATGCTGCCAACGGCGCTACCTCCCTGTGCATCAAACGCCACAGTATGCTTTACAGCATTAACCTGAATTTTGCCCATTTCAACCGTTGTCGACGAAAGTGTCCCCCCTTCATAGAGATTGTGCGTAGGTACACTCAGCGTCAGTTCTCCAGGCTGTGCGGTATCCTTGATCTTGAAATGAAGAGTGAATACCTTCGCTTCATCAAAAATCGAGTAGTTCACCAGATCAGCTTGTACATTGATAGTCCCATCACTGGAGAAATCCGAATTGAAGCTATCTCCATTTAAACTCACACCTAGATTATTCGTAATTTCATTTCCAGTCACAAGTTCCAACGAAGAAGTGTCAAAACCAATCGAAATATCGTATTCGTTGATGATAAGATTCGGTATCAGGTATACCTCCACGTCAACGGTATCTCCAGGGTAGCCTTCACCACCACTCACCTTCATCGAGTTAGAAGCTGGTGCACCAGCGCTGACAAACGTACCAAAAGGCAAGATCATACTAACCGTCAGTAAAATCGATATTAATCTCTTCCAAAGCATAAAATCAGCCCTTTCCTGCGGCAATGGCGAGAATCGCTTTTATATCCGCTTCGTCCCATTGTCCGTCGCCATTCATATCGAGCGCTTGCAACTGCTCCGGCGTCAGCGTGATCTTGCCCTTAATATGCATTGTCAACAACAGCGCATCAGCAGGCGTAACTACACCATCCCCATCCGCGTCACCCATGACAAACGACGTGTAATGCGCCGTGTAGGTAACATCCGCAGTTATCTTAGTAGCCGCTACCTGCTGACTGCTGAACTTCGTAACTCCACCGTCACTGCTCCATCCTGCAAATCGGTAGCCGCTTGCAGGCGTCACTGTCGGAACTGCCACCGGATGCCCACCAATTGTCACCTGTTCACTCGTTCCGCTGATCGTGCCATGAGCGCCTGATCCGTAGCTGACAGTAGCAACTTGCGGTGTCGTATCACGAATTGAAATGTCCAGCGTCTGGGATGTTCCTGCGCTGAACGTGAAATTCAGACTTGTCGTCCCTACTACTTGTGTCGCTAGATACGCCTTTTTGATGGTAACTATATTACCGCTAACTGTGTAGTCCTCGCCTGCAGTCAATAAGGATGCCTGATTATCAATACCGGTTAACATGTTTCCGTTCAACGTCAGCGTAACATTCACATTGACATAACCCGCTGATGTAGTATTTTTGTCGAAGTTTTCCTCCAACGGATTGATCATGCTGTTTGCTTCCACTATTTTCTTTAATATAATGCCATCTTGCCCAACCACCACAAAGGTATTGTTACCATAGCCTACACTGTTAAGCTCTTCCTGCCTGTCGCTCGCTTGAGTTGTCCAATTCGTACCATTCGTTGATGTTAAGAGTAACCCACTTTTTCCTGCCGCTATAAAAGTTCCATTGCCATAACCCACGCCATTAAGCGTGTTCGCTGTCCCGCTTGCTTGCACGACCCAATCCATTCCGTTGACAGAAGTCAGGATTGTCCCGGACTCACCAACTGCCACAAACTTTCCACTTCCGTAGCTTAATTTTTTCAGATTCACCTGGGAACCGCTCGTTTGGAGCGTCCAGTTCTCCCCGTCAGGCGAAGTTATAATCGTTCCTCCCACCCCCACCGCCACAAACCGATCATGTGCGTATATCGTATCATTTAGCGTATTCGATGTAGGACTCGTAATGGAGGCCCAGATTACTCCGTCAGCCGAAGTCCAAACTTTACCGGCATTACCTGTCGCTACAAACTTCCCAGCCCCATAACTCAAGCCATATATAGCATCTGTCCAGGTTGACGCCCTGTTTGCCCAGACTGTTCCGTCCGTCGAAGTAAGGAGTGCCCCATTAAACCCCACCCCTACGTAAGTGTCATTACCATACTCGATATTTGTTAAACCAACGGAGGAGTCGATCAATTTTCTGTCCCAGAATGTACCGTCTGTAGAGGAAAACAACTCTCCGTAAGGACCGACCGCTACAAAATGGTTATTAATGAAACTAATTTCTCTGATGGCTTGCCTGGAGCCTTGAAGCCGATTCGTCCATATCGTCCCATCTGCCGAGCTAAAGAGGGCTCCCCGAATGCCCACTGCCACAAATTTGTTGCTGCCATAGACAACACCGTTAAGATTATTGCCCGTGCCGCTAGTCTGCACTTGCCAGCTACTGGCTGAATCGGAAGAAGTGTACACCTTACCACCATGTCCTACCGCCACGAACTTTCCGTTGCCATAGCTGACATCAGAAAAGCCCTCTGAAGCGGAACTACCTTTATTTTTGCCTATTGCCCAGGTCCATGATGAATCCGAGATAGATTGCGAATATACGATAGCTCCCTGGTTATCAACTGCCACGAAGCGGTTGTTCCCATAAGTCACGCCGATATATGAATCTCCATTGGTGCTGTTGTACGCCTTCCAGGACACTCCATCTTTCGAGACAATCCTCGTACCAGATAAACCAACAGCAACAAACCAGTTTCCACCATAGGTTACGTCCCAGAGATAGCCCGTTGCGCTACTGGTTTGGCTAACCCAGGTGGAACCATCACTTGACAGCAGTATTAATCCCGCTTCTCCTACTGCCACAAATTTGCCGGCACCAAAAGTAACACTCAACATATTGGTATTCCCCACCTTTTGACTTTGCCAGGTCACTCCATCGGTTGAGGTGAGAACCGTTCCACTGCTTCCCACTGCCACAAATCTCCCATTGCCATATACAACGCTATACAAAGTGAATAACGTATTGCTCTTGGGACTCGCCCAGCTTACACCGTCTGTGGAAGTAACAATCGTTCCATACTCGCCCACTGCCACGAAGATGTTATTTCCATAGGCCACCGTGTTCATCGTCTGAGACGTCGGCAGAGGACTTCGAAGTTCCCATGCGGACGACTCGGCTATTGCATACTGCGGAACCAGCATTCCTACTATTAGGAACGCTAATATCACCGAGATCCATTTTCTGAATATCATCATTTTTTCTTTCACTCCCCCTCATTTTGCTCCCATCCCAAATCCGTTGACCGCTGTCCGATATCTATCAATCAACAGCATTAGTCTAGCAAATTACTTCTCAACATTTTCACAACATTCCACCCATAAAACGACAAAAAAAGGGGCTAAAGGCGTAAACCTTAAGACCCATACTTTTTTTATGATCGGTTTTGTCACACTCTAATTTTCCTCCAGCAGCATTCGCTTCTTCAAAGCCTGCACATTTCCGACTCCGCCCAGATCTCCCGCATGCCTCAAGGAGTCAATGAGTAGATCGTAGTAACCCTCCCGACTGGGCTCCAGATCGATCAGCTTTCGAAGCATCGCTATCCGTGGCTCGTTCGTCGCCCCATTCAGAGCATTCGTCAAGTAGGACATCAGGATGGAACGCAACTCGATTCGGTAAGTATCCGCCCATTCATAATGCTCCATCTCGAAGTAATTGCCGCTATATAGATGAAGCATGTCCTTGGCTTCGGTTCCGGCAACTCCCCTCTTCATTCGACCAAGCAACTCTTCAAGATCGCTTCGGATAAACACCGGATTAATCCAGTAGCGCTCGTCGCCGTACCTTACTACTTCGCCATAGCCCACCGACTTAAACAGACTCCGCAAATAATACAGGGAAGTGTGCAACAATTTTTGCCCGCGCTCCGGCGCATCATTCGGCCATAAGTTTTCCAATATGGCGTATTTGTAAACGGGCTGTCCGCGATGATGCCAGAGGAATGCGAATAACTCCTTCGTTTTCTTGGTCCTCCACGTTAATAGCCTTCCGTTTGCAGCATACAGCTCCATGCTGCCTAGTACTTTAAGCGAAAGCAATACCTTACCTTCAACGACAGTGTCCAATTCGCTTGAACCAACGTTGGCAACTCCCCTGTCAAGATCTAGAGGACTGCTACTTAGAATCCGATTTTTGGCCTGGAGATTGGAATAACGGTGCAGTGTCCTGGCCAGCTTGTCCTTGGCGACCGGTTTAAGCAAATATCCGATGGCGTCGGTGTCATACGCATCAATCGCATACTGATCATGTGCCGTTACAAAAACGATCTTAGCAAAGGGAAAGCACGCAGTGATCTCCTCCGCAACCTCCAGCCCGCTTACTCCAGGCATTTCGATATCCAAAAAGATTAAATCCGGCTGCAGCGCGCCACATTGTTCGAGCGCTTCGGCGACCAGCTGAAACCTGCCGACAACCTTCACACCGCCAACTTCGGCCAGCATAATATCCATGACGTCAAGCGCGATCTCTTCATCATCGATCAGAATGGCTTTCCACATAAGGCTCCTCCGTCAAGTAAATTGTAATTCGGGTTCCTTCGCCCAAGCGACTATGAATCTCCAGAGTCCGCCCGTATCTCATTTGTAGCCTGCGGTTCACATTACCAATGCCGATTCCCCCAGTCTTGCCTTGCTCCAGTAATCTTAGCGTTTGTTCGTCCATTCCACCCCCGTCATCCTCGACAACGATCTCCACACCGTTAATGCTACGGGTGACAATAATGTTCACGGTCCCTCCTTCAGGCTTCTGTCCGATCCCGTGACGGACGGCATTTTCGACTATAGGCTGGAGGGTAAGTGGGGGCACCATACCGTGCGCATCTTCATCGATTGTGTAGCTCACGTTCAGCCGTTGACCGAAGCGAAGCTGTTCAATGGCAAGGTAGGCGCGTACCAATTCCAGTTCCCGCTCTAACGGTACTGCATCACCCTGGAAGATAAATGTGAACTTGGAGCGGAGATAGGTGGTCAAATGGTGGATCGTTTCCCGCAGCTTGTCCACGTCCTTATAGCTGAGCCCAACTAGTGCATTCAGGCTATTGTACAGAAAATGCGGCGGAATCTGAGCCTGCAAAAAGTCCATCTCCCGGCGTACCGCCTGCTCAGAGGAGCTTTTCATCGCCAGAAGCGATTGCACTCGTGCTCTAAGTTCTGCCAGCTCAAAAGGCTTCTGCACAATATCATTGGCCCCTGCTGCAAAGGCTGCCAGAATATCCCCCGTCTGCCCCGAAGCGGTCAGCATCAGCACCGGAAGCTCAGCCAGCCCGTGAATCGACCGGATGTCCTTACAGATGTCCAATCCCGATACGCCGGGCATCATCAGGTCGAGTAGAACAAGGTCCGGCTTCTTGCGCCTTAACACCCCCAGTGCCTCTTCGCCGCCTCCCACAGCCGTATACGTGTACCCCATGGAAGCTGCCACGTCCATGGCGACCTTCAGATTGGAGGGTTCATCGTCGACAATCAGAATATGGAGCGCCTCATCTGGCACCTCCACAGCTAGCTGAACCCTAGGGAGCAACGCTGGGTTCTCTTCAGGCTTGATATGTGCCTCACACTCCGTATAATTCTTATACTCGGTATGTCCAGCGTATTCAATAGTGGCCGCCACCTGGTTCTCCCCGCGCCGTGCAATTGGCAACATGAATGTAAACCTGGAACCTTTGCCGACCTCAGACTCTATCTGCATATGTCCGCTCTGCAACTCGACAAGTTGCTTCGATATGCCAAGCCCCAGTCCAATACCGCCCCGCGAATGCGCACCCTGCTCATTATATTGAAAGAACGTCTGAAACAGGTCGTCCATGATCTCCGGAGGAATACCCCTTCCGGTGTCGCTAACGGATATCGCCAGCATATTAGCCCTTCTCTCCGCTGAGATGGAGACCGTTCCACGATCCGTATACTTCAATCCGTTCTCCAACAAATTATGCAAAATCTGCCGAAGCCGGTTCTCATCAGCCATGATAAGAGGTAGATTGGGAGGCAGCTCATTTACAAGCCTGACTCCGCTCTTAACGGGCGAGATCGATAAGGTCTCCATAACAAAATCGGTTGATATGTAAAGGTCTACAGGTTTCGTTTGCACGGAGAGTTGACCGTACCGAATCCGATTCATATCAAGGATGTCATTCACCAGTCCGGCAAGTCGCCTTCCGATCAGGTGAAGCAACCTGACGTTCTCACGATGCTCCGCTGCAAGCGGTGCTTCTTTATTCTCCAGCAGGGCTTCAGACAGATTGATGATACCATGTAAAGGCGTGCGAAGCTCATGCGACGTTTTGGCCAGAAACTCATCTTTTTGCCGGTCATAGATAAGCAATTGATCAGCCAGGCGTTCACTGCGCAGGAGAGCCTCACGAATCCGGTCCCCCATCAGGAATGATTGCGACAACACGACTAGCAGTAGCGTAACGATGATGTAATACGGGCTGTCCAGCGCCAATTGATAACGGGTCAGTGCGAAAATCCAACTAATAATCAAAAAGAACACACCAAGCAAAATATAGTAAATTCTGACCCCGTGATGGCGATTGCGAAAAATTGAAGCAAAGATAAACCCGAAGGCCACTATCTGCAAAAATACGCCAGGCCACAACAGATACAAAAGGTGATCATTGGGAAACCCAATCAGTAAAACCAGATACACATAGGAAAACCAGCGAACTCCCCTGAACAAATATCCGCTTCTCTCGTTTAGATAAATGCGTACATAGTGAATGAAGAACATGATCGCCAGATACGGAAGAATGAAGAGCAGCTTCTGCAGCAGCAGAAACGACATCGAGGGAAACAGAGTCGCCATAACGATCTCGTTGTCGATGCTGAAAAACAATCCTAGTGTCAGACAGAACAAGCTAAAGAAAATTAGATAAGGCTCCCGCCGCCATTGCCTGAACATGCCTGCAAAATAAATGCCAAAAACGAACAACGTGGTGATAACGATGACGTCAGCCATTCGGGCATTGTCCCGCCGGGTCATAACATCCGTTGCCAGTCCAAACTCAGGTGCTTGCACAAGTCCACCTTGCAAGTACCGATAGCTCGACACCTGGACAAGAATCTCAATGGTCCGGTCTTCGGACTTGATCATTCCAAAGAACGGAAAATTGCTGGGCACAAATTCGGCTGCCGATAATCCGGGTTGTCCAGTACCGCCAAGCTCCTCGTCTTCCATATAAATACGACTCGCCATCCGAATCTTTTTGGCTCTAAGTCCATAATCCTCGGGATCGTTTACCAACAGTCGCAGACGGTACGTCCCCGCACCATAGCCGCTTTCCGACACTTCTCCCTTCCATCCTCCGGGAACAGGAAGAAAGTGCGGTTTTAGTTGCTGATTCGCGCCCCGATTGGCGAAGTCGCTGGGTGTCAGCAGTTGATCCTTGTAGAATTCCCATTCCCCGCGAAGCGGGATGATCCCCTGTTCAGCAAAATCCCACTGTCTGGCATCCAGTACGCCTTCCCTCGCCTCCGGATAGTGCACGTTGGGATGAAGCCATTCATAGATAAAGATTGAGGTCGCTCCAGCAAAAACGCCGACCATACCAATTAGAACAAGTAATTGTCTTCTCATGACTGCGTATTCCTTCCTGTCATCGGAGAAAAGATTCGAAATAGATTTATCATATCGAAGTATTTCAAAAAAAACTATTAAAAAGCCTTCGACATTATCATAACAATTTTGATATCGATCGTCCGCTGATTGTATAAATTAAACATCTCACCCAACTCAAATGAGCTGTCTGCTTCTCGTTTTCGACAAAAAAACATCCTGACGCAAGCGCCAGGATGTTTTGATATTGTACAAATATTATACTCTTACAGGATTATAAAACCCGTCCCTTTGTCTTCCTGAATCGAATCAGAGACCAGAGAATCAGTAATACGAGTACAGTTAGACAGATGCTTATGCTGAAACGGTTGCCTTCATCAAACACGAACATGACTGCAATAATGCCGAGACACAGCACAGCAGCTCCAGTTACGTAAGGAAATCCCCAAACTTTAAATGTCGGGTGTACCGGATATCTCTTACGCAGCTTCAGCTGTGAGGTGGCAATACAGATCCATACGAGCATCACGACAAACCCCGGAACCGCCAACAGCACGCGGAAGAGCTGATCTTGTGCGAATAGCCCCAGCATGGAGCCCCCAAGCAGAATCACAGCACATACCAGCAGTGTATTTACCGGACTGCCGTTACGATTCGTTTGTGATAATGCCTTGGGAGCTTCACCACCTACCGCCATGGAATGCATCATACGGGATGCGCCGTAAATGCCCGAATTCGCAGCAGACAGAACGGCGGTCACCAGAATAAAGTTCATAATATGTGCTGCACCGGGAAGTCCCGTGGAAGCCAGCACCTGTACAAACGGACTGCTTTCGGGCCCCAACTCATTCCACGGAATGAGCCCACAGATGATGAGAATCGGCAGCGTGAAAAATAAAATAATTCTCAGCATGAAGTTCCCTACAATTTTGGGCATCACCTTGTCCGCATTTTCCGTCTCCGTTAAGGTTAAGCCAATCAGCTCAGATCCTCCATACGAGAACATGACAACCAATAATGCTGAGAAGATCGATGACCATCCATTAGGAAAGAAACCGCCTGCTTGCGTGTAATTATGCAGATAAGGCGTATTGTCACTTGGAATGATCCCGAAGATCAGACCCGCCCCAAGGATAATAAAAATAATAATCATGGCGATTTTAATACCAGCCAACCAAAATTCAAATTCCCCAAATACCCCTACACTCAGCAGATTAATCAGTATAATAAACACCGCACATGCCAAGCTCAGCATCCACAGCGGTACTTCCGAGAACCAGTACTGCAAAAAGCTCCCTGCTGCGATGACCTCAATTACACAAACCGACAACCAGAGGAAACAATACATCCATCCCATGATAAAGGAGACTCTGCTGCCGAACGCTTCCTGCACAAAGTCTTTCATATTTTTGTTCTTGTACACTGTAGCCATTTCCGCCATCGCAGCCATGACAACCAGTAACAATAAGCCTGCAAAAATGTACGTTACAATGACTCCTGGACCTGCAAGTCCAATCGTTTCGGCGCTTCCTTTGAAAATTCCGGTTCCAATGACACCGCCCATAGCCATAAAGCTAATATGCCTTGGTTTAAGTTTCTTCTGCAATGTTCCTTCTGTCTGAGCCAATTCAAGTCCTCCTGATGTAAAAAACGTCTGTAATCTTCTGTTATATTTTCTGAAACATAACTTCCAGTATACCCTATTGTTCATGGATCAGCCCAGCAGTTCCGTACGGCCAATTCATCCCAAACGAATGCTGACATGACCTATGTTTTATACCCCACAATGATACAAAGCAATCTGTATGCCATTCAATCCGTTCATTTGAATACATTCTACTCTTCTTACGATCTCCAATATGTATGATTTGTTGCAGTCTAGCACTTCGCAAAACAATCATTAAACGCAAAAAAACCAGCGGTCTGTATGCAAAAGAATGCTGGTTTCCTGTGTTCCTGCTATGTTTACTGCCTATCGTGTAAATTATAATTCCTTCGTCATAAAAGCGCTGTTCGGATCCAAACTATAATCTGCAAATGGCTCACAGTATACAAACCCAAAGTCTTCATACAGCTTGCGCGCCGGAATAAAAGAATCCATCGAACCCGTCTCCAGACTGATCCGTTTGTAACCCCGATCCTTGGCAACCTCGATAATATGGGCAAGGATTTGTCTTGCTACGCCTTTTCTCAGGTGGGCTGATGCTGTACGCATTGATTTCAATTCCGCATGCTCCGAATTCAATTCCTTCATGGCACCGCAGCCCAGCAGATCCTCCGCTTCCCATGCGCACCAGAATGTAATCTCAGGTTTCTTTAACCCATCCAGATCCAGAGCGTGAATGCTTTCCGGCGGCGAATCTGCTGCCATACCCTGCAAATGTTCTGCAATTAATCCAATGACTTGATGGCCACTCAAATCGTCTACTTTGATCTCCATATCTACCACTCCTACCGACAATTTTGTTGTGTGTTGTTTACACTGAATACATGTCCAATGATTATATAGTACTACCATGGCAGGTTTTCTGACAACAGATTCAAAAACACAAATGAAATGTCTGTTGTGATACCCTTAAATTTCCATTATAGTGAGGCTATCTGATTACAAAGGAGCGAGGAATATTGCGTAGAAACCATATAGCTAATTGTCATACTGAGGTGAAGCGAACTTAATTTGTGAAAAGGAGACCATCATGACACTATCGACTGAAAATCTGTTTTATAGCAAACGATTGAAAATGACTCCGCCCCGTGCAGAAGATGTGCAGACCATGCTGCAATGGAATGAAGATCCTGAGTATTTGCGAAATGTGGATACGGATATTGCCATTCCATTTTCGGAAAAGCAGCTTGAAGATGAAGGCGAGACGAAGGACAAGGAAGTTTACTTTCGGCTTCGAACGCTAAAGGATGAACAACTGATCGGATTCGTTGTCATTCACAGCATTGAATGGAACAACCGCTGCGGACAACTTGCCATTGGCATCGGACTCGCAGAGCATCGCAACAAGGGATACGGTACGGAAGCATTGAACCTTATTTTGAGGTATGCCTTCCATGAATTGAATCTGGACCGGGTAGGTCTGGATGTCATCGCCTATAATGCCAAGGGCATCCGTGCCTATGAGAAGGTTGGCTTTCTGTTGGAAGGTCGTGCTAGGTCAGCCGTGTATCGTGATGGAAAACGCTATGATCGCTTATTGATGGGAATTCTAAGACCGGAATGGGAAGCACACAATCAGATCAATGTGGAGGGTGGACAAGCATGAGTAAGAATGCGGAAGTCACTGAATTTATCGAACAGATCCCGGTTCCCTGGCAAGCCCAGGTTGCAAGTAAACTGCGAGAGTTGGTACATGAGTCCATTCCTGAAGTAGAGGAACGTGTGCAATACAAGAAACCTCATTTCCTGAAAAACGGTAAATATGCAGCGGTCTTCTCCCCTTCCAAGCCGGCAATATCATTTACGATCTTCAATGCAACCGGACTTGAGCTGCCAGATGGGATATTCGAAGGCCCCGCCGAACGTAAAACAATCAAGATCAAGGAAAAAGATACGCCCGACTATGAGTGGCTGGCTTTACTGCTGACACAGGCATCGGCAGAACTCTAGCTGGAGTTGAGGATATAAGGTGTCTCAGTTTCTTTCAACCGGCTCTAGCGACCATTAAAAAGGCCAACCAGCATATCTGGTTGACCTAGTCATACAAAGGGGCTTCCTAGAATGTTAAATACATATAGGATAGCCCCTTTTGGGTATGCAGCTGTCAATACAAGTAAGTCGCTCTATGAATAACAGATCATTAGAGATCACAGTCAGGATTGTTGATAAGATACCGCGGTCATCTGACACGGCTCGCAAATGAACATGTAATACATGCCATCCCTGTACTCCTCAACCTTGCTCCAGTCCATTTGTCCAACGGCCCTCATCCTAGAAGAGCAGCATGGACAGTTCGGGTACTCCGCGTCCTGAACCCATCCGGGGTGGCCCCCGATCTGGGATGTAGAAGGCTCCATCGCCCACTCACTGCCATGGAACGCATGACGTGGAGCAGTCGCAATCCGAAACTGCCGGCCTGTATCCGGTGCAAGCTGAATATTGTCGTCCGGGTCAAGATCATCCGCTCCCATCGGCATCACATTATGCGTACTCCAGAACGGTTCACCTGCTGAATCCATCTCCATATATACGACGCCATAACAGCTACACATAACGCAAGTCTGCACTTGAAGTCGCTCACTGTTCCAAGCAACGTCCTGCAATGCTGGATGCCGTACATCCAGATCAATTAAGGTCGTTAACTGACTGCCACACCACTCACAGTTATCGTCACCGGTCAACAGCATGGAGATCGGATCGCCAATAGATGTGTCGTCAGCCCCTTCATTCTCTTTTACTTTATAGAGTGAATAACTTGGGGTGATAAATAAATCCTTGCGCTGGCCTTCATTCGTTAACTCCCAACCGGCTTCGGTAGTATAGTGTTCTGGTGCGACATGCAGCTGATCTGCCCAACGAGGTGGCGACTGCCTCCATTGCTGGAACTGACGTACGACCACATCATCTCCAATATAGGCGAGCATGAGCAACAGATTATTCCGATTCTCATCATCGGTGTTCACCCGTTGCAACAGTTTATCACGTACTTCAGCCGAGGCGCTCTTATACAAAATGACAGGGTAGTAGATTTCGTGCTCCAACAGCTCAGGAATCTGTGCAGACAACGACGTATCATGGTAACAGACCAGATACACCAAAATATCTTTACCTGTATCGTCATCCCCCGTACGAATCAGCTGCATCGCATAATCGATCATGAGGGTTTGCTGCTCCGTAGACAAGGATAGATATACTTCTTCTTTGGAATGCTCGTATGCCACATAACGGATTAGTGGATCATGAACCTGGCGTGCATGCATAATTTTCAAAATCTCCACAGGGTCCGTGATTCCCTCATACAAGTCCACGTCGCGCCGATTGGCTTCAATGTATCTCTGATGTGCCTCGCGCTCCATCTCCTGCTTGCAAGGCATGCAGTACCCACCTGTTCTGGCAGCCGTTGCTGGCAAAATCGTATTTGGGCACCCCTCTCGTATGCACGGAATGCGTTCTGTCATCTATGGGTACCCCCTATGCTTTTGATCCTTCTTCACGTTCTACAAGCTCAATCATGTCGATCAGTGGGATGGTAGATTAGTGATGTCCCAGTTGGTCCTTCGTAAATTCATAAAATGCGAGCGCATCTTCGCTGCTGGCAAAACCCGCCTGAGCCATTTTTTCGCTGCCGCCACCTTTGCCCTGGTAGGCTCCGAGATTGCCTTTGAAGAAAGGTCCACAAGCCCACTCCGGCGGCTGCCCGTTCTGTGCTAATACAACTTTGGCCTCCGAGATGCTCGCAAAGAGTACAAGTCCCTCATGTTCTGATGTCAGCTTGGTCGCCAGACTCTGCATATCCTTGAGCGATTTGTCTTCAAAGATTTGGGCAATGACAAGCCCTTCCCGTGCAGATAAAAGCTCTTGTGCATAATAAGCGTCATTGGAAGATTTCACAGCGTTCAGCTCTGCTTGCAGCTGCTTTTGCTCTGCTTCCATTTTGTCGATCCGATCCGCAAGCTCTTCCCGGCTGGTCTTCAATTTGGCTGTAATTCCGGTCAGCACGCTTTGCGCGGCGTTGAACTCATTCAGTGCTCGGTATCCGCATTTAAAATAAATCCGGGTGCCGCCCTTCACTTTCTCGGTTTTCAACAGTTTAATAATTCCGATCTCTCCTGTGGCTGACACATGTGTTCCACCACAAGCGTTATATTCCACGCCCTCGATCTCCACGATGCGAATATCTTCGGTTACGGAAGGCTGCTTCACCAGCGGCAGACGTGCCGCCTCTTCCGCAGTGACCCATGAACTGCTGATTTTGGCATTCCGGTATATCTGCTGATTAACTTCCATTTCAATTGCAGCCAGTTGATTCGCTCCCAGTTCGGCTGCAGCCACATCAATCGAGATATAATCTGTCCCCAGATGAAAACTGAGCGTCATCGCATCTGCCAGCTTCAGCGTAATAGCCGACAGCAAATGCTGCCCGCTATGCTGCTGCATATGATCGAATCTGCGCTGCCAGTCGATATGGCAATCCACGTCATTCTGCTCCGTCGCACGCTCCAGTTTGTGCAGCACCTCACCATCTTCACTAATCACATCCAACACATCAATGCCGCCGATCTGCCCCAGATCACAAGGCTGTCCACCCCCATGCGGATAAAAAGCCGTCTCCGCCAGCGTGACATATATACCATCTTCTTTGTCCACTCTGCCTGTAATTTGTGTATGCCACTCCCGTGTGTACGCGGAGTCATAATAGATTTTTTGCGTCATCGAATCATCCCGATCCCTTCTCGTTCAAATGGCTGTCCATACTCTCCAGATTACACTATCTGGAACCTCCAAGCCAAATTTTCCGACTCACATCTTCGCTTTTCCATATCAAAAAAGACCGCTCTGTAAGCCAAGCTACAGATCGGTCTCCATACTTATATCCACTATCCACGTTAATGAAACGTTGGATATGGATTGAATCTTATAATTACACAAAAACGAGATGCAGTCATATTAATTTGGTATAGACACAAGAGCGAAACAGACAGAAAGGACCTGAAGAAGCGGAGCGTACTCCTTTATCACCGGATTTCTCCCTTCAGGGGAAAATCATTGAAATCCGGGGGTAAGAGAGATCGAAAGGTTTTCTGTCTGTGTAGTTCCTGAGTGTCTAAATCAAGTATGGTCTGCAATCGGAGTGACCAAGTGTAATCTCGTTGCACTCCATATTTATTTCATTGCCTGGGATAGCTCTGTGAAAATAACCCCCAGCGCATATGCGCCAGCATCTGGGTAGCCCAGACTGCGATCGCCAACAGCACCCGCGCGGCCCATACGTGCCACGATGTCTTCTGTTTTCTTCGCACCTTCTACCGCGGCTTCAGCACCTTTGGCAAACGCCGTTTTGAAGTCATCTCCAGACTTCGCACTGTGCGTCCATGAGTCTGCACAAGGGACAAGTGCGTCAATTAATGTCTTGTCACCTACAACGGCACCACGTCCGAAGGAACGTTCTCCTGTAGATTGGATCCCTTGGACTGCCGCCTGCATCATGTCAGCGAACTCTGCAACGTTCATTGACTGCTTGTCACCAACAGCTTTGCCTGCTGCCCGGAATGCCGAACCCCAGATTGGGCCAGATGCACCGCCGCAGTATTCCATAATGACAAGAGAGCAGGCATCGAGGAATGAACCGATATTCTTTTTCTCTTCGTTCACGATATGGTTCCATTCGCGTTTGAGCTGTCTAAAGCCCTTCGCTACGCTCATGCCAAAGTCGCCGTCACCCGCATGGGAATCCAGTTCACAGAATGGTACTTCGTTCTTGATGATGATCTCACTCATCTTATCGATCAGGTAGACGATATTATCCAGGGAGAATTGATTGTTGTTGATCACCGCAGACGTTGCAGGTGTCTCCACTTCATAGGATACTGGCGCATCTTCAGTTACGACGGCTTCCAACGCTTCGGAATATGCCACTTGCGCTACTGGAGGACCAGACACTTTGAAAGCAGGTGTATCACTTTCCTTGAACAACAACGTTTTCAGTTCATCGTCCAGTTTCAGGATGGTTACCGATGCTCCTGCCATATCGATACTCGTCATGTAATTGCCAACAAACGTAGTGGCTACAACCAGTCCTGAACGCTGTGCCAGCTCACGCTGAACCGAGTTGTTGAGCAGATAGAGCTCCTGTAAAGGTGTCGCACCAAATCCATTGACAAGCACTGCAATCTCAGCGGATGCATTATTGTCCAGCTTCATGTCTGCAAGTAGCACTTTAACCATGCGTCCTGCAAGCTCATCCGCAGATACCAATTTCTCGCGGCGAATGCCTGGCTCACCATGAATTCCTACACCGAATTCCATCTCATCTTCAGCGATTTCAAATGTCGGTGTTCCTTTGGCAGGCACGGTACAGGATGTGAATCCAAATCCGATGCTGCGAACGTTCTGGGCTGCTTTCTCAGCAACAGTTTTCACCTCTGCCAGACTGCGGCCTTCTTCGGCTGCGGCTCCAGCGATTTTGTGCACCAGTACGGTTCCGGCAACGCCGCGGCGTCCTACCGTATACAGACTGTCTTGAACAGCAATGTCATCCTCAACCCGTACATATTGCACGTCAATGCCATCTTCCTCGGCAAGATGCGCTGCGTTTTTGAAGTTCATCATGTCGCCACTGTAGTTTTTGATGATTAGCAGCGTACCCTTATTGCTGGCTGTGGCCTTGATCGCCTGGTATACCTGAATCTGGGAAGGGGATGCGAATACATCTCCACAGACCGCAGCATCCAGCATGCCTTTGCCTACATAACCCGCATGAGCCGGTTCGTGTCCACTGCCACCGCCGCTGATGAGGCTAACTTTATCCCCATTAATCTCTCTGCGTTTAATGACTTTATATTTTTTCAAAAATTCAAGCTCCGGGTGCGCCAGCGCAATCCCGTTGCACATTTCCATGACAACATTTTCAGCCTGATTGATAATTTTTTTCATTTATTTCGCCTCCCGGCGAGCTTTTTTGTAGTCCCGTCCCATACGGTCAGCAGCCGCAATGGCAGCAGCCACTTCAGGAACAGTAATCGGGAACGGCATGGCGTGAATGGATTCTTCCGGAATACATGCGATCTCGGCCACCTTCAACAACTCTTCCTGAGTAATGGTATCTACACCGATATCCGCCAAGCTTATAGGCAGTCCCACTGCGAGACAGAAGTCCATGACTTCATGCAACTCTTCGGTTGGTGCGTTTTCAAGGACGAGTTGTGCAATCGTACCGAATGATACTTTTTCACCGTGGAAGAAGTGATGTGTACCCTCCAGAACAGTCAAACCGTTGTGGATCGCATGGGCTGCAGCCAGACCGCCACTTTCAAATCCAAGTCCAGACAACAGAATGTTGGTCTCAACGATGTTTTCCAGCGCTTGAGTCACGACGTTGCTGTCACTGGCTACTTTTGCTTTCAATCCATCCGTCAGCAGCATTTCATAACAAAGTTTTGCGAGAGCAAGTGCTGCATTCGTACCTACTGCGGATGGCGTGTATCCTTCACGGGAACCCATCGGCAGACTTGCGTTAACACGAGAGTACGACTTTGCTGTAGCTCTTGCTTCGAAGTACGTAGACAACGCGTCACCCATACCCGATACAAGGAAACGTGTTGGTGCGTTTGCAATAACCGTTGTGTCCACGAGAACAACACTTGGGCTTTGTTTGAAATACGCATAGTCATCAAAAGCACCTTCCGGCGTATACAACACAGCAGAGTGACTGGTTGGCGCATCCGTTGCTGCGATGGTAGGACAGATGATTAGCGCTTCGCCTTCTGCCACACATTTGGCTGCATCGATCGCTTTACCGCCACCGAGGCCAATTGTACATGTGCATCCTTTTTCTTTCGCAATTTCCTGGAGACGAGCAACTTCCTCGCGGGAACATTCCCCTCTAAAACCGCTTTCAACAAATGTAATATTGAATTTTTGTGCCGTTGCATCGAGCTTCGCCTTTACACGCTGTACATCATCCGGATGTGCGATCAGCAATGCAGATTCACCAAAGGATTTCACAAAGTAACCGAGGTTCAACAATTCGTCTTCGCCTTGCACATATTTCGTTGGACTAATAAATGCTTTTCTCATAATGATATAAACCTCCTATGGATGATATAAGTTCGTTTTCGTTTACTGCATAAATGTCCTGCATACCTTCAACAAGGCTATCTGATGTAATTCTTAGATGAACTTAAACATTAAATTTTAAATACTCACAATTAACCTAAATATATACCATGCATGTGAGGTTTACAGTGGATTTTGATAACAAATTATTATAATTTGCAATCGTAATTTTTTGCTTTTCAATGGAATCATGGTATCTTATTGTCATGCGATAGGTTAATTTTTGACATCATCTATACATTACCCGTCATTAACTCATCTTAATATGTACAACTTGCTAACTTTTAACGAACGAAATCATTCATCAGGTTAGCTATGGAGGGTTCCACCCATGATTAAAGAATATCTGCACATCAATAAAATCCTTGATCTGAATAAATGGAAGCGTCTACAGGATTCTCTTGCCACTGTGACCAAGCTGGCTATTCTAACCGTTGATTATAAAGGCATTCCCGTAACCAGCCATAGCAGCTGTCAGGCCTTTTGCCAAAATGTTCGCAAAGATCCCGAACTGCTCCCCTACTGCCAAAAATGTGATTCTCGTGGTGGTCTGGAAGCCGTTCGATTGAACGAACCTTATGTATATCTGTGTCATTTTAATATCGTGGATATCGCGATTCCAATCACCATTGACGGAAAATATATCGGTGCGGTAATGGCAGGACAGGTGAAGCTCGCTGACCCGGAGAAAGATACGGAACTGGAACAGATCGTCACGTCCAAGAACGTGCCTATGCATGCTGCAAAGCTAAAGGAATTACAGGACGATTATGACCAGCTGCCTGTCATGACCTATGAAGAGGTTGTGAAAATTTCCAACATGCTTTCTTTACTCTGTAACTACATTGTGGAGGAAGCACTAAACAAAAATTTACTGGTGGAAATGTTCGAGAAAGCTTCGGGGCATCAGGAGTCTCTGAATCTGTCCACTATTCTGCCCGGATACTCCATTCGTAATATTGAGTCGATCAAAAAAGAAATGACCAATGCGATTGCAGATGCCTATCTTAAAAACAGTCCAAGTGATACAGAGAGCTCCAGCCCGGTGCTCCAACCTGCCTTTGAATATATCCACAGTCACAAGAGTGAGCAAGTCTCGCTTAAACAAATGGCCGATCTGTGCCACCTGAGTCCAAGTTATTTCAGCAGGCTGTTTGCCAAGGAAACGGGTGAGAACTTCACGACTTATATTGCACGACTCAAAATCAAATGGGCCAAGCAATTGCTTGAGGTTACGGACATGCCCGTGTCACAGATTAGTGATGAACTGGGGTTCAATGAATCGGGTTATTTTATCAAAATATTTAAGAAATTCGAGGAGATTACGCCAGCCTTATATCGCAAATACATGCAAGAACAATGAGCGGGTTTAACCATACGTTTTCGTTACAAGAGAAAACTCAGTGATATCTTTTTCATATTAAAGATGGGGTTAAAAGATATTTCACCTATTAATCTGCCATTGCTACAATGGAGTCCAGATTACTTAGGGAGGCGTCACGAATGGAATATCGCAAATTGGGAAACAGCGGTCTAACCGTCAGTGAGATTTCACTGGGCAACTGGATTACACATGGAGCACAAGTGGATGATGGAACCGCAAAAGCTTGTGTCCGAGCTGCTTTGGAGGCAGGCATCACGACATTTGATACGGCAGACGTCTATTCCAACACCAAGGCAGAAACTGTGTTAGGACATGCTCTAAAGGAGACTCGAAGAGAAAGTATTGAGCTGTGTACCAAAGTCTGTCATCCAACTGGCTCAGGTCGCAACGACAGAGGACTTTCCCGCAAACATATCATGGAGGCCTGCAACGCTTCATTGCAAAGATTGCAAACCGATTATATCGATGTCTATTATGCTCATCGTTATGATCCAAATACGCCGCTGGAGGAAACATTCCTTGCGTTTGCCGATCTGGTTCGTCAGGGCAAGGTTCACTATATTGGAGTTAGCGAATGGACTGCGGCTCAGATTGAAGAAGGTTCCGCATTAGCTAAGGAGCTTCGCGTGCCTTTTATTGCGAGCCAACCACAGTATTCCATGTTATGGCGGGTTATTGAGCAGGAAGTTGTACCAGCAAGTACACAAGCAGGTCTGGGCCACATTACATGGTCTCCCCTGGCTCAGGGCATACTATCTGGTAAATATATTCCGCACGAAGCGCTGCCAGCCGGATCACGTGCAGCTGCCGAGGCTGGAGCACCCTTTTTCAATAATCTTGCTGGTCGGTGGTTACGTGACGACGTTCTGACTGCTGTTCAGCAGCTTATTCCACTCGCGAAAGACATCGGGCTGACGCTCCCTCAACTTGCCGTCGCCTGGGTTCTTCAGCATCCGTATGTGTCATCCGTCATTATTGGGGCATCCCGTCCAGAGCAAGTCCTTGAGAATGTGAAAGCCTCTGGTGTTCAACTGGATCGGGACATCCTGTCCCGCATTGATGAAATATTAGGTGAATGGATTGAGAGAAACCCTGCCAAGACGGGTTAGTAGCTCTTCTTAAACTACTCTAACCATACTATATAAGTTGAACTAATCATTTTCACGACAACCCTTCAACAATTTCATCTACAATATTCATAAAACGGGAAATCACTTCCTGATTCATGTCCGTCCGCCATGCCGTGTATAACGGTACGGAGGGCGGACTTTCTACTAGTGGTAGAAATACCACACCCCTCCGCTCGAACACATCTACTGAAGAAGGAACGATGGATATCCCCATGCCCGCTGCAACGAGATTCACAATCGTGTACATCTGAATGGCTTCCTGTGTAATACGAGGATCTACACCATGCTCCCTGCAATAATCCAGGATAAGACGATGGAACGGAGAGCCCAGATGCCGCGGGAATAAAATAAAATCTTCGTCCTCCAGCTCGGTGATTGACACCTGAGTCTGTGCAGCTAAAGGGTGATGGTCTGGCAGCACTGCGATTAATGTTTCCGTCTGACAGACCCGGAACGACAAATGTCCGGTATGATCCTGATACCGCAAAAATCCAATATGGATCTGTCCATCTGCTAGTGCCTGCAATTGTTCGGACGAGGTCATCTCGTGCAACGTAAGTTCAATCTGCGGGTACGCCGCACGGAATTTTCTCAACACATCGACCATAATACTCCCTGAAGCCGAATCCACAAAAGCAACCGTTAAATGTCCAATGATCCCCTGGTCAGCCTTCTGCGTAAGCTGGATGGATCGCTCAAGTTGGGCCATGATCAGCCTCGCCTGTTCCAGAAACACGGCACCGGCTGCCGTGAGACGAACCATTTTTTTCGTGCGTTCCAACAGCTTCACGCCGAGCTCTTCTTCCAGATTCTGAATCTGCTGGCTCAGCGGCGGTTGCGTCATATTTAATTTCTCAGCCGCACGGTGGAAATGAAGCTCCTCCGCCACGGTGATAAAGTATCGTAATTTTCGAATATCCATACGTCTGATGTACTTCCCTTCCGACTAACCTGTTACTTCATCTGTTCCTGAACCCAAATGGCTGATTCAGCCAGCATCATCATTAATTCATTAAATTCCACGGCAATCTCACGAAGAGGCAGTTCTCCCGCATCGTGGATCAACATCAGGACCTTACCGGAAGTTTGATCCAGTATAGCGATGCTTCCTTCGCCAAATCCACCAATCGGGAATGGTTGTAGCTCAACGGGCAACTCGTATTCCTTCTCATATTCACGGTATACAACCAGGAACCCGGGATACGCCCAATCCAATTCTTTCACCGAATATAAAGCAGGATCACCGAAGTTGCATGCACCAAATTCAAGTAGGAGCTCACGGTACACTGCGGGCAATCTCACGTTATACTTTTGCTCAAAATCCTCAATGCTCTGTTGCGTTTCAGGAGTACACCCTTCTCCCATTGTTGTATTGTAAGCTTCAACCAAAAGATCACGAATGGGTTCCAAACCTATCGACTCCACTTGAACTCCTCCTCTATAAATGAAAATCAATGAAATTTTGGTCCACAAATATGTTCACTATTAACGACATGATGATACCAGAAGCTACATTATTACTGTTATTGCTGCATTAAAGTACCTTTCGTCACCTATCTTTCTTTTCCTGCAACAAAAATGCCCTATCCAGCAAGTGGATAAGGCAGAATAAGCATAGCTTTATTTTAGTTCACATGTTTCCGCAGTTCTTCATCCAGCCATTGCAGCGCTGAATGCAGCTTGTCCTTGGGTACATTCTGATAACGATCCCCCGTTGACAATTCAAAGGCACAGCTATTAGCACTGGTCTGCTGCAAGTATGAAGTAATCCCTATCCCGAATTGCTGGGTCATGGATGCTAGAATACGCTCCACCTCGGCTTGGGCCCAGGGAAAATGTACGTGAAACATATTGGAGACGGGTACTTCTGGCAATGTACGTATACCGTGACACGCATTTAACAAGGAAGCAAGTTCCTTCGCCTGCTCATAATAAAGCCCCATTTTGCCAATCCGTTCATTGAAATAATATTGAGAACTAAGAATATATGGATATAGGCCGATCAGATCGCCGCCGTGCCGACGCTTCCATATTTTCGATTCTTGCATAACATCCGTATCTCCTGCCAATATGGCCCCAGCAATTCCTCCAATGCCTTTGTAAAAAGACACGTAGACACTATCGAACAGACTGCAAATCTCGGCGGGTGTCTTCTGATAATAAGGCGTGATTTCGAACAAACGTGCCCCGTCCAGATGAAGCTTGATTCCACGTTCACGGCAATAGGCCGAGATTGCCTCCAACTCTTCATAGGCAGGCAATTGTCCACCAATCTCGCGTTGGGGCAGTTCAAGCAGCAGGCAGGAAATCTCTTCATTCATCCCCTCCACATCTTCCAATCGAATCAATCGGTCCTTATCCGCCAGCAAAATGGATTCAATGTGATGTAGTTCCTTCAGTCCGTCCTCTTCATGAATTTCCAGATGAGATAAAGGATGATAAGCTACCCGCTTGATGCCTCTGCGGTCACACCAGATACGTAGCGCAATTTGCTGCGCCATCGTACCACTGGGGAAAAATACAGCTGATTCCTTACCCAGAACGTCAGCCATCTGCTGCTGGAATTGATCAATGATTTTGCCGTTGCCATAATGATCACTATATTGTTCCCCATCCACCTGCTCCAGCGCTTCCTGAAGTACTTTGACTTTACGACTTCCGTGACCGCCTATAATAAACTCTGCCTGATTAAAAGCTTCCGCTAATGTTAACTCTGTATTCTTCAAGGTTATTTACTCCTTTATTGTTCTGGTTTTTTGGTTCGTTATCATCTGCACCAGTGCACCCAGCGCTCCGTATTGATGCTCACTCCGGGAATGCACAAATCCTACTTCCAACCTGCGATACGGATCAGGCAAAGATAACACTGTAACCTCTCCTCTCCTTTCGGCTTTCGTAACCGAGGATCGTGGGAGCAATGACACACCTATTCCCGCAGATACGCCATTCATAATGGTGTCCAGTGTTCCATATTCCGTAACGTTGAGGGTGTGCACGCCTTGATCTTTCAAAAAGGCTTCTGCCTGCGCGCGATGGGTACAGCCTACTTCAAAAAACAACATCGGTTTGCACAATAGAGCATGCATTTCATGGGTTCCGGGTTCTGCAATCAGTACCAACTCTTCGTCGTACACTTTCATATAGTTCAGCTCAGGGTGGTCGATCGGGCCATATACCAAAGCTCCATGCAGCTCATGTTGAATGACCTTCTGATTGAGTTCATGTGTCCCCCCTGTAATTAACGAATGCTGAACCTCGGGGTAACATAAACGATATTCAGCGAGCAGCGGCGTCAGATAACTGGAGGCAGCGGTCTCAATCGCACCAAGACGAAGCATCCCTGCAGGTGGATTTCCGATCTGCGTTGCCTGCTCCGCTTCATATAACAAATGTAATATTTTATCCGCATATCCCAGTAAATTCTCACCCGCTGGTGTGAGCGACATGCCCCGGTTGGAGCGATGAAACAGCGGTACTTGCAGCTGATCTTCCAACTGTTTAATTCGTGTTGTTACATTGGATTGCACATAATTCAGCGCTAATGCTGCTTTGCTGATACTGCCTTCGCGGGCAACCGTCTGAAATATTTTCAAATCTCCTGCATCCATGCCCTGATCACCTGCTTGTTATCTATTATCTGAATTGATACTGACATTCATTTTTGTTCATTTTACGTGAATCTGCCCCATCTGTACAATGAGGCTCAGTAGTGAAGTTTTTGTATACACAAGGAGGAATTTTGAAAATGAAAGCTATTATACATTCCGGCCAAAGCAGCCTTGAAGGTCTTCAATATACAGAGTCAACATCTCGGGCACCCGAAGCCGGTGAAGTACAGATCCAACTGAAATCTGCTGGAATTAATCATCGTGATCTGTTCATCATGGCAGGACGTACATTCCAAGACTCACCACTCATTCTTGGTTCCGATGGAGCAGGTGTAATCATAGCAATTGGAGATGATGTAGAGAACTTATTTGTAGGTGATGAGGTCATTATTCACCCTACTCTCGGTTGGGACCACGCTGTTGAAGTACCCATTGTGCCCGATATTGTAGGAGGCCCTACGGATGGAACTCTCGCACAATATATTACGCTGCCTGCTAGAAATGCCTTGCCCAAACCCTCTCATCTATCATGGGTGGAAGCAGGGGTGTTGTCCCTTTCGGCTTTGACAGCATACCGCGCCTTATTCACTCGTGGCGGACTTAAGCAGGGTGAACATATCCTCATTCCCGGTATTGGCGGCGGTGTAGCGACCTATGCCCTGCTCATGGCCGTAGCTGCGGGTGCCAAGGTAACCGTTACATCCAGAAGTGAAGCCAAGAGACATGAGGCCCTGCGTCTGGGCGCTTTCCAAGCTCTGGACAGTCATGCAGACTGGAGTCTGCAGAATGATCTTGATCCTGTTGACTTCATCTTGGATAGCATCGGACAAGCCATGTTCCCAAAATATTTTGATATAATCAGACCAGGTGGCCGTATCGTGATGTATGGCGCAAGCTCGGGAGATGATCTGGCTGTTCCAATCCGCTCGATCTTTTTCCCGCAAGTTAGCCTGATTGGCACCTCCATGGGCAGCCGTGAAGAGTTTATTCAGATGCTGCAATGGGTAGAGAAACATGATATACATCCTGTGATCGATGGTATATATCCGCTACAGGACACAGTGAAAGCATTCGAACGTATGGAAAAGGGAGAGCAGTTTGGCAATCTTGCTATACTCGTGGAGTGACATCTGGTTTTAGATGGACCTTCATTAATTAGGTAAAAATCATTTTTACGATAATGGGGGAATCCATCTGACCCGTCTCGCTAAACGTACAGCAATTGTTCTTGTCGCGATTATACTTTTGGCCCAAATTCCGATGTTGAAAGCAACCTTTGCCCGCGGGGTAACTACGCTATATGTGAACATAAAGTACCCCGAACGATCCTTTCAATACAGGGATTTCATCTATGAATCTCATTTTGGAAGCTATCTCATTTCTTATGCTGATCAAGAAGAACAACTCATTAGCCTGATGCTTGAGCCCAAATTTTTACCGGTGATCGTTACGTATGATCCATTGGATCAACCCATGAAAGACTAGTTTGTTCACTCTATGAATCCTTCAGGAGGTATCGATATGGCTAACCATTTGCATTTGGTCGAAAGGGTTCGCAAACTGATGAATGCCGAAGGAACAGAAAATGAACTGGATGAGATGCTAAACGAGCTACAGCAACAGATGCCTTATGCTGAGATCAGTAATCTGATTTTCTGGGATAATCGAGACCTGACACCCGAACAGATTGTGGAGGAGGCGCTAGCTGCTAATCCAATCATTCTTCCGCCCAGCCCTTAGTTCTTATCCTATTAAATAAACATCACAAATCCAGTCCATCTCTCCCCAACTTCCATATTTTCGTTATAATGTAAACAAGACATCAGGAAAACAGGAGGCGAATTATGGAAACGGAAGGTTTACGCAACGTAGAGAAGCTGGCGCTGAAGAAACACAAGATTTACAAACAAAGCTTGATCAGGTACCTTGCACGCTCCATGCTCGCCAGCATGTTTATCGGGTTTGGCGTCATCGTGGCGTTCAAGACGGGTAACTTCTTTTATATGGAGGATTCCCCTTTTACATACCCTATGGCGGCTCTCACGTTCGGCGCGGCAATTATTCTGATCGCCTATGGTGGCGGTGATCTTTTTACAGGAAATACGTTTTACTACACCTATGCTGCCTTACGCAAGAAACTGAAATGGTTCGAAGTGGTGAAGCTGTGGATCGCGAGTTACAGTGGAAATCTGATGGGTGCGGCAGTATTTGCCCTGTTAATCTACCTGACGGGTCTTTTCGATTCATCTCAGGTGAATGGTTTTCTACTGAGTGTCGTAGAGCACAAGATGGAGGCACCAGCCATGCAGCTCTTCTTCCGGGGCATTCTGTGTAACTGGCTCGTATGTTTGGCGTTCTTTGTGCCAATGTTCATGAAGGAGAATGGTGCAAAAATGTTCGCCATGATGCTCTTTGTCTTCTGTTTCTTCATCTCGGGATATGAGCACAGCGTCGCCAATATGTGTACGTTTGCGATTGCACTGGTACTGAACCATCCGGGGACGATCTCATTTGGCGGGGTTATTCACAACCTGATTCCGGTCACGCTCGGCAATCTGGTGGGCGGCGTGCTGCTGATGGGTTTCATGTATTATGCGGTGAACAAACCTTTTCTGGACGAAGAGACACACTAATTTTTGAGCAAAAAAATCCCCCTTATTAGCCCGGTCACCTGACCTTGGCTGGACGGTAAGCCAGACCACAAACACCCGCGCAACCTTTCCATCCTGTGATGAAGGTTGCGCGGGTGTTTGTTTATGGGCAGGCTCACTATGTGCCTGCCCTCGGTTATATCTGCCTTTTATCCGAATGGAGGCTACAAGGCTTGACCCGGTGGCTTAGTTATACTCACGCCACGGAATATATTCAATATCGTTGTCGCCACGCGTGACCACGATCATATTCTCGATTTTGCCCGTATCTTTGTTGGTTCGGTAGATCATCGTACGCGTCTCGCCTTCTTCCGGCACGGAGAACAGGAACTTGTCCGCAACAAAGGAGGAACCGAGCCCTGTCGCATGTTCTGTAAAGGCAGATCCGCTCTTGCTGGTCAACAGCAGGCCGATTCCATAAGCTGTAGCCGTTTGTGCTCCTTTGCCAAAGAGATGCTCCCCTTGACTGGTCGTATGGGTTTGTTCCCAATACTCGTATTTTTTCGTATCCTTGTTGTAATCCACGACGTTACCCTGTTTATCCAAGCTGATGCTGGTCGTTTCACCCTTGTCGCTTTTCACCTGATACGTACCTACAATCGAATCCTCGGTAATTTTCACCGTCTTGCCTGTGTTCGGATCGGTTTGATAGATTTCGTCCTCATATTGAAGCCGAATAACGTTCATGCTGGCCTGAAGCTGCTGCGCCAGTTTCTCGTCACCCATTTCCTCGGCTTTCTTCAACATTTCCTCATAGTTTTTGTAATCCTCGGCGTCCTTCTTATCCCAATCCTCCATATTCTCCGGAGGACCTGACGTTTTGCCCGAGCCATCACCTTTATGTTTACCGAGGGACGTAAGAGTCTGTGCCGCAGCCAAAGCCACCATAAGAGCCTTGTTCACAACATCTTCATCCGTGGTGCGGAAACGCTCAGCAATCTTCTTGAGTTCCGACTGAATGGACAAGACCAGCTCAAGGACAGACTTCATTGTACCTTGAGCCGTTGCATAATCGTTATAAAAGCGCTCCCGCTCCATTCCGTCCCAATTGCTGCGCATGACACGGATCTGGCTATCCAATGTGGACATAAACTCCGACAATTGCTGATGTGCCTGGGCGAATTGCCCACTGACTGTATCCAGTTGTTCCGGTGTTACCTTAATCTGTGTCATCCTGCACGCTCCTCTTCGTCATATTCCTCCTATTTCGTGGTCCACCGATCTTTATCTTGCAGCCTGATCTGCCTTGACCTCCAGATGCAGCAGCGGAAACGGATTACCGGAACCATCCAACTCGGAACGACCTATTTGTACAAATCCCATTTTCTCGTAGAATCGGGCTGCTCCAGCATTCTGCTCATTGACATCCACCTTGAGGTGACGGCCTTTGATGTTAAGGGTATGGTTGATCAGAAGACGCCCCAGGCCCTGCCCGTGCTGACTGACATCTACAAACAACATCTCAATAAAGTTATCATCCAAACCGATAAAACCAACGGGTTCATTGTCAGCATCCAGCGCTTCCCATACCTCGACTTGCCTTTGCTGCAACACGTCGCTCACTACTTTTTTATAGAACTGGATGTGATGTTCTTCCAAAAACGTATGTGTTGCCCGAACGGCTCTCTCCCAAATCTCGACCAACTTGTTATGATCCTGTTCACGATATGAAGTGATTAACATGTCCAACGTATTCTCCTTTTCCTAGAAAACAATTATGTAAACATTCGATCCTGCGATTGGACTTGGTTAATACATCAAATTTTATATAACTCTACGCATATTTTACCATGCCCAATACTCAATCTGTACCCACCATTACCAATCTTGAGACAGCTTTTTACTGCTATTTAAGGATTCCTTACCAAAAAAACAGAAAATAAAAGGCAGCTAAAGTCACCCTGACCCTGGTGCTCTAGCTGCCTGATATTCGATAAGTTCACTCGGCATCGTCAATCTAATGCCGCTTGGCTGCAGCATCATTCAACATTACTAATCAATGCTGCAATTGTGCAAGGATTTGCGGGTCCTTGATCTTCTTGTCTTCAGCCAATAACATCACTTTGGATAAAATTTCTGCCGTTCTCGGATCTTCATCAAGGAATGGCAGGAATATTCTGCCTCGATGCTGACTGTGCACAGGAACGATATGAAGCGCGCCCGTCGCCTGTTTGAACACATTGCCGCTGCCAAGATGAACGGCATACTCGCCCAGTTCACCATCAATTCGAGCGTAATTTCCATCGAGACGTACGTTATCGACCTTCAACAGACGCAGTGACTCATTCACAATCACATGACGCATCTCAATCGTGGTCAAGCTGGCTTCCGGATCCACTCCGCCAACATGCGCAACGCTAACCACCAAATCAATATCACGCATGACTTCAGAGAAGAAGACCGGCGGTACATCCTTTAACGCAACAGGTTTATACGTTTTTCGATCATAGAACTGCACCGTCTCCAGAGTAGGCGCTTCTGTATCTGCGGGCGAGAACCAGTCTGCCATGGCATAGAGATTGGCAATCAGATTATGCTCATAGTTTACCTTTTGCAGCCCTTCCTCATAGCTGACGGTCCATTGACGTCCTTTAAGCAGAGCAACTGCTTTTTTCGGCTGAATCTGATAACCTGCATACCGACGGGATACCGTTCCATTAGCCAGCTCATCCTCATTTGGAAGATAGAGTTCACGGAACACCTGCTTGAATGGCTGACGTTCCTGACGGTTGAACAGATCCCGTTGGAATTCACTCCAGCTTCCACTCTGGAACAGATGCAATGGATGCGCAATCAGTAGGCGATCATGTGCCGCCAAGGTTTGTATCGTGCTTGTCGAATCATCCGAAGCCGGAGTAACCAACCCACCGGACGTTACATCGAATCTTCCAAGCTTGTCATCTGCTTGGAACACAAGCGTGCGAACCAGTGGACGAAGAACCGGATTCTGCAGCAGACTTGAAACTTCCTCACTCGTAAAGGATGTTCCTGCCGTCATGGAACGCTCCAATTCCTGTCTTGCCCGGCGATACTGATCAACCAGATCCGTTTTTAATTCCTTCAATTCGGCGATGTATCCATCTTTCTTGAACCGAGCAGGTACAGATTTGAGTGTTTTCCCTTTGCTTACGATGAGCAGTTCCGGCTGGCCTTCTTCATCAATGACCAATTGGGCTGTAGTAGCCTCATCCAGTTCATGCGGCTCAAAATAGGATTTCATCTCATCCAGCTTGCGAGCTTCCATATCCCACATCAGCCGGGTAACATCGGCATATCCTGCATTACGGGCAAGGTTGCCCAGCGCTATCTGGGATACCAGACCTTCACTGGCACGGCGCTGTGCACCAAACTGTTTGCTCTGCATCAGAAATTTCTGAATGAAGTCGTACCGCTCACGCAGATCCTGTTCCCGTTCTTCAGCAAACGGAATCAGGCTGTAGGTCAACAAATGATCTTTATTGCGCTTATCTTCCACGGACTCACGCATATCTTCAAGTTTCAGCTTCCCAAGTGCCGCATCCGCGAACAACTGTGATCTGCGGTGATTGGCTCCCCCGGAGATATATTTGGCACAATCGTACAACAGGCTGAACCGCTCCTCACCGACGGCCTCGTATGCCTCCTCGAACCATGCGATATCAAATGCGCCTTCGTTAAAGTCCTGAGGTGAAATTGGAGAATAATGAGCCACAATGGTTTCCTTTTCAGCAGTGAACCGTTCATTAATATGGGCATGGAAGTACCAGGCTGCACTTCGCAGTCCTTCCCATCCGAGATGCTTCGCAACAATCTCCATCCATTGTGGCGCGTACATTGCAGCTTCCAGGAGCTTCTTCTCCTGGATGGGATGCTTCGCCAGCAATTGTCCCAGCAGTACTTCGTCCTCTCCATCACGCGGATGGCAAACCTGGATCAGATGGCTGAACGTTTCTTTACGTGTCGTATTGTCACCGTAGCTGTAGATATATCCACGGACAAAGGTATCCTGATCCATGGCAGCAACGAGATGCACCCAATGCTCCATACCTTCAATGCGTTCAAGCTTCATGGCCAGCGTACTTACTTCTGTTGAAAGCTCTCCTCGGGTCAACTCAATCTCCAAAACTCGTTCAACAACTCTTCTTCGCAGTTCTGCCAATACCGGTTTCTCCGTAATCCAGTCGGACCGACTGGATGTCAATTCCCGAATAAACAGGGCACGAGACTCTCCCACAAGCAGCTGCTTGTAGACTTCCTGTACATCAATGAAGTCCAATTCATAGGCACGCAGGTAATCGTTCAGAGTGAGGAAGGAACCTCGGTTACTTTCCTTATTTAATCGGTCGAATTGGCTTAGCGTCTGGAAGTATCGCATGAAACTGTTATCGTCATATACACGATCCCGGACAATATAGAACCATGGGCCAGACAAAAGAGCGAGCATGCCCGATTCCTTTTCCATTTGTTCCTCAGGCATCATTTTCATCAGCGCATAGAGTGTCCGCTCAGCTATTTCAAATGTATCTGACTTATCACTGTCCTCATAAACGGCCTCCATCAGCGTTTTCACCTGATCTGCGTAACGAAGCTCACTGACCATCTTTTTCATGTCCTGGATATATTGAACCGGATAGACCTCTTCGGCAAATTCCTTGCGCCATCCTTCCAGCAGCCAGTGTTTCTCCATTTCACTATATTCGTATATGGTGGAGTAGTAACGGTAATAACTATCCAACTTCTTGTTCAGATCCTCCAAACGGATCGCAAACAAAATTTGCAGCAGTTCTTTACTATCCAGACCACTCTTCTGAACATATTCTCCCCATATGTTTTGGAGAGGGAACTGCTCCAATAATTTTATAGCTTGCCGCTGATCATAAGGAATGAAGACCATAGCACGCAATGTCGCACCTACAAGCAAGGTTTCTTTGTAGCCCGCATAATATTCTGCCTCGTATTCATGGTCTCTGTGCTCATGTAGCAACGCATCCAACCCTTCAATAAACTGCTTCACTTTTTCCAGGGAAAGGGTAAACATGTCCTTCGGCTTGAAGCCCCCGAGATCACGTTCTTCCTGAAGCAGTGGGTTTTCCCATGAAGGATCATACAGGCCGAATCCATTAGCCGCCGTATACCTGCTGCTCTGCTCTGTAAGCTTGTCCAGCAGCTTCTGCTCCTTGGCTGTTGGAGTCTTGATTAACGCTATGATTGGCTGCATCTGCTCCTGCTGCTCCGTGCGTTGTGGATCTGCGGAGATCTCGGTCAACAGTTCCAGCGCACCCAATCGTTGCAGTTCAGTTTTGGATTGTACAAGTCGTTTCAGGGATACCATCAGCTGATCGGTTGGCTGAAGCAATAACACCTGAATGGTCTTCTGACGCAACGATCCCGTTTTCAGTTTGAGCAACGCCTCCATTTGCAGCATCTCTTCGAGCGTAAGCGTCAGTAGCTTGGCTTTGAGCAGAGCATTCTCACGGTTGTTCATGCTCTTATCCGACAGACTGTCAAAAATAAACTGTCTTTGTACTTCATTCTCGGGATGATGGACAAATTGGGACAACAATTCTCCTCGCAAATCCGGGCTTAGCTTGTCTTTGAGCGCAATGACCTCGCCAATCCATTCTGGGTCCATGTCATACGCAGCAAGGTATAGCATTTTTTTCACTACATCATCCGGATCGATCCGATATTGAACCAATTCAAGAACACCGGATGGTCCACCTGCACCTCCCTGCGGAATGTAGGCCAGCATTTGTTTAAACAGATCAAAGTCACGCCGACGCACGGCTTTATCTTCAAAAACAGACAGCGGCCAGACATGAACACTACGTTGATTCTCCCCATTTTCAAAGCTCCAGTTAAACATGTACATGGCATCATAATTCTCAATCACCCAATGCAGCAACTCCAGATCCTGTACTTCAAGATACTGACGTGCCATGTTTAAGCGCAGCCCTCTGTTCTGACTGTTAGCAAGTACGTATTGTGCAACAATCTGCTGATATACTTTCCCGTGATCCATGATCTGAATGACTTTTCGCTCCAACTCATTTTCTTCGATGACTGCCGTTGCCCAGAGACTGATAAATAATTGGTTTGCATTAGCGCTTTCCTGCCATTCCTCTCGCACCGCAGGATCAGTTAATGCTTGATGTGCTTGTGTAATTAGTTGCGCAGCAACACGCTGATTCGCTGCTTCAATTCCGATCCCTGTCCATACGGCGAGCGCTCTCACTACCGAACTGAACCGAATCAGGTTGTTGTCGATGATTATTTTTAATATGTATATATACGCCTCAAGCGTTCCTTCATCCATCCGTTCCACAATGCTCTGGCGCAAACCCTCCTGCAGTCTGGCTGCTACCAGCAATTCTCCAACCATCTGGTAAGCATCCACCTGGTCGCTCATGAAGATACCCTTGATCATTTCAGTGGTCAGCAATGCATTCTGATTGTCGCCATAGATAATATCATGCAGCGCCTGCTTCATATCGCCGGTTTCATGATCCAGTTCATAGGCAATGCAATCCGGTAAAACGGCTCTAATCTCATGAAGATAATCAAACTTGTACTCCCGAATGGATACATATTCGTTCAGAGAGAAGCCATGCATCTCCATACGGAACAAGGCAATCATTTTACGAAGAACCTGTCCAATATGCTGTTCGGGATCGGTCGTACGAAATGGTCTGCGCTCATAATTCTTACTATATGGAAAATTTGCGGCACGTTCTGCAATGTAACGGAACCGAGCCAAAAAGGATTCACTGACCAGTTGCTCCAATACATCCAATAATGGACGGAACAATGGAGTTTTCGTCTCATCATACATACGTTGCAATTGCTGCACTGCATCCAAATAGGCCTTTTCGTCTTCGCGCAAATAGGTGAATCCAGCCATCTCTGCAACATAGCCTGCGAGTTCTTGCTCCACACCCTTCAGCGATTTCACTTTTTCCTGCAACTCTTGTTGATACTGTTGAACTTTATCTTCCTGATTCATTCCATTCTCCTCCTCGTCACTCTCTACCACAGACGCCCGGCAAGCATTGTAAAGCGAATAAATACCACGTTATCGTCTTCCTTTAAAATTAACGGCTCATCCAGTGCCTGCAACTCTTCATCATTGAGAAACACTTTAAATAACCCATCTTCATATGCGGTTACAGCTGTATCCATGGCGCCTTCTACATCGGGAACCCCTTCGTTATATATCGTGCCAAAGCCTACTTTTCCTGCTGCTCCCTGCTCTTGAATGTCCTCGGGCATCAGGTAGGCGAGCCATTCTGCTTCATTCTTCTTGTCCTGAAGAGCCTTGAGCTGTTGAGCCACCATGTTCTTAATAAGCTGTCTCAACGTATCGGTTGTTTCCGGAAGTTCGGCAGCCTGTTTGGCAAGTGCCGGCTTGCGTTTACCCAGACTTTTCACCGTAATCCATACATTCACTGCTTACCCTCCTATGTATAGCTTTATGTTATAAGAAGCCTCTATCAGCCCTTATATCTATACCACCATGGAAAACGGACCAAACTTAAACTTCGGCCTATTTCGTTATCCATTCAATTATGCGTACATATGTGCCCCTATTGAACATTTTAACGAATATCCCGACCATATTCATGGGCCATTTCTCATGTTTACATGCAACCAGCGAACTAATGGCCTATATTGCACTTTCGCAGTCGGAACAGTCTTCCCACAGCAAATAAAAAGAGAACAGTGCGCCTTTGGGCAGTCACTGCTCTCTGTAAGCTTACGATGAATATTTCTGCAAAATAATGACCGCATTATGGCCACCGAAGCCAAATGAGTTGGACATGCCAATCTTCAGGTCAGCTTCTCTTGCAACGTTGGGTACATAATCGAGATCACATTCCGGATCGCTCTGCTCTTGATTGATTGTCGGGGGAATGATGCCGCTACGCAAGCTTTGAATGAGCGATATGGCTTCCGCCCCACCAGCCGCACCCAGCATATGTCCGGTCATCGATTTGTTTGCTGTTACCGGAATATGATAGGCTTCAGCACCAAACAGCTGCTTAATTGCTCGTGTCTCGGAAAGATCACCCGCTTCCGTACTGGTAGCATGAGCATTAATGACATCAATTTCATGTGGCTGAAGCTGTGCATCCGCCAGAGCGGCTTTCATGGCCAAGTATGCACCACGTCCTTCCGGATGGGTTGCTACCATATGATACGCGTCTGAACTAGCGCCATAACCTACGATTTCCCCAAGGATGTTTGCGCCTCTCGCAAGGGCGTGGGACAAAGACTCCACGACCAAGACCCCGGCACCCTCAGCCATGACAAAACCATCTCTGCCTGCATCAAATGGTCGACTCGCTCCTTCGTACGCTTCGTTTCGTGTAGATAGCGCCGTCGCATTGCCGAAGCTTGCCAGTGATACTTCGGTGACAGCTGCCTCCGTTCCTCCAGCAAAAATCACGTCTGCTCCACCGTGACGAATCAGCCGGAAAGCCTCACCTATCGCGGTGTTGCCGATCGAACAGGCTGTCACTGGCGAGAGAGTGGGTCCCCAACAGCCAAATCTCATGCTCACCATAGCCGCCGCCATATTGGATATCATCATCGGTACCAGTGTTGGACTGACTCTTGCAGGCCCGCGTTCAGACAGGAGTTTACCTTGTTCCATTAGGGTCTGGATTCCGCCAATGCCAGAACCGATATACACGCCTACTCGCTCCCTGTCCACATGATCCATCTCGAGACCGGAGTCAGATAAAGCCTGATCTGCTGCCGCAACAGCAAATTGCACGAACCGGTCCATACGCCGTGCTTCCTTCCGTCCAAACCGTTCTTCTCCGTCAAAATCACGGACCATTCCTGCTATCTTCGTTTTATAGGACGTTGTATCAAATGCTTCAATTGGCGAAACTCCTGATTGGCCTTCCACCAATCCATTCCAAAATGTATGCACATCATTCCCCAAAGGAGAGATAATCCCCATTCCTGTAATAACAACACGCTCCATAATGCATCCTCCTTTAGTGCTCTTTCCATACTTGTTTAGTTAAGTTATGCACTTATATTGCCATTCGTATTATCCTATTACAAGTTGTCAATTATAATAGTATAATGACTACCATGATAAACTCAGGAACGAAGGTGATGGAATGAACCATGATGTCAGGCTGCAGGCACTGTCCGCTTTTCTAAAAAACCAGCGCTCCAAAATCTCGCCAGAATCTGTCGGATTACCCGCGGGCTCCCGGAGAAGAACGCCTGGATTAAAAAGAGAAGAAGTATCCCAATTGGCAGGTGTGAGCACAACGTGGTACACCTGGCTTGAACAGGGCCGAGATATTCAGGTATCTCATTCCGTATTGGATAACATCGCCTCAGCTCTCAGGCTGACAGCAGATGAACGGAAGTATTTGTTTTCCCTTGGCTTGGATTACCATTCGGAACTTCATATCCTGGATGAGAAGCCACTCCAAATTCATCCCTCTTTGCAGAAAATATTGCAGGAACTTCGCAATTGTCCCACAATCATCTCAGACCGACGCTGTCACATTGTGGGCTGGAATGACGCAGCACGGCATGTGTTTATGGACTTTGAACAGATTCCGGCTGAACAGCGGAACATGATCAGTTTGTTGTTTGAACGAAAGGAATTTCGGAGGCTGGCCGTCAATTGGGAGGATTTTGTCAGCGGATTCCTAGCTATTTTCCGTGCTTATTACGGTCAATATGTCGATGATGAATGGTACAACTTGTTTTTGGATGACATGATGGACAGATATCCTGATTTTCATACTCTCTGGAAACAAAGCAATGTTAGCAGCGCCCCGGATGTGTTGATTGAATTCAGACATTCCAGAGCTGGCAAAATGCTTTTTGATCTTACCTCACTTCAGGTTCAGGGAAATGCCGATTTGCGGTGCAGTATCTACACACCTGCAACGGACACTGCTACAGAGCGTAAATTGATCCGCCTCATGGAGCCAAAGGTACAACCTGACTCTGACAAAAGCTGATACTGCTCTTCTCCTTTACTCCGTAGTACAAGTTAACAAAAAAAAGACCCAGGCGATGAGGCCTGGGTCTTCATGTTTGTCTTGAACCTATCTGTACAATCATTTCAGTTGCAGATTAACGGATGTTATTTAAACGCCGGGATCGCAATATCTGCATACTTCTCTTCAAAGAAGGCTTTCACTTCAGGACCCGCCATACGCTTCGCCAGCTTCTGAATGGCTTCCGAATCTTTGTTATCTTCCCGGGCAACCAAGGTAATGGCAAAATGGGAATCATCCTTCTCAGTGAACAGCGCATCCTTCTTCGGTGTAAGTCCAAGCGGACTCGCATAGGCTGGCGTCATGGCAACCAGATCCGCATCATCCAACATACGGGCGAGCATCAACAGATCCACTTCTTTGAACTTGAAATTCTTCGTGTTTTCCGTGATGTCTGCTTGCGTTGCATTAAAACCGACGCCTTCTTTCAGCTTGATCAGGCCGTTCTGCTCCATCATCACCAGCGAGCGTCCAATGTTGGACGGATCGTTGGCAATCGCTACCGTTGCACCTTCAGGCAATTCTTCAATGGATTTAACCTTTTTGGAATATGCTCCGTAGATGGCATTGTAGATCGGTTGAACAGCCACCAAGTTAGCGTTATTTGCTTCATTGTACTGATTCATGTAAGGTACGTGCTGGAAGAAGTTTGCGTCTACTTCTTTGTTCGCCAGTGCAGTATTCGGTTGAACGTTATCGGAAAGTACAACAACTTCCAGATTAACGCCATCTTCTTTCAGCAATGGTTTCACAATATCCAGCACATCCGTCATTGGCGGAATCAAAGTAGCTACTTTCAAAGTCACTTCTTGTCCGGCTTGAGTACTTTCCTTATTTCCTTCCGCCGCAGGTGTTTCTTCTTTTTTGCCGCATCCGGCTGCTACCAGCGTCACTGCCAGCAGCATGAGCATTAGTTTTGCTTTCATCTGATATAAACCCCTTCATCATGTAATCTGTATTGTTCATGCTGTAATTCAATCTTTCTGCAATGCTTGTCCTTCTTCAGGATCTGCGATCGAGCCAGCGGGACAGTCTGCTGCCAGTAAATTGGATCATCTGTACCAGGATAATCATAATGATAATCGTAAATACCATAATCTCCGTCTCGAATCGCTGATAACCGTAACGAATCGCAAAATCACCAACACCGCCACCACCGACAATACCCATGACCGTAGAGTAAGAGATAAAGCTAATGGTTGCCGTAGTTAAGCCGAGTACAAGACTTGAGCGAGCCTCCACATACAGGAATTTCACCACAAGCTGTATGGTCGATGCACCCATAGAAGAAGCAGCTTCAACCACCCCTTTCGGGACATCAAGCAATGCCTGTTCTACCAGTCTGGCGTAATAAGCAATGGCGATGACCGAGAGCGGCACGGTTGCCGCGAGCGTCCCGATGGATGTTCCAACGAGCAGACGTGTGAACGGAATCATAAATACCACTAGCAGCAGAAACGGGAAGGAACGAATGATGTTGACGAGACTTCCCAGAATCGTGAACAGAGGTCGATTCTGATAACGTTGCCCTTTTCTGAACAGATACAGCAGTGTACCCAGAGGCAACCCGATTAACACGGCTGCCGTGATGGAGATCCCCACCATGACAAACGTCTCTCCGATGGCCTGCCAAATTTCATGCTGATACTTCACAACGGACTCAGGTATCATCGTTTTGGTCCTCCTGACCGCCATGAAGAGATGTATTTCGTCCACTCATGGATACATCTTCGCCCATCAACAAGGATGTTAGAAGATCAGGCTTCGGTGCCGGTATGCTGCGTACTTCCGCTTCCGACAGCGTTTTGATGATCCTTCCCTCTTTCATCACCGATATCCGGTTGCAGAGCTTTCGGGCAACCTCCATCTCATGTGTAACGAGTACAATAGTTACCCCCAGCGTTTCATTGACATGACGCAACACATCCAGAATTCCACTCGTGGTCTGCGGATCAAGCGAAGATGTTGGTTCATCACAGAGCAGCACATCCGGGCGGCTGGATAGTGCTCTGGCAATGGCAACACGTTGCTTTTGCCCTCCACTTAACTGTGCAGGATACTGGTTGGCCTTATCTTCAAGTCCGACAAATCTCAACACTTCAAGTCCCCGTGCAACCCGCTCGGTACGGGATACGCCAGCGAGTTCCAGAGGCATGCAGACATTGCCACTTACGGTCCGATTGCTGACCAGATTGAAGTGCTGAAAAATCATGCCAATGGACCTCCGTGCCTGACGCAGACTATTCTCACTCATCCGGGTCAGATGCTGCCCATTCACAATGACTTCGCCGTCATCCGGCTTCTCCAATCCATTGAGCATGCGCAGAAGTGTGGATTTCCCTGCACCACTAGAGCCGATAATGCCGTGGATCTCTCCCTGGCCTACTTCCAGGGAAACCGAGCTTAACGCTTCGAATCCCTGATCTTCACGGGACCCACGCTCGTTATAACGCTTGCTTACCCCGTATAATGAAATCATGGGAGATTCCTCCTGCGATTGATCGTACATGGTCCTTCAAGAACACATGAAGAAAGCCCGCACAGCCGATAACCGGAGCGCGAGCAATCCTGTTTATTTATAATAAATCATCATCCCACATGAAACAAGCTTTAACGTGAGATATCTGTGTGCAAATCATTTGCATCATATATACTAAACCGTCCGTTGGACGACCCAATATAGACTTCATTTCCAAATCGATTCATGGTTCCATTCTTCGCATCCCGATCACGATGTTCTGGGTTTCCCATCACGACGTCATGCACACGGCCGATCAAGGTACCGTCATTTTTAGCCATGATCAGGAGATCCTCACCCATCGGCAGCAAAAGCTGATCTTCAATCACCACGTAACTCCCCTGATTGGTAGGGTATTGAAAGGCAGCAATCGTGTTTTGTGCAGTCCAGCGGGTCTCCCCTGTATCATAGGCAAGGGCTGCAGGATAACCGTTCTTGATTACATATAATTGATCGCCCTCCACAAGTGCGCGTTCGATTTTGTTATTCTGCGTCCACCATTTTTTTTCGGTCTTGGGATCATACAAGGTGGTTATGTAATCCTCGTATTCACCATACATTTCCCCGTTGTTGTTCTCTCGAATGAGCACCATGCCGTCATTCAGCACCTCAATTTGCTGTCCAACCCGGGCCGGAAAATGTGCAAGCTTCTGTCCGTTGTTCAGATCAACCAGCACCCACTGGTCATCCAGCAGCATCCAGCGTTCTGGCTGTGCGGGCACAAACGGATCGATACGAGCAATTCCGTCAAAATAAGGATTCCGTTCGGGATGCTCTATCGTTGACTTCCCTGCTGCAATGCTCCACACGGTGCGGCCTGATCGCGGATCAGCTGCAATCAGTTTATCCTTTTCCCAATACATGACATAAGGATCTTCCGCGCTCTTATTCAATAATTCATAACCGGTCGTCAGTTTTCGCTTCCATAATGTTTTTCCGTTTGCACTGTCCAGCACCGTTAACCAGCTATTGCTTGAGCCTTCAACAACCGCGCTGTCCACAATGACGACATTCTTCGCTGCCGTGATCCCATTCAATCTGAAATTTTGCTTGGGGGTATACTCCCACTCGACCTTTCCGTTCTTCAAGCCCAGATGGCGTATACGATCCACGTATTTTTTCTTGTCAGGGTCATAATCGGTGTAGATTGTAACGTATTGGCGTCCCGCATCCACCTCTGCCTGCTGTCTTCCAAACCCACCATTGATCGCCCATAATTTCTGGCCGGAATGTCGGTCAAGAGCATATATGGAACCTTCGTAATATCCACCGCTAAATCCACCGTCATCCCCTTTCATCAGGAGCACATCCTCCGTTGCTGCTTGTAGAAAGGTGTAATTAATATCCCCCTGATTGGTCCATACCGATTTCCAGTGTAAGGTGGCAGGCAGCATTGTGCCATAGATTTTAGTCGTGAACTGATATTCATCTGAACCACCAAATTCCCAATTAGACACTACACCGTTTTGATCGTCCTGGGGTATATTCCAGCGCGTACGAACCAGCCTGCCGTTCTTGTTAAATGTCACGAGAAAATGAGCATCTGCTCGTTCGTACCGCCAGGTCTTTCCTATGCTCATGGCATAACCCGTATCGTTTAAATTGCCGGAATGCTCTTGCCAATCCGGTTCGCCAAGCCACTGCGCCACCTGTTTTGAGGTCGTTTTTGAATTCAGCACAATATCTATCAAATGACGTATAGTGGACGTGGGCATCGCCAATTGTCTACTGAACCAGCCATCCGCTACCTTGGTACGCTGTGCTACATCCTGTGCCTTAACCCAAAGCAATGCTGGACGATAAGTGGACGATTCCTTGTTCCAGACGCGCGGGGCAATGGACACGCCATACCAGTCCTTCGTCGCTGCAACAATGAACGCCTGCTCTTTCAGGAATGCCCCTGAAGACCATGTTGCCTGACTTCCGGGAAACAGGTACAGCTTGCTGCCCGATTGAAGCTTGAACGTTTGTGGAATGGATTTCGTCAGGCTTCGGCTTTCTTTGGAGGTATACCAGCCAGGTATCCAGAATTCAGTGTAATCGCTACCTTTTAGTTTGACCCATTCCCCGCGAACAGCGTCGATTTGCAAGCTCCCTTGAGCGGAGCTATACCCGTCTATGTCCATCCGATCAGGGGAAACACTGCTCTCGACCACTTGGCTGTAAATAGGTACTCCCTTTGCAACTGTGACCTTATCCCCCTTTTTATAATTAAGCTTCACCGATAGCACTTGCGTTACTGAACCCGAACCTTGCCCCTCCAGCGCCCTGGCATGGTTGTACAACAGCAGTCCCCCCGTAACCAGCACAACTAAGACACCAGCAACGATATTCCACCGGTAGCCCGTCCATTGCCTTTTACGCCCCGTCTTCACGTCAGTCCACTCCAATCATTTGAAGTTATTTCCATTTAAGACGTTTTGAACTAGGAAAAGTTACTGTTACTCCCAAATATATTTACAAGGTACGAAATAATTACAGGTCTCACCTTACATCCACTAGGGTTGAATTATAAGGGAATGTGGTTCCCAATATATAAGCAGCCGTTAACATGATGATAAAATACCCCATAAACCATACATCCGCTCGGGAATACCCGATCTGAATGTAATAGGTCCGGCTCCCGCCTTCCTTGAATCCTTTTGCTTCCATCGCCACCGCCATACGTTGCGCACGGCGAATACTCTGGGCAAGTAGTGGAATTGCATATCGTTTCAGTATGCCGTATACATTCCAGCGGGAACCATGCTGCCTCGTTCCCCGAATGCGGATGGCATAACGCAGCGTCTGGAATTCATCCAGCAAAATCGGAATCATACGCATAGCCGCCAGAAAACTATAGGCATACTTGGGTGGGAGCCTCCACTGCTGCATGAGGGAATAAAAGAGACGCACAGGCTTGGTCGTCAGACCGAACAACAATCCAGCTGCCGCCATACTTAGGGAACGAAATCCTAGGTGCAACCCGCGGTAGAAGCTCTCTTCGGTAATATGAATCAATCCCCACTGAAACCAGGTGGTCTCCCCTTTACCAAACATGATCATACCTGTGGAAGTTGATATATATACCAGAATGAACGGAGATGCATACAGCAATAATCTGGGCCATGCGTGACCTGTCCAGCCCAGCAGTAACAGCATGACAACTGCCACATTAGCCATTACATTCAGGTTGTGAATAAGGATGACGAAGACAAACAGCAATGTCAGGAAAATCATTTTCAACCCCGGATTCACCGCGTGAAGCCAAGTCTCACGATGAGGAAACGAGAGCTGCATCCGTTAACCTCCCCTCATGCACCGTCCAGATCCGGGTGCAATAACGCTTCACGATTTCACGGTCATGTGTAACCATCACAATGGCGGTCCCTTCACGCCGCAACCGCTCCAGCTGTGATAACATGGCAAAAGTATTCCGAGCATCCTGTCCAAAGGTAGGTTCATCCAGTAACAAAATACGCTGTTCCCGTACTAGAGCTGATGCTACACTCAGTCGTCGTTTCTGTCCCATCGACAATTGGTATGGATGCCTACCGGACAGCTCACTCAGTCCGAATTGCTCCAGCATGTGATCGGTTCGAATACCTCTTTCTGCGGCAGTTAACTTACCGCTCAGCAAGGAGAATCCCACTTCATCCCGGACTGTATTGGTCACGAATTGAAATTCAGGATTCTGGAATACAAAGGCAATGTGATCTGCAAGCTGCTCGGTTTTTCCGGCCGATTGTCCTTCCACACCATAATGACCTGTCGTTTTTAGAATATTCATCATGGACAGCAATAATGAACTTTTACCTGCCCCGTTAGCCCCGACAATCCCCACCCAATCTCCTTGCCATACCTTGGCCTGTTCCACCTGAATGAAAGGTGTTTTTCCGCGCCATCCGGTGAATTGCTGCATTTCCAGGGCTGGTTGGGGCTGCGCAGAAGCTCGCTCCTCCTTATAATCTATACTTTCAGTTTCTGTTGCCCCATAACGAATAAACTCTCCTGTGACCAACGTCTGTGCTTTCGTCTGCCCTCGCTCTTCCCAAACTCCTGGATACCAGATTCCGTATTCCCTGAGCATATTCCGCTCATCTGTAAATACCTGATTCGCCGGGCCATCTGCCACAATCTTTCCTTCAGGCGACAATACGATGATTCGGTCTACCCACTCGACAATTTCATTAATTTTATGTTCCACGATAATGAGTGTTTTGTCCTGTGCAATCTGTTTCACCGTACCCCACACCTGAGAGGTTCCTTCATCATCCAACAGTGCCGTTGGTTCATCCAAAAAGAGTACGTCTGGCTCCATAGCCAGAATCGAAGCCATCGCAAGACGCTGCTTCATCCCCTGTGACATGGATTGAATGAGTGTTCGGTTATGTTCAAAGCATAACCCCACCTGTTCCAGATATCGATGGATAAGAGCAGGCATCTGCTCGCGTGGAATATTCCGGTTTTCCAGTACAAAAGCAATCTCTTCATCCGTATATGACATACAGAACTGGGTATCCGGATCTTGAAAAACAATACCGGGCTGCTCAGGCACCTGAATGTCATCACATTTCATCGGAATCTCCACAGATCGCGGAATCAGACCACTCAGAATTTGCAACAAGGTTGATTTGCCAGAGCCGCTTGGTCCAAGCAACAACACTTTCTCCCCTTGACGCACAGAGAGAGACAAGCCTTGGAACACCAAGGCCTTCTCTCCCGGGAACTTACATCTTAGATTCGTAACACCTACCGCTTGCACATTCTCCACTTCATTCATCTAGTCCAGCGCCTCATAATCCTGCTTCGACACCGGTCTAAGGGATCGTGTTACACCTGTAAGCTCCAGCGCTTTGGCGAGATAATAGGTGAATACACCCGCAATCAGAATACTTCCAATGAAGCGGAATCCGATAAACAGTGTATAGTTCCAAGCCGAGAGGGAATCAATGTACCCATACTGATAATCGAGTACAAGCGAAGCCGCTGCTGCACCAATAGCCGCAAGGCAGGTAACGAACAGATTGCTTTTCCGATACAGAAATGCGGCAAAGAAAATCTCCGCTCCCAGCCCTTGCAGCAGCCCGTATACCAGTGTGGACATGCCCCACTCACTTCCGAGAAAAGCACTCACCGTTGATGCCGCAACTTCGGCCAGAATGGCTACCCCCGGCTTACGAATGATTACAAAGGCAAAGGTGCCCGCCATGAACCACATGCCGTAAATCATCTGCTCCGCATGAACGCCAAATGGCTTCATCAGATCATATGTAGGTCCCCATATTTTATAGATCACCCCGAAGACCACCGCAATCACAATCGTTACCAAAATATCGGTTAACTTCAATCTGTTGCTGCCTACTGCTGTTGACATGTTCTCTACTTCCTTTCTCTGTTTCCCTTGATTTATTAAAATAAACAATAAAACAAACAAAAAAAGCCTCCCAGGTTCACAGGCAGGCCATACGCACAGTTTACAATTCTCACGATGCAACGCATTAGGCAGATATAGAGAAAGAAGAAAACAAACGACACCATCCCCGTCACATCAGAGAAATCCCGTTGCAACCAAGAAACGCTGACATTTATGTTCTATCCCTTATCGCTTACTATTGCTCATCGCAAATTCATATTCTCTACGCTGGCATTACCCAGATCAGATATACGGTCAGCAGCACAAGGCCGCTCTCTCAGCCCAACTTCATTGAGCACCCGGTTCACTTATTTCATTGCTTCTACTGTACAACACATGGGTATTTGTGACAATCCCGATAAGAAAAAATCAGTTTAAACTAGAAGAAAGAGTGATTAACTATATGTTTCATTTATGCGCCATATACCTCTGCTTCAAGAAATAACGTCTCTGTAATTCGTTACATCTAAGAAAGGTGCAAATGAGAGCGAATAACGGGTGCCAGGTTCATTAGACCAAGATAACGCGAACAAGGGATGTCCCCGTCATATTCATGACTTATAGGACATCCCCTTTAATTGTTATGCTTCATATCCTTTAGAGGAAAATTATTGAGAACCGGTATGCTCTGTTTTAATATTGTGTATTCCCGGATTGACTTGTTTTGCCCGATGCAAAGCCTTTAAACAAGGTCGGTACTTTGGAGTAACGCGTATTTGTAATTTTCCCTTGCGATGTACTGCTGTCCGTACGCATAATAGAATCTTTGACACTGGAAATGTCTGAGTTGTCGAGCGTCATGTTCACTGCGAAGGTTGTTCCGCCATTCTGACGTACCAGCTTGCCAATATCGTCTGCACGGAAATTTTTAATGTTAATCGTTCCGGCTGCATTCATTTGAAATACTTTATCATAGGCCTTGTAAGCTGCACCACCAGTGATGTTAACCGTTCCGGCTGATTTCAGAGTCAGAGCGTCCTCACCGACATCCTCCCAAATCACATTTGATATCGTGCAGTTACCATAACAATGAACACCGTCAGCTGCAGGTGAACCGATAATCACATTTTTGAGCGTGGCGCCTGCCTCCAACCGAAATACCGGCTTCTGATCTTCCGCTTGAGATCCATCTCCCAGGGTAGAAGGGTTGGCTACATACGTTTGGCCTTTGCCATCAAAAGTTTCTCCCTTGGCTACAATAATCGTTGAGTTTACAACAGTAGGTGCAGCAAAAGCTGGAATTGCACCGAATAATGAAGCGACCAGACCCGCAGACAGCAGCAACGTCAACATTTTTTTCATAATTTAAATCCTCCCTTATTCTGATGAATTGGCGTACAAGCATAAGCTTGTCCTCAAGGAACCGATCAGAGGTGCACCTCCGGCTCGGAACCTACCCTGATCCTACCAAAAAAGGGATGTTACGATAATAATCATTAGCTTAGATATAGAAACGACAGCAGTATGCCTGTGTTCTCGGCATTTTTTGCATCGTACTCCATTGTGTAATGTGCCGATCTCAACTTCGGGTATGCTTCTTTTACAACTTGTAATCTATGGCGATATGCTCCTTTATCGTTCTAGAAAAAACGAAAGACCACCTCATCTGTTTCCAGACAACGTGATCTCTATTATTTTGAATCTCATTTTATTTATTAAATTTCGCTTTAAGCGCCGAACCGCTGACGATATCCGCACTTCCGACATAATTCCTCCACTGCTTCCCGTTTGGAGAAACCATAGAACAGATTGTTGGCTCGTTCACCATCCACAATCTCCGAGAACGATTTTTCGTGAACGTTGCCCAAGTTAATTACACCCTCACCATCGAGACAGCATGGAACCACAGTTCCATCGACAAGCACGGCTGCCTGACTACGAAGTGCATGACAGAAACCTTTACCATCATCTTCGGGTGCATCCAGACTCGGCCACTGGAATTCATGATCCTGATTCAGATACACATTCGGGGCAATTTTGACACCGCTCCCCGGCACCACTTTCTCCTCAATACGGAAATCTAGATTGAACTCCCGTTCAAGAACCTCCAGCGTCTCCCGGTTTCGGTTCATCTGCGCATTCGTGAAGTTATCCTGTGTCAGATTCCAGAGTCGAAATGAAATAATGACATTGTGCTTCACTGCTTCCCGGACAAATGACAATACATTACCCAGGTAGCCCTCACGGTCTGTGGAACCCTCGTGACCATCAAAGCTGTGCAGGGAGAAATTCATCTGACGCAGTGCCGGTTTGCCGAGCAGTTTGTGCTGGGTCTTGGGCAGCAGCGTACCGTTCGTCGTAATGTTGACCTTGAATCCCTTCTCATGCGCTGAATCCAGTAACAGATCAATTTTGGGATGAAGCAGCGGCTCACCTTTGACATGTAAATAAATATGTTTGGTATGGGGTTTGATCTGATCCAATATATTGTTGAAGACTTCAGGGTCAATGAAATTTTTGGCACGTTTGGTCTGTGGACAGAAGCTGCATGCCAGATTACATATACTTGTGATCTCAATATATACTTTCTTGAACGTTTTCAACTCGGGGTCCCCATTCTGCTTAGAGGGAGAACAGTCCCACCCTCATTTGTGATCCGGCCCATGTGTGCCACCACTATTATATCGGGTTCAAGGGACAAGGTAAATCGACTAGGATGTTAATTCCCTTTTTCTCATCGAATTTGTTAACTACGTTCACCTATAGATTCTTTCAATCGAAGTATAGGATGTATTGATTGTCCAGGTCATTGTAGTTGCCGAGACGCGATGCTAGAATCTAAACAATTTAAAACCAAGTTAAAACGTAAGAATAATAAGTTATAAGGGGAGTGTATTCATGATTACTGTTAAGGCACCCGCAGTATATGTACACGAGGCTAACATTCTTGAGCAAAGTGGTTCGCGGATTGCACAGCTTGGGCAGCATGTTCTCATCATCGCCGGTGAGTCTGCATTAAAAGCCGTACAGCCTTACCTTCTTCCTTCATTGGAGGAGCATAAGATCAAGTTCCATGTGCAATTGTTTCACGGTGAGGTTACAACAGGCCAGATTGATACTTTTACGCAGCAAGCCTTCGATTTGGATGTTGATCTGATTATCGGCGTCGGTGGTGGTAAAGTACTCGATCTGTCCAAAGCGGTGGCCGAGCAAGCCCAATTGCCCATTGTAACGGTCCCAACGATTGCCGCAACCTGCGCTGCCTGGTCCGCCTTAACCGTGCTCTATGATGAACAGGGGAAATCTGCAGGATATCGTCCCCTGCGTCGTTCGCCTGATCTCGTTCTGGCTGATCCTCATATTCTGGCGAGTGCACCAAGGCGATATTTGGCCGCAGGGATCGGTGACACACTCGTAAAATGGCATGAGTTCGCCGTTAATCTAAGTGGCAACGCCACCAGTCTCACTCTCCGAAACAGTGTCAGCACCGCCAAGCTTGCACTCGATATTCTTGAAGCGCACGCCATCGATGTCTATGAATCCACCGATACAACCGGTAGTACACCTCAATTCCGTGATGTTGCCGATGCCATTATTGTGCTCGCAGGCCTTGTAGGCAGCATTAGCGATGGATCACTTCATGCCGCGATTGCTCATGGGCTACATGATAGCCTCACCAAATTACCCGACACACACGCTTCACTACATGGAGAAAAGGTAGCCTTTGGACTCTTCACCCAGTGGATTCTTGAAGGCAAAGCAGGGGATGAGCTTCATGAGTTGACCACTCTGTTACATAAGCTGAATCTGCCTATCACTCTTGCCGAGCTTGGCATACAACAACAGCCTAAGGAAGCTGCTGCGTGCATTGCAGCAGGACTACAGCTGCGGGAAGGCAGTGCGGCGCATCTCTCCTTCGGAGTTAGTACGGCGCAGGTAACCGAAGCCATTCTTCAGGCAGACCGTATCGGCCAAACATTCATAGAATCCAGTCAGTCCAGTGAAAGCAGTACATACACCAAGGAGGTTTCCTCCCTATGATCCGTCCAAACCGCCATTACACTCTTCCCTTAACTGCCTTTCTGAGCGCGCTTCTGTTGATGCTGATCTCCGGCTGCTCTGCCGGAACTGACAATCAGGCCGCGGGTACAGGCACAACACCGACAGCGGCATCAGCTGCTTCGAATAAAGACGTTACCATTCGTGTTGGTCAGACCGGATGGAGCAATCTCGAATTGGGGCTAAAAGCCGCCGGACTCGATGAAACCCCCTATAAAGTCACTTATAACGTATTTCAGGGAGGTAACCTGATCCTTGAAGCGATGGCTGCAAACCAATTGGACTTTGGTGTGACCAGTGAAATTCCGCCCATTTTTGCATCTCAAGCTGCCAATGGTGGAAGCTTCAAGATTATTGCGGTACAACAAGGCAGCACCTTAAATCAGGAGGTCGTTGTTCCCAAAGGTTCATCGATCAAATCGGTTGCTGACCTGAAAGGCAAGAAAGTTGCTTTCGTAAAAAATACAACGGCCCACTATTTCCTGCTCAAAATGCTGGAAGAAGCCGGATTAACCTGGAGTGACATCAGTCCGGTCGAACTTTCAACAGCCGATGGACTCAGCGCCCTGATAAGCGGGAAAGTGGATGCACTTGCCAGTTACGGCAATGCCATCATCTCCGCACATCAGAATGAAGCAACAACGCTCGCCAGCGCCAAAGATATCCTGTCAGGCAGCTTCCTTGTAGCCGCCTCCGATCAGGCTATTGCAAATGCGGAACAGAAAGAGGCCCTTGCCGATTATCTGGAGCGAATCAACAAATTCAATGATTGGGCTCGTGCCAATAAGGATGCGTGGGCTCAAATTACAGCAGACAACACCCACCAGCCCGTGGATCAAGCCCTTAAAACCTACACGGATGGAGAAGCACAACGCCCATCACGTATTGTTGCCATTTCTGAAAAGGCCATCAAGTCTGAACAGGACGTAGCGGATACGTTTCAGCAAGCGGGAATTTTTGAGCAGGCAGTCGATGTGAGCACATTCTGGAGTGATGCACTTCAAAATCAACTTCCAGCTCCAGGTAGCCAATAACGAAGGAAGCAAGGAGGTAGGCATAACGTGCGGTCCAAAACCTTTAACCGGGCATGGTTTAACCAGTTCATTCCTTTTGTTGTACCACTACTCATTCTGGCTCTGTGGCAATGGCTTACTGCATCTGGAGTTGTTGCAGCCAATATTTTGCCCCGGCCCGCTCAGGTACTGGAGGCCTTCATTCGTCTGCTTCGTAACGGTGAACTACTGAACAATATCAGTATTAGCGCCAGACGAGCTTTGGGAGGATTCCTCATTGGTGGGGGTCTCGGTTTCCTGCTGGGTGTGCTGAACGGCATCTCCTCCCTTGCGGAAAAGATCGCCGACTCCTCGGTGCAGATGATCCGCAACATTCCGCATCTGTCCTTGATCCCCCTCGTTATTGTGTGGTTCGGGATCGGTGAAGAAGCAAAATTATTCCTCGTTTCCCTGGGTGTATTCTTTCCGGTATATCTGAATACGTTTCACGGCATACGATCAGTCGATCCCGGTCTGATTGAAATGGGCAAAGTATATGGCCTCAGCCGTTGGTCCCTTTATAAGGACATTATCCTGCCTGGTGCACTGCCTTCCATTCTGGTGGGCATTCGTTATGCACTTGGCATTATGTGGCTGACACTTATCGTAGCCGAGACGGTTGCGGCGGATGCGGGGATTGGATACATGGCGATGAACGCGCGGGAATTCATGCAGATGGACGTAATCGTCTTAAGCATTCTGCTATATGCCCTGCTGGGCAAGCTGTCCGATACCATCGCTAAATGGCTGGAACGGCGCTGGCTGCGCTGGAACCGGGCCCTATCCCGCAAGTAAAGCAAAGGAGTGTGTATTGATCCATGAGCACAAGTCAGATCAGTCCTTTTCTTCAAGTAGATGGGGTTCAGAAATCGTATGATCAGCGGACGATTCTATCCAACATCAACGTCAATGTAAGACAAGGGGAATTTGTAGCCATCGTTGGACGAAGCGGCTGTGGCAAAAGTACTTTGCTGCGTCTGATCGCCGGGCTGGAACCCCCCTCTTCCGGGAGCATTATGCTGGGCAACAGAAAGCTTGGCAGTACAGCACCCGAGACACGGTTTCTGTTTCAGGAAGCCCGGCTGCTACCTTGGAAATCCGTGCTCGACAATGTACGACTAGGTATCCCCGACAAGAACAAGGAAGATGCACGCCAGTCGCTTCGCAATGTAGGACTTGGAGAGCGTGAAGGTGATTGGCCGGGGGTATTATCTGGCGGACAAAAACAACGTGTCGCCTTGGCACGGGCACTCGCAAGTCATCCGCGTTTACTGCTGCTGGATGAACCGCTGGGTGCATTGGATGCATTGACCCGAATTGAGATGCAGCAATTAATCGAACGCTTGTGGGTAGAAGAATATCTGACTGTCATTCTGGTCACGCATGATGTCAGTGAGGCGGTTGCGCTGGCTGACAGGGTGCTGTTAATCGAGGATGGTCATATAACGATGGATACCCGAATTACGCTGGAGCGGCCACGTGTTCGGGACAGCGGGTTTGCTCATTTTGAAAACCTTATTCTGAATCGCTTGTTGACTCCGCCACAAGAGACACCACAGCAGATTGCCCAGAAACAGATATCATTCTCGATCTAATTCCACTGGAAAGAAGGCATGATTATGCAATCCCTTTCACCCGTTCCCTCTCCACCTGTCAAAGACCTGTTAACTCAAATTCCGGCTTATACGCCTGCCAAATCCATGGAACAGATCCGGCGGGAGTTGGGACTGGAAAGTGTGGATCGACTTGCAGCGAACGAAAATCCGTTTGGTTCCTCTCCCTTAGCAGCGGAAGCGGTCAGATCGCTGGGTTCTGATCTTTTGGCTCAATACCCCGACGGTTCCAGCCAACTGCTGCGTGACAAACTTGCGGAACGTCTGGGTGTGCGTACCTCCCAACTGGTATTTGGCAGTGGTTCATTCGAGCTCCTTACCCTTACCGCCCAAGCCTATCTTAATCCCGGCGAGGAATCACTCATTCCAGTGCCCTCCTTTAACTGGTATAAGGGCGCTACGCTGCTGGCAGGCGGGGTCATTCATGAAGTGCCTTTGGTCAACCATTCACTGGACCTGGAGCAATTCCGGCAACGGATCAATGCTTCTACCCGAATTATCTGGCTGTGCAATCCGAATAATCCAACCGGAACCATTTTCACGGCAGATGCCCTACTTGGTTTACTCGAACATGTTCCCTCCCATGTCGTGGTTGTCCTGGACGAAGCGTATTATGAATTCGCGGAAAGTGAAGATTATCCTGATACGGTTAAGCTGCTGGAGCAGTATAATAATCTGATTATTTTGCGGACCTTCTCCAAAATATATGGACTTGCTGGCCTGCGAATTGGATATGGCATCGGGAATGAAAGCATTATTGAAGGCATTAACCGGGTCAAGCTGCCCATCAGTCTGACAGCCACATCCCAAGCCGCTGCTTTGGCCAGCCTGGATGATCATGAATTTGTTTCTCACTGCCTGCACTACAATCGTCAAGGAAGGGAAACGTTAATGCAGTCCTTTGATCAGTGGAACTTACCCTACATCCCTTCCGAAACAAATTTCATCATGGTTGATCTGTTGCAGGATAGTGGCCCGATTACCCAAGAATTGTTGAACAGAGGCATCTCTGTTCGCGGCGGTGCCGAATTCGGTATGCCTACCTGGCTTCGGATTACGATTGGCACACCTGAGCAGATTGCCCGGCTGATCGGTGAGCTTGATTCACTGTTACATTCAAACGATTAGAATCCTAGGTTACTTTCCTAACTCACATCACGCACACTTCTTTTAAGCCGCCCTCTTTACATTCCACTTGCATGTGATATATGCTGAACACACAACTGCATATCTTGAACATTGCACTAGGGGAGCCTTGCGGCTGAGACGAATCGAACGATTCGGACCCTTTGAACCTGATCTGGATCATACCAGCGGAGGGAAGTGGAGCGGCCTCTCAGTAAGCGGATTTTTTCATGTTGATGATGAAATTTAATGTGAATTGAACTTACAGACCCACTCATTTCTCCGGAAATGGGTGGGTCTTTTTCGCGTTCTGCGAGCAGATCAGAAGGTGTAATTAAAGATCCCGCGGTTTGAAGTTGAATTATGAATACAAGGGGGACGGAACGAGATGGATAACGATATAACCATTCACAACATGAGCTACGCTTTCCCGGGAAAAAGGGATTCCCCCGTGCTCTCCAATGTGTCGATGACTGTAGCCAAAGGAGAATTCGTTTCGCTCATCGGTTCCAGCGGCTCCGGTAAAAGTACCCTCTTCAAGCTGCTGGCAGGCTTGCTTGAGCCAACACACGGAACCATTGACATTCCTTGGGTTCAAGAAGGAAAGCGACTGGGGCAGGTGGCCTACATGCCACAAAAGGACCTCCTGTTATCCTGGAGAACCGTCATGGGGAATTGCATGCTTCCCTCTGAACTGGCTGCAGGTCGGCAGGATAAGATAAGGATTCGAGCAGATATCCTGGCTGGCCTCGACAGATTTGGCTTATCCGGCCACGCGCATGCTTACCCGGACGAGCTTTCAGGTGGCATGCGCCAGCGTGTCGCGCTGCTTCGTACTTTGCTGACAGGTGGCCAACTTATGCTTCTGGATGAACCATTCGGCGCACTCGATGCCCTGACCAAACGGGATATGCATCGCTGGCTGCTGGAGCTATGGGAAGGCCTGGGCAAAACCGTGTTGTTCATCACACATGACATTGAAGAAGCCCTGCTGCTCAGTGATCGGATTATCCTGTTAACTCCGGTGGGCCAAGGTCAACAGCTGCAGGATCTGTCGGTACCTTTAGCACGTCCAAGACATTCGGACATGATCTACGAACCGGCTCTCGTTCAGATGAGACGACAACTGGAGGAACAATTGCATGCAAGACGGTAACTTGAGAGATAGCATGAAGCATAGCATAAGAGGTTGGCTTGCCCGTTATGGTCTGTTTCTTTTGCTCATGATCTTGCTGCTTGTCATCTGGGAGTGGATTGTGCGTATGGGGTGGGTGCCTTCCTTCATCATTCCAGCCCCGACGGCGATTGCCATTTCGCTGTATGAACATCGCCGCCTCTTGTTGGCTACACATCTGCCCGCTACCTTGATGGAAGTTGTCGTTGGTTTTGGCTTGTCCATTGGTGCCGGAATTGCACTTGCAACGGGTATGTATATGAATCGGTCGATTGAAAAAGCGTTATATCCCTTCATCGTGATCAGTCAGACGATCCCGCTGATTGCCTTGTCCCCCGTCTTCATCCTATGGTTTGGCTACACCTTGTGGAGTAAAGTCGCGGTGGTGTTCCTGATCGCATTTTTCCCGATTGTAGTAAGCACCTACGATGGCCTGCGCCAGGGTGATCCGGAGCAGCGTGAACTGCTGCTGACGATGGGGGCCAGCAAGTGGGATATTTTTCGCAAACTCCAGATTCCACTTGCCCTTCCCTCCTTCTTTTCGGGACTGAAAATGTCTGTGGTGTATTGTGTGGTCGGTGCAACGATCGGGGAATGGCTCGGTGGAAGCAAGGGTCTCGGTTACTTCAGCCGCAGAATGTCGAGCAATATGAACACGGATGCAATGTTCGCCGCCATTGTGCTGTTATCCCTGCTCGGTATCGCCCTGTTTGTACTCATTGCATGGATGGAGAGAAGATTCAGTACACCACGTCATGCAGGTAGAAGAAAAACTGGATAACTTTCGGATTTCAAAAACAGATAAACGGAAATGAGGAATTTGAAGCTATGAAGAAAAAACATATCTACTCCCTACTCCCCATTCTGCTCATATCTATGTTACTGATTATCAGCGGATGTGGAAATACGGGTACCAATACACCTGCTACAGATTCAGCTTCCAAAGCAAAAGATACAGAATCATCTTTGGCCGAACGGCCATCGACATCCAAAGACAAGCTGTCCATCATGCTCGATTGGTACCCAAATGCAGTGCATTCCTTCATCTATGTTGCTCAGGAGAATGGTTACTTCGCGGATCAAGGTCTGGATGTCGATATCCAGATGCCTGCCGATACGAATGATGCACTCAAACTTGTTGCCGCCGGGAAAATCGATCTTGCACTAAGCTACCAGCCGCAAATTTTGCTCGCGCGTGGGGAGAACATTCCTGTACGTTCGATTGCAGCCGTCGTTCGCCATCCGCTCGTGCATCTGTTGACTGAAGCAGACGGTAAAGTGAAATCGCCAAAAGATCTTGAAGGGAGGACGGTCGGCTATTCCTCAATCCCTTTGTATGAAGCAATGGTGCGTACCATGATCAGCCAGGATGGCGGTAATCCCGACAAGATGAATTTGGTGGATGTGGGATTTGACCTGATCCCTTCCCTTGCTTCCGGGCAGGCAGATGCCATTATGGGTGGTTTTATTAACCATGAACAATTGATTCTGGAAAAGGAAGGCCATGCCATGAAAGCGATCAATCCCGTCGATTACGGCGTACCTGATTATTATGAACTGGTCCTCACTGCAAGTGATGCGGGCATTGAAGCGAAGAAAGATCAGCTTACCCGCTTCATCAAAGCGATGCAGGAAGGACAGAAATATGTAACAGAGCACCCCGAGGACGCGCTGAACATTCTGCTCGCACATGAGAACGAAACGTCTCCACTTGACCCGGAGATCGAAATCAAAAGTCTAAACATTTTACTGCCACTGATGAATGAAGAAGGTCAGCCGTTTGGCAGGCAGGACGCCTCTTCTTGGGAAAATGTACGTGCATGGTTGGTTCAAAGTGAACTGATTCCGGATTCCGTAAAGGCTGAGGATGCTTTTATCAACTTGCAGGGTGAGTAAGTAAAATCGATTACTGGACGAGATCAAGGGAAATTTGAAAGTTGTAAATTCATTATCAGATGTCGCCCACATGAGTAGTTACGGAATTCAATAACTGTACGATTAGAATCTTTATCGAGGATAAGGACTCTTTAATTAAGCTTTCTATATGGACTTTCCAGCTATCCGAGAATAACTTTTAGTTCCCATGAATTTAATGGCCCACCCTGCCCTGACACTTTTATTGATTAATTTGCTTATTTATAAGGAGGAACTCATATGTCTTATCTGGAACGTGTTCGTACACAAAACCCGCTTGTTCATAACATTACGAATATTGTCGTCGCTCCGTTTACGGCAAACGGTTTGCTCGCACTAGGTGCATCTCCCTTTATGGCCTATGCGCATGAAGAAGTCGCAGATGTTGCCAAGATGTCGGGAGCGGTTGTACTGAACATTGGTACTCTGGACGAAAAGGTAGTTGAGGCGATCCGCCTGGCTGGGCAATCGGCTAATTCAAATAACGTGCCTGTTGTGCTCGATCCGGTTGGAGCTGGCGCAACCGCCTATCGTACGGAAACCGTTCAGATGCTCGTTCGTGAGCTTCGCCTCACGATATTGCGTGGCAATGTGGCAGAAGTCGCGAATGTCATCGGTGAGCATTGGAGCATCAAAGGTGTGGATGCAGGTCAAGGCGATGGAGATCGAATCGGAATAGCGGAACGGACAGCACAAAAACTCGGCTGTGTGGTCGTCATTACCGGACGCCAGGATGTCATTACGGATGGACAAACGACGTTCCTGACGAGTAATGGACATGCCTTGCTTACCCAAGTAACTGGTGCAGGCTGCTTACTCAGCTCGATAATTGGTGCTTTTGCAGCCATTGCGAAACCAGGAGACGACTTGCTGAGCAGTGTTGTGGAGGCACTCGTTTTCTATGGCGTTGCAGCAGAGATTGCGGCGGAACGTACCGCTGACCTGGGACCGGGCAGCTTCCAGATCGAATTGCTGAATCAACTGGCTCAAGTGACACCTGACGTTCTCGCGCAGCGGGCACAGGTTCGCCAGATTGATGGAGGTGCGCAATGAGTATTACACAGGCTTTGACGATTGCTGGTTCCGATAATGGTGGCGGCGCCGGAATTCAAGCTGATCTGAAGACCTTTCAGGAGCTCGGTGTATACGGCATGACTGTGATTACAGCTATTGCTGCCCAAAATACAACAGGTGTGCAGGGCGTCTTCCCTATTTCATATGAAGGTATTGCTCAACAGTTGGATTCGACCGGTGATGATTTTCAGCCTACAGCCGTGAAGACGGGCATGCTCTACAGTGCTGAAATAATTAAACTGGTAGCCGAGAAATGGCGGCAATACGGATGGTGCAATCTGGTCATCGATCCGGTTATGGTTGCCAAAGGCGGCGCTCCCCTGCTGCAACAGGAGGCCGTTCAAGCGCTAATTACGGAGCTGCTGCCTCATGCACTGATCACGACGCCGAACATTCCGGAAGCCGAGCTTCTTACAGGAATGTCTATTATGAATTTGAGTCAGCGTGAAGAAGCCGCAAGGCAGATCGTGCAGATGGGCTCCACGTATGCTTTGGTGAAAGGTGGTCATGATGGGGGAAATGGCATCATTGTCGATGTGCTCTATGATGGGCAGTCTTTTCACTATCTGGAGAACGTTCGGGTAGTGACAAGGCATACCCATGGAACGGGATGTACGTATTCTGCGGCCATTACTGCCGAATTGTCGAAAGGCTCAGCTGTGCCGGCTGCCGTCACCACCGCGCGAGCATTCATTCAGGCAGCCATCGAAGATGAGCTGGGGATTGGGGCCGGACATGGGCCGACGAATCATTTTGCCTATCAGCGCAGACTGCGGGGTGAACAGTAATGCGCCCACTGGATGCAGAAGCGGTACGGCATGCGATGCAGGTGTATTTGGTAATGGGCAGCGTGAATACGACGCGTGACCCCGTGGAAGTGCTGCGCCAAGCCATCGCTGGCGGCATTACGCTGTTCCAGTTCCGTGAAAAAGGAACTGGCGCTCTGGTTGGCGAAGCACGCATCACGCTTGCGATGCGGCTTCGCGAGGTGTGCAGCCAGCACGGGATACCGTTCATCGTGAACGATGATGTGGAGCTGGCTGTGACTGTGGAGGCCGACGGCATACATGTCGGCCAGGACGATGCGGACGCGGCGCTGGTACGCGCCCGCATCGGAGAAGGGCGGATGCTTGGCGTATCCGCCCACTCCGCGCTGGAAGCCCGCCGTGCGGTGCAGGCGGGCGCCGACTATCTTGGCGTCGGGCCAATGTACCCGACGCGGTCCAAAGCGGATGCCCATGCTGTGCTGGGCCCCGCAGGGGTTGCCGAACTGCGCGCCGCAGGCATCGCAGTTCCGGTGGTGGGTATCGGCGGCATTACGCCCGATACCACGGCCGCCGTGATGGCGGCAGGAGCCGACGGCGTAGCCGTCATCTCCGCCATCGCGGGCGCGGCCGAGGTGCGCGCAGCGGCTGCGCAGTTCGCTGCGGCGGTGCTCGGGATGCAGGCGTAGCCACGCGCTCCCTGCACCGCCAGTCCGTGTGCCGCACCAGATAGATGGTGCAGCACATTCAGTTATTCTCAAGATGCAGCTTCCGTGCCTGCATCTTATTTTTTTCATTTTCACCTGTTGACTCTCACGTAACGTGACGCTGTACAATCGGTGGTGTAAGGAGGTTTCCATCATGGCCATGAAAGTAAAAGAAGTGGCCGAACTTGTCGGGATCAGTGTGCGCACACTGCATCATTATGATGAGATCGGACTGTTAACACCGGACGAAGTGACTTCTGCCGGATATCGACTGTATTCAGATGCCAATCTGGAAATGCTGCAGCAGATTTTATTTTTTAAAGAACTCGATTTCTCTCTGAAAGATATCAAGGAGATTACAAACAATCCATCTTTCGATCGAGAAGAAGCCCTGAATATGCATCGCCGTATTTTGTTGGAGAAACGCCAGCGGTTGGACCAAATGATCGCCACCATTGATAAATCGGTTCAACACGTGAGAGGAGAAATTAAGATGACAACCAAAGAACAATTTGAAGGGTTTAATTTCAGTCATAATCCGTATGAGCAGGAAGCGCGGGAACGTTGGGGAGACCAAGCAGTGGATCAGGCTAATCAAAAGTTACACAACCAGTCTACTGGGGAGCAAAAAGCTCTATCCGATCAAATGAATTCAATCTACGCTCGTCTTGCAGCAATTCGTCACACGGATCCAAACTCTGCCGAAGCTCAAGCCGGAATCTCGGAATGGTACAGCTATCTGAACAACATGGGCAATTATTCTCCTGAAGTCTTCAGAGGGTTAGGCCAAATGTACGTAGACGACGAACGTTTTACACGTAATATTGATCAATTCGGCGAAGGCTTGGCTGTATTTATGAGGGATGCCATGGCTGTGTTTGCTGATCGAAACAGCTAATCTAGGCCTACATTGATTCCACCTATAGCATTATCCGTATTATCCGATGCCCCTCGCAATCAGGTATACGTTGTAGACAAGTAGTTCCATTTCGAACTTTCTATTGCTAATGAAAACTTGCTCTCTCGATATAGGCAATATGCTCGTGTTAAATAGAACTCCGTTCTGCCACATCTTTTCCGTGTTCATGCAATGTGCTGGACAGCCGAGGGATTCAACATTACTCAGTTTACACAAAAAAGGGACGTACGCCCTAAGACGTCACGTCCCTCTTGTAGTATCTCAGCCGCAATGTGAATAAGCCATTACAGTTATTCACTCTGAGTACTTTTTTAATGGAGGCAGTCTCTGTATTACACAGGCCTTGCTTCCTGCTATCCATTGGTTAAGCTCTAGGAGCGTGATCAGACGAAGAAGCATCCGATGCCAGACTGGTCTTCGCCATCCGTCCTGGAATCTGCCATGCCGATACAATCGCCAGTACGATGAATAACAGGTCAACCGGCTCGCTGAAATAATCCGTAAAGGTATCCACAAATGCACTTACCATCTCACCATCGAACACCAGATTCATCATGCTCGCATCGCTGAACAACTCGGAAGTAAAATACACCACCGTCAGATACTTCCCAAGCAAAATGCCGATAAGTGCAAAGATGACTGCAATGGCTTTGTGTACTGTCGCGATCCGTTTGTTCGAAAACAATACAACCGCGTAGCCTGTGAGCGCCCCAATAACGATAGCAATGAGCCCAAGCTCCCTTTCCGTCATGGCAGCGATCACTGCCCACACAATGCCCCCTACAACTGCTGCCAATAATCCACCAACGATTGGCATGCCGATCTTGATCCCTTGTTTCTCTTCCACGTTGTCTTTCCCTCCTGAGTCATGCTTATGCTTATTTTCCAGAATTCACCTTTCCTATGAAACCACAAATACTCCTTTTATTCAACAAATTTCTACTACCTTATAATCATTAAAATAGGTTCTGTGCCCATGCTTTTATCTCAATATAACGCAAAAAATCCCCTCTATCAGCCTTGAATTGGTAGAGAGGGGATCTCATTTAATCTTATTAATTTAATAACTCTTTCATTAGCCTATGAATAACATACTTAGATAAGTTAATGTTTATAATTGCGTAGCGTTGGAGGGATTAATGACAGCAGCAATCTGCGCCAAAATGGCATCCACCGATGCTGGGTCATTCACATCGTACTCATCGATGTTCAAACGCAGTACCGGACAGGCCGTAAATTGATTAATCCATACCGAATAGCGCTCATGCATATGCTCCCAGTAGGAACGGTCCGTCTGAATCTCCATCTCCCGTCCGCGTTCCGTAATCCGATTCAGAATGGATGGCAGGCTGCCTTCCAGGTAAATCAGTACGTCCGGATGAGGGAAATACGGTGTCATCACCATAGCTTCAAACAAACTGCTGTACGTCTCGAAATCCGTAGCCGACATTGTGCCCTGATCCGCATGCATTTGTGCAAAGATACCTGTATCCTCATAGATGGAACGATCCTGTACGAATCCGCCGCCCAGTTCAAAGATTTTCTTCTGTTCCTTAAAACGCTCTGCCAGGAAATAAATCTGCAAATGGAAGCTCCAGCGTTCAAAGTCATGATAGAACTTCTCCAGATATGGATTGTGGTCGACTTGTTCAAGTGAAGTCTTGAAACTCAAACGTTCTGCCAGTGCCGCTGTCAGAGTGGATTTGCCCACCCCAACGGTACCTGCTACCGTAATTAATGCATTGGCCGGAATGCCATAGTTGTTCATGTGATGTACTCCTTTACCATATTAACAATCTGTTTGAAATGTTCGGGATGTTCTACAAAATCGAGCTGCTCCGCATTCACCTTAATGATAATTGGCGGATTCGGGCTGCTAGCCAGGTAGTCCATACCTGTTTTATAATCTGCAATTAACTGCTCCATATAAGCGGGGTCCATATCCTGCTCAAAAGACCGTCCACGTTTGTTGATCCGGTTCATCAATGTATCGAGCTCAGCCTCAATATAGAGCACCAGATTGGGTTTCGGCAGATCATCCGTTAAGAGGTGATAGATTTGACGGTATTTGTCCCGTTTCGTGCCCTTTAAGGTACGATCGGCAAAAATCATATTTTTATAGATATGATAGTCCGAAATGACGGGTGTATTCTTCTTAATGTAGTGCACGCCTGTGTCTTCCAGTTGCTTAAACCGGTTACACAGAAAAAACATTTCAAGCTGGAAGCTCCACTCATCTATATCCTGATAGAAGGAAGCCAAAAAGGGATTCTCTTCTACAATTTCCTTGACCAGCGGAAGGTTCAATTCCTGAGAAAGCATCGTTGCTAACGTTGTTTTCCCCGCACCAATCGGACCCTCCACGGCAATAAACGGGGCTGATTTCATCGTGATTCAGTTCCTCCTCGTACTCATGCGTGTTTCCGTTTCTATATAGACCCCACCTATTGTATCACAGCTTGGATGATGGGAAGGCCAGTATTTTATGTATAAAATGAGTTTTATCTCTAAGACCAAGATATATAAAACAGCCTACAGGAGTTATATTCATTCCCATGATCATAATAACAGAAAAAGACACGATCGCTTATCTACGATCGTGTCTTTTGATTGCTTGGCGGCGTCCTACTCTCCCAGGACCCTGCGGTCCAAGTACCATCGGCGC
>NZ_JBZVDZ010000001.1:1090643-1492469 GCF_058408365.1 Paenibacillus sp. MDV22-iso6 | reverse complement strand
AGGTTTCATTCACTTGAAGGTGTTTTAATTTGTCTCTCGTTATGGGGTCAGTTCCGTTATCCATACTGGTTGTTTTTTGATTTTCATTCCATGATGTCTCAATAAATCAGACTAGATATATACATAAATCGTAGCAAGATATGCGCTTGTTTAAGAAGGTACGACCATCTCTGCGAGTGTATCCGACAACCTTTGTTTTGCTTTTTCCGATGCGGCAGTCAGCGGCAGACGCAGTTTTGCAGAAGCAATCAGCTGTTGCTGAGCCAGCCACCATTTGATCGAGGCTGGAGCAGGCTCTGCAAACACGTCACTAATCAGCGGTTGCAGTTGCTTAAAGCTGTCTCTTGATGCATTCACGTCACCAGATACAAAGCGTTGATACACGTCCACATACCGTTGGGTATGAATATTGGCAGAGGCCACCATCCCGCCTGCGGCACCTTGACATAGCATCGCATGGAAATACGCATCCTCGCCGCAAAGTACAGGCTTCGTCTCATATTGGGTTAGCGCCAGCAGCAGATCCAAACCGCCAGTGCTGTCCTTCAGGCCAATAACCCCATCCAGATCCATGACTTTTCTCATTGTATCCAAGGTCATGCGACTACCGGTTCGAGCCGGAATCTCATAGACTAGAATCGGCAATCCTGTCCGGGACGCGTTGGAAAAATGCTCAAGAATTCCTTCTTGCGTCGGTCTGTTGTAATAAGGAGTGACCACCAGAGCAGCATCTGCTCCTAATTCAGCGGCCATTTCGGTCCGATGAACCGTCGAATAGGTATCATTGGTTCCTGTTCCCACGACGAGGGGAATGGTTTTGTTCAGACTTATCAAAATCTCTTTCGTTACTTCCACCATCTGCTTTACTTCATCCCAGGAGACAGTCGGAGATTCTCCTGTCGTGCCGTTTACGACCAATCCCTGAATGTCGTGTTTGGCAAGATGGGTAACATATTTGCGATACGATTCAATGTCGAGTTTGTGGTCATCCGTAAAAGGGGCAATTACCGGTATATAAATTCCTTGAACATGTTGTTCGTTCATCATAATCAACTACCTCTTCCCGTTATATTGAAACTAATGTAACATAGGAACCAGCATCACAGTTACCTATAACAAATGATAGTTGTCATCAATATTTTCGATGAGGTGAGCAAGTTGGATTTAATCTATCTTCAGACGTTTAGAGAAGTCGCAATTCGCGAGAGCTTCACCAGAGCTGCAGAGGTGCTGGGTTATGCACAATCCAGTGTTACTACGCAAATTCAGAAGCTGGAAAAAGCATATCAAGTCAAACTGTTTGAACGCTATAGCAATAACAAGATTCGTCTGACTTCTGCCGGGGAAGAGCTGTTCAAGCTTGCCGGACAGATGTTGGAATTGTTTGAGCAGTCCAAGGAAAAAATGGCGAAGCAGGGTGGTGGCTCCTTAACGATCGGTACGATGGACTCTATCGCTTCTTACTTTTTACCTCCATATATGCAAGCCACCCGTAAGGAATACCCGGATCTGAACATACGACTGCATACGAATCGTGAGGGGTTAATTTTGCATCAGGTCAGGGAAGGTGAAGCCGATATTGGACTTATTCTCGCAGATGATTCGAGCGATCCGGCTTTGCAGTGGATTACCATTCGCCAAGAACCGCTTTTGCTGATCGTCCATCCGCAGCATCCGCTGATCGCCAAAACGCAGATTGAATTGAATGATCTAAAGGATATGGAATGGATCATGCCTGAAGATACCTGTAATTACAGGCAGCTGCTTGAAAGAGTGCTTCGCGCAAATTCAATCCCTTATCGGATCGGTCTGGAACTTGGCAATCCGGAAGCGATCAAAAGAAGTATTAAGTCAGGTGAGGGTATTTCGATTCTGCCGCAAATGGCTGTAATGGAAGAAATCGAGCGGGGGGAGCTGAAAGTGTTACCCCTTGAACATGCAGAGCTTCAACTCGAAATTCAGCTCGTTTTTCATCCGAAGAAGTGGGTATCCAACGCACTGCACGATTTCATGGAAAGCTTGAAAAAGTAAAGAATTGATCGCTGTTTAGCAGCATTATATCCGCTTTTTCTGTAATTTCTTTAGCCAACTCCAGGATAAATATGTTAATATAAGAGCCCATAAAATCAGCGAGCCACATCAAAAGGGCTCGCTGATTTATATTGAACGCAAATAAAGGAGGTGCCACATGAGTTCCATTCTAAACGTTATAGAAAAGCTGAAATTGAATGTCTTGAATATTGAAAATGTTCCGGAATCATTTAGTTCGGATGTATATAAACTTACTCTTCTTAGTGGAGAAGACGTATATGTTAAGATTCCATATAACAAGGATAAGCTATTTCGCGAATTTCAGATGCTTGAAATATTGAAGGACGTCATACCTGTTCCTAAGGTATTTGACATTTGGTATGGGGATGAAAGTAATACTGGAGCATTGCTTCTCTCTGCAATTCAAGGGGTGCCTTGTACAGAAAATATGGATGAAAAGCTATCTTTTCAAATGGGTGTATATCATGCAATGCTCCATGAGGTAAAAACTCCAGGATATGGATACCATTCAACCGATGGATTTAATATTCTTGACCAAAATAATTGGAGACTACATATCAAAAATAATTTTGAAAAGTGGAAAGAGCCCTGCAAAGAGCTCCTCGAACCAGCATTGTATGAACGATGTATTCTTCATTTTGATGGCGTGTTCTCTGCTTTACCTGATCCTGACGGACCCTGTTTTGTACATATGGATTTTCGACCTGGCAATATATTGGTGAATGGTAACAAGGTTACTGGCATTATTGATTTTGAGAGTGCTCGGGGTGGCTCCTCTGAAATAGACTTTACTAAAATCAATAGATATATTTGGGAAGTAAACCCGAGAACGAAGTCCCCGTACTTCGAAGGTTATCAAACCATTCGGAACATGTTAAATCTCGAAATCGTATTGCCGTTTTATAATTTCTATGATGCTTTCAGTGCCGTTGTTTGGTGTAAAAACAGAGGAGTTGAAAGAAATCAATCGTTCCTTCAGGAAAGTATAGAAGTATTGAAGAAATCAGTCAGTTACTGATTATTGATGGCTTTTTCCTAAATTGAATGAATCCATTCGGAAATGTCATTGATCACGTTCTTATCTACATGTTGTGCAACTTTGTACTCTTTTTTCATTTTTAATATTTCTCCATAAACAGCTGGCATAAATAAATGATTTAAGTTGGGATAAAGTTTAAACGTTACGTTTGGTTTTTCACCCAATAGGTCTTTGTAAACCTTAAAATCTTTGTCTACGGATACATGGAAATCTTGATCTCCTTGCAAAATGAGTACGGGTTTATCTAATACGTTAAGGTAATTAATGGAGGGATGTTCTCCCATCTCTTTGAAGTAGAAGGCTCTAGAATATTTCCCCAAAACCACAGTTGATTTCGCTTCTTCATCACTTAATTTATAAATTTTATCAAACTTAGCTGATAGTGCTGCTATTTGTTTCTTCGCAATCATTTTCAAAAACTTATTTAATGAGTCTAAAACATCGTTGTTTTGATCCATTAGAATCTCTTCTAACTTGCGTGGAGACCCACCCATAATAATTACCCCAGCAAAATGTCCACCTTCTGCATCAATTCGTGGAGCTAACATCCCGCCTAAACTATGACCTATAATGAATATTTGGTTGGTATCAATACGTGGATCTTTGCGCAATAAATCTGCTGCGAGGATAGCATCTTCAATCGTTTCTTCTTTAACGGATAAGCCGGTATCGTTTTTCATTTCTTTTCCATAGACGAATGTTCTTTTGTCATATCGCAGCACGGCGATTCCTTTGTCTGACAACCCTTCGGCGAGGTCTTTAAAAGGGAAGTTATTCCCCACCTTTTCATCCATATCTGCAGGGCCAGAGCCATGTACTAGTACCACTGCCGGAACTTTTGATGAGCAATCCTCCGGCAGTGACAAAATTCCATTTAGAGGATAATTCGTTTCTTTGCCAATGATTAGTTTTTCGTTCATTCCCATAACCTCCAATTAACATGTTTCTTCTAAAAAATGATTCATTTTCTGAACTAGTCGTTGATATTCGGGAACTTCACGTAAAGAATCGAATGCTGGATTCATCAGCACATCCCTCATCATGCTATTCTTTATAACCTGCTCGCTGCGGGGAGCGGCGACGTCGAAATCTTTCAGCCACGGATCAATCAGATCAAAAAAGGAATCTCCACGGAGCTCAAAAGGAAAGAATCCTTCCACGCAGGTTTCCACATATTTTTCAAGTAGTTCAATCGATTTTTCGGGTGATTTGTTCACGCAATATAGATGAGCGCCTAGAGCGTAAAGCAGAATGACATTGTTTGGATTTAGCCGTTTCATATCAAAAATCCGTGCAAAATCGGACGCTCTCATAAAAGCTGCTTCGGCTTTTTCGATATTATTAATATTTAGTTGTAGGACGTTCAGTAGCCCTTGAAAGACTGCCATTACGTGCTGATACAGTTCAACCTGCAAGGTTTCTTTGGCTTTGCCGATGTTGCCCATAAGCTGATATGCCTGTGAAATTAACACGCCCTTTGGCATCATGGGCCGGACAGTCTCCCCAAGTAAATCGAAGACCCGCTGCGGGCTCCTTAACGCCAAACAACAAACCGATTGATACAAAATCGCATCGTTGGAAAGGTGCATATCGCCACTTTCGCCCTGAATCCGTTCACACAGGGTCACGCTTTCGTTAAGAAGAGTCTCTTTTTGCTCTTGTGTTCTCGCCAGCGTGAAGTGATTGGTGTACAGCTTAACCATTTGCAATAAAAGCGGAAAGCAGGCGTAATATTTTTTGATGATCGCCGTACATTCAGCGATTACCACATCAAAAGGAAGGGCAGCAAAATCATTGGCCAGTCGGGTGTAAAGCTTTGCGATGTCCGACTGCTCCATTTGCGGGGAATAACCCATCAATTCATCAATGCTAATGTTAAAATAGGCCGCAAGCCGTGGCAGAAATGTGATGTCAGGATAGCTTTGTCCCGTTTCCCACTTGGAAACAGACGCTTTGGAAACACCGATAAATGCAGCAACCGCATCCTGTGTTAATCCTTTTTCTCTGCGTTTTGCTACAAGGATCGATGCTAAATTAATTTCGTTCATCAACGTCACCTCTGCTTATGATTATACGGTTTATAAAATAAACTCCCAAGCGACTTGTCGTTGACTTGTGTTAAAAAAATCAACCATTGGGAAACTTGATAGGTAAGGGTAAAATCTCGCTAAGGAGCAGAACAAATGAGGAAAGTATTGAACATCTTTGTTAGTTGTACTGTTATTTGTATTCTAACGCTAAATCTAAGCGCTTTAGTCAATGCAGAGCCTAACACAGTGAATGAGGAGGAGTTTAAACCTTTATCTTTGACGTTACTTAATCCATCCATACAAATGGCGATTACTCAGTATTATCAAAAAATTCAGAAGCCGCAACCAAGTTATGGTTTAGTCCACACAATCCTCCAAATGCGAAGGAGTTTATTACATTCGACATCGATACACGTAAGGTTAAGTTAATCAAATATATCCATAGGAGCGACTAACTATTGTTCATGAGATGGTCCGAAGTATTTAGAAATATGCTATACTGGCAACGTAAAAGGGAGGTGCTTTACTGATGGAGAATCTGTTAAGATTGTCTGTGACTTGCTTCACTTGTGCAAAGCCAGTATTGGAGAAGCGTTACTTTGCATGGGGTTAAATCTTTTCTAACGCTAAATAAGCTTTTCTAATATTTTGGCTTTGCACCTTATTTTCAAAAATAAGGAGTGAAGCAGAGTGAAATATACAAACGCTAAAAAAATATTGCCCGAAAAGTTAATAATAATGATTCAAGAGTATGTCCAGGGAGAGACGATTTACATCCCAAAACAGGAAAAGGAATATAATCATTGGGGAAGTTTGAGTGGCGGAAGACAATGGTTAGATCACCGAAATGCCACTATTAGACAAGCCTTTAAGAATAATAGCAGCGTTGAGCAGCTTGCTAAGGACTACTTTCTCTCTATCGAAACCATTAAGAAAATTGTTTATTCCAAAAATAAGTAGTACACGGCACTGATGAAGAAATTCATCAGTGTTTTTTATGTCAAAAACGATTCTAACTTATTGTTTTCATTTAAATAGCTTATTGCACTCTTTACAATAGGATTAGGCAGAAGAGGAGTCGATACAGTGAGAGAAAATGTAACTTTTGATCTGGATTCAAATCGGGAATACTGGACCATTGGAGAGAGCAGTACTTCATTGGACATAATTAAGAGAGCGAGGAAACAGTAAATATGAATGAACCAAAAAGCAGAAGCAGACATCTGATCGATCAGGAGATAATAAGTGCAATTGATTTAATACCAGCCACCGATCTTTCCGCTGCCACACTAATGGAAGCACGGAAAAGTCAAACAAAAATGATGCAGCAAATCGATGTAACGCAGCTGTTTCCAGTCACATTCGAAGAAAGGGCGGTTCCAAGTTATTTTGGTGGTCCTGATATTCGTATCGAAATTATTAAACCCCTCCAACCAAAGAACAGTAAGATGCCGTTATATTATTCGATTCATGGTGGGGGAATGGTTATGGGCAGTCCGGTCGGTGAACGCCAAAGCAATGCGGCACTGGCTGTGCAACATGGTTTTTGCTGTGTATCTGTTTACTATCGGCTAGCGCCAGAACATATTCAGCCAAGTCAATTACAGGATTGTTATTCCGGCCTGAAATGGTGCATCGAGCATGCCGAGGAATTAGGGATAGATACCGAGAAAGTCGCTCTTGCAGGCAGCAGCGCCGGTAGTGGATTAGCAGCGGGGTTAGCCCTGTACATTCGCGACCAGAAGGAATTCGACATCCATCATCTAAGACTGCGCAGCCCCATGCTCGATGACCGTACAAGTATTTTGCCAGACCATCCTTATGCCGGCGAGTTTGTTTGGACCAAAAAAAGCAATTATTTCGGCTGGAAATCTGTCTTAGGTCACGAACCCGGACAAGAGGAAACAAGTGAATATTACGTGCCAGCGCGTGCAAAATCTCTTGCCGGTTTACCACCCACTTATATGAGCATAGGCAGCATTGATTTGTTCATAGATGAAACCTTATTATTTGCCAAACAACTTGCCTTTGACGGTGTTTTGATCGAATTGCAAGTACTTCCTGGATATCATCATTTGGCGCCAATGTTTCCGAATGCACATTTTTCTCAAATAGGTGCCACCTCTAGTGAGTATGCCTTGTTGAAAGCTCTGGAGTTACTTTGATTATAAGACTAATTTAGAGGTCGAATCGGAACCGAGACAATAGGGTGGAAGCAGTACAAATGACACAAGTTAGAGTGTTGAAAGATAAAAGTCGCATTAATGCGGCTTTTTTTGTTTTGTCGTGGGGCAAGAACCAGACCTTTTGCCGTCCAACCATAGTTTAGATAATTGTGCATATCGAATTTGTAAGTTGTGTATTTAAATTTGCTTGAATCCTTGCTAGGGCTTTCTGGAGCAAAACAATGATAAGAACTAAGAAAGGTTGGTAGAAATGACTTCAAACAGACAACTATGTATTGGATTGTCCTTAAATGCAACATGGAATAAAGGTGACGGTTGGCGGCACCCGGATAGCGGAGTAGAGCAGACAGGAACCATTGACTATTATATTCATTGGGCAAAAATGGCGGAGAACTCTAAGCTTGATTTTCTTTTCAGAGCTGATTATCTGTATATTAGCCCGCAGATGTTAGGCGATTCTTCTAATTTCGGCAGCCCAGATCCTACTTTGTTTTTTGCAGCAATAGCTCGTGAAACCAACCGCATCGGACTCGTTACGACCATTTCTACCACGTTTAATCCGCCTTATGTTGTTGCCCGGCAGCTTCAGTCCTTAAACTGGCTAAGTAATGGGCGTGCCGGGTGGAATATTGTCACTTCTATTGAAGGCGCCGATAATTTCGGGAATTCGCCAATGCCATCACCGGAAGAACGGTATGCAAAGGCAATAGAATTTACGGAAGTGGTATGCAAGCTTTGGGATAGTTTTCCGAATGAGGCTATTGTTATTGACCGTGAGTCAGGCATGTTTTCTGATAAGGAAAAAGTGACTGCTATTCATCATTCCGGTGAATTTTTCAATGTTAAAGGGCCACTCACTTTACCTTCTCATCCATCGGGAACCATTCCTCTGTTTCAAGCTGGTGCTTCGGATATTGGACGGAATTTTGCTTCTTCCGTAGCGGATGCTATTTTTGCGGCAATGCCGGATCTTGAATCGGGCGTGGAATTGCGAAGTGATTTGAGAAAAAGAGCTGTAGAACATGGGCGCGATCCGAACACGATTAAAGTTTTGCCGGGGTTATTTTTTTTCCTGGCCGATACGCACGAAGAAGCGCTTGAATTACATAAGGCTGCTCATGCCCATTTAAGTCTTGAGCGCAGACACGGATCTTTGAAATCGTTGATGGGTCTTGATTTAAGCAGTTTCCCCTTAGATCAACGCGTAACCGAGGATATGCTGCCTGATCCTGATCAGGCTGTTCGCAGTCGCACACATGCTGAGCTGTTGCGCCGTTATATTACAAAATATCAGCCTACAGTAAAAGATATCCTGAATCGGCCTGAGGTTGTCGGATCTGCCCATTGGGTATCTGTGGGAACAGTCGAGACCGTAATGAATGATATTATTGAGCGGGTTGAGGCTGGTGCTATTGATGGATTCATCGCCCTGCCAGGCGGTTCAGAAAAATCGATGGAAATATTTTTTGAAAAGCTGATTCCAAAGTTAGTTGAAAGAGGTCTGTTCAGAAGTGAATATACCGGGGAAACGTTGCGAGATCATTTAGGAAATTCATAAAACACTGTATACACAGGAATTGGGGAGAACATATGAAAAGACTAACTGGATTGATTTTAACTGTAATTATACTTGCAGGAGGGATACTGGCTGGATGCTCCGAAACGCCCGTGGCAGTTACTCCTGAGGTCAGCAAGATCGAGGGTGAAGGATGGCCAAGAACCATTGAGGATGCCAGCGATAATGGGGTGATGCTTGAGAAACGACCAGAGCGTATAGCGGTGCTGCATCCATTATACTTAGATTACTTTTTTGCTCTGGATACACCTCCAATCGCATCAATAAGCGCTTCGGAAGCGATGGAGAAGTTTGCAACTTTACAGCCTTACGCCGGGTCTACTGATATTATTGATTTGGGTAGCGACTCAGCGAATTTGGAAAAGATTATTGAGGCGCAGCCTGATGTGATTGTAACCTTTAAGGGGTCTGTGGATACCATTTATGATGAGTTGAACAAGATTGCTCCAGTCATCTTAATCGACTACACCGATACCTGGGAAAAAACAACGATGCTTCTCGCTGAGGTTGTTGGAAAAGAAGAGCATGCAGAACAATTGATTAAGGAAACCCAAGAAATGATAGCACAAACGAAAGAACATTTAGGTACTCTTGAGGATAAGACCTTTGCCTTGTTACGGGTTAATGGAAAAGCTAATTTTATTGCTCAAGGATCTAAAAATACAATGTACTACAATCAAACTGCAGGCTTTGGATTATTGGCACCGAAGGGATATCCTGAGGGTGGCGAGGCGCTTACGCTGGAGGGACTATACGACATGAATCCCGATTATATTATTGTCCAGCATGATATTGATGTCGCAAAGGCAGCCGTTAAGGAAAAGGAAACTTCGAAGGTGTGGAACTCACTGGAGGCAGTAAAAAATAACCATGTTGTTATCTTTGATAATTCCCTCAATAGTGCGAGTATTCTGGCTGTTCGTTTGGCTTCAGAGTATTTCCTGAAATTAGCTGAACAATAATTCATAATACAAGAAGTCCGATTGCTGATACTGAGCGCAATCGGACTTTTTTGCTCTAGGGAGACAAGCATATAGTTGCATTAGAAGTTACCTAGTTGGCGATTAATTTGAGCTCATTTTTTTGTCTGAAGACGATAACCGCTTGGAGTTAGGCCACAACACCGGCGAAAATTTTGTGAGAAGTAGCTTTGAGAGGAAAAACCAGTGGATTCCGCAACTTGAGCAATGGAAAGATCTGTGGTTTCTAGTAGCTCCTTGCTCGCACGAATCCTGACCTCATTGAGATAATTAATAGGTGACATGCCGTAATATTTAGCAAAAGTATGTGCCAGATAATATTTGCTGATATGCGCCTTTTCTGCCAGAGAGTGGAGCGAGATTTCCTCCGCATAGTTCGAGTCAATATGTCGCTTAATCCGGCTGCATATCTTGTCAGCCCTTTGCGTGGTTACAACAGAGAAGGGATGACCAGATCTTCGCATTAAACTAATGATTACAATCTCAAGTAAGTTTTGACAGACGTCCTCATAGTTCTCACTCTTGTTTTCGGTTTCCGAGAGCATAGCGTTGAAATACAACAAGAGTTCATTCCTCTGTTTTGAATAATTGATAATTTCATGATTACGGGTTCCACTTTGCTTTCCAAAATCAAAACTCATCCCCTCAACCCCAAGCACTACATACTCCAAAGGGTCACTCCCAATGGATACTTCGGTATGCTCTACGTTCGGGTTCACGATGACAAGATCGTCCTGCTGCACCGAAAAAATCTCATCCTCTACGATGAAATTCCCTCGTCCACTTCGGACATAAAACAGCTCCGCGAAGTTATGAGAATGACGAATGCTGAACCAATCTCCTTCATAAATGGAAGAGCTAACATAGATTAGCTTTGCGGGAATCTCTCCACGTCCCTTTCCGGGAAGCCAATAGCGTACATTTCCCATCTGCAGTCCGTCCTTTCCTCAATCTCATTTAGTGAACTACAGTTAAACCAATTTCAACGTTTTATGTTGTGAAAAAATTGTTAATTTATAAATTTATTATATTAGCAAGATATATAAAATCAACGACAACATGTATGTAGATATAAAGAGGCCGTTAAGATAAATTAAAAGGGCGAGAAAGAATGTAAGCGGTTACGTATGATCACTAAATATAGGGGGAATGGATTTATGAAAAAAATTCTTAGCCTTGCGATCACGGCAGCATTGACTCTTAGCTTGGCAGCCTGCGGCAGCTCTTCTGAAAATGGCTCTAATTCAAAAAAGGATTCATCCAACACGAACTCGGCAACATCTACGGAACAACGTACTCTTAAGCTAGCTGCTTTGGAAACCGCTTACGGGGCTGATGTATGGAAAGAAATTACGGCTGCCTTCGAAAGCGCCAACCCTGGCGTGAAAGTCGAAACGACGATTGACAAAAATATTGAAGATGTCATTGGACCCGGTATGAAATCTGGTGAGTTTCCTGATGTTATCCATTTGGCAACGGGTCAGCCGAAGGGCTTGACTGAAACCTTTGTAAAGGATAATAACCTAACTGACCTTTCAGATGTGCTGTCCATGACCATACCCGGCGAAAGTGTAACCGTCAAGGATAAGCTGATTCCAGGCTTCACTGATACAACGATCACGAATCCGTATAACGATGGAAAGACCTATCTGATGCCTATGTTCTACAGCCCTACCGGTTTGTTTTATAACGAGGGTTTGTTTGAACAAAAAGGTTGGAAAGTTCCTACGACTTGGGAAGAAATGTGGGCTCTAGGTGATCAAGCTAAAGCCGAGGGTATTTCACTATTTGCTTATCCGACGTCAGGTTACTTTGACTCTTTCTTCTATGCTTTGCTCAACGAGGTGGGCAGCGCGGATTTCTTCACTAAAGTGACGCATTACAACGAAGGCATTTGGCAAACCCCAGAAGCTCAACAAACGGTTGAACTGATCGGTAAACTGGCTACTTACACCGAAAAAACGGTTCCCGCAAATGCCAACAAAGATAACTTTACCAAAAACCAACAACTGATTCTGGACAATAAAGCACTCTTCATGCCTAACGGTACTTGGGTCGTTGGCGAAATGAGCAAAGCTCCGCGAGCAGAAGGCTTCAAATGGGGCTTCACAGCTCTTCCGGCAATAAAAGACGGTGGCGACCGTTATTCGTATACTTTCTTCGAACAAATTTGGATTCCTGCCAAAGCGGAAAACGCAGATCTGGCAAAACAATTTATTGCTTATCTTTATTCCGATGAGGCAGCAGCCATTTTTGCAAAGGTTGGCGCGATTCAACCGATCAAAGGTATGTCCGACAAATTGGATGGAGACAACAAGCTTTTCTACAGCATCTATGACAATGGGGCAAAGGCTGCTATGGGTGCATTTGCAACAACTGACCCAGTTGAAGGGGTGAATATATCGGATGCAGTGTTTGCGTCCATTGACTCCCTTGTAACAGGTGCTAAAACACAGCAACAGTGGGTTGAGGGAATCATTAAAGCAAGCGACGCCTTGCGGGGAGCATTGAAATAATAAAGAGGCCTGGGCCTTGAGAATGTAACAGGATCATGGTGGGCGACCTGAGCTGACCACCATGATCTGACCTTTGGGAGGAGAGAGAAAGCCATGGATATGAAAAAAGGAAGAGGACGTTTTATCTTCTTCTGTCTAGCACCCGCCGTCCTCCTTTTTGCAATTTTCTTAATTATTCCTACGATCGATGTCTTTCGGATGTCATTGTACAAGTGGGGCGGCTATACCGATAACAAAACCTTCGTAGGTTTGCAGAATTTCAATAAGCTGTTTCATAGCGATAAGTTTTATCAGACCTTTCAAAATAGTGTTCTGCTCATTGTTCTGGTTACAATCGTGACCTTTGCTCTGGCACTTCTGTTTGCATCGATGCTCACACGTGAAAAACTCAAAGGGCAAAATGTTTTACGCGTAATCTTCTATATTCCTAACATTCTGTCTGTGGTTGTCATCAGTGCGATCTTCTCAGCGATTTACGATCCGAATAGCGGGCTTATGAACTCATTGCTAAAGCTGTTTCGCGGATTACAAGCAGAGCCCATTCTATGGCTAGGGGATCAGAAAGTGGTTATTTTCAGTCTTGCAGGCGCGATGATCTGGCAGGCGATCGGCTATTACATGGTAATGTACATGGCTAGTATGGCCAACATTCCAGAGAGCTTATATGAATCCGCAGGGCTTGAAGGAGCAGGGCGAATGGCTCAGTTTTTCCAGATAACCATTCCTTTAATCTGGACGAACATACGGACGACGCTCACCTTTTTCATCATCAGTACGATTAACATGAGTTTCTTGTTCGTGATGACGATGACAAGCGGCGGTCCAGACGGTGCCACCGAAGTGTTCCTCAGTTATATGTATAAAGAAGCTTATACTAATTCCTCTTATGGCTATGGGATGGCCATCGGTGTAATTGTGTTCCTGTTCTCGTTTGCGCTTGCTGGGATACTAAACGCAGTTACCAGACGAGAGCATTTGGAATTTTAGGAGGGAATAAGATGAATACAAACAACCGCTCACGGAGAGGTGTTAGCGACAAATTATACAAAGGCTTCATTTACGTTATACTGATCGCTTTAGCCATCCTCATCCTCATCCCTGTTCTATGGGCATTCATGGCCTCCATCAAACAAGACAGTGAGTTTTACGGCAGTCCCTGGGCACTTCCCGCTGGGGTGCATCTACAGAACTTTGCTGATGCATGGCTCAAGGCAAAAATGGGTTCTTTTATGCTCAATTCCGTATTGGTGACGGTAATCGCACTGGTGCTTCTGCTTATGGTGGCATTGCCTGCGTCCTATGTACTTTCTCGTTTTAAATTTAGAGGGAACGGATTCTGGAATATGATGTTTATGGCGGGTTTGTTTATTAATGTAAACTATATCATTGTTCCTATATTTCTGATGCTTAATAACGGCGACAAGATGCTCCGCGGCATTCTGGGGCACCCTGTATTGCTGAACAACCTGTTTATTCTTGCGGTGGTTTATGCTGCGATGGCACTGCCCTTCACGATCTATCTCATGTCGGGATATTTTAAATCGCTGCCCAAAGAATTTGAGGAAGCGGCCTCGGTGGACGGTGCTGGCTATTTCCGTACTATGGTGCAAGTCATTATGCCTATGGCCAAACCCAGTATCGTAACGGTTATTCTGTTCAATTTCCTGTCCTACTGGAACGAATATATTATCTCTATGACGCTCCTAACCAAACCGACCCTGAAGACATTACCTGTCGGCTTAATGAACCTGATGGCAGCGCAAAAATCCGCAGTTCAGTATGGTCAGATGTATGCAGGTCTGGTGCTGGTCATGCTTCCAACCTTGATTATATATATTCTGGTACAAAAAAAGCTAACCCAAGGTATGACGATGGGCGGGCTGAAAGGATAAGGTGCGATGATGGAAGACTTTACAAAGAATTATTTGCGTAATTTGTTGATGCTGATTGTTTTTATCGTCGGTATCGGATTGGTCATTGTCGGCCAAAAGAACATTGGAGCCCCTGGACTGGGTCTCATGTTGCTTGGGCTCGCTATGCTGATCGGTCTGCTATGGCTATATAACCGAAAATATAAATAGAGGAGTTTTCAACCATGAGTACAAAAAGAGGACGTGTAACGATCCCTACTGATTTAGACGTTATTCCGCAAACCCTGGAGATCATGAAACGCTGGGGAGCCGACGCTGTGCGTGACTGTGATGGAACTGACTTTCCCGCTGAGCTGCGGGATATTGATGCCAAGGTCTATTCCACTTATTATACAACCCGTAAGGATAACGTATGGGCTAATGCCAACCCTGAAGAGATTCAACAAATGTATTTGATGACTCCCATTCATACGGCTGAAGGCGAAAGCATTTCCATTTCCCTTATGAAGGGGATTTATCCCGACATGCTCAAAGTGAATTGTCGCGACGATATTCAGCGCTGGTGGGAAGTCATCGATCGTACAACCGGAGAGGTCGTTCCGACCGAACAATGGAGCTATGACGACAAAATCGGCGATGTCACCATCACAACCCAGCCGTTCCATGACTATACCGTTAGTTTTTTGGCTTATATTATGTGGGATCCAGTTCATATGTACAATGCGGTCACCAATGAATGGAAAGATGTCGAGCATCAGATTACCTTTGATGTTCGTCAACCGAAGACTCGTGAGTATACGATGGAGCGAATTCGCAAGTTTATCGAAGATCATCCTTATGTCAATGTGATTCGCTATACAACCTTCTTTCACCAATTCACCTTGGTTTTTGATGAGCTCGCTCGTGAAAAATATGTGGACTGGTACGGCTATTCTGCCTCAGTTAGCCCTTATATCCTCGAACAGTTTGAGGAAGAGATCGGGTACAGGTTCAGACCTGAATTTATTATCGACCAAGGTTACTACAATAACACCTATCGAATACCTACGAAGGAGTTCCGTGATTTTCAAGCATTCCAACGTCGTGAAGTGGCGAGGCTTGCCAAAGAAATGGTCGATATTACTCACGAATGCGGTAAGGAGGCCATGATGTTCCTGGGTGATCATTGGATCGGCACAGAACCATTCATGGAGGAATTTGCATCGATCGGTCTGGATGCCGTAGTCGGAAGTGTAGGTAACGGTTCAACACTAAGACTGATCAGCGACATCCCAGGAGTGCAATATACGGAAGGTCGTTTCTTACCTTACTTTTTCCCGGATACCTTTCATACAGGCGGGGACCCCGTAAAGGAAGCCAAAGAAAATTGGGTCACCGCACGACGCGCGATTCTCCGCAAACCGATCGATCGAATCGGCTACGGCGGATATCTTAAGCTAGCCCTTGATTTTCCCGAGTTTATTGAATATGTAGAAAGCGTTACGGATGAGTTCCGTACGCTCTATGACAATGTACAGGGAAGCTTGCCGTATTGTGTCAAGTCGGTAGCCGTGCTCAACTGTTGGGGCAAAATGCGGGCCTGGGGGAACCATATGGTGCATCATGCACTTTATTACAAGCAAAATTATAGTTATGCCGGTATTATTGAAGCTCTCTCTGGTGCACCTTTCGAAGTGAAATTCATCAGCTTCGACGATATCAAAGAAAATCCGTCCGTCTTAGATGATATTGACGTCATATTAAACGTTGGGGATGCAGATACAGCCTATACGGGCGGAGAATGGTGGCTGGATACGGATATCGTTACGGCCATAAAAAGGTTTGTTTATGAAGGCGGTGGATTTATCGGTGTTGGCGAACCCACAGCGCATCAGGCGAATGGGCGCTTTTTCCAACTGGCCAACATCCTCGGTGTAGAGGAAGAACGTGGCTTTACGCTGGGTTATGATAAATATAACTGGGATGAGCATGAACATTTCATTTCGGCAGATTGTAAAACCAATCCGGATGGAAGCAAGGAAATCAACTTTGGCGAAGGAAAGAAAAATATTTTTGCCCTAGAAGGAACTACGATTCTTCGTCAAACGGACAAGGAAGTTCAACTCGCGGTGAACGAATTCGGCGACGGGCGAAGCGTATATATAAGCGGTTTACCATACAGCTTCGAGAACAGCCGCTTGCTGTATCGTGCGATTCTTTGGAGCGCCCACAGCGATCAGGAGCTGAACAGCTGGTTCAGTGAGAACTATAATGTTGAGGTTCATGCTTATGTGGAAAAGGGCAAATTCTGCGTGGTGAATAATACGTATGAGCCACAGGAAACCGTCGTTTATCGCGGTGATGGCTCCAGCTTCTCACTGAAGCTGGATGCAAATGAGATCAAGTGGTACGAAATATAAAAATCTAGCATTCTATTGTAGGAGGAACGATTTGATGCGGAAAAAAAATAATAAAATGATATTCAAATTATGGATTTGGATGATGGTTTTATTGGTTGCTTCAAGTCAGTTGATGGTACTCCCTAGCAATACTGTTTATGCTACTTCAGGAGAATTTGGTGATTTGCCAATTGAGCCACAGGAAAAAACGATCGAGAGCATCCCCCCGATTAAGGTTGAAACATACGTTGATGAGCAGCCAGCTATTCCATCGGTAATACAAGCAGTATACAGTGACAGCACTACCGCAGAAGTCATGGTGAGCTGGGATCCAATCGAATCTTCTGACTATGCGCAGGTAGGGACATTTACCGTAAAGGGATCTGTAGAGGGAACGAGTATTAAAGCTGAAGCTGCAATCACGGTTCTTGAAAAGGATATGGAAACAACAGGGAATGTAGATATAGGTGCTTTCCTAGAAGAAGTCAAAAATAATGTTCCAAGTAATCAAGAGGTTGTTTCTTATATGAATAACTATCAGTCTATGGAACCGGAAACCATGACTTTCGTCAAAGGAAATGGAACTACTTCAGTAAACAATGGATTGACAGTAACAATTAACAATCTGGGTGGCAGTGGAGCTATAGCAACATGGGATAAGGCTCCTTGGCTCTCCGGAGGAATCATAGATACAACGATGCGGTATACCAGCACAAACCAAAGCAATATTGGATTTGTTCTAGGATCTAATGATAGTAACCAAGGTATAGCTATTCGTTATGATGCCGGCACAACCTGGGTTATTCAGAGTCCGGATGGTACAAGTAAGTGGGAAACATTTGACGGACCAGAACTAAAAATGGACACAGATTATCACATTCAGATCGGCTTTAATGGTATGAAGCTTCTGATCATTGTAGACGACGTGACTTATTACAATAAGAATACTGATTTATTGAGTTCGTTGTCTGGATTAGGTCAAGTCGGGCTGTATAAGCGCTATGCTACAGGAGAGATTGCCATCAAGAGTGTGAGAATTGAAGGTGTGGGCACGAGGGAGAAGCCTTCAAACATTGTTAATTATGTTCAAGATTATGAAGACTCCAATTATACACCCCATTGGTCGGGGCTGAAAGCAACGGTCGTGACGGATATTACGGGCAATAAAGTTCTCTCACTTAAAAAAGGATCTAGCGAACGAGGTGTGGATCTGGATTCGCCACAAATTCAACAAGGAACTCTTTCATTAGATTTCAAACTGGTAAATCCGGACAAATTGGTTAGCGGACAAGGATTTGCTTTTGGTTTCAGAATGAATGATTCAGCAAGTATTTTCAATGAACTCGGGGTTGATCCGAGCAGTTGGATACCGGAGTCCAATACGGGCTGGGGAGATAAGCAAGAGATTCCTTATCCGATTCAAGGGCGTTGGAACAATCTCATGTTTAATTTTAATGGTAAGAAAATAACGGTTTTTTTGAATAAAAAGCGGATTGGCGACATTACGTTTGAACAGTATTCTGAAGCAGCTGGGCGTTTCGGACTTCGCATTAGAAGCACTGTAGAGCTTCAAATCGACAATGTACAATATACGAATGAGATCATTGAACCCAAACAAATTGCACAATACAGTAATGATTTTGAGGATGGAATTAAAGGTACTTGGACTGGTGCTGATTCTACAATTATTACAGAAGGTAGTAATCGGGTATTGAGACTTTCCAATATCAAAGACAATGTAATGAACTTGGATGCACCGTCCTTGCAAAGCGCCACATATATGTTGGATGTGAAGCCAGCAACAACGGATATCGGATTTGTTATAGGCGATGGTGCTATTGTGAAATATGAAGGTACGAAATGGGTGTTATTGAATAAGGACGGAACCAGCAACGATTTTGTTGTTTCTGATGTTATGGATTGCAGTCCTTTACCTTATGCTTGGAACAAAGTTGGACTTCAATACGCCGATCATTCTGTGATCTTAAGTATTAATGGTGCTACATTGCAAGCAAACTTACCGACAGGGCAGCAATTCGGGGAAGGGCCTTTTGGGGTAGTTGCGCAGAATTACATTTATATTGATAATGTTGTTTTTACTGAAGAATTCCTGGATATGAATACGTCTTCATCCCATGTTGGCAAGCTGAGATATGAAGAGTACTATGAAGGTGATTCAATCGTAAATTGGGAAGGCTTCAAGGATACGCCGCAAGTTTCTAGTGGATATTTGCAAGGGATGTTGGATGCTGGAACGGCTGCTGTCAATAAGGATGTAACTCCAGTAGCCAACGGCATATATCAAGTGAAAATGCAGTCGGATGGAGCTGCGGGGATTACCCTTGGAAATATCGTAATTTACGAAGAAAGTCCGGGGAATTGGAAATACAAGATGGAAGGCAGTAATGATGCCTTTGTGATTGGCGCTACTACTGCACTTGCTTCTGGCAAAGATTACACGCTACGTGTAGAAATGATCGAGAATGAGCTAGGCCTTTACGTCAATGGAATTAGGGTTGGCAGTGTGAATATAACTGGATACACATCAGGTTCATTTGGCATCTACAATTCTGTGACCCATGCGATTCAAGTCAAGATAGACGCGATCACTGCAGAAGAGGTTCGCGTGTATACACCAGATTATAAGGCGCAGAACTGGGGTCCTCTTGATAACAGTAAACCAGAGGTTCTTGCGAATGGAAATAGCCAAATCCGATTGAACATGCCAGGGGTTTCATTAGCCGTGGATAAGGATAGCCCAAAATTCGCTGATCAGCTACTCACTTTTGATTTTAACACGAATGTTTCCGCAGGATCAGATGGTGGCCGTTATGGTTTTATCGTGAGAGGTTCGGCAGCTGACAAATATGTAGGTGTCGTTCATGATATTAATGGGAAATGGAAGGTCACAACAAGTAACGGGAATGAGATATCCTTTCCCAATACGTATCAGATGCAGGCCAATACAAATTATCATATTGAGCTTCGTTTGGTGGGAACAACGGTTAGTCTCAACATTACGGGTCCTGATGGCGTAGCTACAGATATGGGTTCGATAATTGAAGAATCGATGGCTGTTGTGCCGGGTTGGTTTGGTCTTCGTTCATGGTATGGAACCAAACAAATGACGGTGAGTAACCTCAAAATGGTCGAACTTGAGTCGCTACCTAAGCTGAAGCTGGCGCAAGAGACAGATACGATTGAGAATGATGGTATGACCGTTAGTGTATATAAAGATTTTCCAGGCATTGTAGAGTATCAAGTGGATCATCACAAGCTGCAGGCTGACGTGGAGCAAACGAATAGTGTCAAGATTAATAATAAGGATTATGTACCACGTACAGTGTCGAAGAAAGAGAGTGCTAGCACATATCAGTACACGATGACTTTTGATGAGATCGGCGTTGTGATTGATGGGCATCTCGAGGCAAAGGCGAACAATGTAGTGCGATTTGAAATTGATAAAATTTCCGACGGCCCGGATTTCTTAGTGCGTTCGATTCAAATGAACAACGCTCTGATCCATGTGAATAGTTCAATGAAAGATGCATCGTATGCATGGAGTAAGTCAAACGGGGAGTGGCACGGAGTCTCAGAGGAACTGGTTGACGATATGTCTCTTATGAAGCAAAGCGGTACGACCGGTGTAACGATGGTTATGGTGAGTGGAGATGGCTTGGCAGCATCGGCAGAGGACAACGTCATGAGTGGTGGCAATAAATTGATAATCACCACAGAGAAAAAACCGCTTGTCAATAAAATAACGGTGAAGCCAGGCAGTTGGACGTATCGACATCTTCAAAGTAGTGAGACTGAAGAGTTGCCATGGTATGAAGTGGTCGTCACTGGGGAACGCAATAACGACGAAAAGACAGATTGGCAAGATGCGGCTGTTGCTTACCGAACGGAAATTTACAATGAGCCATTTGGCGCACAGGATATGAAGAACAATATGATGTACATTGCTTTCAACTTTGCGAGTCAAGCCAATGATCCGTTCTTGAACAGTTTGGATACGGGGAAAGTTCTGTACAATTTTACAGACGGTTTTGGACAGATGATTCTGCATAAGGGGTATCAGGCGGAAGGGCATGATGATGATATTCCTTCCTACTCTAATATTGGTGTACGACAAGGTGGATTGGATGATTTCAATTATTTGATCGATGAGGGGGATAAGTACAACCTTCACGTCGGCGTACATTTGAATGCAACCGAATATCATCTCGATGCCAACGAACTGGATTACTCCAATTTAACTGGGGCTACAGCTAATGGACCGAAGACAGATAAGCTCTCCAAAGGTTGGGATTGGATCGATACGGCTTATTATGTAGATCAAACGAAGGATGTCCTGAGTGGTGAACTGAAATCACGGTTAACCAATCTATATAATCTCACGAAGGACGCCAACGACCCTAATGATCCTGCGTTAGATTTCTATTATGTAGACGTGTATACCGGCAATGACTACAATGCCTATAAATTGTTGCAATATGCCAATGGTCTTGGAGTCAAAGTAGGAACAGAATTTTCAGGTCCGATTGAACCAGGTGTGGATTTCGTTCACTGGGGTCCGGATTTAGGATATCCCAATAAAGGGAACAAGAGTATCCTTTCTAGAATGGTGAAGAACAATCTCGATATTTTTGTAGGGAATGCTTTATTTAAAGGACAAAAAATCCCTGGTGTGACCACTTGGGGCGATTCTAAGCCAGACGTACAGCAGGGTGTAACAGTATTCTTCAATGAAGTATTGCCGACGAAGTATATACAGCATTTCGGTGTACTGAAATATGAAGAGGACCAAGTAACTTTTGATAATAATGTCGTCTCTAAGAGAAATAAATCCACTGGTATGATTGAGCTTACCAAGAATGGCAAGCTGATCTCTGCTTGGAAAGATACCGGAACGACTACCGATGAATCAGTGCGCCATACAGGTGAGGCTAACTCGTTAATTCCATGGGTTTGGGATATCAAAGCTAATCAAATCTTGGGTGTTAACGATGGTGCGAAGCTGTACCATTGGAACACAACAGGTAACTCTACCACTTGGCAGTTGACGGATGAATTTAAAGATGTGAAACAGTTTAATATGTACGAATTGACCCAACAAGGTAAAGTTCTGGTGGATACGCTGGTCGCTCGGAATGAATCTCTTACGATTACGAAGGCAAAGAAAAATACGCCTTATGTATTGTATCCAGCAACTGCTGATGCCCTGACTTTGGTGCCTAATGCAGGGAATTGGGGAGAAGGCAGTTTGATCAAGGATTTTGCCTTCAATTCAGAGAAGTTCAATGTTCCAGGTTCATGGACAGTCGATGATCCAGCAAACATTACAATCAAGACTGTTCAAGGGGATACAGAATACGATATCACTAAAGAAATGAACAAATCGAATTGGAACAGATACGCAGAGGTCGGTAGTAATTCAGGTGTAATCTCACAGGAGATTACCGGATTGCAGCCTGGTCAGGATTACACCGTCGGAGTGTGGACACAGACTGAAAAGGGGAGGGAATCCTCGCTTCAGGTCACGGTTAATGGTCAAACCTATTCCAATCATGTGACAGGTCAGGATGGCATCCATAAATCATCCTTCAAGTACGTGGACACCAAATGGCAAAGAATGAATGTTGAATTCAAGGTTCCAGCAGGCATTAATTCCGCGACAGTTAAGCTTGTAGCTGATCCGGGAGCGGGTACTGTTCAATTTGATGATGTGCGAATTTGGAAGCATACAACTGTAGAGAAGGACCCTACGAATAAGAGCTACGTTGTATATGAGGATTTTGAAAATGTGTACGAAGGCTGGGGGCCTTTTGAGTATGGTGGTGGGGATAGGCAAATTCATATTGCAACCGATCAAAGTAATAAACAGGATGACAACCCTGTTGTATCCGCATCTGAGAACAAGGTTGGTCCTGTAATGACCTGGGTTCTGGATGGTGAGAATTCGTTGAAAGTGAATGAAACCGATGTTGGTAAATTAATAAAAACGAATGAATCCAGCGTGAAAATGGAACCAAACACAGAATATGACTTAGGCTTTATTTACACCTTAGAAAAGTATGCTGGTTATGAGGTTTCTGTACAATCACGCTCCACTGGTGAAATTGTGCTGAAGGAAACACTGAGCACACTACCTAATCCGGGTAATAAAGAGGGTGAAGATGGGGGTTATATTCGCTTCCAGAAAAAATTCACGACAGGTGATCAAAATGATTACCAAGTTATTTTCAAAATGGTATCCAAAGGCGCTGGAGGCCCTACTTCTGATTACGCCTTCATTCTGGATGATTTCTACATTAAAGAAAAATTAGCAGTTAACATCGTATCTATTGAGAGTGTACAGGTTGAAACGGAAGCTGGCTCTATACCGATATTGCCTTCGCAAGTGACTGTATCCTTGAGTAACGATACGACTGAGAAGGCCACCGTTGTATGGGAAACGATTGATCCTTCCCTTTACGCACAGGCAGGTACTTTTCAGATGAAAGGCGCGGTCAATGGGACGGACATTAAAGCGATTGCGACTGTCAAAGTAAAGGCGAAAGACAACAGCAATCCGGGTACAAATCCAGGAACAGGATCAAACCCAGACACTGGATCAAATCCAAGCACCGGATCAAATCCAAGCACTGGTACGAAACCCGATACCAAGCCTAATCCTGGTACAGGAACAAATAATGGGTCTGATCAGGATAACCAAACTGGAGCTAAGCCGGATACGGGTAACACCAAACCCAAAGCATTTCTCGATACGGTTGGACACTGGGCAAGCAAGGAAATTGAAGCTCTTGTGAGCAAAGGGATTATCAAGGGCATGAATAATCAGAAATTTGCTCCAGATCTGACGATAAACCGTTCTGAAATTGCAGCGATGTTAACCCGAGCATTTGGTCTTAAGGCTGAAGGGTCATCATCATTTAAAGATGTAACCGAAGATAAGTGGTATAAGGATGATGTTCGTGCTGTGGCGGATGCAGGTTTGTTTAAGGGGTATGCGGGTAATTTATTTGAACCTATGAAACCCTTAAGCCGTGAAGAGATGGCCGTTATTATAGTAAGAACCCTTGAGATGAAAGGGAGGTTGCCAGAAGTCTCCGATACAACGCAAATGGTACTGTCTAAATACAAAGATGCGGATAAGGCTGGAATCTGGTCCAGGGAAGCATTAGCGATTTGCATTGAGCTTGATCTCATTCAAGGAACACCAGATCACAAGCTTAATCCGAAACGTAATCTGACCCGGGCTGAGGCAGCAGTTTTATTTAGCAGATTATTAACGTATTGTGAAAAGGGCATCATCTGATTTACCTAGTTGAAAAATATTCAAAGAGGCAGACCGACTTCCGGTTTGCCTTTTTGCCATGCAAACGTATAATGAGAGCTTGAAGGGAGAGGAACGCCATGACCATCGAAGCCAGCTTCCGCCGGGCCAATCAAATATGCAATCGTTATATTACAAAAGTGGAGCAAACAGGGCTTTCATTGTCCATTTTGTATTGGGGATTCATGCCCGATCATTTCGACAATGCCTTCCACCGGCATTCCTTTTTTGAGGCTTGTTATGTGGTAGACGGTGAAGGAAGCTACATAGAACAAAACCAGCATTATGCTTTAAATAAAGGAACAGCATTTCTATCTCTTCCGGGCGTATGGCATCAAATCCGCAGCCAGACCGGATTGACGCTTTCTTATGTGGCTTTCGAACTGGATGAGACCCACACAGATGCTTATTATACTGAATCCTTCCGTCGCCTTGCCGAGCTTGGACAAAGCGTAGCCCAGCAAGCGGACCTTACGCCAACTGGCCATTTATGGCAAGCGCTCATTACTTCTTTCGACCAGCCTGGGGCAACCCTTCCTCTTGCTGTAAAGCAAATTTCCGCTTCTCTGTTGTTATCGATAGCAGATTTGCACGTTCCGACTCGAACAGACTCGGCTGACACGGGAGAGCAGCCCGTGGAACCAAATACGTTGTTCCGACAGGCCAAACGGTACATTGATGATAATCTGATCAATGAGCTTACGCTTATGACGGTGTCAAGGCACCTCCACATTTCATCCCGTCACCTGACCCGATTGTTTCAGGAAAATCTGGGGCAGTCCTTCGTTCATTACATTCAGGAACGGCGCGTGCGGCAAGCCGCTGGGCTGTTGTTAAATGAACAGACACCAATTAAAGATATCGCCATCCAGTGCGGGTTCCAATCCGTGCATTATTTTACCCGGATATTCACCCGCGAGCTTGGTGTTTCCCCGGCCAAATTCCGACGCAATCAGTTTGCCGAAGGCCGCTCTGGCAAAATGCATTACCCACCCCGAATGTCCTGATTGTACAAAAACACAGCTTGATCGTTTAAAGACAGCACCTCCAACTCCCTATACAATGATGAACATAAATCGATATAGAGTTGGAGGTTTTAAACATGCCCCGAATAGCCCCTTTGGCCTTTCAAACCAACCCAATTAATTTCATTCAGCTTCAGCCCGACCAAGAGGCAGAACCGGGGATCTGGAATGCGTATGAAGAATGGCTTGATCTAATTTGGCCCGAATGTGTACAGAATGATTTGCTTCCTTTTTATATGGTCATTGACGGTACGCATGGTGCCGCATTCAGCGAATGTCTGGAAATACTTCGGTCGCGCTGCCACCTAGAGAGCAGGGTTTTAATTGAGATTGACAGCGCTGATTATTTAAAGTCTTCTGCAGATTTGCTTCAGCAGTTTCACCCTTATCTGACGGATAACCGTGCTTTTGGCGTTGTAGCCTCGGACGTCAGCGTTAAGGATTATTTCCGACCACGTGCACAGTCGGTCTGGCTCAGTGATGTAGACGATCAACTTCGGCTTTATCATTCCGCTGAACATGCAGAGGCCCAGTCGCCGAACGTAGATCAGTTAGCCCCCATCGTTGTGACCTTTGGGCCTGGCTCTGGTTTCCTTTCTACAGCATCAGGTTTAACGAACGTTTCTCTATTTTGCGACTTATCGAGAGAAGCACAGCAGAAACTGCATCAGCAGGGGATGGGGTCTCTGGGGTTAGGTCCTTGCCTGGATACGGTCGAAACCTATAAACAGGCCTTGTTTCTGGAGTGGCCCGTCTGGGAGGAATATCGCAAACGCCACTTGTATGACTTTGACTACTACGTGGATACGAACAACCGGGAACGACCCATTTTGGTCACCGTTCCTATGCTGCGCCGACTTTTGGCTTCAACAGCACAGCAGCCTTTTCGAGTAAAGCCGTTTTTTGCACCGGGGATTTGGGGCGGACAGTATTTAAAAGAACTATGCGACCTACCTAAGGATTGGAATAACTGCGCATGGGGGTTTGAACCTATCGCACCGGAAAACACGATATTAATCGGTTATCGGGATTTTATAGTGGAGCTTCCTTTCCCGCTATTACTGTCTGCTCATCCAGAAGCAATTATGGGCGAGCGCAATGTGCAACTGTTTGGCGACTATTTTCCGATCCGGTTTGATTATCTCGATACGATCGACGGGGATCATCTGTCTTTGCAGGTCCACCCCCAGCAGGCTTACATCGAGCAGACCTTCAACGAAACGATGACGCAGCAGGAATCCTATTACATTATGGAACAGAAGGAAGGCACCAAACCTTTTGTGGGACTGGGTTTCACAGAGGGTACAACCGGGGAGGAGCTGCTTCAGGCGGTTGAATCGGCCCACACCTTGGGACAACCACTGAAGATCCCAGAGTATGTGAACATTTGGGATGCGAATAAGGGTGACCTGTTTCTGATCCCGCCGGGAGCCGTACATTTTTCGGGCAAAAACAATCTGGTGCTGGAGATCTCTTCGACAACCTGGTGGTTTACCTTCAAAATATACGACCATTTGCGGCTAGACAGAGACGGGCGGCCGCGTCCGATCAACGGCGATCATGCCAGAGCCAACATGCAGGAACAGTTTGACACGGAATACGTTCAGAAGCAGTTGATAGCGGTTCCAAAGGAAAGCCGGGTACAGGGAGACAGCAAAGAAGAGCTGCTGGGCGAACGGGAGGATCTGCTTTTTCAGATCAAAAGATTAAAACTGGACGGAGAGTGGATCGACGACACGGCTGGAGAGTTTGTTATGTTCAACCTCGTAGAAGGCGATCGTGTGCGGCTGACTCCGCTGGATGATGAGGCAGCGGCTGTGGAGTGGGGGTACGCGGAAGCGTATATCGTTCCTGCCTCCGTCGGAGGTTTCCGTCTCGAGTCTCTGGGTGACCGATCGTGCACTCTGATCCGGGCACAGGTTTCGCCAGACTGGAACATGCCTTTGCTTCCGCATCACTGGAAATCTGGTGAGCGCTTATGAACCCTGACGTCACGATTGCCATTGATGCCGGGGGGACCTTTTTGAAGGGTGCCGTCGTACTGAGTGACGGGAATCTTCTGCCACAACTTTATGTCAAAAGGTCATCGCACTCCGACAGTAGCGCGTATGAAATCGCCTCCAATCTGGCTGGCGTGATCCAGGAGCTTGCCGCTGCATACGTCGCCTACATGGAGAGGCTAAGTACCGATAAAGGGACCCGGGGCACTTTTGCCAATTTTCACATCGGTTTTGCTTTCCCCGGACCTTTTGAATACGACACAGGCGTTTCCCGTATCCAGGGATTGAATAAATACGAGCAGCTTTATGAATTCAATCTAAAAACACTGCTGCGGTGTGAATTAACGGCGCTTGCAGCGGAGCCCACTGCTGCTACATGGATGACCCAGCTTGCCGCCGCAGATATTCGTTTTGGCAATGATGCTGCCCTGTTCGCTCTGGGGGTCAGCAGGCTTTTTCCACAGGACAGATTGCTTTGCCTTACATTGGGAACGGGCCTCGGCTCCGCTTTTGTTGAGAACCAGTCCATTGTCAGCGGGAAATGGGGAATTCCCGACTCTGGCATGTTGTATGCCGAGCAATACAACGGAGGAACCGTGGATGATCTGTTCGGAAGCCGAGGGATTTTGGACTTGGCAGATAGCCATGATGCTCGAAGGCAGGGAGAGGACGTGTACCATCTGGCCATAGCGGCCAGACAGGGGAATTCCTCCGCCATCCGTGTATGGCAGCTTTACGGCCAGCGGCTTGGGGAAATGTTGCGTCCGTACGTGGCAGAGTTTCGCCCCGCTCGTCTGATCCTGGGCGGACAAATTGCCGAAACCCATGATCTATTTGGCGGCGCGCTTTCGGAAGCGCTCTTGCCCGAGAAGATTTCTCAGCATAATGAGAAACAAATGCAAGAGCATGTGTTCCACGGGATTTTCCAACTCGTAAAAGGTACCTAATCCACCAATAAAGGAGAAAAAAAGATGACACTCGAACAACAAATCAAACAGGCCGCCATCCCGACGCTTAAACGGAAATGGAAAATATATGTCATTCACCATTCCCATACTGACATTGGTTATACTGACCGGCAGGAGAAGATTGAACAATATCATATCGATTTTATCCGTCAGGCGCTGCGTATTGTTAATGATGCCCATAACGGTGTAAACCCCGAGTGGAAAGGGTTCCGTTGGACCTGTGAGACGTTCTGGGCTGTGGAGCAATTCCTGAAACAGGCTCGAGACGAGGAAAAAGTTGCATTTGCTGATGCCGTGCGGCGCGGCGATATCGAGCTCTCCGGCACGTATTTGAATATGACCGAGCTGCCCGACCTACAGTTGTTGAACAAAATACACAGCAAAGCTCAGACATATGCCAAATCTATCGGTCACCCAATAGACAGTGCGATGACGGCGGATATCAATGGCTACAGCTGGGGATATGCCGATAGCCTGCTAAATAACGGAATCGGACATTTATTCAGCTGTATACATACTCATCACGGCATGTATGCTCTGGGCCGCAAGCAGTCCCCTTTCTGGTGGGAAGCTCCAAGTGGGGAACGCCTGCTGGTCTGGAATGGAGACCACTACATGCTTGGCAACGAGCTTGGTTTCTGTCCTGGTGCGCTTGGCAAATACATGATTCGTGATGAATTCGGCCACAGACTTGTGGAACCAGCGAACATTCATAATCAAATCGCCAATATTCGCATCCACCGGTACTTGGCCCAGCTTGAGGCGGAGCAGTATCCATACGATTTCGTGCCGATGATGCTGTCCGGATTGCCCACAGACAACGGATCGCCCAATAGCGCAATCATGGAATGGATCGATGCATGGAACCGTCAAAACGGCGAGGGAATCTCCGTGGAGATGAGTACGTTGAGTGGCTTTTTTGCCCGCTTGAAGGAGGAAGGCACGGATGGTCTGCCTGTGCATAAAGGGGATTGGCCTGACTGGTGGTCGGACGGTGTAAGCTCCACACCGATGCACACTCAGATTTACCGTGACGCACAGCGGACACTTCGCAAGGTGGAAAAGCTCGACCCTGAACAGAAAAGTGTTAGTCTCCAGGAAATCGAGGCTGTAGAGCAGGCGCTTACTCTTTATGCCGAACACACTTGGGGGTATCACTCCTCTGTTTATGAACCGTGGCACAAAAATGTGCAGATGCTTGAGGTTCGCAAGACAGCTCACGCTGCAGAGGCAAGCAAGCTTGCTTACCGCGCGCTAGATCAGGTGCTGCTTGCCGATAATGCCGCCACGTTGTACCCGGGGCGTCCTTATCGCTTCAAGGTAACGAATCTCTCGGAGCAGGAGGTAACCGAGTTGGTTCAGTTGAAGCTTGAAGGATGGGAACCGGATGAGCTATTGAACGGAGCAGAAGTAATCCGGGAGGACACGGGACAGGTGCTGATCCAGCAGTCAAGCCACCCGCAGACGATTATTGCGGAGCTTAAACTCCAAGGCATGGAGAGCTGCATACTGATTCTGCGCCCACTCCTGGCAGCGCAGAAGGGTCTTTCTTCCTTAACGTCAACCTCCAATTCGAAGCTGATCGGCGCTGACCAGGTGTACGATATGGAGGATATGTATTCCTTAACGACAGGCGGACAGCAAGCGCCGATCTCCGTTTGCCAAACTGGGCTGGAGTCCCCTTTTGTACGCTTGACTTGGTCGAAAGAGCGCGGCATTGTGTCGTGGATCGAAAAGGAGACAGGACGCGAACTGCTGAAAGCGGATGATCTGTATGGGGCATTTACACCCATCTATGAGGTGACCAACCCGGCGAACCCTGCGGATGCATCTCAGGTATGGAGCGTCCGTTCCAAAATGGGACGCAACCGTAAAGGCTTGAACGTGGAGCGTTCGGTTGGTCAGCTTATCTCCGTGCGAGCGGTGGATAATGGACCGCTGTATGCTACCGTTGAGCTTGGTTATCAGCTCAAGGGTATCGCCTATTTTTCACTACACTTGCGGATCTATACCCGTCAAAACCGGATGGATATTTCGGCGCGGTTCCATAAAGAGAGCATCTGGAATCCGGAGAACGTTTATCTGGCCCTGCCGTTCAACCCGGGAGGCACTGGGCCGGTTACCCTGTTTGCCGACAAGCCAGGAGGCCTCGTTCGCCCCTGGAAGGATCAGATTCCGGGAACTTGCCTGGATTATTCCGCTGTACAGTCGGGCATTGCCTGGCAGGATCATGACCGCAGTCTGCTGCTTGCTGTCCCGGACACACCTCTCGTACAATGGGGAACGCTGGATTACGGGACCAGAAAGGTCCACACCCAGCAAGCGCCTGACGCTCAACCTGAAGCCTATGCCTGGCTGATGACGAATTATTGGGAAACGAATTTCAAAGCGACCTTGGGCGGCTTCTATGAGTTTCAATATCATATTTCGGCTGGCAGCAGACTTTCAGCTGAAGATATGGCCGCAGCTCTGCAGGCGTTGAACGAGCCATTTGTAGTTACCCGGGTTAACGAAAAATAAACCGAAGAGCAAAAGCCCTGACTCATTTAAGATCAGGGCAGGCATTAGATAATACGTAGCAGATATAGCTTATAGCCAACAAAACAACAACCAGCAAGCTTCCATGTGGAGGCTTGCTGGTTGTTGGCGTTCGGTCTTTTAGTTCGTGTAAGATTTGGCGTTTTTGCTTAATGATGTAGTTAAAGCTGAAATGTATTTAAACCTACTCTTGAGCTGCCTCTAGCTCAGTAATTTGCGCTTTGTATTGCTTCAGAAGGTCGGCAAGGGAAGTCTTGATTGCCGCTTCGTCCTTAGCTGTTACAGCATTATTCAAATTACTTTGTGCTAAGAAGAATGCACTGGCAGCTGTAGTACCGCTAAATTGAAGACTTTCAGCATTTGCTATAACCGCGCTTGTTGTTCCGGTTGATTTTTCGTCAAGATTCAGAGGGCTGACGGCAATTGCCACTCCAGATTCTGCATTCTTAACTAATCCTTTCAGATCCGAACTGCTTGTGGTAATGGAGAAAGACAAGGTGTTCTTATTTTCGGAATTAGGTAATTTTTCGGCTTTTACACTCTCACCTGGTTTGGCGTTCCCGGAAACTTTCTTCCATTCGTCAGAGTCTACATCAACAGCAACCAAAGTGGCCATTACTTGGGATGTATAGTTTTGTGAAAGCAGTTTATTGTAACGGGCTAGCGTTTTTTCCCATTCGCTTACTGTTTCTGGCGCGTACTTTTTGGCCTGCTCCACTGGATTAGCCAATGTAAAGGTCGCAATGGCGGATTTAGCTTCTTTCAAGGTAGCAGTTCCATTTGTAACAGCATTTGCGTTAGCGGCGCTGTCGGCATTCGCGACAATCGGTGCGGAGATCGCAGTGAGCAGCAGGGCGGACAGGGCAACATTTCTGAATTTAAAACTGTAGTTCATTTCGTAACACTCCTTATGGTTTGGTTTGTCTTACAGTTATCAATTTACCGAAGGAGTGTGGCACAATATTGGTGTAATTGTGGAAAAACAATGGCAAAGCTCTTTCCATATATATACCTTTGGTATACTCACTATAGAGAAAAGTACAGGAGGCACCGTTCATGAATAACGATTACCTCATCGCGGTTGTAGACGATGACGAAAATATACGCACATTGATTCAAGCTTATTTGCACAAAGAGAACTATCGAACGATAGGCCTTGCTAATGCCGAGGATGCCTGGTCTTTATATAGAATAAGTCCGCCGAGCATGTGGGTGATGGATATTATGCTGCCCGGAATGGATGGCTATGAATTGTGCAAACGCATCCGTAATGAAGGAGAGGTACCCATTATTATGATCTCGGCGAAGGATAATGAGGTGGACAAAATACTTGGCCTTGAGCTAGGCAGTGACGATTATCTAGTGAAGCCTTTCAGCCCCCGTGAGCTGGTAGCCCGCATCAAGCGGCAGCTGGAACGTTGGATTAGACTTACCGGTGGGGAAGAAAGAGCTGTTGTAAGCGAAGCTGCGACGCCAAGAATCGATACCGGTGATCTTCAATTAATGTTGGAAGAGAGGCGGGCCATATGGAGAGGGGAAGAAGTGGACCTGACCAGCAAAGAGTTCACCATGCTCAAGGTACTGGCTGAACATCCGAATCGTGCGTTTACGAGGGACGAGCTGCTCAGTTTTGTCTGGGGAGAAGATTATTTTGGCAGTGACCGTGCCGTGGATCATTTAATTAAGCGGATTCGCAAAAAAATTGAGGAACTTCCCGTCGAGTCGGTGTGGGGACACGGGTATCGTATGCGTACAGATCGGAGTGAAGTTTAATATGAAACTTGTTCATCAAATTAACCTTGCGTTCGGATTGTCACTGGTTCTGATCCTCTCCGTCACGGCCGTTTTACTTCATTATGTGCTGCTGGATCATTTCATTGGAACAGAGAAGAATGATCTCAAGACGTTAAGCGCAGCGATGTCCGCTTCTATAACGAAAGCAGGGGATATCACAATGAGTCCTGTACTTTCTACTGGAGCTGCGGTCACGATGTCTAATTCGAATATAACGGGTATGCAGTCCGTCCAGTTGGTAACGGGAGAAGTTACGAGTGCTCCTTCAACACTCATTCCTGCGGATGTTGAAGCCTTTGTCACTGATTTTAACGGAAATGTACTGTCAGGGACTTTGTCTGTGAGTGGTACAACCGGAATAGCGAGCAGTAACACATTGACTGAAGCTGTACCAGCAAACTTGTCGAAATACACAGCGGTCACTTCATCCAGCATCAAGGACCTGTGGAAGGGAACGGATGGGCGTTATGTGATGGATGTCAGTCCCATCCCCCAAGGAACCCTGACTCTGTTGACGCCCATGAGCAAGATTAAAGCAATCGAACAGGCGCTTCTGGGTCGTCTCATCCTGGTGATCTGTATCGTTGGAGCCATTATGTTCCTGCTCAGTTTGTTTATTACGAAAAGGCTGATTCAGCCATTGATGAATCTGAAGCAGGAACTTAAGAAGGTCAAACAACGTCATTTCACGGATGTGCAGCTGGTCAAGGCTGGCGGTGAGATTGGAGCTGTGGCACAGACGGTATACGAGATGGCTGGCGAACTGAACAGGTTCAATGAGGTGCAGAAGCAGTTTTTCCAGAATGCTTCTCATGAGCTGAAGACCCCTCTGATGTCCATTGCAGGCTATGCGGAGGGCATTCGAGATGGAATCTTTGAAGGTGAGAACGTTCGTAAAGGACTGGACGTGATCCTGGGGGAGAGCGGTAGATTAGGCAAGATTGTGACCGAAATGACGCTGCTTGCGAAGCTGGATAGTGAAGAGGATATCTTCAAACCTTCCAAGGTCAGTCTGAATGAATTGTTGACGGAAACATCCGAACGTGTCAATCCGCTGCTTGTAAAGAAAGGACTTACACTCCATATCGCCTGCCCAGAGAATAAAGAGCTGTTCGTCATGGCTGATCAGGATAAACTGCTGCAGGCACTGCTCAACGTCGTGACGAATGCCGCAAGATACGCCAAAGAAGAAATTCACATCACTGCGAACTTGGAAAAAGGGAAGATCGCGCTATCCGTTTCGGATGACGGTCCCGGCTTTCCGCAGGAGCTGCTGCCCACCTTATTCCACCGTTTTGTCAAAGGAAAAGACGGTGAGTCCGGACTGGGTCTGGCGATTGCCCGGGCCATTGTGGAACGCTGCGGCGGGCTGATTCAGGCCACCAACCATAAGGAGGGAGGAGCTGTAATTTCGTTCGGCTTCCCTGCGGCCCAGCGTGTCTGAAAGAAAAAGACGACAACTATATCCTTCTAGCTGCACCAAACCTCAAAGTGAGAGAAATAGAGGAGATGCTCGAAGGGGTTCGTGTCGCCAATCGCCAATATAAATACTCCGCTTAATTTGCTTTGTGTTTACTCTGCTCTCCCTGCATATAGGGAGAGCTTTTTTGTGTTTTGGGTACGGATATGATGGCATGCTGCAGATATCACCATATGGATGCTTTGGATCCTTATGTCAGCAGCGATTCCTTATTCATTGTCGCGTTTTTACGGAAATCTAGCGGAGCTTGATTATAGTATTTTTTGAACTGATGGTAGAAGTGGCTGACGTTCTCAAATCCCGCTTCTAGTGCAATCTCAAGCACGCGAAGCTCAGTCGTGAGCAGCAAGTTTTTGGCTACATTCAGCCGAAGCTGATTAATATACTCTGTTGGTGTCTGATTCAGATATTGACGAAAGGCACGGTTCACATGACCAACGCTTCGACCTGACAATTCATAGAGCGCATGAAGACCACGAATCATGTTTTCTTTCAGCTGCATTTTGGAGATAGCATGCTCAAGCCATAGCGGGAGAATGGGTTGTTCAATGGTATCCAACTCAAAGAAATGCTGCGTAAAAATCTGAATAATCAGCCCTTTTGCGTATACGCGAGCCTTCTTCTTATCCACTGTGGAGAGCATCATAATCCGTTCAAAGCTTCGAACCATCTCTGTCATTTCTAACTGAGATAACATGGCAATCTGGGGAACGGGAGCCTGCAAGAGTCCTTGCGCATACTTCTGTTCATTCAAGTAGGCCAAAGCTTCTTCTATTACTGCGGATCGACACGGGCTATTCAGAAAACGGCAGTCCTGAGTGCCTTCCGGCTCATAACGGTGAATATCATGCGGTCGAATAAAGACAAGGCAGCCCGGCCTTAAATGCTGGGTTGTTCCATTGACGATATGTTGGCACTGCCCTTCACTTAGAATGAAGAACTCGTAAAAGTCATGGGTATGCTCGGGTGATACTTTCGATAAGGAATCGACCCAGAACGGATCTACGAGCAGGTCGGGATGGATGTGAGTAGATGCTGTGTATTTGATCATGGCTCTAACCTCTCCAATTATTGTTAATATCAAAATAGCACACGAATTCCGTGAACACAACATAAGAAAGAATGGAGGCCTCTTGATAGAATGAAATAGATTACAAAGACATCAGGAGGTATCACAAATGTTGCTTATCGATCTCAATGGCAGGTGGCAAATGAAGAGAGTGGATCATGCCGAATGGCTTCCGGCGACGGTCCCAGGTTCGGTCTTTAATGATTTGCTACAAGCTGGACAAATGGAAGACCCTTACTACCGCGAGCAAGAGCAGGTGGCACTTGAACTGTGCAATTATGATTATGAATACAAACACTCTTTTGAAGTAAGCGTAGCGGATCTCAAGCATGACCGGATCATCCTGTTATGTGAAGGGTTGGATACGATTGGCGAATTGTTTCTGAATAGAATGAATATCGCGAATGTAAGTAATATGCACTGTACTTATGAAATCGATATTACATCCTTTATTAAACAAGGTGAAAATACCATACACATTATTCTTCGTTCCCCTGTGGAGTATGTACTGCGTAAACAAGCCGAGCGCCCGTTGATTAACTGCAGTGATGCAGTAGAAGGAATCTCCCATTTGCGTAAAGCACACTCCATGTTCGGTTGGGATTGGGGTCCACAATTACCTGATTTGGGAATCTGGCGGAATATCTCCATTCAAGGCTATGATCATGCCCGTTTGGAAGATGTCTACATTACACAGATGCATAGCGAAGGTAAGGTAACCTTAGATGTTCGCGTAAGGGCATCTGGTTGGGTCCAAGCAGAGCGGGAGATCATGGTCACATTAGATACACCTTCCGGGGAGACATTGAAAGGATGCACGTCTGTCGTGAATGCTGGGGATCATCATATCTGGATTGAAGTGGACCATCCCGAGTTATGGTGGCCGAATGGTCTGGGCAAACAGCCATTGTATCAGCTGAGCGTTGCGCTTATAGAACAAGGCGTGGAGCTGGATCGTGATGATAAGCGCATTGGACTGAGAACATTAACTGTGAAGCAAGAGCAGGATCAGTGGGGTGAGTCCTTCGAATTCGAAGTGAACGGTGTATCTTTTTTCTCGATGGGTGCTGACTATATTCCGGAAGATAACATCTTGCCGCGCTGTAACCCGGATCGGACAGAACGATTGATCAAGAGCTGTGCGCAAGCCCATTTCAATACAATTCGTGTCTGGGGTGGCGGACATTATCCGGAGAATTACTTCTATGATTTGTGCGACGAATACGGCTTGATTGTATGGCAGGACTTGATGTATGCCTGCGGGGTATATGAACTGACTGAGGAATTCAAGCAATCGATTACAAAAGAGACCATCGATAACATGAAACGCTTGCGTCATCATGCCTCATTAGGAATCTGGTGTGGAAACAATGAGCAGGAGATGGCTTGGGTCGAATGGGACTGGGCGAAGAAAACATCCTTACAGTTACAAGCAGACTACATTAAGCAATACGAGGTATTACTCCCAGCTATTGCGAAGGAATATGATCCGAACACGTTCTACTGGTTAGCTTCACCTTCATCCAAAGGCAGCTTTGACAATCCAAACGATGAAAATTACGGAGACATGCATTACTGGGATGTGTGGCATGGCAAGAAACCTTTTACCGAATTCCGCACATTGTTCCCGCGCTACATGTCCGAATTCGGATTGCAATCCTTTCCGAATCACAAGACCATAGAGACATTTACGTTGCCCGAAGACCGCAATATCTTCTCACCGGTCATGGAATCTCATCAGAAGAATGGTACGGGCAATGAGAAAATTCTGTATTACATCGGGGAGACGTATCGCTTGCCACAAGATTTCAATTCCCTGTTATACGCTTCACAGCTCATTCAGGCTGAAGGAATCTCATGTGGGGTTGAGCACTGGCGCAGACATCGTGGACGCTGTATGGGAGCACTGTACTGGCAGTTGAATGATTGCTGGCCTGTTGCTTCCTGGTCCAGTATCGATTACTTTGGTCGCTGGAAAGCACTGCATTATGCAGCCAAACGCTTTTTCGCGCCTGTTCTTGTATCGGCTCGGGAAGATGGTTCGAAGGTAGAAATTCACGTGTCGAATGAGAGTAGGAGTGCTGTAAAAGGAGAATTGAAATGGAGGCTCATGGATTCGCAATCCAATGAAATCGTAGCTTCTTCAAAAGTAATTGATTTGAAAGCGTTATCAACCTCATTATTCGAACAGCTTGATTTCACTGAGATGCTCGATACAACTGCTAAGAAACGGAATACGTATTTACAGTTTTCCTTTGTGGTGGATGGTGAAGTTGTCAGCGAAGGTACAGTGTTATTTGTGAAGCCAAAGCATTTTGGTTTTATTGATCCTGCGATTGAGACCACGATGACAGAAGAAGAGGATCATTTTGTTATAACGGTTGATTCGAAAGCTTTTGCACGGTTTGTGGAGCTGGATTTCAGTGAAATAGACGGTATTTTCAGTAACAATTATTTTGACTTGTCAGCTGGTGAAAGAAAGACCATTTCTCTGAAGAAAGATGATCTCAACAAACCGGCATCCCTTGAAGAACTGCAATCACAGCTAATCGTACGCAGTGTATTTGATTTGTAAGTTGTTACTTCGCCTTTTCTGATATTGCCAATCCAATCGATAGATATCCGATCGTTATTATATGTTACCGCTTTCAATTGATCTCTATACTGATGGCAGAGGTGGTTAAATGATTGAACGACTGGCAAAATACCGTTGGCAATATGTAATGATTCTACCTGGTGCAATCCTACTGCTTCTCTTCAGCTACATTCCGATGGTGGGCATCCAGGTGGCATTCAAGGATTTTCACATCGGCAGCACGATGTGGAGTAGTGCATGGGTTGGTTTGGAAAACTTCTCATTCTTGCAAGATGAACAGTTCTGGATTGTGGTGAAGAATACAATTTACATCGCGATTCTCAAGTTTGTGTTCGGATTTCCAGCTCCTATTATTTTGGCATTGCTCATCAATGAGGTGAAAAACAACAAATACAAGCGGTTTGTCCAATCCGTAAGTTATCTTCCGCATTTCTTTTCGTGGATCGTGGTGGCTTACATTCTGCAATCCCTGCTGACGTTGGACGGCGGATTGGTCAATCAGTTGATAGAGAAGCTCGGGGGAGATTCAGTCTTTTTCTTGGGATCCACGGAGTGGTTCCGGCCCATGATCGTAGTGAGCGGTCTATGGAAGGAGGTAGGCTGGAATACGATCTTGTATCTGGCGGCAATTACAACGATTGACCCGCAGCTCTATGAAGCAGCTAGGGTGGAAGGAGCAGGACGGCTCGCACAAATTCGCAACATTACCCTGCCGGGTATAATGCCGACCATCTCTATCGTGTTGATTCTCAGTATGCCTGGACTGATAGCAGTAGGCATGGATCAAATCTATCCTCTGATGAATCCGGCCAATCAGCCAGTCGCAGATGTGCTAGACACATATATTTTACGAAATGGCTTGCAGCAAGGTTATTTTGGAATGGCCACTGCAGTGGGTCTCCTTTCTTCGGTCATCAGTCTGGTGTTGGTACTATGCACCAATCAGATGGCGCGAAAGTTCAACGGAGAGGGGCTTTGGTAATATGAGAACTTCTATGAGGGAACGGGTGGGTCAGACAATTATTGTGTTTCTATTGGCACTTCTCTGTATCTCGGTAATCTATCCATTCACGTATATGCTTGCCGTTTCCTTAAACGTTGGCAGCGATGCGGCAAAAGGCGGTGTCTATCTGTGGCCTAGGGAGTTTACTTTGTACAATTATGAGGTTGTGCTTGGGAATTCGGTTATTCAACATGCTTACTTAATTACGATATCCCGAACGATCGTAGGCACTTTTGTCGGCTTACTCATCACACTACTGGCGGCTTATGGCTTGTCCTATCGGCAGCTTCCTTTCAGGAAATCCCTCCTGGGATACGTGCTGATTACGATGCTGTTTAGTGGCGGATTAATCCCTTTGTATATCCAGCTTAATCACTTGTCATTATTAAACTCATTCTGGGTGTATATCATTCCGTCCGCATTCTCGGCGTGGAATATGTTTGTGATGATGAAATTCATCCAGGGGATTCCGGAAGCACTGATCGAATCGGCTGAGATTGATGGCGCCAATCCTGTCCGCATTCTCTTCGTTATTATTATGCCGCTTTCGAAACCCATGCTTGCAGCCATTGGCCTTTTTACTGCAGTGGGGCACTGGAATGACTGGTTTTCTGGCGCATTTTATGTTTCAGATCAGAATCTGATTCCGGTTCAAACGTTTTTGCAACAACTGCTGTCTGCCCAGGATATCTCGACTGTCCTCGGATCCAACAATAATCAGGAAGCGCTTGCCCGGGGCACCATGCTCTCTAACGTTACACTCATGTCCATCAAAATGGCGACAGTCATGGTAAGCGCGCTTCCGATCTTGTGTGTGTACCCATTCCTGCAAAAGTATTTTGTAAAAGGTGTGCTTATCGGCTCAGTAAAAGGATAACCCAATGAAAAATGAAGCAACAGAATGGGTTTTCTAATCCTATACAATTTCAAAATAACCAAGGGGGACGCATGTGATGAGTTTACGTCAACAAAAGGGAAGAAAGCTGGCGCTATTATCCTTGGCTCTACTGATGTTTGGGATAACGGCATGCTCAAGCAGTAGTACGGAGAGTGGCAGCAGTTCTGCAAATTCCTTTAAGCTATGGCTGGGATGGAATGCAACAATTAATAACCAAAGTATGGTCCAAATGTATTGGAAAGAAAAGGAGCCGGGCATAGACGTTCGGCTGGAGGCTACGCAGGGCGATGTAATGACAGAGCTGAACCTGAAATTGAATACTGGTGGTTTTGATGATGCAGCTCTGTTCTCACGTAGTGATGTCGTGACCACTGCGATGACGCGTTCGGGCAGCGTTCTTCCGCTGGAGCAATACTTCGATATGCCGGATAAATATCCTGGATTGGCCTCCATTCCGAAAATCTATCTGGATCAGATGAAAGCTTCGGACGGACATATCTATTCCATTCCGACATGGTTTGATCAAAATCCCGATGATCCTTGGCCCGGTTGGGCTTCCTACGGCTGGTTTGTCCGTACAGATGTACTGGAGAAAACCGGCATGACGATGGATGATCTGAAATCGTTGGACGGTATAGAGAAGTATTTGAGATTGTCGGCTAAACAGAAAGATGAAAACGGGAAACCGTTGATTCCCCTTAGTTTTCTCTCTGACGCAAGCGATGAAAATGTCATCCTAAGTACATTTGGCGTTACGGTCAGCACAGCGGGTGGCGTCATTCCAGTAGAGAAGCAAGGTAATGACTTTCAGTTTATCTATGACAATCCACATTATAAAGCGGCTTACCAATGGATGAACCACATGTTCAGGGAAGGGCTTCTGGATCACGAAGCGATTACAGACAAGAAGGAGCGTTACAAAGAGAAAAACAAATCTGGACGTGTAGCCATGAATGCAGGTGGGTTCTTTAATATGGACGCCCAGTTATGGGAGGTTCTCGATGGACCAACCGATCCCGCATGGTACTATGATGTCATTCCCTATCCGAAAGTGGATGGCGTGAGTGAGATTGGCGCTAATCAGATTATCAATCCTTATCCTGCCAATGACGTATTTATCAATAAAAATACTAAAAATCTCGATTCCATTCTTGATTTCTTCGATTACACACTACAGTCCAAGCCCGAACAGCAGCAGGTTGTGAACGAAGGTCCGCCAGGAGTGTTCTGGGATTGGGTGGATAAACCATTAGGAAAATGGGTGTACACGGACGAGAAATATAAAGCGTTGCATGACTCTGGAGATCAAGCGAAGAAGGCAAGCACGACGCCAGAGCTTTATGCGGCATCTTCCTATAGTAATGACTGGTACCCATGGTGGAATTATGGGGTTACTGATCCGAAAGGAAGATTCAAAACGATCGAATTCACCGAAAAGATTGGCAAAATGGGTGGGACCCGGGTTGCTGAAAACTACGATATGGTGAAGGCCAAACCCGGTGGCTTATGGGAGAAATATTTACCTGAACTTGATAATGTGCGAAAAGAGTATAAAGCCAAGCTGATTATGGCTAAGGATGACTCACAATTTGAACAGGCTTGGAGTGATTTCCAGGCTGCACTGGAAAAACGAGCACATTGGAGTGAGCTCAAACAGGAATGGCATGAGGAGCTTCAAGGCAAGCAGTAAATAGGAGACGGGGACTGTCGAACGTGACAGTTCCCGTTTGGTATAAAAAAGTATACAATATCACAAATTTTATCCTATAGAACAAAATTGTGCGTACTATTTTCTGAAGGTTATATGGTTTATCATTGCCTTTGCAAATGAATATTGGATATTTATGCGGAGGTCAGGAAATGAATAAATTTGAATCACATCTGGGCTATACAAACATGTTTAAAGAAGACCAACTTACGCTCGGGATATATTTTCCAATAGAGTCTTATAAGGGTAGTATCCCAGAGATGCAGTTAGAGCAACAAATGCAATTGGCGAAAAAGGCAGAAGAAGCGCGCTTTGCTTCCTTATTCGTTAGAGATGTTCCTTTAAATGTTCCAAGCTTTGGGGATGTGGGACAAATATATGATCCATGGGTTTTTCTTGGATTCTTAGCTGCTCATACGAAAAAGATTTCATTGGGTACCGGAAGTATGATCACCACACTACGCCATCCGTTGCATGTAGCAAAAGCAGCAGCTTCTGTTGATCGAATTTCCGGAAAACGACTTGTGCTGGGCATTGCTACAGGGGATCGACCTAGTGAGTTTTCAGCGTTTTCAGTGGACCGAGAAAAACGTGGTGAATTATTTCAAGAATCTTTGCATGTCATGAGAGAAGTCTGGAATGAGGAATTCCCGGTAATTCATTCACCAAGCCTTAACCTTCAGGGTGGCGATTTGTTACCCAAACCGGAATTAAAGGATATTCCTATTTTAGTAACAGGCCATTCTTCACAGACACCGGAATGGATAGCAAAACACAGTGATGGCTGGCTGTATTACCCACGAAATATCATTGATCAAGCATCACTTATTCAACAATGGCGTACATTAACGGATGAATTTAAGCCTTTTAATCAGTCTTTATATATCGATTTATCAGAAAATCCAGATGAAGATCCAACTCCTATTCACTTAGGGTTTAGGAGCGGATATAAATTTTTAATTGAATACCTCAATGCTTTAAAAGGAATCGGTGTGAATCATCTTGCATTCAACTTGAAATATGGAACACGTCCGGTTGACGAGGTGATTCAAGAATTAGGGGAGGAAGTGGTTCCATACTTCCCGGCGTTATCTAATAAATAGGTGCAATGTATGCATTTCGGTGCTAGACTACCAGTAAGATTAATTGTAAAGAAGGAGAGGAAAAGGATGATTAAACATTTAGGTCGCATTAATGAATTGGCGAAAAAAGAGCGTGAAGAAGGTTTGACCAATGCGGAACGAGTTGAACAACAAGTATTACGAGAAGACTATTTACGGGAAATTCGTGGGCAAGTTCTAAACACTTTTTCAGTGCTTACCATACTTGATGCAGATGGAAATGATGTAACACCGGACAAAGTACGAAATGAAAAGGGAATCAGTTTGTAGGGAAAATAAACTTTTTGGGAAGAACGAAAAGCCTCCGAGTATTCATTGACAGAAATGGTGTGGATAAATACACTTGTTTTGTAGTTGATTTCGTAGGATGCTTTTTATACACTTTATAAATATTAATTATAAAGGTATTGTATAAAGTGTTAGGTTGATTCATGTATCGAAGTATTTATAACAGGAGTTGATAACATGACTGAAGAAGAACGAATTTTTAATGGGATCTTATTTAGTCCCGGCCATCCAGACCTTAAGGCTATTAAGCTTCGCTCTCACAATCTAAGTAGTCAATACAGTCGTACTTTTGAGGATCAAACGGAGGAACGTGAAGCATTACTCATGCAGATTCTGGGTCGAAAAGGAGAGCGTTGTTTTATACAAGGCCCCATTTTCTTTCATTATGGCGTTCACACAGAAATCGGTAACCATTTTTTTGCGAACTACAATCTGACCGTCCAGGATGATGCTAAGGTTACCATTGGTGATCACGTCAGCTTTGGACCTAATGTGACTATTGTTACACCGGTTCACCCATTCATTGCTTCAGAACGTCGACAAATGCTGGACCAAAACGGGGAACCTAAGTCGCTCTGTTATGCTAAACCTGTCACCATCGGAAATGATGTTTGGATTTCGGCTAACGTCACCGTATGCGGCGGTGTTACCATTGGCGACGGATGCGTCATTGGTGCTGGAAGTGTAGTAACCCAAGATATCCCTGAAGGCTCTTTTGCAGCGGGTGTACCCTGCAGAGTCATTCGTCCCATCACAGAATCGGACAGCATGCGTTATAAACCGGAAGTTCTGGCTGATTGCAGCGTAATTGAATAAAACACATAAAAAAGAAAACCGTTCCTAGACAAGAGGAACGGTTTTCTTATTTTGATTAGTATTTCGTTGATTAGGTGGAAAGCTTATTAACTGTTTTCTAATGTACTAGATTCTCTAAATCTGGCTGCAATTTGTTGCGCAGAATATACAGCATGATAGCTCCAACAAGGAACGCGACGAGATCCGCAATGACGAGTGACCATACAACCCCATGGAAGCCATTCAATCGGTTGGCGATATAGAGTACAGGAATCAAAGTAATTCCTTGAATGACTGACATAACAAACGCGGCGGTTCCTTGCGCTGTTGCTTGGAAGATCCCCACAAACAACGAGGTCATTCCTGTAATGAACAAGGATAGGAACGTCACATGTAGAATGTAGCTACCCATTTCAATTAATTGCGGGTCATTCGTAAATAAACCAATTAAGTGATCGGAAATCAAATAGACGACAACGCCGAACACAACAGCTAACGCAACAATCGTTTTGATCGTAAATCCAATGGTATGCTTCATGCGTAATTTATTTGCTGTAAAAGAGAAGGCAATCAACGGCACAACTCCCTCGCATAAGCCCATCAGAATAAACTCAGGAAATTGCAACAAACGTGATGAAATTCCGTACCCCGCTATGGCCTGATCTCCATATTCGACAAGAAAATGGTTCAAAATGAGCGACATTGCACCCAAGAAGATACTCATGATAAAGACGGGAACTCCGATTTTGAACACATTACTCATAATTTCCTTGGAAGCCTTAAACCATTTTACGGAGACAGTCAAAAATTGGCTTTTATATCCCATATGGTATGCGTAAAAAACACTGGCAACCAAGTTAGAAATGACCGTTGCAGAAGCAACGCCGATTACACCCCAATGGAAGATGAAGATGACAATTGCATCAAGAATAATATTTACAACCACGCTAAGAATCATACCGATCATGGATGTGATTGCTGCACCCTCCGAGCGCACGATGTTCTCGAGCGTGAAGAATAATATGACGAATGGTGAACCGATAAGCATAATCGTGACATAGTCTTTTGTAAATCCGAAGGATTCAGCCGTTGCTCCCAAGCTATGAACGATTGGATCGATCAGCGGGAGGCCGATGGCTATTACGATAAGACCAAGAACTAAACTGCTGTAAAAGGCGAATGAGGAAACATGTTTTAGGTCATCATATCTTTTTTCTCCTAACAAACGGGAGATAAATGTACCGCTACCCATACCAATCAAGTTGCCGAGGGCCATAATCACCGCGAATAACGGTAAGGTTAGGGCGAGTGCGGTTAACATGGCAGTATTGCCTAATGTACCAAGGAAATAGGCGTTCAGGATAGAGTAGATGACACTCATCGACGTGCCTAACATCATCGGTACAGCGAAGTGAGCTACGGCTTTTGCAATCGGAGCTTTTTCAAAATAATGGAGGTTTTCTGCATCCATGTGTGAGTCACTACTTTCTTCATTTATTTTTTGAAATGATTTGAAATTCGAACGATATTCCAATTTTCAATCTAACAGTGTTAGTTTGTGCCTTACAGTGTTAGATGTTATCATGAACTTATGAACCTGTAAAGCATAATCTTACACTGTTAGATAAAAGGGCGGATATGGATGAAAAAACAACAGCCTCAGATTTCGGAGGATAAGATTTTGGAAGCTTCTTGGGAGCTTCTTGGGGATGAAGGCATTGAGAAATTCAGTATGAGGCGATTGGCCGATCGGCTGGGTATTCAGGCTCCTTCTCTGTACTGGTACTTTAAGAGCAAGCAGCATCTCTACCAGCATCTGGCCAACCAGATATCGAAAATGATCCTGAATGAATTCCAATCCGACGGGGACTGGAAGGTGCAAATGGAGGGTCTTGCGATATCGATACGGAGTGTACTCCGCCGGTATCCCTGCTCCACGCAGCTTATGATGCAGACGCTGCCCCATGAGCCGGACATGATTCGCTTCACCAACCGTATGCTGCTCTGTATGGAATCTACGCCACTTGAGCAAGAGCAGAAATTGCAAGCCGTTCTTACGCTTGTGAACTATGTTTTCTTCTTTGTTCTGGATAATTATGAGCACCAGCGCACGGTCTCCGTAATGATTAAGAACCAGGGAGAGCTTCCGGGCGGGGAGATGATCCAGCTACTGGACTCCATGAGCGAGACGGAAGCAGGACTGTTCCGGCGAATGCACAAGGGCGGGTTGTTTGAGATGATGGGGAGCGACGGAGCGTTTGAGTTCGGCTTGAAGCTGATTTTGTCGGGAATTGAGCAGGTGATAAAGGAACAAGAAAATTAGAATGCAAAAAAACCGTACATCAGGATATCGGATGTGCGGTTTTTGATAAGGCTTATTGTTAATCTTATAATGCACCGTTACCTTCAAAATCGACTTGATGACGCAGGGCTACTCAGCAACAATTCTTATGAGAAAAACATTTATAAACATATCCTTTTGAATTATTATTAGGATCTACAGAGAATGAACAGAAGGAATTTGCACAGGAAGTTTTTATGAAAACGATTACAAGATATATTATTGAATGCAACACATATAAGGAGGACTGCTAGCGTACATGAGTTTATATCTAGAAATCCCGGAACTCGACAAAAGACTCCCATTTCGAAGCTTTATTCATAAAGGAGATGTGCTCTGTTATCCTCACTGGCATAAGGAAATTGAAATTATTTATGTTACCCAGGGAAGCCTGGATTTGGGGTTGAATGACAAGGTAATCCGTCTGAAGCAGGGGGAAGTCCAATTCATTAATGGCGGTGACGTCCACTTTTTTTTGTCATCCCCTGATAGTGAGCGAATTGTTATTCAATTTGATCTGAGCCTGTTCCAAGACGTATCCACACTAATTTACGATGATCGGTCGCTTCGTGACATTTTTACTCAAATAGAGCAATCCAGCAGAAACTGGCCTCATGAAACGGCAACCAAGCTTCTTCCTCTTCTGCAAAACATAAGCACAGAAGATTACGAGCGCAAAGAGGGCTATGCATATATGATCAAGGCCAAACTTTATGAAATGTTGACTTTTATTCTAAGAGAAGTACCAAGGGGGAGTGAGAAACATCGACCCCAAATCTCGGAAAATATCCTGACTCCGACCAAAGAAATGCTATTAAAGCTGGAACGGATTTTTGAATATGTAGAAAGCCATTACCAGGAATCAATCATACTAAAAGACGTTGCCGACTATATAGGGTTCAGCCCTTATTATTTCACTAAGTTTTTTAAGAAAAATACAGGAATGACCTTTGTAACTTTTCTAAATGAATATCGACTTAATAAAGCGAAATGGATTTTGCTGAATGAAAACTATTCGATTACCGAAATAGCAGAGCAAGCCGGATTCAATAGCGTTAAGACATTTCATCACTTCTTCAAGGAAGCGACGGGGACATCGCCTTTAAAGTATCGCATGACAATATCCGGGAATAAAACAGCAAGAAAATAGGAAGATAGTCTTTTATGAGACTTGTATGATAAGGGTATTAAACAAGTTGAGGTGCTATACATCTTGCATAAATCAAGGTCGCAGCCACTCATCTTTTTTACATAAAGTTTGCTGTGAGAAATCTAACATGTAGGCATATTCAAAAAGGGAAAGGACGATGAAGATGAATAACCGAATTTATAATATAGCAATTGTTGGCTTTGGGGGGATGGGCAGCTATCATTGCCAGTTAATTGAGCCTGTATCACAGATTTCCGTAATCGGGGTATACGATACTGTTGAATATCGGATGGAATTGGGAAAGGAAGCCGGCTATAAAACATACGCAAGTCTGGATGCTGTTCTGACAGATGAGCTGGTGGATATCGTTTTGATTGCTACACCTAATGATGTTCACAAAGATATAGCAATTCAAGCTCTGCAGGCTGGTAAACATGTAATTTGCGAAAAACCGGTTACAATAACCAGCAAGGATTTTAATGATATTGTCAAGGTAGCGAACGAGGAGAAACGTGTATTCACGGTTCATCAAAATCGTCGCTGGGATGAAGATTTCCGGACTGCCAAGGACATCATCGATAAAAAGACATTGGGCGAGCTGTTCCATTTGGAATCTCGGGTTCAAGGAGCCAATGGCATTCCTGGCGACTGGCGCCAACTGAAGGATTACGGTGGAGGTATGCTGCTGGATTGGGGCGTGCATTTGCTGGACCAACTGCTACGGATTACAGATAGCCAAATCGAAAGTGTAGCGGCTAATTTAAGTTATATTTTGGGAACCGAAGTGGATGATGGCTTTACGAGTTATATAACATTTAAAGATGGCCTTACGGCACTTATTGAAGTGGGAACGACCAATTATGTGAAGTTACCGAGATGGTATCTCAAAGGAACGGAAGGTACAGCAGTGATTAGGGACTGGGATTTAAGTGGAGAGATTATCACTCGAAATCCGGATGTTGCTCATATAGAACCGAAACCTATCAAAGCGGGGCAGGGATTGACCAAAACGATGGCACCGCCGTCCGAACAGTCCACACTAAAGTTTGCGATTGAAAAGCCGGATTTGGAGGAGCAAAGCTTCTATGAAAATTTCGTCTCTGTACTCGAAGGGAAATCTGAAATTGCAATTAAGAATGATGAAGTTCACAGAGTACTTGTACTGATTGAGACCATTTTTGAGGCAGCAGAGACCAAAAGTGTAATCCATAGAAGTATTTAACACGCTTTCTGTTATTGCTGTAACTACCATAGATGCGTTAAATCGTGTAAGCCGTCATAATGACGGCTTTTTGTCTGTCTAAATTTCCGTAAGTTTAATTGTGGCCAAAAGGCTCGCTATATGATGAATCCCAATTGGATTTTAATCTTCAAAGTCGCTATTTTAGCGGCTTTTTATTGTTTTATCTTATAAATCTATATCCGTCCTTGAGAACAAGAGGTTGATCTGGTCACTCGTTTGAAAAATATCTAAATATTAAATTTACAACAAAATGTGACCAAATGCCGTCCTTGAGAGTGTTAGAGATATAAAGGAGGGCAGAACAACCATGCAGCGATCAATGCCCCAACGGGGAGATCATATGATGAAAGTCTATGAGACTTACGCGGATACGCTGTTCCGGATTGCCATGGTGCACCTCGGCAGGAGAGAGGACGCGGAGGAAGCCACTCAGGATACCTTCATCAAGTTAATGGAAAAAGCCCCTACATTCAACGATGCAGAGCATCAGAAAGCATGGTTGATCCGGGTCATCACCAATCATTGTAAATCCTTATTAGGCAGAGGCTGGCGCAAACGGGAGGTCAAGTTGGAGGGAGCAAACCCCCTTACGACAGACGACCCCGAAGATCAGGCACTGATCGAACTCGTGTTGTCACTGCCCGTCAAGTATAGATCGGTGGTTCATTTGTACTATTACGAAGATTATCCGATCCGGGAAATCGGCGAGATTCTGCAGATCAGCGAGTCTGCAGTGAAGATGCGATTGAAGCGGGGAAGATGCGATTGAAGCGGGGAAGACAGCTGTTAAAACTGGAGCTGGAAGGAGAAGAACCCCAATGAACGAGGAACAATTCAAACGAAATTATAAGAAAGCGGTGGACCATATGAAAACAAATGACCAAATGAAAAAACGGATAGAGCAAACCTTGAACACACAACGCCATGAACAAAAGCGCCAGCGAAAACCTCTATATATTGCAGCGAGCGTCGTCATTGCTGCCAGTGTTGGACTCGCGGCGCCAAGCATATGGCAGCAAGTGAGCGGACCGGCCGCGCCAGCGACGCAGGTGGCACAGGTCACTCCGGGCGCATCATTCGACCCTGTGGTGATTCCAAAGACAGAGCTGCCGGATTCAAAGAACGGCGTGAAGGCCGATATGCTTCAACTGGTGGTTTATCAGGGCAACGTCTATACACAGTCTGCTACATCGCTTGAGGGTACGGATGCGCTTGCCCTGCGAGGCGAGAAGCTCGGTACTACAACAGGGGGCATTCATGAGCTGAGCGACAAGGGTGAGTACACGGAGCTGGCCTCCAACATTGGAGAAGCGGACATCTATGCGGTCAACGGCTACGACACGAATTTCCGTATCATGTCTTACACCGAGATCGATGGTCAGGTATATGCCCAACTGTTTGACCAGAGCAACGGCATCACTATCGGCAGCGGCGAAGACCTTATCGGCAAGCTTCATCTCGAAGGCAACGTCACTTCGGCGCAGTGGGAGACCTTCGCCAGCTGGAACAACGGCTTGCAGCAGCTGCAGCCGCTCGCAGCGGACAAATCGCTTAACAGCTTTATCTCAGCGCTTTACGCGGCTAAACCGATAGCAACAAGCACTCAACTGGAGGAGCGCCTTTACGGGCAGGAAAATCGCAAGATCATCTACCTGACGCTCGAAGATAAGACGCAGGTCCAATTAGTTCTGTTTGGGGAAGGTCTGGTGCGTTACGGCAATGTACCGGTATTCTTCGAAATCGAGAAAGGTGCCTTCCAAGCGTTCTGGAACAGCCTGGGCGAGTAAGGCGAAGCTAGCGATTGATGAACATTTAGGATTAGGGAGATGACTTCATGCTGAATCCAAAAATACCGGAGAAGGTCACCTAACTGTTCAGATGAATTAAGATCGTAAAAGCCCACGTATTGCTCAAGTTGGAGCAGTACGTGGGCTTTGGGTTATTTTAATAATCATGGAGATTAAGTTTGATAGGTATCTTTTATAAACTGAATAAAGTGTGCAGTAGCTGAACTGAATATTTTATTCTTTTTCCAAGCGAGTACATGACTACTGGTCCGTTCAGGTTCAAATGGAACAAAACAAGTACGACTACTTTCCCGGATCGTATAAGATCCACTCACACAAATGGCATATCCAAGTTTCCGTTCTACCAACAGCATAGCATTCGTCAGTAAATTATGTGATGCAAAAATTGACAGGCTATCATTCTCTACACCAAGCCAGCTTGCAATCTCATTTTGTACAATTGTACGTCGGGGCGGAATTAAGGGTAAAGCAAGAATATCTTCAATACCAATAAATTTTTTCTGAGCAAGAGGATCATCACGTCTCATCAGAATCCCCCACTTTTCCTCATAAGGTAATCGAATATATTCATACTTTGCAGCTTCAATTGGTTCCAAAAATATACCGATATCGATATTCCCTCGATCAAGTTTCTCTCTAATGTCATCTCCATCTGCGCTGTACAATTCATATTGTACCCTAGGGTGCCGATTGGAGAATTCCTCTAATAATTCTGGCAACGCTCTAGAAACGGTGGACTCAACACATCCAATAGAAACAACGCCACCAATCAAATCTTTTTGTTCTGCCAGATCTCTTTCTGTCTTATCTAGAAGGGAAATAATTTCTTTTACCCGTTGTTGAAAAAGTAGCCCGCTATCGGTCAGCGTAATTTGCCTCTTGCCCCGTATAAACAAACGAGTACCCAGCTCTTCTTCAAGATCCATAAGCTGTCGGCTTAGTGTTGGTTGTGTAATGTGAAGGATTTCTGCTGCTTTTGTTATATTGCCTACGTTAGCCACAGTTAAAAAATACTTCAAAACACGAATATCCATTCTAATCATCCTTCCATAAGTCCACTAATGGATAACTTACAGATTATTATACGATACATATTAGGCATGATAAAACATTCATCATAGGTATTAGAAATCTTTCACATTGGAAATTACCATAGGAGTAGATACTCTTAAACAAATTTATAAGCCTGATAAAAAATACGGTTAAGAAAGGAAACGATGATGAAGAAAAGAATTTTGGGAGTCAACGGTTTGGAAACCTCTGAAGTTGGATTTGGATGTATGGGGCTGAACTACCATCGGGGACCGGCAAAAGACCGGGGTGAAATGATATCCGTTGTACACTCAGCTATTCATGCTGGCATCACGATGTTTGATACAGCGGAGGTTTATGGGCCTTACACCAATGAGGAGCTTGTTGGTGAGGCGCTCACAGGGCGTCGGCATAAGGTACAGATTGCAACGAAAGGAGGCCATAAAATTGCTAGCACAACAAATGAACTGGACAGCCGTCCAGAATCCATTATTCGTTCGGTTGAAGGATCATTAAAAAGATTAAAAACAGATTATATCGATTTATACTACATCCACCGTGTTGATCCAAAGGTTCCAATTGAAGATGTGGCGTTGACGATGCAAAAGCTGAAAAAAGAAGGTAAGATTCTCCACTGGGGTTTGTCAGAGGCGAGCGCTACAACGATTCGTCGTGCGCATAACGTTGAACCACTGACGGCAGTGGAAAGTGAATACTCGATGTGGTGGCGAGAGCTGGAAAGAGACATTTTTCCCGTACTCGATGAATTGGGGATCGGTTTGGTAGCCTATAGTCCCTTGGGTCGTGGATTTCTTACCGGGAAATTAGACAAGAATGCTTCATTCACGGAGAACGACAACAGGGGCGAGCTTCCGCGGTTTACAAAGGAAGCGATGGAAGCAAATCAGGTGGTTGTTCAGTATCTGAACAAGCTTGCTGAGAAGAAAAATGTAACCACAGCGCAAATTGCACTAGCATGGATTCTTGCTCAGAAACCCTCTATTGTACCTATCCCAGGCACAACAAATGTCAGTAGAATCTCAGAAAATGTTGCAGCATCTGATATTGTCTTCACCGAGCAGGAATTGATGACAATTAATGATGAGATTAGCAAGATCCAAATTGTGGGTGACCGCTATCCCGAATCTGAGAAGAAAAAGACAGGCATTTAACAGGTTAAACACCTCACCTTGAATATTCAAGGTGAGGTGTTTTGGTTGTATAGGCGCCCATTGTCATTCCAATTGCTATACATTTTATTTTGTTTGGTGTTTGCTATAAACTTATCTAATCTTTTGTTAAATAACGCAGGTTGAGTTTTATAGCTTTGGATGGTGTCGATTCGAATTCTTTTATAAAGATCTGGGAATGCCGCAAAATTCTGATATACATCCGTGTCCTCTTTCAACCTCTGCTCAATAATAGGGTCAATTTTAAATGATTCGTAACTGAGATCAGGGAGAGCCTTTCGACCTTCATCTGTCATTAATCCCAACGATTCAAGGCGACGGGCTCGTTCTTTATTCAATTCAGTCCACGAACTTTTTTTGCTTCTCGGAGATAGTCTTTGAGCTAATTGAGTCTCGGAAATTTTCTTTTTTTGTCCATCAATCCATCCAAAACACAAGGCTTCTTCAACAGCATCCAGATATAGCAACGTACCTGGTGTTGATTTCATACTCACCACGACCCAGCAAGAATTTTCAGTCAGGCAATGTTCTTGAAACCAAAATCTCAATTCGCTTTTTGACTTTGCTGGAAGCAGTTCATTAAGTAGCATTAGAAATTACGCTATCCAGGAATGTGTAAGCATCGCTATTAAACTTCCAAACGATACCAAATTTATCAACCAACATTCCGAAGCAGGAAGACCAAGGCATCTCTGATAATGGCATGATCACATAGCCGCCTTCAGACAAATTAGTAAAGTAGTTTTTCATTGCCTGTTTATCATCAATAATGATACTAATGATTACATTGTTACCTTTAACCAGCTCACCCGTTACATTCTTCATCGAAGGAAGAACATCCGACATCATTATTTTCCCACCAGCGAATTCTAACGATGACTCCATAATCATATTCAACTCATTTTCTGGCAATGGATAGTTTGGATCTTGTGAAAAATCCTTGAATTTCACTTTTTTCACCTTACTTGCGTTTAAAGCTTCTGAGTAAAACGCGATGACCTGTTCTGTGTTCCCATCAAAATTTAAATATGCAATAACTGACATGATAAAACCTCCTTCTTGTAATACATGAAGTGTAAGCTATAATAGGTGACAGCTAAATTGTCACCTATTATAGCTATGTTCGAAATTTATTTACCTAAAGAGGACTATCATGAACAAAATTGAAAGATTAATATCGATCATAATGATCTTGCTGCAAAAGAATGTCGTATCAGCTACCGAATTTGCAAAATTATTCAATGTGTCCAAAAGAACGATTCTACGTGATATGGAAACACTTGGATTATCTAACATTCCCATTTATTCTATAAATGGAGTGAACGGTGGATATGGGATTATGGATGAATACAAAATAGACAAACGACTTCTAAGTAGCAATGATTTAGAAAATATACTAACTGCACTGGGCGGATTAGGGAAAATTCTCTTTAGTGACGAAGTAGAATCAACGCTTAAAAAGATTGAATCGATGATAGGTTCAACGATTTCGGGAGGTACAATTCAACTGTCTTTTTATAATTGGGATGGTCGTCCTGAAATTGTCCAAATCTTAAAGACCTGTCAGGAAGCAATAGAGCAAGGAAGGTTACTTACATTCGATTATATAGATCAAAGTGGGGTCAAGTCACAGAGACGGGTCGAGCCATACCAACTTCATTTTAGTGAAATGAGTTGGTATTTGAAGGGGTTTTGTTTAGATCGAATGGAGTATCGAACGTTTAAACTGTCCAGAACGGATAATCTGAATATCGATATTAAAACATTTATTGCTAGAGATTATATGACTGAACAGAAAACAGAGCAATATTATCAACCGAATCTAATTACAATTAAAGTATTGATCTCACATCGAATAAAAGATCAATTTATTGAAAGATACGGTCAAAAAAGGATTGAGGCTCACAATTCCGAACTGCTTATAGCCGAAATAGATATGCCGCAAAACCACTTTGGATTCCGGTTTTTAGCTAGCTTTGGAACGGATTTGGAAATCATAGAACCTAAAGCATATGTTGAAGAATTTCGAGAGTTTCTAAATGCCATGATAAATAAATATGTCTAAGAACCCATATCTTAATTCTGTTGAATGTTTCTTCTTTGTATAGGAAGGTCTCTTTTTATGATAAGAAGGAGGTATTTAGTTATGGAAAAAGCGATCTACTTAATTACAGGCGTAATGGCTTCTGGTAAGTCAACAGTGTCGGAGCTGCTGGCTTCCAAGCTGGGAAAAGCCGTGCATCTGCGTGGTGATATATTCCGTCGCATGATTGTATCCGGCCGCGAAGACATGTCCGCTGAACCGTCGGAAGAAGCATTCCGTCAATTATATTTGCGTTATCAGTTAGCCGCAAATGCCGCAAAAACCTATTATGAGAATGGTTTTTCTGTTGTTTTGCAGGATAATTACTACGGCGCGGAATTAGTCTATATGATGGAGCAGTTAAAGGATTACCCGGTTCAGTTAGTTGTGCTGTGTCCGAAGGTAGAAGTGGTAAAAGAGCGTGAAAAATCAAGAGGAAAAGTGGGGTACACTGGCTTCACGGTAGAGAATTTGTATTCAGACTTTTTGAAGGAAACGCCTCAAATCGGATTTTGGCTGGATAGTTCGGAGCAGTCCGCTGAACAATCAGTGAACGATATTTTACTGCATTTTAGATGAAAACCAATGACTAATTTCAAGTCGCAAAAAGTCACAGAATGCTCCGAATATGTAGTTTTTTAAACTTTGTACAATGCATAATGATCATTAAAATATGCAATAATAAAGTCCCGGAAATTTCTGGTGGAGGAGGATAAATGTCTATCCTTCACCCAAGATAGCCCCACTGGATAGGTGGGATTAATATCTGCGATTCTGACGTAATTCAAATCCAACTTTCTACAGACCGAGATAGGGATTAACGAGATACCCTGATTGACCTTAATAATCTCCGCGAGTAAATGAGAGTCCACCTCGAATATATTCTTGGGAGTGAATCCTGCTTTTTTGCAAAGCTCGGTTGTAAAAAAGCTATATTCCTCATTATTAGCAAGGGAAATAAAAGATTCATCGGCGACTTTGCTTAACGAAATTTCAGATTTTGTCGCAAACTTGTGTGTGGAAGGTAAAACCAGCACGATATCTTCATTAATAAGGACACAACTCTCAATCTCATCGTCCGCTATAGGTGGACCTGCGATCCCCAAATCAATATCCCCTTTTTTTAAGCTTGCAAGGATGTCATTTCTAGCTCCAAGTCCCTGTTGTATATTGGTATCCGGACACTGGGTAATATACCTGGTGATCAGTCCTGATAGGAATCTGGGATTTGAAATCGATATTTTGATGGTATGGGCCATTTCGTTATCCTGCGTTTGTATTTCCATTCTTGCATTTTCAATTTCGGTGAAAATCCTGTTGACATGTTTCAAGAGGATTTTTCCGGATACATTCAATTGAATATTTCTTCCTTTCCGGTCAAATAAGGTTGTACCCAATTCATCCTCAAGTCTCTTTATCGTCAGGCTTAAAGAAGGCTGAGCAATATTTAATTGTTCGGCAGCCTTAGATATATGTTCTATATAAGCGACGGTCTGAAAGTATTTCAACTGAAGCAGCTCCACTATAGTGCACCTCTTATATTTATTATAATAAATGAGTTTATATATTATCATGTATTAGATTAAATGTAAATTGAGATGTAAAATGGGTTTTGTAATCATCATTTCGGTAGAGAAATCAGACAACAGAATGAAGAAATTAGAGATCGGAAGGTGTCGTTCAGATGAGAAAGGAAGAAGTAATTAAGCAATTTACAACTCCGCTGGATGCAGGGGCATTTCCTTTGGGACCATATCGTTTCTATAATCGCGAATACTTGAACATTTTATATAGAACCGATCTGGAACGCTTAAGAAAAATCGTTCCGGAGCCATTGGAAGTTACCTCTCCGCTTGTAAGGTTTGAGATTATGAAAATGCCGGATGTAACAGGCCTTGGTTCCTATACAGAGTGTGGACAGGTGATACCTGTTAACTTTGAAGGGGAGGAAGGAGATTATCTCCACGCAATGTACGTAGACAGTTTTCCTGCAATCGCATCAGGCAGGGAAATAGGAGCCTATCCTAAAAAAATGGGTAAACCCAGTTTGTATGTAGATTCCGACACATTGGTTGGACTTATGGATTATGGCTCTTTGAGAGTGGCTACCGCGACTATGGGATATAAGCATTTTCCGCTTGATCATTCGGAGGCGCTACAAGAGATTGTTAAACCAAATTATATGCTGAAAAAGATGCCTGATTATGACGGATATCCAAGAATCTGTGAATTGGTACGGAGCCAAATTACGGATATTAAAATTCAGGGCGCCTGGTCAGGTCCTGCAAGACTGGAGCTATTCGCTCATGCTCTTGCGCCAATGGCAGATTTGCCTGTACTTGAGGTTGTTTCAGCTTCCCATATCATAACAGAGCTTTCGCTGCCTTCTCCAACAGTTATATATGATTATTTAGCTGATGAAAAATAAACGTCATTAAAAGCAATCAAACATAAAAGGTAGGGGAATTCCATATGAGAATTGCAATTTTAGGAGCAGGTTCCTTAGGAACCATCGCTGGTGCATATATTGCTGCCGGCGGACAAAATGTAGAGTTGATCGATGTCTATCAAGCACATGTTGATGCATTAAACCAGACAGGGGCCCAAATTACTGGCACTACGGATTTCCAGGCAAAGGTGACTGCCATTACTCCTGAGGATATGTCAGGAACATATGATTTAATCTTGCTTTTAACTAAACAGCTATATAACGAGTCTGTCCTTCAAGATCTGTTGCCGTTTTTAAACGACCAAAGTGTTGTGCTTTCCTTGCAGAACGGTATCCCTGAAGAGAAGGTGGCTTCCATTGTTGGCCGAGAACGGGTAATTGCCGGATCTGTTGAATTTGGTGCTACGTTTATTGAACCAGGAGTATCAAGACTTACAACAGAGTTTAGCCGCTTTAAGCAGTATGCTTTTCAAATTGGTGAATTAAATGGTGAAACAACCGAAAGAATTCAACAGATCAAATCTATACTAGACCTTGTGGGTGGAACACATATTTCCGATAATCTGGTGGGCACGAAGTGGTCTAAATTGCTTATTAACAATGCTTTTAGCGGCCTATCTGCATCACTAAATGTGGAATATGGTGTCGTGCTTGACCATGATATTAGTATTGTGAGTGCCGTCCTTATTGCCGATGAAACGATCAAAGTTGGACACGCAAATGGTGTGAAATTTGCCACGATGAGTGGCTTTGATATTGAATCTTTGGAAATACAAAGTGAAGAGGATATCCCGGAACGAATTAAAACACTTCGGGTTCTCATGGAGTCGTCCAGACTGTTAAAAGCAAGCATGCTACAGGATCTCGAAAAGCAACGGAAGACCGAAATTGATTATATCAATGGAGTAGTTCCGCGCTCAGCTTCAGGCAAACAAATCTCAACACCTTATAATGATATGGTTGTAAGATTAGTCAAACAAGCTGAAGAATCTCAAACTGTGCCTAATTTCGAGACTAATATTAAGTTCTTTGAAGAGCTTAACAATAACAGATGATATAACCGAGTATGTAGATCGCCAAGAAAACGTGTTGAGGATATAATTCCTCAATGCGTTTTTTTTATCGCTAAATTGTTACCTTAAAGCTTAGGGGAATTGGGATAATGTCCCATAGTAGATCTCAGTAGAAACAGCAGATAATAAAAACACGGCCATGCTCAAAGTTATTTGGTATTAACTATCCACTACTTACGGGCAATAAAAGCTTAATCTCTCTTGTACACCTGCTAAGATTTCTTCTGGCATCTCCTTGATCTTGATATCTCCACCTAAGAAAAGTAACCAATTGGTTATTTCGGTTAATTCTTCTGCATGATGAACATTGATGAAGGTCTTTATAACGGCTGTGGTTTGGTAAGGGTTCGTATAAGAAAGTGAAAGCTTTAAAGGATGGTATTTCTTGAATTGGCCAATCGCTTTTGGACCCAGTTCAAGGACAAGGTTAATCATTTCCTCCTGCTTACTTAGTTGTTCTAAAATCTTTTTCTTACTTAACTTTTTTTTCACAGGGAATAATTCTATATGGGTGAGATTATCGACAGATAAAATCCGTCTCTTTTCTTCCTCTAAGTCAAAGCCTTCAATGAGCCATAGGCTTTTTTCACGATAAAGGTGCAAAAGATAAATGGGATAAGACTTTATTTCCATCTCTTCTTGAACGGTAACCAACAGATAGTTCTCTATAAGAAGAAGCTGTATGAGTTTTTCCAACATAGGGTGGGGCAGGTCTGACAGATCAAGCAAGTCGGGATTATGGGGGTTGGTTCCTTCAAAAAGCAATATTTGATTTAAAAGAACAAGGTCATCTTGCTGATTTTCGGAGATGAGGCCCAGTAACTTTTCGGTTAAAGTTTGACGACTCTTCAGATAAGGAAGTTGTTGATTTCGGGTTGCCATAAAGGCGAGAAAAAGAGCTTTGATTTCATTATCTGTAAAGCGGACCGTAGGCAGGACAGAGTTGTTCATGACAAAATAACCCCCATCCCTCCCAACTTCAGCCACAAGCGGCATACCCATAGCTTCAATTTCTCGGATATCTCGAATAGCGGTCGAACGAGAGATGTTAAATTCCCGCATGATTTCGGAAATGGTAAAGTGGGCGCGGTTATTGATATACCTCATGATGATATTGATCCGTTCAACTTTTTTCATGGGTCCCCCTAAACAGTATCATAATTTGACATGATTTAAGGTTATTATAAACCCATCAAGTGAAAAGACAAATCCATTGATAAATTTAAAGAGGACGGTGTTAGGAATGAGTAATTACAATATTGAGGAAAAAGACAGCTTTATCGTTTTAGGTATAGGAACTGAGCTTAAGAGCCACTACACCGACTTTGCTGGTATTAACAAAGAAAAGGTGGATTTTTGGTCGGCTGTGAAAGAAGATGGAAGCCTGGATGCTTTAAAAGCTATAGCGACAAATGACTATATTTTTGCCGTGAACGAAGCGGTGAATAACAAGATGATGCATTATGCGGGCGTCATGACAGAAGAAACACTGCCAGAAGCAACTAGAGTAATCCAATTCCCCAAGGGAGAATACCTGGTCGTTAAAGGGGAAGGGACAACATCTGATGAGTTGAGTAATAACCTTACTGGCGTTGCATTCGGACAAGTTCTACCAGCGGAAACGAATTATGCATATGTTGGTGGGCCAAATACTACGGTCGAGATGGGACAACAAAACGGTTTGTTATTTGGTGAAATATGGATTCCTGTTGTTAGGAAATAAGGTGAAGGAGAGATCGGAATGTCATATATCGTTGATTTTAAAAATGTGTCTACAGTCGGTCTAGAGTCCTCACCAGTAGCAGCAGCGCTTGCAGGTTTGCGTGCAAATGAAGCCCGTTATTTTATGAACAAATATAAGCATGAATTTACGGTTGTTCCTGCTAGCGAAAGTCAGGACACCCTTGACTATGTAACACGAATTTTGAAGGAAGAACGTGATATTGAGTTTGCAGCCAAGCCCTTGGAAACGTCGGCTTTTCAAGTGGAGAACATTCGATTCTCCTACGTCTTTTATGAAGATGGTCTTGGACTCAATGTCATGTATACGGTGGATGACCCTAAGAAGCGGGCCGTGGGTTTTAAGCTTTCTGAGGGGATGGAAGTTCCAGCGGAGTTAGAAGGCAAGTTTAAGTTTGCCAGACAGAAATCTAAGTTAGCTGGAACCATTCGGGGCTCATTTTTTGTAATCAAGAGAGAGTATTGAAGTGGGCAAAAGTGCATGTGGAAGAAGCTGAGCATAGCCCCATTGAAAGTCGCTGTATTAGCGGCTTTTTTTGTTTTATCTGTGCAACTAGCTTTGGAGAATCTCTTTCTTGGTTTCATCTAAAAAAGCAGATAGCGCCGGTGTAATGAGGGTGTCTTTTCGTTTAATAAACATGGTCGTTACTGAAGAATACTTCTCCGGTAAGGAGTGGCAGGTTACCTTGTCACGGACTTCATAATCCGCAATGATGGAATAAGGCAGTAAAGTAATACCCATACCAGCACTAACACAAGCAATTATCGTTTCGAGGGTTCCAAATTCCATTAATTTCACAGGCAATAATCCTTCTTCTTGCAGGAGAGTGTTAAGTTTGGCTCGGTATGAACATCCTTTGGGAAAAACCAGCATCGTATGATTTTGTAAATCATGGATCGATTGTATCAAGGGATGTTTGGGTGAAGTGACAAGAACAAGTTTCTCATTGATGACTTTGTCCTGCGTGAGATCTGCGTGTTCTATCGGACCGGAAACAAAAGCTCCATGCAGTTCATAATGCAGAACTCCATGAAGCAGCTTTTCTGTTGGCCCTGTAACTAAAGAGAAATCAACATTCGGATATTTCAAATGATATTGCGCGAACACGGAAGGCAGCCGGACCGCTGCAGTTGTTTCCATAGAACCGATAACCAGAGGACCTGAAGGAATGGAGCTGCTTCCTACTGCGGCTTTGGCTTCGTTAATGGTATGTAGAATCTTTTCGGCGTAACCGACTAAAATTTGTCCTGAAGGAGTAAGTGTAACTCCCTTTTTGTGACGGTAAAATAATGCGGTCTGAAGATCGGCCTCTAACTGTTGAATTTTGTTTGTAACATTGGACTGAGCATAATTTAGTTTTTTCGCTGTTTTGGAAATACTTCCTTCTTGAGCGGTTTGAATGAAAATCTCCAGTAAGTGAATATCCAAGTTGACCCTCCTTTAGAAAACAATCTATCTGAAATCATGATATGTAACATCTGATTTACGGATTATACAAGATGGATAAACTCGATGTAAACTATAAAGAATGGAATCTGAATTGATGGGGAGGAAACCTCGATGTCTATTCAATTAAACAATAAGCTCTGTGAAAGCTTCAATATTCGTTATCCAATCGTTCTTGCGGGGATGGCCGGTATTGCAAACATGGCACCCCTAGTCGCTGCGGTTTCTAATGCAGGTGGGTTAGGGACGTTAGGCGCTGCGTATATGAGTCCTGAGGAACTAAGAGGCGACATACACGAGATCAAAAAACGGACGCAAGCACCGTTTGCCGTAAATATTTTTGCTCATGTTGGACCGGATCATTATGCGAATTTTGATGCGGTAAACGAAGAGTTGACCCCGATTCGAGAATTCTTGGGTGTGAAGCAGCGTGCTCAAGATGAAATACGTACACCCAATCATTTTGAAGAACAGTTTGACATCTTGTTGGACGAAAAAGTTCCGATTATTAGTACAACGTTTGGATTACTTTCCGAGCATCATATGCAGAAGGCAAAATCGTTAGGCATCAAAATTATGAGTAAGGTCACCACGGTAGAGGAAGCTATTCAAGCGGAGATGCGCGGATGTGATGTCATTGTTGCTCAAGGTAGTGAAGCAGGAGGGCATCGAGGAACTTTTGATGTATCATCTCAGCTCAGTGGAGCAAATATCGGAACCATAGCACTTGTCCCACAAATTGTAGATCATGTCCATATTCCAGTCCTTGCGGCAGGCGGAATTATGGATGGTAGAGGGCTGGTGGCTTCACTTGCTTTGGGAGCACAAGGGGTGCAAATGGGGACTCGTTTCTTGACATCAGTTGAGTCTGGTGCACATGAGGTATATAAACGTGCGTTGCTTGATAGCACAGAGGAAAGCACTGTAATTACAAATGCCTTTTCTGGACGGCCAGCGCGTGGCATCAAGAACGACTTTATACAGCATTGGGAAGCATCCAGTATTAAGCCGCTAACCTTTCCTACCCAAAATACATTAACTCGCGAGATCAGGAATGCTTCTGCTAAGCAAAATAATCCCGAGTATATGGCCCTTTGGGCAGGTCAGGGAACGAGAATGTTAACAGATAACCAATCTGCAAGCGATATCATTAATCAAATGGTAGAAGAAGCCAGAGCTATCATTTAGTAGTGATTATAATTTCACATCCAGCGAATAGCGATCGTGAAGTACTGACAAATGGTGGAGCTCATGTCCAGCCATAACAAATGCGATCGATCGAGCTGAAGCAGGATTATCACTGACGATCCCTCTACAGAGCCAAGCTTCTGGTGTGAGGCGACGGAGCATAAGAATGGTTGAGCGGCGTGTGACGGCATATTCTTCGTTCAGATCGGCTGCGGTATACGCATTGAAAGGATGGCTCTGCATAAGCACGTCCTGATCGTAGCCGGGATGATTCGCTTTGTCGCCTCTGGCGATGCGAAGCAGTCGGCCGCTCATGATACGTTCGTTATCCAAAAGGTGGCCAATGACCTCCTTCACGCTCCATTTGCCTTCGGCGTAACGATAATTTGCTTGCTCCTCTGTTAATGAAGAAAGCAAAGTTTGTACGATGTTGGCCTGCTGCTCTAACTGTTCGATGATGTTCCCTTCAGGAACAAGCTGGATGTACCCTTCATAAAAAGCTGCATACTCCGCTGTAGTCGGTCTTTCAACCATGTAAATGCCTCCTTTGGGATTCTTAGATCTGGAATATATTGTAGCATATATCTTACTTCAAGCATTGAATAGGCCCCTCTACTTTATTGGTGGAAGGGCCTATTTCATGTGATTTGCACAGTTTTATGGTTGGGCTGTTCCACTTTCAATCCGTACATCGTATCCCTTTTTGTTGAACAAATTTCTCCAAAGTCGAAAAATCCTCAGTCACTTCTTTGAATGGCAGCGTATCCAGCACCTGTTCCCGATAACTCTTTTTTGCCGCTGCGCTGAGACGGGAGTCGAGTATGCTGAGTATGCCAAGATCCGTTTCACTGCGAATCAAGCGTCCCGTTCCTTGCCTTAACCGGAGAAGCATATCCGGTACAAACACCTCCATGAACGAATTCTTCGTTACAGATGCCTTATATTCATAAATAGGATCCGAAGGAACAGGGAAGGGCAGCCGGAAAATAATGACCTGTGACAGGTCAGAACCCTCGATATTCACGCCTTCCCAGAATACACCGGTACCCAGGAGCACACCTTTGCTTTTCCTGAATTCGGCGATGACACTGTCCTGGGAAGATCCTTCTTTTTGAACATGAACTGACCCTTTATATTCATCAGGCCTTGAAATCAGCTTCTTATGAATGAACTTCATGTCTTCCTTTGCTGAAAAAAGGACGATTGTTCTTCCTTGTGTTAAATTACATAGTTGAACCAATTCGTTGTAGGCTGCTTCAAGATAGTCTTCACGCTGGTCATGGTGGTAATATGGAACTTTGTTGGAGATGTACATCATGGTATGGTTGGTGTAATCAAAAGGGGAGGATTTTCGATCCATAAAATCCCCCTTATAACCGAGGGAGTGCGTCAAATAAGAGTATTGTTCCTCCAGCGTATCCCCGCCTTGGCACAGCGTTGCCGACGTTAGGATAACAGGCGCTTTGCCATTAAATAAAGCATACTTCAGAAATTGGCTTATATCTTTGGGACAGATGCTGATCGTGGCTACTCCCAAGGGACTGCTTGCCCATATGAGATAGTTATCCTCTATTTCAGCCAAAACATGGATGAGGGTAATAAGCCCGTTTATGGCTTCGAAAGCGTCATCAATCTCCCGTTCGTGGCGGGAGGTCAAAATGGAAAGGCGAAGACTGAGATCTTTCAAATCGTTTGAGACTTGATATAACGGTATTCCTTTGATCTCCGACACTTTTATACGGTCGCTATCCTGCTTGGCATGGTGGAGCAGATCCGCATTTATCTGTTGGAAGATGCGTTCAATACATTTTTTTATAAGCTTGGATTGTGAGAAGAGACTTTTATCCCCGGACTGCTTCGTTAGAAGCTGTACAGTATTATCCAGAATGCGGCTGATTCCCCGATAAGTGAACTCAAGCGTTCTGGCATCTCGAACTTTTGCTTCCAGATTATGCGCTTCATCAATGACGATCAGAGCCGGCTGTTCTGAGATGATACTCTTGGTTCCTTCTTTTTTCTTCATCAAATCCCGTATGAGCAGGTCCTGGTTCACAATAATAAAATCAATCTCATGAGCCTTTGCATTTAATTTAGCTCTCATATCGTAAAACAAGCACGCATTTTTATGATGGCAACGTTCAAATTTGCAATCATTTACGGAAAAGTTGGACCATTCGGCATCACTAATTCCAGCTTTAATATCCGCTCTTTCATCAATTTCAAAATCTAAAATGCGCTGGGCAAGGGTAGACAGTGAGGAGTTCGGATTATCAGGCCTGCTCCATTCCGCGGCCCTACTTCGGCACGCATACTGCCCCATACCTTTCCCAACGACAGAGCGAACTGTTGTGAAGCCCAACCTGCTACCAATGACTCTTAAATCTTTATGTATCTGTTCCGAAAGCTGAATGGAGGATGTAGCTATAATGACCGGTTTCTGGGACATTTGATTGATGAGCAGGCTCGGTATCAGGTAGCCAAAAGACTTACCGATTCCAACACCAGCTTCAATCATGGCGTTATGCCCGTAGATATAAGCATCGGCTATATCGAGAGACATTTCTTGCTGCCCGATTCGCTCTCTAAGACCAATTCGAGGGAACCGATCATAGATTCGGAAGATGGCGTTAACCAAAGATCGTTCGATTTCCTTTTTTGATTCCCGTTTATTTATCTTATAGAGATCATTTAACCAGTTAATAACGAGCGCCCCCCTTCCAAATGAAAGATCCTCTTGTAGGAATTTTTTAGTCAAACTGTAATTATCTTAGATACTGAGATAACAGTCAAGTGTTCATAAGGAAGCGGTGGAAGGTAAGCAACCAGCCAATTGGTCAGATACGAAAAAACATTGGGCCGAATAAGACGAAGACAGTAATATGAAGACAAGGAGAAGAGCGAACAGGGCACACCAGTGCTTTGTTCGCTCTTCTTAATCAACGGTTGGAATTGATTAATTGAAATTCTTATAATAAACCAAATGATCTGTCCACTCATCGTTTTCGTGTATGAAACCTTTGCGAACACATTCAAATTCCATGCCTACACTTTCCGCAAGTTTCATAGAAGATATATTATCCATATTAATATGGGCTTCTATACGGTGGAATTTTAGTTGTTCAAATGCAATAAGAAGAGCTTCATTCACGGCTTCTTTGCCGTAGCCTTTTCTCCAATACTGATTATGGATGGTATATCCGAAGCTTGCCCATTGAAAATCCGCTCTTGCTAAAGTCGCAATATCAATCATACCCAGATGTGTACCATCTTCCTTTCTAAATACACCAAATACATAAACGGCATCTGTACGCGCTAACTCTTGATGTCGATCTACAAGATGATGAAACCAATCCGGTGTACATTCAGTCATATCCATTTTCCCTTTATCGTGGCGGTGTTGGGAGGGAAAACGGTTTTCAAATGCATTTAACCAATTTTCATAGTCGTCTTTCTTTAAAGGTCTTATTACTAACCGTTCTGTCTCTGAAATATAATCAAATTGTTCTGCATTCAATCCCAAGTGACATCTCCTCTGAATTATCTTTTTTCATTTACATCATTAAGCAATCCAAGTTTATCATAGGATACATCTGTTGAGAACAAGAACGAAAGGGACATCCATTTGATTAGAAATCACAATTAATAGGGCGGCTAGACATCTTTGCAATAAACGGTTTAATGGTAAAATAGTGAAAATGGTTCATGTTGGAGGATGCTCATGTATAAACTGATGATCGTAGAGGATGAACTGCTCATGCGGGTTGGAATTCGTTCCATGCTAAACTGGGAAGACTACAATTTCTATGTTGCGGGAGAAGCGGGGAACGGGAAGGAAGCGTTGGAACTCGCGCTAGAAGTGACCCCTGATCTAATTATTACCGATATCAAGATGCCGATCATGGATGGGTTAGAGCTCATACAAGAGGCATCTTGTTTATTGAAAACCTGTAAATATGTCATCCTGAGCAATTTTGACGAATTCCATTATGTAAAAGAGGCACTGAAGCTTGGGGCTGTAGACTACTTGATTAAAAGTGAGATTACAGAAACCTCTCTAGTTGATCTTCTTATCACCATTGAAGAGAAATTAAAAAGTGAACGTGACACTAAGACCAACGTACCATTTATGACACACGACTATTTCAAGAGCCTGAGACATCTAAAGGATAGCTTTTTCCAAGATGTTGTAAGCGGATTCATAAATGAAAAGGATATGGTTCCCAAAGCTGAAGAAATGCATTTCCGTATACGATCAGACAAGTTGGTCGTCATCCAGTTTATTGTGGACTATTACGAGGAAGCGAAGAGGAAATATGTCGAGAAGGGGGAAAAACTACTTCGATTCTCTATTCTGAATATTATGGAAGAGATCATTCCATCCAAATGGGAGAAAGAGATTTTCGTGGAAAGCTCCTCTGAATATTGGGTTATTGTCAATGTTCTTCCTGGGAGTGAGTCTGTACAAGCTGATCTAAACAAACTATGTAATAAGCTTCTGTCTTCAATCAAAGATTTTATGAATCTGTCACTCTCAGCGGGTGTAAGTACAATCGTTTCCGATTTCCATGGCATAAGACAGGCATGTCGAGAAGCGGAATTCGCCCTAAGGCAAAGTTTCTTTAAAGGCAGCAACCAGATACTGTACTACGCGGACGTGATTCAAGCTCCAGCTCGGAGAGAAGTGAATGGAATGCTCAGTCCGGAGCAAGAACGAGATTTCCTCAAATTATGGGTGAGTAAAGATAACAAAAAGGCGGAGGAATTCCTTGAAGAAATTCGCTCTGATCTGGAGGTGCAACGAGCAGATGAGAGCAGTATTCGCAAGCAATATATCATGGTGATGGAAACCATACACTCCCATCTCTCACGAGTTACTGAAAGAGGCAAGCTTTCATTTACCGAGAGATCGCCTTACGAAATCGTTTTGAGAGGAGAGTATTGGGAGGATATTCACCAAGATATGCTGGCTCATATCGCGTATTACTTTAAAACCGATTCCCAAATCATGCAGGAACGTTCCTACACAGACCTCGCCATTGAGTTAATGGACAAGTATTATGCTGAGGATATTTCGTTGCATAGTATTGCTAGCCAGATCAGTGTCAATCCTTCGTATCTTAGCCGATTGTTTAAGCAGGAAAAAGGAGAGAACTTCATCGCATACCTGACACGAGTTCGGATTGAACATGCCAAGGCTTACCTATTGAGCAGGGAACTGAGAGTATATGAAATCGCTGACAAGGTGGGCTACCATAATTACACGTACTTCAGTAAGATTTTCAAAAAATCGGTAGGATTCACTCCTGAGGAATATCGAGATCGACAGCAGGGACTCATGTAATCCGTGAATAGAGGTGCAGCATATGAAGCATGCCCGGCTCTTACCAATCAAGTACAAAATCATGGTGATATGTATAACTGTCATCATTCTTCCAGTACTTGTGATGACGATTAGTTCGTATTACTCTTCTGAGCGATTACTGGCACAGAATTATACAAATCTGCTCAACGATCTGGCCAAGCAGACGAATATTCGCATTGACGAGTTCCTAAAGGAGATTGAGAAGATCACACTGCTTGCCAGTAATGGACTTAGCGATAATTTATCCGCAACCCATGAAGGAAGCTTTCCGATCCAGGATTTCCTGCGAGAGGGTGATGAACAAAATGAGATTGCCGCATACAATATTTTGATGAATTATATCATGATGAAGGATCGCGTATTTTCCATCTACCTCTATAATTTGAACGGGGGACAAGATCTCTTCGTCAGTCCTAACCAGCCTATTGACCCGGACTTCAAAGTGGCGAACGAATTGTGGTTTAAAAAGTTCATGCATGATAATGATCGAACCATCACGTTGACAACCCGAATCGATGAGCAATTGGAGAATAAAATTCTGGCAGTTTCACACGCTCGTAAAATTCATGATGTGGCTAGCGGGGAACTGCTTGGCGTGATTGTCGTCAGCATTGATATAAAGTTCATCGAAATCGTTAATCGTAACTTGCAGGAAGGGCTACGTTCCAGGTTCATGATTGTCGATGAGAATGACAAAATTGTTTATAACGTAGATGACCGCTTAATTGGTACATTGTTCCGGGACAACGTTCGTCCTCCCGAATCATTAAATGTTGTGGTGACCAGTCCACTTAGTCAGCAGAAATGGACTACTTACTTATACATGCCTTTGGATGAGCTGACTGCCGACGGCAAAATATTAGGGCATAATCTGGTTACACTGTCCATTGTCCTGGTTCTTTTTGCTGCCATTATTTCGATTTTTCTATCTCATGTCATCACCACCCCCATCAAGAAGCTGCTGCGCAATATCTCGTTGGTCGAGAAGGGGCAGTTTGAACAAGTTGAACATATTCGTTCTCGCGATGAGATTGGGCACTTATCAGTTCGATTTAACAAGATGTCACATGAATTGAAGCGTATGGTTGAGCGGATGCAACAGGAAGAAATAGAGAAGGCAAAGGCCGAGATGCGTGCGCTTCACGACCAGATCAAGCCTCATTTTCTGTATAATACTCTGGGTTCAGTGAAATGGATCGCCTCCATGCAGCAGGCTGACAAAATCGTGGAAATGACCGATGCATTAATCTCGATGCTTCGTTATGCAACTAGATCCGATGGAACCCTCGTAACGATTCGTGAAGAAATAGATAATATAGCGAATTACGTGACGATCCAGAATGTCAGGTACTACGACTGTATTCAAATGAAATATGAGATTGAGGATAGACTGCTCGATTATCGTATGCCCAAAATGATTCTGCAGCCCATTGTGGAGAATGCAATCTTTCACGGTCTGGCCGAACTTGAAGAAGACGGAGTCATTACCATTCGGATTCAATCACGGGGCAGAGATATTGTGATTGAAGTCTGCGATAATGGCATTGGTATGGATCAACATACGATCCAGAACTTTATGGAAGATAAGCTCGAAGCAGACAAAGGAACAGGCATCGGCCTGCATAATGTGCAGCGGCGTATTCAACTTCATTTTGGCAAGCCTTATGGAATACAGGTGGCTAGTCAGATTGGAGAAGGTACGACTTTTACCATTCTGCTACCTGCCATCAAAGAAACACTGTAGTCATAGAAATTATCATGCAAACGTTTACAATGTTAGAACGATTCCAAGTATATTTCGTAGGTTAAACACACGCAAAGAGCTTGCAGGATTAACTGCAAGCTCTTTTGGTTATCCTTTGACACTACCGAGTACCAAACCCTTGGTAAAGTATTTCTGCAAGAACGGATAAACGAGCAAAATCGGAATGGCACCCAAGAACATTTGAGCAGCGCGTCCAGTTCTGGCGTTCATCATCGATAACAGTTGAGTGTAATCGGAGCCGGATTTCAGCATGATTTGCTCAAAGCTCTGCAGCAGGGTCTGTAGGTAGCTTTGTAATGGATAATTGGCTGGATTGTTCATATAGATAATGCCATCGAACCATGAATTCCAATGGCCGACGATACTGAACAAACCGACCGTAGCGAGAGCGGGCTTGAGGAGCGGCAGTAGAATACGAAGCAATACCTGCACAGGCCCTGCACCGTCGATGATCGCTGATTCTTCTATCTCCTCCGGCAAACCTCTAATGAAATTCATAAGAATAATCATACTAAATACGGGCAAAGCTCCGGGCAGGATCAGAGACCAAATCGAATCAATCAAGCCCATTTTGACGACCACCAGATAGGTAGGAATTAATCCTCCGCTAAATAACATGGTCACAATGAAAAATCCCATATAGATATTACGGCCCATCAATTTTTGTTTGGATTTGGATAGTGGATAGGCGGTGAGCACGATCAGAACCAGATTTACAAACGTACCGAGAACGGTTCGTTGGATCGCCACCCAGAGAGAGGAGAAAAATGACCCTCCAGATAATGCAAATTCATAAGCCTTAGTTGTGAATTCAACTGGCCAGAACGTAACACTGCCCGCGGATACAGCGGAACTGCTACTGAATGATACAGCCAACAGGTTGATAAATGGGAGAATGCAGAGTAGGGAGATTAGAAGCAATATCATGTAGTTTAGGATATGGAACAAACGCCTGCTCATACTTTTATCATAGATCATAATGAACGTTCCTCCTTAGAAGATACGATAGCCGGCTACCCTGTAAGCCAGGAAATACGATACGGCAACGAGAACACTGGAAATGATGGATTTAAATAATCCGACAGCCGTACCAATCGAATACTGTGCCTGCTGAATTCCCAGACGGTATACATAGGTATCAATAATATCTCCCGTCTGATACACGACAGGGGAATACAGGTTATAGATTTGATCGAATCCGGCATTGAGGACGTTACCAAGTGACAACACAGTCATTAAGACAATCGTTGGCATGAGGAGGGGCAAAGTGATGTAGATGGTCTGCTTCCATCGTTTGGCTCCATCAATTACCGCAGCCTCATATAGACCAGGGTCAATACTGGTCAGGGCTGCTAGATATACAACCGTGCCGAATCCGAAGCCTTTCCAGATATCACTCACGATCATCGTCCATGGGAATATGGACGGTGTGCCCAGAAAAGAGATAGGTGCAATCCCGAATACGCCTAGAAATGTGTTGATGATGCCATCGGAGCTAAGTATATCCAGCATGATGCCAGCCATAATGACCCAAGACAGAAAGTTCGGAATATAAACCAGGGTTTGAAATGTACGTTTGACACCACTGTTCAGCACTTCGTTAAGCAGTAATGCGAAAATAACAGGCACGATAATGCCCCCGATAATCTTAAAGACGGACATATACAGTGTATTCCAGATGGTTCTTACGAAGTTTGGCTGACTAAATACATGGGAAAAATTGTCCCATCCAACCCATGGAGAGTTAAAGCCGAGACCCGGATTGTATTTTTGAAATGCAATAATAAGCCCATAAAAAGGGATGTAGCTAAAGATGAAGACCAAGACTAGGCTTGGGATCAACATGAGATGGTAGGGACTCTGCTGCTTCCATTTTCTCAGCATTCATATTCCTCCGTTCTTGGCAACCGCATTATTATTTTCCGTAGGCATCATTAACTGCCTGGGTTGCTTCATCGCCTCCGGCCGCTCGCCAATTCTGGACGACAACATCGAAATAATCGATACGTTCACTACCCATGATGATCTTGGTGAAGCCTTCTGTCAGAATATCATCCAGCGTTGTACCGTAACTTGATAGCACCTCCGGTGAAACACCCCATAGCGCTGTCTTTGTGTAGTTCTCGCTATCGAGTACTTTCTTAGCCAGACCATACGCATTCTTTGGAGCACCCTGTTGCAGATAATCACCAACTGCTCCCGGTGTTGCATTCTTCATAAACTCAACGCTGTTGTTATATTTCTGCCACATTCCCGAAGTTGTGAGCCCACTGGTATCCTCGGATTGAAGGGCTGCTGATACAGCCTCGAACTGCTCGTAATCTGAATTCGGATTAAGTACACGGAACGCCCCGACCACATGGGCAATATCATTGTCGAGCAAAGCGGATAGTGTTTCTTTGGATTCCTTACCATTGCCTTCATCAACGATATAAGCATAGTCATTCAAAATCTTAATCACTTCTTGAGGGCTCTTAAATCCCTTTTTCATGACAATATAATTGTTGTTGGCGAAGAAGATGGATTGTTTCGCTTCCTTACCATCAATGGTAGGGATGATATACGGATAAAAGATCGCGTCTTTACCCAGATTGGCTACTGTATCAACGCCAGGATTATAACCCCACCACTGGTAATAAGGCTGTACGCCCACTTTGCCGGCTACGATATCCGCGTTCATCGCATTAAAGTCTTTGATTGCAAATTCCGGATCAATGATACCTTGCTTGTACCATTCCGACCACTCAGCCAGTGCATTCTTCATCTCAGGCTGGACTGAGCCATACACTAATTTCCCACTGTTATCCTCCATCCACATATCCGGATGCGCATTCCATGCAATGGCGAGCAGGTTGAGGTAATCGAGTGATTGATCTACTGCTATGCCATATCCGCCGTGCTTTTCCATAAATTTCAGTGCAATGTTCTTGATGTCTTCCACCGATTTCGGATCTTGGAGACCCAGTTCTTCTTTCCAATCGTTCCGAATCCAGATGAAATCGGGTTGTTCAATTAATCCCCAGTGCATCTGCGGTATCCCGTACAGTTTGCCGTCCTTTTTACCAGACTCATAGCTATCCGCATCCGTTTCCATATAGCCTTTGAGACGTTCTGAAGCGTGTTGTTCAAAGACATCGGTAAGGTCCATTACCATATCTGCTTCGACTAGCTGCCTTAATTGTGATGGATTAACCCTAAACACGTCGGGGAGATCATTCGATGCTATAGCCAAATTCAATTTGGTATCATACTCATCGCTGACCCAGTCTGTTTTGACATCGATATTAAACTGCTCTTTGTATCGCTTAATCCACACATTGTTTGTGATATCTTCGCCCTTTGGATATTTGGCAGAAGTATATTCTGACGTTACGGTGTGGATGGTTGTTATTCCGCCCTCGTTGGCATCCGAATCGGTATTGGATGTACTTTTCTCGGTGCTGCTTCCATTTGTACAGGCGGCGACCAATAAGGTCGACAGGCATAAAGACAACATTAAAGTCTTGGTTTTCTTGTTCATTTCCTTTCCCCCTTAAGTGTCATATTTGAATACGTTTTCTTGAAAATAGTCTAAACGAGAAAGGGAGAACGGGATATAAAGGTTATTGACGAGAATCCACATGTTTTTTTACTTTTGGGTTAAAGCGGAGAAATGATAAAAGTGGGTTGTGCACTTTTTTTACTTTTCACCAAATCTTTTTTTACTCATGGTCCAATGACGACGACCCAGATATTTTGATTCGATATTATTACATGGCAGCAGTATTAACAAAAACAATAGAATAATCTGGAATTGTAGGATAAGATATATACATCTGAACAAAAAGGAGCGAATTTCAATGACTAACAAGGTGATTGTGCTTTAGGTTCACAGAAGGATATTTGCGGCATGGGGATTCCTTTTGTGGACATTGCAGTGCGGGAGATCGTCCCGACAATGTTTACTGGAGGAGATTATTATTAACTTTAACGAAGCTGTTAACATCAGCAATACGCACGTACTGGCATTGGTATCCGAGCTGTTTCATCTGGAGGGTTACAACATTCAGCTTATTCCACCTCATGAGGGTGGGCGGAATGTCGTTTACACCTGTGAGCAAGAGGGGTATGAATCGCTAATTCTCCGAGTGTCTTTTTTGCCTGACAGAAAGCGGGAAGATTACATTGCCGAACTGGAATATGTCCAGTATCTGTTTGATCATGGAGCCAGCGTTTCGAATGTGGTGAGTTCCAAGAAGGGCAATCTGTTGGAAGAGATCACTTATGATCATCATACGTTTTTTGTCAGCCTGTTTAACAAGGCCAAGGGAAAGTTGCTGGTAGAAAATAATTATCAGTACCGAGAAGGTGTTCCACTTACCGAATACTATTATAATAGCGGCAAAGTTCTGGGCAAAATGCATCAGCTATCCAAAAGCTATGTACCCGTCCATCGCCGGCATCATTTTTTTGATAATTACAAAGGTGAATATATCAACAACTTGATACCTGAATCATTCTCGCTGCTTAAGGAGAAGATGTTCGAACTGCTGAATACTTTAAAAGGTTTGGATACAAACCAGGAAACATTCGGAATGATCCATTTCGATTATAACGATGGGAATTACTCGATCGATTTTGATACGGGTCAGATCACGGTGTATGATTTCGATAATTCATGCTTCGGTTGGTATATGTATGATCTAGCAGATCTATGGACACACGGTGTGGGCTGGATACAATTCGAACCTGACGCTGGTAAACGCAAAGCGTTCATGCATGATTATTTTGAAACCGCCCTCGCTGGTTATACTTCCGAAACCAAGATCGAAGATTCGATGTTGGAGAAGCTGTCTTTATTTATTCAAGTTACCCTTTTGGAGAATATCCTAGGTCAATTGGAGGAAATGCAGCATACGGGCGAAGAACCGGAGGATAACGAAGAAGTGTTGTATCTCATTAAATGTCTGGAAGAGGATATACCGTACAGGGGATTTTTCCATGACATGTATTCGAGTGAAGCACCCTTTACGTTATGAGGACCGCTGAAGTGACATACACCTGAAGCATGAATAACCAGTGACTAAACGAAGAGGCAGCCGGCATAGACCGGTTGCCTCTTCGTTTAGTCACTGGCACTCTATTCAAATTTGGAAGGAGGCACGTTGTAAAATTTTTTAAATGCTTTGGAGAAGGTGAAGGGATCGGGATAGCCCAGAAATCCGGCAATTTGCTGGACAGTATATTTTTTCTCATACAGATAGTCCCGTGCCCGGTTCATCTTGATTTGATTGATGTACTGTCCTGGTGTAATGCCCAGAATTTTCTTGAACAAAGAAATGAAATATTTCTCAGAGACACCGGCGATGGCTGCAAGTTCGTTAACTCGGATGACACGGTGCAGATTCGCATCCACGTATGGAAATACGTTCTGCAGAACCTCCAGACTTCCTTCCGTTTTCGTCGGTTTTTGGTCTTTTAGAAATTCACCGTAATACAGACCTTGCCCGTGAAGCTCCAAAATTTTTGCAATGACGAGAAGCAGAGAAGCCTTCAAATAAAGTGGACTTCCGGAAGCGCCACTGTCCTGCTTGAACCTTCGATAGGACGAGGTGAACAGTGTTGATTCCTCCCGAACAAGGTTGCCAGGTACGATGCCCGGCAGTTGAAACTCGCCTAGAATTCGCTTTTGCTCGGCAATGCTGAAATCAAAGTGCATGTATATGAATCGGCACAGTTCTCCGGTCGTAGAAGCAATATAGGGCATATCCGGATAAAAAAACACCACGTCACCCTGGTCCGCTGTATGCGCGATTCCATCGATGGTGATCTGGACGGAGCCTGCTGTAATGAACCACAGATCATAATCGGAATGAGACTTGTGCTCCATCCAATTGCTATCGTGAGTTTGTTCCAAATAAGAGCTCATGCGAAGTGTGATGTACTCCGAAAGTTCATCGATTATACTCATATTTACAGTCCCTGCATGCATCTAATTCAACTCATCTCTCTCCACTTTATGACATCCTTCGATTTATCACTAATATAACCAAGGCTTTATCTCTTGTTATCTATCGTACCATATGACATGTTTTGAAAACTATCACACATTCCGATTCCAGCCCACTCACCTATAATGAACTTATATCGTTACGAGGAGGGTTATTGATGAATGCTACAAACACACAGCATCCAAAGGTAGTTGTTATTGGGGCGGGCAGCCTGTTTTTCGGTCGTCAGTCCATCTGGCAGATGGTTCACTCACCATACTTGAACCAGGGAACTTTAGCTTTAGTGGATACGGACGAGGAGCGGCTCTCGAAAATGGTAACACTTGCAGAGAGGGTCGCCCGGGAAAACAATGTATCCTTAAAGATTGAGGGCTCGGTGGACAGAAGACAAGTGCTTCCGGGAGCTGACTTCGTTGTGCTTAGCTTTGCAGAGCAATCAGTCAAATATCGGGGAATTGACTGCCAAGTCTCTCTAAAGTATGGCATTCGTATGTGTTCCGGCGATACGATTGGCCCCGGCGGAATTTTTAGGGCAATGAGAGAGCTTCCGGTTATTATGGAATGCGCCAGAGACATTGAAGAGCTATGTCCTGATGCCTGGGTAATTAATTATATTAACCCGTCTACCGTTCATGGCATCGCATTACATCGCTATGCGCCGAAGTTAAAATCGTTTGCCCTGTGCGATAGTCATCATATGCCGCATAAGAAAGCCTATTACGCTGTAAGAGCTGGAATCATCGAAAAGACAGACGAGTTCACCAATGAGATCGACCAGAAATTCGATTTCCGCATCGCTGGCGTCAATCATTTCACTTGGCTGCTTAAAGCGGAATTCGAAGGGGAAAATGTGATGCCCCTAATCGCGGAAGCCATGCGCAAAATGGCAGGTGATGAGAACAACGGCGGTGATCGCGGAGCAAAAGCTATTTTTAACGATGCGATTACCTACGAACTGTATGATATTTTTGGAATCATCCCCACTTGCACGGCTCATACGAAGGAATACGTTCGGTATTGGCAAGGTCTGGGTAAGACTACAGACGCAATTCCGCCATTATCCATCTGGGAGACAGAGGACAGGTATCAGCGTCACGACGAAATGTGGCGTCAGGTGGATGACTTTCTTGCGGGGAACATCCCGATTGCCGATTACATGAGCACCTTTGGGCCAGACCATGCGACTGATATCATTGAGAACATGGTAGGGAATTTGGGGAAGAAGTTTTTCATCAATACGCTTAATCAAGGCGCGGTAACCAATATGAATGCCGATTCGTTCCTGGAAGTGCTGTGCGATGTGGGAATGGACGGAGTTAAGCCAGTTCATGTAGGCGAGATGCCGCGTGGAGTAAGAGGAATGCAAGAACTTGTACTGGATACACATGAGCTGACGGTCGAAGCTGTTCTGGAGCAGAGCTACGAGAAGCTGAGAAGGGCGATGCTCACTGATCCACTCGTGAGTTCCATCAGTGACGCGGACAAGATCATTCATGAATTGTTGGAACTGGAACGTGATATGATTCCCGACGTCTGGTACAAGGACAGACTGCAGTATAGCTAAGGTATAGATAATGATAAAAGACCACGTTAACCCTTCTGAAGGAAACTACGTGGTCTTTGATTTTATTAATAAATCCTAGTTCATTTAAAAGATAAAGAAGTATAAAAAAGCTTACTGTAGAAGGGATTCATAACATTTGGATAATAATGACATTGACATCTGCGGCGTTTTCTAAAATAATAAATGTAATTGAATACTGGTACCTTTAATTCAGTCCAGAGAGGCTGGCAAGGGCAGCGGATTTTATAATCACGCGTGAATCAGGGCATATCTCCTCAGGGATGCTCTGCGTCTTCGCGCGGATTATGATGTAAAAAGAGGCTACTTGTCAGTGTGTAACTTGACGAGTAGCCTCTTTTTTCTGCTTTTTTTGGTATCAGATACACTTTAAGCTGGAGGTATTCTGATGAGCAAACAAGATCAAGAGTTTTCATGGCAAGAGGTGCCAAAAACGCAGAGAAATCATTTTTGGAAGACGTTATCCGTAATGTTGGGTTTCACCTTCTTCTCGGCGAGTATGTTGGCAGGGGGTACGCTTGGAGTCAGTTTGACGTTCATGGAATTCATTGGCATCGTACTTGCGGGCAATCTGGTGCTCGGTATCTATACAGGAGCACTGGCGCATATCGCTGCCAAGACAGGCCTTTCCACACATTTACTTGCTAAATATGCGTTTGGTGCGAAAGGATCGTACCTGCCATCGTTCCTGCTCGGCTTCACACAGGTCGGATGGTTCGGGGTAGGCGTGGCCATGTTCGCGATTCCGGTTGCCAAAGCAATGGATTGGAACGTGTACTTGCTGATTATCCTGTTTGGTCTTGCTATGACGGCATCAGCCATCTTCGGTATGAAATCGCTCGTCATCTTGGGTTATATCGCGGTACCGGCAATTGCCATTCTCGGCGGTTACTCCATGTTCGAAGGTGCAGGCTCGCTGGGAGGTCTGCAAGGATTGCTCGATTACACGCCGACAGAGACACTCACCGCGGCAGCAGCATTGACCATTTGTATCGGTTCATTCATTAGTGGCGGAACGTTGACGCCCGATTTTGCTCGGTTTTCCCGGACGTCCAAGCAGGCGGTTACCGCAACGGTTATTGCCTTCTTCCTTGGGAACTCGCTTATGTTCCTGTTCGGGGCAGTTGGTGCAATGGCATATAACCTGGCTGATATCTCGGAGGTCATGTTCCTACAAGGCCTGCTCATTCCTGCGATTATCGTTCTTGGACTCAATATCTGGACAACCAACGATAACGCCTTGTACGCCTCCGGATTGGGTTTTGCCAACATTACTAAAATTTCGAAAAAGTTCTTCGTCATCGTAAACGGCATTGTGGGTACAGTATTTGCCATGTGGATGTACAACAATTTCGTCAGCTTTCTGAATGTGCTGGGCGCGGCAGTACCGTCCATTGGGGCCATCATCATCGCAGACTACTTCTTCGTGAAGCGCAGAAACTATAAACCGTTTGCTGAGATGAGTTTCAAAACTGTAAACTGGGTAGCAATGGTGGCTTGGGCCATCGGCGTTGCGTTTGCTCAGTTGGCTCCAGGCGTAACACCACTGAATGCACTGATCGGTACGGCAGTGGCCTACATCGTATTGATGCTGATCGTTCCTAACAAAGAATCCATTAAAGAAAAGGGGAAAATAAATGATTATACAGAACGCAAAATTGCGGGGTAAAGAAGGTCTATGGAATATCGTTGTAAAAGACGGGAAGTTCGAACAAATTACACAGGAGCTACAAGCCACTGCAAATGAGGAAGTACTTGACGTCAACGGTTCACTTGTATTGCCACCGTTCATTGAGCCTCACATCCATCTGGATACAACGTTAACGGCTGGCGAGCCGGAGTGGAATTTGAGTGGGACGCTGTTTGAAGGCATCCAGCGTTGGTCGGAACGTAAAGCATTCTTGACACATGAAGATGTTAAAACTCGCTCCAAAACAGCACTGAAATGGCAAATGGCGCAAGGAATCCAACATGTGCGGACACATGTGGACGTTACAGACCCAACCTTGACTGCAGTCAAAGCGATGCTTGAAGTAAAAGAAGAGATGGCACCATACATCGACATTCAGCTTGTGGCTTTCCCACAGGAAGGTATTCATTCCTATCCAAACGGTGCAGAACTGCTGGAAGAGTCACTGAAAATGGGCGTTGACGTGGTCGGCGGCATTCCGCACTTCGAATTCACGAGAGAATACGGCGTCGATTCGATGAAGGTTGCTTTTGACCTTGCTGAAAAATACGACCGTTTGATCGACATCCATTGCGACGAGATCGATGATGAGCAATCCCGCTTCGTGGAAGTCGTTGCCAAGGAAGCCTACGAACGCGGACTGGGCTCTCGTACAACAGCAAGCCACACGACAGCGATGGGGTCTTATAATGACGCATATACGTACAAATTGTTCAGATTGCTGAAGATGGCTGACCTCAATTTCGTCTCCAATCCGTTGGTCAACATTCACCTGCAAGGGCGCTTCGACACGTATCCAAAAAGAAGAGGTCTGACTCGCGTCAAAGAACTGCAGGAAGCTGGTCTTAACGTGTGCTTCGGTCATGATGACATTTTCGATCCATGGTATCCGCTAGGAACGGGCAACATGCTCCAAGTACTGCATATGGGTATTCATGCTTCGCAGTTACTGGGTTATGATCAAATCGTAAATTCGGTCGATCTCATTACGAAAAACAGCGCAAGAACGTTGCATATCGAGGATGTATACGGCATTGAAGTAGGAAAACCTGCCAACTTCATCGTTCTTGAAGCAGAGAATGAATACGAGGCTGTTCGCAAACAGGCTGGTGTACTGTACTCGTATAGAGGTGGCCGCAAAATCGCGGAAACAAAACCGAGAGACACGTCAATCATTCTTGAAGGTGGTTCGGAGAAAGTTACGTTCAATAAATAATTAAATAAAAAGTGCGATGCATCAACCATAGCCCTCGCATTAGCCAATAAATCCCCTCAGGGTGAACAGGTCAATAGAGATTCCATGATTGTGGAATCTTCCTGTACAAAAGAGGGGATTTTTGTTGTTCCGTTTTGAAATTCGAGATAGAGACGAGAGAGAGTACCTCACAATGGAGCTGTGACGGCATTTTTTAATTTGGATACGCCTTCCTGTAATTGAACATCTGACAAATGTGCAAATGATAAATAGATACCATACTTCGTACCGTCAGACGTTGAACTGCTGACTTCTGCGTATACAACCCCTTCTGATCTAGCCGACGAACGAAAGACTTCATAAGTGGACGCATCACCTCGCCACCAGCCAAACACATGCAGACCGGCTTCATTTTCCACCCAATCAAACCATGTTGAGAGTTGCTGGTTCAAAAGTTTGAGTAACAGATGAAATTTGCGACTGTATAAACGATTCATCCTGCGCAGATGACGCTCATATTGGCCGCTTGTCATAAATGCGGCTAACGCCCGCTGCTCGATCAGATTGACGGGTCTTGGCTCGTATAATGCCTGTGCCTTTCTAAAGGTGTCTGCCAAAGTAGGGGGGAGAACCACATAACCAAGCCGTACTTCCAAAGGCAAGGTTTTCGTGAAGCTACCCAGGTAGATTACGCGCCCCGCTTTATCCAATGTTTTCAGCGGTTCAACATGCATTCCGCGGTATCGGAATTCACTATCATAATCATCCTCGACAATCATGGCATCATGACGATGTGCCCAGTCCAGCAATGTTTGTCTGCGTTCAAGGCTGAGCATTTCGCCAGTAGGGAATTGTCGGGACGGCGTGACAAACAACATACGTGCTTCCCAGTTTTGGGGAACAACGCCTTGACCATCGAGATTGGCTTCAATCAACGTTGCACCTGCAGCCAAAATGGCTTGAGAAATCCCGATATAACAAGGACTCTCCGTCACTACATGATCTCCGGGATCTGCAAGTAATTGAGTGAGTAGAGCTATAGCTTGCATAGAGCCTGCAGTCACTGCAATATGATCCGCATCGACTTGAATCCCCCGCATCCGCCGAAGGTAGGCAGCAATGGCTTCTCGCAATTTCGGCTCTCCTGTTGAACTAACAAGAGCAGAGGTTGTTTCTATGTGATGCTCTCGATTTCGTATCTCAGCATACAATCGATTGTTCCATTCATCGTAAGGGAATTTGGAGAAATCAGGCTGGTATTTGCTAAAATCAATAACTTCGTCGCTTTCTATTCTGGAATTACTTGTTTGTGCATTGGTTTGTGAATTCCTTTGAATTGTATGCTGTTCAAACTGCTGAATACGATTCCCCCAGGCTGATAAGTGATGAGCGCAAGCTTTCACGGTGGACGCATCATTGCTTAAATCCAACTGATAAGCAACAAAGGTTCCTCTTCCATGCTCTGAATGAATGTAACCTTGAGCAGTCAACGTATCGTATACCTGATTCACTGTTCCTCGGGAAATGTGATACGTCGCAGCTAACTCTCTCGTAGATGGTAACTTCTCGCCATGCACCAGATTACCATCATGAATAGCATCACGAATTGCATGATAGAGAGCCTTCATCTTGGTATATTTTCGGTTCAAATATGAACTGTAAGCTACATGAAATTGCATATGCCCTCCAGAGGTTAATTTAGAAGTGGTACAATAAAAACCGAAATTATTGGATCTTTTTAGTTGTCCATTCTCATTCTATACTAAATCATAGGTTGAAGTGAAACAATAAATTTAATTAGGAGGAATACAATCATGCAAACAGGTACAGATCGTGTAAAAAGAGGAATGGCTGAGATGCAAAAGGGCGGCGTCATCATGGACGTTATGAATGCAGAACAAGCTAAAATTGCTGAAGCAGCAGGGGCAACAGCTGTTATGGCTCTTGAACGGGTACCCTCCGATATTCGCGCAGCCGGTGGTGTAGCTCGCATGGCAGACCCAACCATCGTGGAAGAGGTTATGAAGGTTGTGTCTATTCCGGTTATGGCCAAGGCTCGTATCGGTCATTACATAGAAGCCAAAGTACTTGAATCCCTAGGTGTGGACTATCTCGATGAAAGTGAAGTTCTTACGCCTGCAGACGAAGTATTCCATATCGATAAACATGAATTCACTGTACCTTTTGTATGTGGAGCCAAAGATCTGGGAGAAGCTCTTCGCCGTATTGGTGAAGGTGCATCGATGATTCGTACAAAAGGCGAGCCTGGAACGGGTAACATCGTTGAGGCAGTTCGTCATATGCGTCTGATTAACAGCCAGATCCGCAAAGTGAAAAACATGTCCAAGGATGAGTTGTACGCTGAAGCAAAAAATCTGGGCGTAGCTTATGAATTACTGCGCGATGTTCATGAAAATGGAAAACTTCCAGTCGTTAACTTTGCAGCAGGCGGTGTAGCCACTCCGGCAGACGCAGCACTAATGATGCATCTGGGAGCAGACGGTGTGTTTGTAGGATCAGGTATCTTCAAATCAGATAACCCTGAGAAATTCGCTCGTGCAATCGTTGAAGCTACAACACATTACACGGATTACAAACTGATTGCTGAAGTATCCAAAAACTTGGGTGCCCCTATGAAAGGCATTGAAATTTCTAAATTGGCTCCAGAAGAGCGCATGTCCAACCGCGGTTGGTAAGCGTAAATAGAACAGTAGTTTTAAAGTAGTGTTATGATTTTGCACAACGCTGTATTTAAGCATTGAGCCTGAATGAAGTAGGAATAGATATCAAGAAAAGCCGATCAATGGATAAAATTGATCGGCTTTGTTGCGCTTTAGGGTCTGAATCATGCGTTTCATCCGAATCTCGCTCTTAAACCTGTGATAAAATAGTATATTTGAGAGTGAAATTCAGCATCGATGTCGATGAAAGGCGGATGTTCAAACATGTTCAATGTTGCAATCTGTGATGACGAGGAGAACCAAAGAGAACTTGTAAAAACGATGCTTATCTCCTTATCCCTAAAAACGAATATTGATTTTCAAATTACATTATTTGCATCCGGTGAGCAGCTCGTCTCACATTATAAAAACGTTGGAGACACGTTTCATATCCTCATCATGGATGTGGAGATGAGCGGAATGAACGGAATCCAGACAGCCAAAGAAATCAGGAATATGAAGTATCTGGATGTGCAAATCATGTTTCTGACCAGCTACCCCGAGTATATGGTGGAGAGTTTTGATGTGGTTACTTTTCAATATCTGATCAAACCAATCCTGCCGGATATCTTCGAGGAGAAAATGATTAAGCTGTGCCAATATTTTATAGCGCTGGACAAAAAGTATGTACTGATTAAATCAGATTATGAAGAGCTTCTATTGAAATACGATGATATTCTCTGGATTGAGGTCATGAAGAGTTTGACGATCAAGAACAAATTAAAATTGGTGACTCAGGAAAATTCGCATGAGAGCAAAGGCATCTTATCCGGTTACGCTACCGCTTTGAAAGATCATGGTTTCTTGCAAATTCATCGCTCGATTATTATCAACCTGATGCATGTTCAGAAGTTTGCGGGTACTCAAGTCATCATGTTAAATGGTACGGAATTGCCTATAGGCCGCTCCAAAGTCAAGGAAGTCAAGGATGCTTATACCAAATATATGATCATGAGGATTCAGTGATATGGATATGTATGTATACTTGTCTGTGCTCGTCGTTCCTTTACTTATGGCATTCCAGGTGAATTTTTATTTCAATTCCGTGCTGGGCAAGTCCAGACGAAAGCCATATAGAGCAATCTATTTCATTGTATTTATCGTACTAGGGTATTTCTATTTGGTATCTTCATTTTCACCTGTCGTTTCGTCCGTTTTTGCATTGTTATTCATCTTCAGCCTGGCACAATCCTATGAGGTGGAATTCATCATAAAACTTGCTTTTACCATCCTCTATGCAGTACTGCTCACAACGGTAAATTACATTGCCGTATATATTATGAGTGCGATCGATTCCACGGATTACAGCATATGGGATCATTTCAACGTGGATTATCACTGGGTGTTCTCCAAAGTGATGTTGCTTGGTTGCAGTATCATGTTCATTGTTATCCAGATTGTGCGTTTGATTGCCAAACGGAGAAGTTTCGCTGTGCATTATCGTTATTATTTCTTGTTTCTGATCGTACCTACCATTACGATCTATCAGATCAATGTGGCCTCGACTTATAGTGAAAAAAACATATATTACGTCGTTTCCGTGCTGGGCTCTCTTTTTCTCAATGTGTTCATTGTTTATGTATTCGATAATATGGTGGAAAAGGTTCAGCTCGCACATGAAAATGTTCAACTACAGCGTCAGATGGACTATCAGGATGCCAACTATGAAAAGACAGTGCACAGTTTCAAAAACGTGAAAAGCATCATCCATGATACCAATCAGCAGTTCCTGTACATTGAAGAGTGTATCAAGCAAAACAAGCTTGATGCCGCAGGTGAGCATATTAAACTCACATTGAATAAGATTGAAGGAGCGTACCAGCGGGTGAACTCCGGCAATCTTGTTATCGATGCCCTTGTTACGAATACCATCGCCGTGGGGAAGGCAAATGGGATCAAAGTCGACACCCGTATTCAACTCCATTCACAACATCTCCATATCGATCGTTATGATCTGTGCGTTGTGCTCGGCAATATGTTGGATAATGCCATCGAAGCTTCCAAGAAAGTTAGACATGCCGAAGACAGGTATATCCTGGTTGCAATTCACTCCACGGCGTCTGCACTCGTAATCCAGATTCTAAATCATGTGGAGCAAAAATTGACTCACCTCAAGAGTGAGAAGCCCAATCCCGAGTTCCATGGGATCGGCTTAACCAATATATCGAGAATGTGCGACAAGTATGGCGGACATATGAGTATCGAGAATCATCATCGGACATTTAATAACATGGTCGTTCTTCCTTTTGACATGAACAGTCTCTGAACATACCGTTCGGGGATTGTTTTTTTCCATTCAGGGTTCGTTATCGTTCTATATGCTTCTTCCCCGATATGATGAATGTAATTATATGAGCAGTATCATAAGGGAGGAAGTTATTATCATGAAGAAACTAATCAGTATGCTATGTACGGCTGTACTTGTAGTCATTCCGATGACAGATGTCAGTGCAGAGACGAACAAGATGGGAGCGATTGAAGATCAGGCTGGGCGACTCGCCACAGAGATGGTGCAGAATTATGGTGTCACAGGTTTACAATATGCGATCATGGATGAAGGGAAGATCATTTTGTCCGACAGTGTTGGATTTCAGGACAAAGCATCCAAGACACCAGTCGACAAGGATACCATGTTTGGAATAGGCTCCGTTAGCAAAATGGTTGTCACGGCTGCCACCATGATGCTGGTGGATTCCGGTAAAGTGGATCTGGATCAGCCCCTCACTTCCTATATTAAAGATTTTGAAATGGCAGATGCCCGGTATACCCAAATAACCCCACGAATGCTCATGAACCATTCCTCCGGGCTTTATGGTACGCATTATGGAAACAGTATGTTATTTGACGATACCGATACCCGCAATCATGATGAATTACTACTCAAACTAAAGTCAGAGAAATTGAAATCAACCCCGGGAGCCTATTCCGTCTATAGCAATGATGGCTTTCAATTGCTTGAGATATTGGTTGAACGTGTGAGTGGATTGAGCTACAGCGAATTTATTGCCAAGTTCATTAGTGAGCCGTTACAGCTGCAAGCAACCAAGACACCGCTTGATTCTTTTGATAGAAAACAATTATCCGAAACCTATTGGCCTTCGTTTGAAACGAAACTGCCTGTCGAAAATGCCAATATCATCGGTGCAGGTGGAGTCTACTCGACTGCAGAAGAATTAAGCAAGTTCGCTGAAGTGTTGATAGGAAACAAACCGGATATTCTGTCCAAATCAGCAGCAGAGTCCATGCAAAATCATGAATATCGTCGGGGAATATGGGTGTCCGAAGAGAGAAATACCTTCAACTATGGTCTCGGATGGGATGCTGTAGCACTAGCACCGTTCAGCGATTATGGCATTACCGCACTTGCCAAAGGTGGAGACACCATGATGTATCATGCCTCATTAATCACTATACCGGAACATGATATCTCAATGGCGGTCCTTTCTTCGGGCGGGTCTTCTATTTATAATCAGATGTTTGCCACTAAAGTTCTGCTGGAGGTTCTTAAAGATCAAGGCATCATCGACGAAATAGATCCTGATCAAACATTCTCATCACCTGTCAAAACAACGATGCCTTCGGAATTGACGGCGTATTCAGGCCTCTATGGTACGGTAGGTACAACAATTGATATAGAGGTTAAGAATGGCGAGATCGCACTTCCGGCTATGCAGGGAGGACTTATCCCAGAGCAGAATTACGTATACACGGGTGAAGGACAATTTACGAGTAAAGACGGAAGTGTGAAGGTCTGCTTCGAGAAAGAAAGCAACGACAAGGTATATTTTAAAGTTCAGGCGAATATCACGCTGCCTGGATTAGGCCAAACGGTCATGAACACATATGATTATCAAAAATTGGAAAATAATTCGCTGGATACAGCATCGAAAGAGAAATGGAAGGCTAGAAACGGCTCGAAATATTACGCGCTGGATGAAAAGATAACGTCGATCTTCTATCTGGTGCCATCGATGCTGATCAAAAACCTGACCGTAGATGTGGAGAACGGTTATGCGAATGGCAACCAAATTGTAGATCCGGATAATGCAGAGAATGTTGCCCAGATTCCTGTGATGAACGGAAGAGATGCTTTCGATCTGCATTTCCGCACGAAGAACGAAGCGGAGTACTTAACTCAGGATGGACAGGAGTATATTGCGGAGGAAGCCATTACACCAATCTTCGGTGGGAAAAAAGGCATCACCACCATCCCTTCAAACGGTCAAGCTCGGTGGTATGCCATCGATTCCCGCTCGGCGAACAAAACGTTAACCGTGGATTCTCCGGAGAGTGGAGGTTATGCGGTATATAACGATAAAGGTGAAGTGGTTCAATTCTCGAAAGCAACCAATCAACAATCAACGCTGCTTCCCAAAGGTGGTTTTATCGTCTTTGGTGGTGAAGTGGGAGATGTTTTCAAGCTTCAACTAAAGTGATTGCATAAGGAAAAATGATTTCATTCGAAAATATCGGATTCTGAGCGTAGGTTGCTCGTGATCCGATATTTTTCTTTTTGTATACGCCCAAACACAACATGATTCCCCTTCATAGGTTATATGGAATCAGCCTAATTTGTTAATGAAAATTATGTGTTTTCATAACTAAGGAGTTGGATAGATACGTGATTTCAAAAGTTAAGCTTACAGGGCGAGTGGTGTTTAAAGGTGACCCTGGATATGAAGTGGCTCGGAAGAACTGGGATCCGCATACGGACAGATTCCCTAAAGTTTTTGTATTTGCTCAAAAAACACAGGATGTAGCCAATGCCATAAGATGGGCGCGTCAAAATAAGGTCCCTATTCGTCCGAGAAGTGGGAGGCACGCTTTAGAGCCCAACCTATCACAAGTCAATGGTGGTATTGTCATCGACGTTAGCGAAATGAAGAAAATCAAATTAAACAAAAAAAGCGGAACGGCCGTCGTGGAGACAGGAAATCGGGTAGGAAGAATCGTGGATACGTTGGCTCGACAAGGATATATGGCCCCATTTGGTGACAGTCCAACGGTTGGAATTGGTGGAATAACACCTGGTGGTGGAATTGGTCCACTGCAAAGGACAACGGGTCTCATCTGTGATAATCTAATCGAGCTCGAAATGGTTGACGCTAAAGGGCGGATTATTCGGGCGAACAAAAAGAAAAATTCCGATCTTCTGTGGGCTACACGTGGCGGCGGAGGCGGTAACTTCGGTGTATATACTAAATATAAATTCAAGGTGCGGCGCTCTCCAGCCAAAGCTACTGTATTTAGTATCACATGGCCATGGAATCAGTTCGAAAAAGTCGTGAAGAAATGGCAAGTATGGGCGCCTAATGCCAGTACCAAGCTGGGAAGTGAATTAAGTGTTGGTCCCAAAAAAGGCGGAAATGTTAGCATGATAGGGGTATACCTCGGTTCGAAGAGTGAAGCCCTCCGTCAGTTGGAACCCATTCTTAGCGTAGGAACGCCTACCAAAAAAAGCATTCTGTACCTGCCATACAGGGCAGCCACGAAGTTTTTACTAGCCCCAGATCCTGTGCTCACTCAAAGGTACAGCAACCAGTTTTCCAGTGGCTTTGGTAGACAGCCATTCCCGGATAAAGCCTTCAAAGTCATGCGTGAGTTTCTGGAAAATGCAGAGGAAGGTACACCAGCCGGTTTCTATTTCCTTAACTGGGGCGGTGCTGTAAGTCGAGTCGCTCCTCAAGCCACTGCGTTTTATTGGCGTAAAGCTGAATTTTATGTAGAATGGAACAGCTCATGGGTGAAGCCATCGCGTGCAGCTAAAAATATTGCTTTGACTCGGAACACAAGAAAGAAATTGCAACCTTATATTGTTGGGTCGTACATTAACGTACCAGACCAAGGTATTAAAAATCCAGGGCCGACCTATTATGGAAAGAACTACGCCAGATTGAGAAAAGTAAAAGCGAAATATGATCCGAAAAATGTGTTTAATAACCCGCAAAGTATTCCGCCAGCTAAATTAAAATAGGGTACGATTTCCAAACCGTTAATTCTGAAAAGAGTTAACGGTTTTTTTGACCTTTCTAATCGTTGTATTTACTATTTATTGTAGAGTAAGATGTAAAAAAATAATATTCATACTGCAACGGGGTTCTGGTAATTTATTTTAAGGAGGTAAAAGATGGATTACATTTCGTCGATTGAAGCGGCATTAAAGGTGAAGCGCCCTAAATATACCGCCATAGCGGCGGGGCGACGTCATACCATTGGTCTTAGATCGGACGGAACGGTGACGGCAGTGGGTGATCATAAAGTTGGACAATGTGATGTAAACGGTTGGCGCGATATGGTGGCGGTAGCTGCTGGTAATGTTCACATGGCAACGAACACGGGTAATGCGCATACTATCGGCCTAACGTCTCGGGGCACTGTAGTGGCTGTGGGTTGGAATATACACGATCAATGCGAAGTCAACGACTGGCACGATATTGTAGCAATTGCTGCGGGGTGGCGTCGTACCGTTGGTCTTAAATCGGACGGCACAGTGATTGCAGTGGGACGAAATAATGAAGGCGAATGCGATGTAAGCAGCTGGCGTGATATGGTGGCGGTAGCGGCGGGTGACTGGCATACCGTCGGACTTAAATCAGACGGAACGGTGACGATTGTGGGCAATAATCAGTATGGCCAATGTGAAGTAAGCGGTTGGAGCGACATTGTCGAAGTAGCGGCAGGGTATCTTCATACCGTGGGGCTTACATCGGACGGTAAGGCGGTTGCCGTGGGTAGAAATAAACATGGCCAATGCGATACAAGCGACTGGGGTAATATTACGGCGATAGCGGTAGGAAGTAATCATACCATTGGCCTTAAATCGGACGGTACGGTTGTGGCTGTGGGGTTGAATAAGCATGAACAGTGCAATGTAGGGGGCTGGTGTGATATTGTGGCGGTAGCTGCGGGTTGTGCTCATACTCTTGGCATTAAATCAGACGGCACGGTGGTGGCTGTGGGGGATAATGAATATGGTCAATGTGATGTAAGCAGTTGGCGCGGCTAATTTACTATGGACGGGGGAATTGAATTGAAACGGATTGCGGTATATTGTGGTGCAAGTAAAGGTAACAACGCTATTTACGAGAAAGCTGCCGTTCAGATAGGTAACTGGATTGTTGACCAGGAACATGAACTAGTCTATGGTGGCGGAAAAGCAGGATTAATGGGAGTACTCGCAGATACTGTGATTCAACGTAGTGGCATTGTTACTGGGGTTATACCCACCTTTTTGCAAGCGAGAGAACTGGCCCATGAGCAGCTTAACAAAATCATTATTGTGTCTAATATGCATGAGAGAAAAGCTAAAATGATTGAACTTGCAGACTGCTATATTGCAATTCCAGGTGGACCAGGGACACTTGAAGAAATTACAGAGGTCATTTCGTGGGGGAGAATTGGGCAGCATGTCAATCCATGCATCTTCTACAATGTGAACGGATATTATGATCTGATTGGCCAATTCTATGACAAAATGGTCGAAGAAGGTTTCTTAACGAAAACAGATAGACAAAAGATACTTGTTACAGATTCTTTAGACGAAATTAACACTTTTATAAGTACTTATGTACCGCCTGATATTCGTCAATACAATTAATGTTTAATATCAGCGGCAATGTAACGAACGGATGAGTAGAAGGTTCGAAGACGGCACGTTCCGACTGGCACAATCGGTTAGGGCTCCATTGAAAGTCGCTATTATAGCGGCTTTTTTTGTTTTATCTGGATGTGCTACTAGAAACGGAAGATCTCGAGGGCATGGATAGTTGATCTGTCGTGGAAATTTCACCAATGGAATGTGGGGCTCTATAAATCGCAACTTTTTTATATGATAATAGTTATCATTCTCATTTACGTAGTTCGACATTTGCTGTATACTGACAATGACTATGATACATAATGGCCAAAAAGAAAAAGGAAAAGGGAGAGATTTTGAATGTTTTTACGAGTGAAAAAAGGAGCAATCCTTTGTTTAATTACTGCACTTGTTTTTGTGCTTGCAGCTTGCTCCAGTAGTAATGGCAGCAGCAAAGATGCAAACACTAGCTCACAGGGAGCAGTGACGGATACCGCTACGAATGCTTCAACAGATGAGCAAAAAACGGATGCGGATGCTACAGGCGCAGCTCAAACAACGTACCCATTTGTTGTGTCAAACTATACAACTGAAAACGGCACCTGGGTGGCAAAGGAACAAACCTTTGATAAGGCACCTGAACGAGTAGTTGCCAATACACAAGGTGCAGCAGAGTTATTGATTCGTCTTGGTTTGACTGACAAGATTGTTGGCGTAGCGGCGTTGTTTGGCAATGTACCTGATGATATTGCTGAAGATTTCAAAAAAATTCCTGTGTTATCTGAAGGTTATGTAGGTAAAGAAGTGACCATAGGTGCTTCACCTGATCTGATTATGGGGCGCGGGGGATTGTTTGAAGATGCTGATTGGGGCGTGGGCACTGTAAACAGTCTGAATGAGATGAATATCAAAACATTTGTACAAAGTACCAGTGTTACTGACGCAAAATTAGATAATCTATATCAGGATATCACTGAGCTAGGTAAAATATTTAACGTACAAGCGAATGCAGCGGCATATATCGATCAGCTCAAAGCACGTGAGAAAGCGTTATCGGCTCGAGCAAGCGCTGAAACGATCAATTATGCATCTTTCTTTGATAATGGTGATGGAACCATTGGAGTGTACAACGGAAATGGAGACACATTTATTGAAAGTGCAATGTCATTAATCAATATGCATAATATGCTGATTAACGAAGAAGGCACCCTCAGTTTGGAGAAGCTAATCGAGATCAATCCAGATGCCATGATTATTTCGAAATATGCCGGCGGTATTGATCCAGAACAAACGATTGAAAAGCTGCTAGCCAACAAGCAATTGCAAAGTATTAACGCGATTAAAAACAAGAAAATTTACGTTATCGATTTCAACAACTTCTGGGGTTACGGCGATTCTATCTTCACAGGAGTTGAAGCACTTGCAGATGATCTGAACTTGTAAGGGCACATGCGCTTGCTTGATTACCATGATCCGATAAATATCATGTTTATTTTAACGGCAGAACAGTAATTTACTGGGCTGTCGTTTTCATTTTAATATGATCAAAGTATCGAAACAGGATAAGGCCCTTCCTCTTCATATTCGGGAAGAGAAGGGCTTGTCCGCATTAATGATTAATGAAGGATGTTTTTATTGGCAGAAGACCCAGATTATTGCGTTTCCTCTTTCACATCGGCCACTTTTATCACGGGATAGGTTTGAACTGCATGGTCCAAAGTTTGTTTCTCCATCAGTTTCCCATCCAAGATAACGGCTGAGATGCTTGTCGTATTTCGGATATCCTCTAACGGATTCTTATCAAGAATTACGAGATCGGCAAGTTTTCCTTTTTCTACGGTGCCCAGTTCCTGCTCTCTTTCCAAATATCGTGCCGGATTCAACGTTGCTGACTGCAAGGCCTGGAGTGGGGTGAGGCCGCTTTTAACTAGCAATTCAAGTTCATCGTGCAAGGAAATGCCGTATATAAAGTTAGTCATTTCGTAACTGGAATCGGTGCCTGCAAGCATAGGCACGCCGGCATCATTTAACTTTTTGACCATGCCCGGCGTTAGGGAATTGATGGCCTCCATTAATTCCGTTTGTTCGGGAGGGGTTGCGCGAATCACTTCGGCCCATTGCTTCTGCACGGCCGTCGGTACGTATTTGGACCGCGGATCGATTTCGGTTTTGGCCATATTCAAATAGGTAACCATGGTCGGTACAGGCCAGACACCTTTTTCTTTGAATTTGCGGAACAGCTTGTTAGCCTTTACTGAATCATAAGATTGGGAAGCCTCGACCTCTGCGAGCGAATAACCAAGCAAATCACTCATGTCGGCATGTTTGAAAAGTTCATCCTCGATGCTCGAAGTGGCAATAAACAACCCGTGTAGGTGCTCTATGCTCTTAAATCCTAGCTGAACGGCTTCGCTGGCTCGAACCTCTACCGGCAAATGACCGACAACTGGCAAACCGTATTTTTGGGCTTCATCCATGACTGCTAGAAACAGAGGACGCGGCAACCAAGAGTACACTTTGATATGATCCGCGCCTTTTGCCACATTGAGACGTACAGCTTCCCGCGCTTGTTCCTCTGTGCTCAGGTAGAACATGTGTGGGGCTACGTCAGCAGGACCTCCATTTAGAGTCGAACCTGCATAGAAAAGACGTGGTGCAGGCATCCCGGCTTGAATACTCGTTTTCCATATATCGACGTTTGTCAGCGCCGCGCCCATCTCCCTTACTCCGGTTACACCATTAGCCAGAAAGAGAGGAAAAGCGTCTTTATAGTTATCTTCCAGATGGACATGCATGTCCCACAGACCGGGAATGATATATTGGGCCTTAGCATTCCGTACTTGCGCGTAATCGGGAATGGCCGTTTGACTGCTACTTCCAATGTAACTGATCTTGTTATCCTTAATGATAATGGTCTGATCGCTGGCTAACTTTCCGGACCTTACATCTACAATCGTCGCATGCTCAAGCACTAACGTCTGACTTGTCGCAGGTTCAATGCTTGCATAACCGGTACCTGTAGCGCATGCTAACACAATCCATAATGCCATGAACCCTACTATGTACTTCTTGAAGCTACCTAATTCTCTCGTTAAACTCATTATTGTCCTCCTCATAGATATGAATGATATCAACTGATTTATCTTCATTCTAGAGTGTGAATCCTGATTTTTTATTAATTCATTCTTACAAAAATCTTACGGTTGAAAGGGAAGAGGGAGCAGTAGCCTTTTTTGTTTTTAGCCTTGTCAAATTAACAAATCCTGAATAATCTAACACATACCACAAAAGAGGGGGAAGAAACATGAGCGAAGTTGGATATGGAAATGTAGGCGGACTTGGTGGAGGATACGGTGGCTTCACGTCCGTTGGTGCAATTCTGGTATTGTTTATTCTGTTGGTTATCATCTCCAAAGCATTCTTAGTTTAATATTAAGCTTAGAATTTCCGCTGGCTTTCGCTGGCGGTTTTTTTTGTTATGTAAAGGTCAACAAAAGCAATTTAAATAGGGAACGTTATGTCATGATTAACTGACATAACGTTCCCTATTATGATCCTACATTTCTCGCTTATACTACGGTGATCGTTCCATAATACATGTACATGCCACAATTAAAGTTGTACGTTCCAGGTTTCAGATCTTTTAAGGTAATGAAGTTGTCACCTTTTTCAAGATACACATCTATTCCTAAATCTTTAGACTGAACACTTCTTATACATGTATAACCTGAATGTTTTATAAAATTTATTTTCGTCGGAACGCCAGCTTTTACTTTAATATTTTCTTGACTAAAACCATCTGATTTTACGTCGACGGAAACAATCTGATATCCTGAATTTTCTTGAACAGAATTAGCTTGCTCACTCTGTGATTCTTGTGATTTAATTGCCGATGTATCATTCGGTTGGAATTGGTAAAATAACGTTGCACCCACAGCTACAATTCCAAAAGCTACAGTGAGTATACCTCCAATAAACGGCACACCAATTCCACTTTTATTTGTTTTAGCGCTAGTATCCGTTTCTTGATTCGACAATTGAAGAGCAACGCTCAAAATAAAAATGAATAGGATGTCAACAAATATCATCATGATATAGGAAGGACCAATCATTACCCCGAGCATTGCGCCCATCATGCCACCCATGATTCCTGCCAACATACCATCCAAAGTTGCCAATATACTGATAGGTTTGCCTGTGAAGTATCCGGCTCCTAAGCCAAACAATATGGCGGCAATGGATGGGACTGTTAAATCACGAGGAAACACAATGCCTAATTGTACACCAAGTACAAGGCTGGACATCATGCCAATGGTCATAGCGATCATCATGCCAGGCATACCTGTAAGTTTTTCTTTTCGCTTATACGTTTTAAGAACAATGAATGCTGTAAACAGTACGACCATAACTATACTTAATATCGCTAATAACACAATCTTATTCCTCCTAATATCCATACAGTAATGATGGTAGTTATCTACTCATAACATTACGATCAAGATCATTCATCTCACTCATGTACTAATGATATCAGAATTATCATAAGAACGTGACTATTGTCACAGACAAGTCAAAGGATTGTCGTAATAGTATGAAGATAAATTGACATTTTGTTGATATCTCTTTCTATAATCTATGTTTAGTTCTTAGTTAGAGTATGGTCTAACCTAAATATAAGTTTCACTCTATATCAAAAAAATCAAGTGTCATTTTGGCCATTTCTTCTTTTGACTCCGTACAACCGCGTATTATCCACTTTTTTAATATGCTCCATAACCCCGCAGCCACCATCGTTCTCATATAATCTTTTTCTATTTCGCTCTGGTACTCATGCTTAGTACCTATAATATGCTCCATCGCTTCCAAGTAAAGAACGTATTGGTCGTTAAGAAGTCCAAATAATTGATTTTCGATTAAAATGTGCAGAAAAACGTTATGTTTCTCCCAAAATGTGAAATAGGCAAGGGGCATTTCATGAGGCCCTAAGTTTTGATCACTAATATATTCAAAAAAATCCTGAAACATTAAATCAATGATTTCGACGAGTACAGATTCCTTGGATGTGAAGTTGCGGTAAAAGGTTTTTCTTACTAGACCGGCTTTATCACACATCTCTGTTATCGTGATTGCGCTATAGGGTTTTTCCTGTAAAAGTTCAATTAAAGCATCACATAACCATTTCTTTGATCGTTGAGCAATAGGATTAACGCGAGTAGACATGTCACAAATCACCTCTAATGTGTAACCTCTGTCACACGTATTGACTGCTTTATAGACATCCAATTATAATCGAACCCAACAAGTTACACAAGTGTGACACTAATGGGATGCGGAGGAATTTAGGATGAACAAGGTAGTGACTTTAGCACATACCAATGAAGATTACAAAAGATTAGGGATTACGAAAGAACCTGCCAATTGGGAAGATGGTATGAGAACAGATGGACAAGCAGGTAGTTATGAGTGGTGGTATTTTGACGCCGAATTTACAGATGGTACTAAGATTGTAGTCGTGTTCTACACGAAGTATGAGTTCGACCTCAAAGGTGAGGCATGCCCAACAATAAGGTTTGATCTGACGATGCCGGATGGTAGAAACATTTCGAAAAAAATATCCGAAGAGAAAGGTAGTACAATCCGCGCTTCCAAAGAAACATGTGATGTGAAAATTGATAGAAGTAGTATCCAATACTCCAATGGGGATTATATAATCCATTTCGTTGACGATGACATTGAATATCGCTGTACCATGAAATCTATCGTGCCCATGTGGAGACCTAAAACAGGACATATATTTTTTGGAGAAAAACAAAAGGACTTCTTTGCATGGTTCGTTGCCCAGCCTTCTGCCGATCTGGAGGCCGTACTTACTGTAAATGGACAACGCCGTGAATTAGTTGGTAACGGATATCACGATCATAATTGGGGAAACGCAGAAATGAACAAGCTCATCAACCATTGGTACTGGTGCCGTGCTAATATTGGACCGTATACCGTGATATCTTGCGATATCATTGCGGAAAAAAAGTATGGTTATACACGCATGCCTATCATCATGATTGCTAAAGACGGTGTGATTCTGGAAGATCGTGAGGAGAACACGAGGATAGAACGAACGGATACGATTAAGCATCCCTTTACAAAGAAATTCATGGATAACCAATTGAAATTTATTCAGTCCTCTGGCAATAACACTTCTTATCAAATTGAGTATCATCGGGAAGCGGATATCGTTGCAAGTTCTCTATTGGAGGGCATGAAGCTTTCTTTACCGATGCGTGTGGCTGTAAAAGTCTTGAAAATAAATCCAACATACGTTCGTAGTATAGGGACAGTTAAGTTGACCGTCAATGAGAATGGGAAGCAAGAGGTACATCAGCAGGAAGGTCTCTGGGAACAGATGTTCTTTAGCAACATCAAAGACGCTATTATTTGTGAATAACAGGAGGGAAAAGAGTCCTATGAAAGTGCTTATTATATTTGACCATCCTTACACAGCTAATTCTTCTGAGAATGTTCCTCATCATAGAAGCTATTCAGCAGCATTATTGGCTTCGGTTACTAGAGGGCTTCAATCCAGTGGACACAACGTAGATCTCATTGACTTGCACGCAGACGGATTTAATCCTGTGATGTCAGGGGAAGAACTCTCGGCGTGGAGACAAAAGAAAACCCTCGATCCTCTGGTAAAAGATTATCAAAAAAGATTGCTTGCAGCGGATCATATAATCTTTGTTTTCCCAATATGGTGGGAAGCAATGCCTGCATCAACGAAAGGCTTTTTGGATAAAGTGTTTGCCAAAGGAATCATTTATGAGGAACCTAAAAAAGGTAGGCCCTTTGTTAGCCAGTTAAAAAAGCTTAAGGGAGTATCGCTATTAACAGTAATGGCCACTCCAGGGTTCTTCTATAGATGGATATTTGGTAATCCCATAACTAAAATACTATTTCGTGGTACATTTCGGAAAATGGGGTTTCACAAGTTGAAATGGTATAACTATGCTGGTATGGATGGTCGTACACTAGAAGTTAGAACGAAAGCATTAGAAAAAACAGAGAAGCGCTTTGCATCATTCTAGTCGATAACTCGAAATTTATTTGCAAATTGCAAGTAATGATGATGAACATGAGCAAAAAAACACTTTATTTCCTATGCACAGGCAACTCGTGTCGGAGCCAAATGGCTGAAGGTTGGGCTAAGAAGTACCTGAGTGAGGACTGGAACATTTATAGCGCAGGAATCGAAGCACACGGTTTGAATCCAAAAGCTGTGGAAGCGATGAACGAAGTAGGTATTGATATTTCGAGCCAAACTTCGGACATCATTGACTCCGAGCTACTGAACAGTGCAGATTTCGTCGTCACATTATGCGGGGATGCGGCAGATAAATGTCCAATGACCCCTCCACAAGTGAAGCGAGAACACTGGGGATTCGATGATCCCGCGAAAGCACAAGGTACAGAAGAAGAGAGATGGGCTGTATTCCAAAGGGTTCGTGACCAGATTGGGGAGCGCATGAAGACGTTCGCTGAAACAGGCAGATAACACAAACAAAGTTTTCCTGCAACTTAACACAATGGATCCAATACTTAGAGGGAGCAATGGCTGAGCAGGAATGGATTGAGAAGATTTAGAAAGCTTCGAATAACCACACCGTGATTATACCGTGGGAACCCAAAGAAGCCGTTAGTTATGACAGTGTAAAGAAGTGGACTGAAGTCGAGAGAATGATGTGGTGGCAAGAGATTAACGCGAGTCATTAATGGGGGTTCAAACTGCTGTTAAACATAACGCAAAAAGCAAAGGGTACCACCGCTGGTCTGAACAGATCAGCGGCTTTTTTATTACATTTTAAATTCATGGGGAAGAATAGGATGCATAGATGATAGCTAATGATCTGGTCTTATACGATCCTCTCCAAATCGGTTAACTATGCGTCTGGCGATAAGCTTTTGGCGTCATATTGTAAGTCACTGCGAATTTTTGATAAAACGAATTCAGGTTGCTGATTTGAACCTTCTCTGCAATTTCTTGAATCGATAATGAAGTATTAGCCAAGTAATAACAAGCTAACTTCAATTTCAAAGAAACCTGAAGTTCTTTGAAATTCTTTCCCGATTTTTCCTTGATAAGATAAGAAAGGTATTTCGGATGATATCCAAACTGTTTGGATAATGAAGTTAAGGTGCAATTCAAATATTCCTTTTCAATATAACGCAGAATATCAACTATATTGCCTGAAGAATCGTTGGATAACTGAATTTTCTGATTTTCAGAATCATCCTGATATATACGCAGCAGCTCTGTAAAAATAATCACCAGATACGAATTGATAATCTCACTTGAGTACATACGCAAGTCATAATACTCACAAAGCAAATCGGCAAACAAACGTTTAATTTTATGGTTTCCTTTAGTACGGAAGATCAGAAAGTTATCATGATTTTGACTGTTGGATATGGCTGAAAGGATTAGGTTGGATACAATGCTTTGTTTAGCTAATCGGCTGAGGAAATTACTTGATAAAAATTGGTCACTCATACTGATATTGATGACAAGATCGTTTTCCCCGATCTTGTTCTTCATACGAATAACGTCTTTATCAAAAACACAAACATCACCCTCCTTTAACGTTATGGTTTTATCATCCACCACATACGTGCATTCTCCTGAGTATATATAGTTCATATTGACATTGGTATGAACGTAAAGAGGAACGCTAGTAAAGCGAGAGTCCTTACTAATGGCGATTCCGGTTTCAATGACATTTAGAGGTTTAAAGCAATAGACCATATGCCCCCGGACATCTACCTGAATCATATCTTGGTAGATCGGGCTTACCGCATCCGGATTAGCCAAATACTTTTTTTCACTATCGGTGTATGATTTTAGAAAAAAATCCAATTGGTTATAGTCCATATCACTCAACCTTACCTTTTGATATAGTATAGCTTTCTTTATGATATTGTTACCGCTTCCAAAGCCTTTTACAATTTAAGTGTATCACTGGTCATACATTTTCCGCAAATTGAAAAGTGATATTAAGTCAGGGAATAGGGGGAAGAAGATATGGACTACAAGCGTACAGGAAGTAACATCATAAAAGAAATCGGGGGCAGAGAGAATGTCAACCAGTTAACGCATTGCGCTACAAGATTACGTTTTACACTCCAAGATTCTGCTAAGGCAGATCAAGAGAAGATGAAGGCGATTCCTGGTGTCCTTGGTGTGGTTAACAGTGGTGGACAGTTCCAGGTTATCGTAGGACAAGAGGTGGCGCGAATATACAATGAGATCGTTCCATTGTTAAGCGATAACACTTCTGACCAGGAAGAGATCAAAACCGAAGATTCAAACGTCTCTGCAAGAAAAGAGTCTGTCATTTCGCGTTTGTTGGGTACGATTTCTGGGATTTTCACGCCCATACTGCCTGCTATCACTGGGGCTGCAATGCTCAAAACGCTTCTCATCATTGTAACGATGACTCATCTTATGTCCAAAGAAACACAAACCTATGCCATTCTTAACTTTGTTACAGATGCGGCTTTTTATTTCCTGCCGGTTATGCTGGCATTCTCGGCAGCAAACAAATTTAAGATGAATCCAATGATGGCTGTGTCCTTAGGCGGCGTTCTATTACACCCGAGTTTTGTGGCTATGGTAGAAGCCAAAGACCCTGTTTACTTTTTGGGGATACCCGTATCCTTGGTAAGCTATGGTTCATCCGTTATCCCGATTATTTTGGTGATTTGGGCTGCTTCTTATGTTGAACGGTTTGCGGATCGGGTAACCCCAAAATCAGTTCGTTTCTTTATGAAGCCGTTAATCACATTACTTGTAATGGCACCGGTTGCCCTAATTTTTATAGCTCCACTAGGTAACATCGTTGGAACATATGTTGCAGTGGGAATCAATTTTTTGAATAACCATCTCGTGTGGATTTTACCTTTCATTTTTGGTATTTTCGGGCCGGTATTTATCATGCTGGGTATGCATTACGCTGTTACCATACCCATTGTCATTCAATCCATTACAACCTATGGGTTCGATATGATTGGCGCCGGATTTCTGGTGGCTAACGTTGCACAAGGCGCAGCTGCATTTGCGGTGGCCAGACACGTCAAGAATGATCCGGATTTTAAAGTATTGGCTAATTCCGCAGCTTTTACCGCTCTCCTCGGCGTAACAGAGCCTGCCATTTACGGGGTGAATCTCAAGCTGAAAAAACCATTTTATGCCGTACTGGTTGCCGGAGGAATTAGTGGATTGTTTGTTGGCCTTATGGGAGTTAAGAGACTGGCGCTTGCACCGACTGGATTACTGACTCTGCCCATTTTTGCAGATCCAAATCATGCGATGAATCTTGTGTATGCAATTATCGGCGCCGTCATCAGTTTTGTACTGTCCTACTTCCTAACAACCGTACTGTTGAAAAAATCTAAACATTAGAATTACAATCTTACTTTTTGTTATTTTTATTTGATCTTTTGACATTGTTCGATCACCTTAAGTCTTTATATGATAAGGATGAGGGTTCTGGTTAAACCCCATTCAAAAATAGAAAAATGTAAATATTGATTGGAGGATATGAATATGAGAACAGGGTTTTCGGAAGATTTCTTATGGGGCGGGGCAATTTCAGCATCCCAAGCGGACGGTGCCTATGACGTGGGCGGAAAACGTTTGGATACCCAAGACTTGCGTTATTTTGACAGCAACTGGACCAAAGAGGAGCGTGACCATCATCGTAACATCAACATGACTGGTGAGCGGTTCAAGCAAGCATTATTGGACAAAGATATGACCCATTACCCATTTCGCTGGGGAATTGATTTTTACAGCAACTATAAAGAGGATTTAAGATTGATGGAAGAATTAGGATTAAAAATCTTCCGGACATCCATTAACTGGGCTCGAATCTTTCCTAACGGTGATGATGCAGAGCCGAATGAGACAGGTATACAGTTTTACATTGATTTGTTTGATGAATGTCGCAAAAGAGGAATGAAAGTCTTTGCCACAATCCTGCATTACAATATTCCGGTTAACTTGGTTACGAAATACGGCGGCTGGAAAAACCGGCAAACCATCGAATTTTACTTGCGATATGCCAGAGTGCTGTTCGAAAGACTGGGAGATCGGGTGGATTATTGGCTGCCATTCAATGAGATCAATGCCGGCAAGTTTAACCCCTATAACGGTGTGTGCTTGATAAAAGATCAGGAAGAAGACTATGAAAATGCAATTTACCAATGTCTACATCACCAATTCATAGCGAATGCCCTAACCGTTAAGCTGGCGCACGAGATCCTCCCGGGCTCTAAGGTAGGCGGCATGATTGCCCGTTTCACGACTTATCCTGCGACCTGTAAGCCGGAAGACGTAATGCAGTCTATTTTAGATGAACAATATGCCAACTATTTTTATACGGATATTATGGCGCGAGGCAAGTATCCCGCTTATATGGAACGTTACTTTAATGACAACGACATCAATATCCATAAAGAAGCGGATGACGATAATATTTTGCGGGAATACACTGTTGATTTCCTGAGTTTTTCTTACTATATGTCCATGGTAGCGACAACCGATAAAAACTGGGATCGAACCGGCGGGAACCTAGTGACAGGAAACAAAAATCCGTATCTAAAAGCAAGTGATTGGGGCTGGCAAATTGACCCGATTGGTCTGAGGGTTTCTTTAAACCAAATGTACGATCGTTATCAACTGCCCATCTTCATTGCGGAAAATGGAATAGGTGCCCTTGATGAATTGAATGAAGGCGAAATTCATGATTCTTACCGAATTGACTATCTCAAGGAACATTTCAAACAAATGAAAGAGGCTATTATTGATGGAGTTGAATTAATCGGCTACACGATGTGGGGGATTATTGATATTGTTTCCTGTGGTACGATCGAAATGAGGAAGCGTTACGGTGTAATCTACGTTGACCGGGATGACCGTGGACAGGGTACGAATAAACGGTATAAAAAGGATTCATTTTATTGGTATCAGAATTGTATCAAAAGTAACGGTGAGCATTTAGAAGATTGAAGACAGTAATGGGATTAGAGGCAGACTTCTGCTAAGGAAAAGAGGAAACAACATGTTTGGATTTAAAAGAAAACAAGAACATACACTGGAGATTTTTTCCCCAATTCAAGGTACAACTCGTTCTTTGGATGAGGTAGAAGACGAAGCTTTTTCCAGCAGAGCGTTGGGCGACGGATTTGCAGTTGAACCTTCCGAAGGAAAAGTGACAGCGCCATTTTCGGGGAAGATTGCCCATATCATGGAGAAGAGCAAGCATGCACTCATTCTTGAGCACGATTCTGGTGTTCAAATTCTAATTCATGTCGGCATGAACACGGTATCTTTAAAAGGTGAAGGATTTACTGCTCATGTACAAACCGGAGATCGTGTCTTACAAGGTCAAGTGCTGCTTGAGTTTGATATTCCTTTAATCAAAAAGGCCGGTTATGACCTATTGAGTCCAGTTATTGTTCCAAACGGCCAAGAAATAATGAAAGAGGTACAGGTTTTAGGCAAGGGACCAGACTTGATGATTGAGGTTAAGTATTGAAACCCAAGAAAAACTCTCTACAAGGAATTATACTTTCTTAAGAAGTAATCCTAACATTTTTTAAGTATAAGAAACTTGTAGCCTATTAAACGGCTACAGGTTTCTTATCGTTTAGTGGTATTTCTAATGATCGTTCGGTTTTTCTACCTGTAATAAAAGTGATGGCCCATAGCCCAAAAAAGCTAATCACTAGTTTGATTTTTAATTCCATAAACATATTTATCTAACCTCCCCAACGAACAAATCATTGATGAATATATACCCGGTCGATTAGATTGAAAACATACATAACATGTAAGTTTAGAGAAAAGAAAAATGGAGCCTGCTATCCTTAAGATAGTAGGCTCCATAGTTATTATATTTCTTTGATATTGTCTGTATTGTTTTTGATCAAATGCTTTTTAATTAATTTACTGCGGTTTTAGTTTTAGTGTTACCCTGCTGATTTTTTAAAGCCTCGACAGGTTCATCACTTACTTCCGCACGTTTAATGAAGAAAACTAATATTAATGCAACAATGTTAATGCCAAGTGCGATATAGAATGAGTATTGAATTCCGGCTAGTAAAGCTTCTTGGGTTAATAAAGCTTTATTGGCTGCTGTCAAAGTTGTTGGATCAACACCAGTCATTAAATCTTCAGCTTTTGTTTTTGTCACCGAGTTCATAATCGTAATCAGAATAGCCGTACCAATCGAACCGGACACTTGCTGAGCTGTATTGTTGACAGCTGTACCATGTGGATTTAAGCGTGTTGGCAATTGATTCAGGCCGTTTGTCATAATAGGCATCATCACCATTGCCATACCAAACATACGCAGAGTGTACACAAGGATAATATAAGTGTGAGTCGAGTCGATTTGTAGGTTTGCCAACATGTACGTTGAGATCGCTGTAATCGTAAGTCCGATTACGCCAAGAACACGTGGGCCGTATTTATCAAATAGTCTACCTGTAATAGGTGACATAATCCCCATGATTATCGCACCAGGCAACATCATTAAACCTGAATCAAGTGGTGTAATACCTCTTACGTTTTGTACGTATGCCGGTGTTAAAATCATTCCGGAGAACATCGCCACTGCGTTTACAATCGCAATAACAGAGCCAAGGGCAAACATCGGATACTTGTAAACCCGTAAATCCAATAATGGCGTCTCCATTTTCAATTGACGGACAACGAAGGAGATCAGAGCAATAGCTCCAACGATTAAAGTGATTAAGACAACTTGATCTGTCCAGCCATCTGAACTTGCAGAACTAAACCCATATAACAAACCACCAAAACCGATGGAAGATAATATGATCGAGAAATAGTCCAGTGTTGCATTTTTGTTTTGCTGCATTATATTTTTGGATTTCCAAATCCCTAATAGTAAACTAATGACGGCTAACGGTAAAATCATTTCGAAAAGTAAGCGCCAGTCATAATATTCTACAATGAAACCTGATAATGTTGGCCCGATTGCAGGGGCTGTAATCATAACTAATCCGAAAATACCCATTGCTGTTCCGCGTTTTTCGCGTGGGAAACTTACCAGCATAATATTCATTAACAGTGGTCCCATTACTGAAGAGCCTGCTGCTTGAACCATTCTTCCTGTAAGCAATATACCAAAGTTTGGTGCAACGGCTGCTATGGCCGTACCTAAAGTGAAGATGGTCATGGAAGTAATAAACAAACTTCTATTGGAGAAACGTGTTAATAAAAATGCTGACGCCGGAATCAATATACCACTGACCAGCATATAGCCAGTAGAAAGCCACTGGATCGTGGAATAATCTTTAATGTTCAAATCCACCATGATGGATGGCAGCGCTACATTTAAGAGCGAGTTATTTAGAAATGAAACAAATGCACCAATAAAAAGAATCGCAATCATTAAATAGGGTGGTTTTTTTTCTTGTAAAGCTGAATCCATATATGTCTTTTCTCCTTTTTTACACTTCATTTAATCCCTTAGTCGTTTCAATATTTGTGTATAAACATCTATTTATTTAAATTTTTTTTAAATCCTTTTTTTAGCAGTTCCATCTGCTCACCATAATTTTTTAAAGCTTCATCATAGGTTAAATCTTTTACGAATATTTGAATAAGGTTATCAAAGGTTACAGCTATAATGATTTTTAAAATATGCTGCAATTCTCGGTCCCCTTGTATATTTAAAGTTTCCGTATTCATTAACCCAATGATAGGTAAAAGATGGCTATCCCGATTTTCTTCATAAATGTTCTTCGTAAATGTTTTTTCCGTTTTATAATTCATATTTAAAAAGGCATTTCTAAAAAAGTTTTTGTGTTCTTGATTGGTGTGATTCTGAATCATAAATTGAAATGAATCGATAAAAGCTTCGAATATATCTCCGTTGTTCTCCTTTAAAGCTGCGATAAATCGGTCACTATTTTTTTGTGAGGACTGGTTCAACAGGTAATAATACAGATCCTCTTTTTCCTCAAAGTATTGATAAAAACTTCCTCTAGAGATCCCCGCGTCTTTGATGATATTGGCAATAGATGCTTCGTGTAATGGAACTCGAGAAAATTCCCTTTTAGCACATTGAATTAAAGTGTCCTGTTTATCTTTCGATAAGTGAAAAAATGTTTTTTTGGGCAAATATGATCCTCCAATCCTAATAAGTGACACCGTGTCACAATTGCTGATTAATGAATTATATATGACACTTGTGTCACAAGTCAACAATAAAAATGACACCGTGTCATATGTGGAAAAGGCACCTCATGATGCATGGGCTCGGAATCCGACGTTTCGTATAAAAATTCAACCTTGGAACTGGAAACACCGCAATAATCGGCTATTCCCACATTGAGCAGGAGTATGAGTTAACGGCTACGAGTGGGGATTAAAGCCCGCATTTCCGTGACTAGCGTGGACGTCTACGATTCCTACTTTTTTAAAATTATAAAGGTATTTCAATAAAGTTGAAGAATACCCTATTAGAGATAGAATATTAATTTTAGAAGGGGAATGAAATGATTAAACGGCTTACTAAGAATATACCGATATGGTTTCTTTTTGTAGGGATAGTGGTATTTATTCTACTGTGTATTAATTTTATTGAAATGAATACTAGAATTAATATGCTTGCATTGGTAATTTTAAATATTGCTAATACAATTCGATTGTGGAAGAATGAACGTCAGTCAGCAATGATGTTTTTATTGCTGGGTGTTTTGTGTACGTTCTTTCTTATCAGGTCTTTAATTTTATATTGATTCCGAAGATCGGGAATTATTCATTCATGATATAAGGGCACTTAAAAAAGCCGATAAACACAACAGCTTCTGTGTGTTTATCGGCTTTTTGTAAAGGTCTTGGTATTACTGGATCTAATATGATTTGATGCGAAATTCTACAGAGTCTAAGTGGTAGTTAAACAGGGAATGAAAATATTTTGACATCCCAATTCAAATATCGTAATATTACGATATAACGATTCAGGAGGGGTATTTTTGAATACAGAAGCTTTTGATAGCACTAATTTAAAACAGTTTGATGAACCTGCTAATTTACTGAAAGCTCTATCTCATCCGATTCGTCTGTGCATTGTGCGCGGGTTGATGCGAAAAAAGAAATGTAATGTTTCATATATGCAGGAGTGTCTAGACCTTCCCCAATCAACAGTGTCCCAGCATTTGCAGAAGCTACGCAGTGCAGGTATTGTAACGACTGAGCGCAATGGCCTTGAAGTAAATTACGTGCTTGCCGACCAACGGATTGAACAGATGATACCTATTTTGTTTGGAGAGGAAGATTGTGAATCATGAGTAAAAAAGTACTGATTGTGGGCGGAGTAGCGGGTGGTGCATCAGCAGCTGCCCGTCTGCGCCGCCTGGATGAACATGCCGAAATTATCATATTTGAAAAAGGACCCTATATATCGTTTGCCAATTGCGGCTTACCTTATTATATTGGTGGCTCGATCGAGGATCGAGAGCGTTTGCTAGTACAAACTCCCAAAGGTATGGTCGATCGATTTAATATTGATGTGCGTACACGAAGTGAGGTCGTCGCTATTGATCCGCATACTCGTACAGTTCAGGTACAAAGCCAGGAGCGCGGTCAATATGAAGAAAGCTATGACGAATTGATTTTGTCACCAGGTGCCAAGCCAATTATTCCCGATCTGCCGGGTACGGATAATCCACTGATTTATACAGTGCGCAGCATTCCAGATATTGATCGCATCAAGAAGCAAATTAATTCATCTAACAACGCATCATCGATTGTTATAGGCGGGGGATTTATTGGTGTTGAAATGGCGGAAAATTTGAAGGAAGCCGGATTAGATGTAACGTTGGTAGAGGGTAATGGTCAGCTGCTCACACCATTTGATGCTGAGTTGGCAGCAGCATTGGCACAGGAAATGGAGCAAAATGGGGTGAAGCTGTTGTTTTCCCAGCGGGTTCAGAGCTTTCAGGCACTTGAGCAGGGAATTGGTGTTGAGCTTGCAGATGGTCGTGTTCTGACAGCTGACCTAATTATTCTTGCGATAGGAGTAACTCCAGATACAGCTTTTCTGAGAAATAGCGGAGTTTCCCTAGGAACACGTGGACATATTATGGTCAACGAAGCACTCGAAAGCAGTGTGCCACATATCTATGCTGTTGGCGATGCCATCGAAGTAACTGAAACCATTCATGGCACAAAGACAGCTATTCCGCTTGCTGGACCTGCCAACAAACAGGGACGAATTGTTGCAGATCAAATCGCCGGACTAAGTTCCATCTACAAAGGAACACAAGGAACGGCAATTATTAAAGTGTTTGGAATGACCGGAGCAACTACAGGTAGTAATGAGAAAACACTAAAACGTCTCGGCATCGATTATCGAACTGTAATTGTGCATCCTGCATCTCATGCATCGTATTATCCGGGTTCCAGCGCGATTACACTTAAACTGCTGTTTACTCCGGTAGGTAAAATTTTAGGTGCACAAGCAATTGGTTATGACGGTGTGGATAAACGGATTGATGACATAGCTGTAGCCATTCATTTTGGGGGTCACATCAGTGATTTATCAGAGCTTGAGTTGAGTTACGCGCCACCGTATTCCTCTGCGAAAGATCCAGTTAATATGGCTGGTTATGCAGCTGAAAATATTACGGCTGGACGTGTTGAAACGTTCACCTATGATCAGCTAACTGAACGCCAGCCGGAGCAGTCGATATTGCTGGATGTACGCAGTGAGCTGGAGCATCGCAATGGGAATATTCCGGACTCCATAAATATTTCAGTGGATGAGCTTCGTCAGCGATTAGATGAATTAGACTCAACCAAAGATATTTGGGTATACTGCCAGGTTGGTCTGCGTGGATATACAGCTTCGCAGATTTTGCGTCAGCATGGCTTTAATGTGAAAAATCTGAGTGGAGGTTATAAAACATACCGCCAAGCACAATTTCGGCCTGCTCCAATTTCTACCGGAAACCATGATAATAATGATGGACAGGGTCAGAACAACAATCCGAAACATGCTGTAAAGGAAGCAGAGCTCTCCAATCCAATCTTTACAGAGCCACAGCGTATTGATAATGAGTTGAACGTGTGCGGTTTAAGTTGTCCCGGTCCGCTGATACAACTCAAGCAGAAAATGGATCAACTATCGAATGGAGAGACTCTACGGGTGAAAGCTTCCGATCCAGGATTTTATGAAGATGTGAAAGCATGGGCAACGATGTCTGGTTCCTCACTTCTACACTTGGAACGATCCCAAAGCGGTACTATTGAAGCTGTAATTGCCAAAAATACTGCGCAGACCGCATCGTCAGCTATGGAAACTCCTAAAGAGGAGCCTGCGAGCACGCTGGTTGTCTTCAGTGGTGATCTAGATAAAGCGATTGCTTCTCTTATTATTGCAAATGGGGCAGCAGCAAGTGGACGTAAAGTAACCATGTTCTTCACTTTCTGGGGATTGAATATTATCCGTAAGCATCAGCCACAGCCTGTATCCAAAACAATGATTGGCCGCATGTTTGACATGATGTTACCGCGCGGCAGCCACAAGCTAGGCATGTCCAAAATGAATATGCTTGGAGTTGGCCCAAAGATTATTCGAGGCATTATGAAGAATAATAATGTTGCTTCTCTGGAAGAACTGATGCAGACCGCAACTGCGCAGGGAGTTGAGTTTGTCGCTTGCCAGATGTCCATGGATTTAATGGGGATTCAGCGTGAAGAATTAATGGATTCGGTTAACATCGGTGGAGTGGGCTACTATCTGGGGCAGGCAGCTCATGCAAATCATAATCTATTTATTTAAAATCGGTTTGTTAATAAAACCATTCAACTGTTTAGTGACATGTGTTATCTTAAAAAGCAAAAGCCCCTTCATTGCTGAAGGGGCTTAGATTCGTTTATTACAATGTCCGTTCGATGAAACGTAGTAGGGTATTTATGCGGACTCAGTCCCGCCAGTGTTTCCTTCACTTTTAGGTTCCATCAACATGATATGACATTCCTTTTCGGCGGAGGGTTTGATCTCAAGTCCCCTCGGGACAATAAACATCTCATCCTTGGAAATTCTCACCTGACCATCACGAAAATCAATGATCATCTCGCCTTCAATCACGAAAAATAACTTATCGGTTTCGGGATGAACATGCCATTCATAATCGCCAGCAATCTTAACAATTTTAAATTGATAGTCATTCATTTCACCAATTAATTGTGGTGACCAATTATCTTTTATTTTAGATAGTTCCTCGCTTAGTTTAATCGCTTGATGATGGATAGTAAGCCCTCCTTATTTTTCACTTTCGATACAATGCTGCATACGCAACTCAAGACATGATGATGTTTTTCTTGGTCTGCCATAAGTATACTGATTTAATTTTTGCTTTAAAATGGATGCCTGTTGAAGTTAGCATGGATTATTGATGAACTTAAGTCGATATTCAGTAGGAGAAAAGCCAAATTGTTTCTTGAACACTTTACTGAAATAAAAAGGGTCAGCAATTCCAACCGCTTGTGCAATTTGCTGTACTGGCACATCACTTGTAAATAGCATTTTTTGTGCCATGTTTATACGGTATTTTAATAGATATTCTGCCGGGCCCATCCCTGCATGTTTTTTGAATACGTAAGAAAGTCGATTTCGATTAACGTTATATTGTTCTGCGAGCGATGTTATGGTAAGGCCATGATAGTAGTATTCATGAATATAATTAGATACCCGTTCGAATAAAGTATGTGATTCACTACTCATTTGCCTATTCGACACACTTATTAAGGCTTCGTTCAGCACATCGCGAAACAGCATTTCAGTCTGAAATTTTGAAATGCCTCCACGCTGATTATACACATGCCAAAGCTGCATAATTAATTCGATAAGACGTGGGGATTGTCCCGTTGATAATTCAAAATGCTGATGGGAAAAGCTTGACTCTTCTAGTTCTGAGCTACATATACGGTATAAAACAAGGATATATTCCCAGTTGGAGTTATCAAACGTTTTTTCATCCAATTTCATTTTTGCACCACCATGCACCACTTTTCCTGGCGAAAGAATATAAGGTGTTCCATTAAATTGAAATTGTATCTTTCCTGTAAGGGGAAACACAAATCCAGGAAAAGAGTCGGTATAGTCAGCGTGATTCACTCCTGGATTTGTAGCATATCTATATATTCCCTCTACTTGAAAAGGAATGTGTGCAAAATGTTCTGCTAACTGATTCACATCTATTTTCACGTTGTGTACCTCATTTCGATAGTAACTCACTCCACATTATTGATAACAATTCTCATTGTCAACCTATTTAAACAATAGTTTCATCGATGTTGAAACTTTAGCTTATGCGAACTATAGCTAAATAAAATGAAGAAGGCAGACGATCAAACGTGATCGTCTGCCTTTTTTGGGTTCAACGTTCTAATTACATGAAATTCAAAAGTTTTGTCTTTAGGAAAAGACTTATCTTAATAATTTTCTCCGCGATAATAGCGCTCCAATTTGTGATCCAAATGAACGAGCTGCGCTTTTTTCTCCTCGATATCTTCCAGCAACTTTTGCCTTTGATCTTGAATCAGTTTGGTTCTTTCCGGCAGAGTCGAGGTTCCTTCATTTACTTTGTCATAATACGTTTTGATATCCTCCACACTCATCCCGGTTTCGCGAAGACATTTGATAAAAACCAGCCAGTTCAGATCATCTTCCGTGTAAAGACGGTTATTCTGCTCACTTCGCGCAGCAGGCTTCAACAGGCCCTTTCTTTCGTAAAAGCGTATCGCCCCGATAGCGATATCGACTTTCTTCGCTACTTCTCCAATCGTTAACATGTTAACCCTCTTTTTTATCAAAATTTATAGTTGACCTACACTAAGTGTAGCATAGTAACTTATGTATTGTTAATGAAATCAAATTAGAGAAAAGAGGATTCACATGAAGAAGACCGCTTTTGTAACTGGAGCAAATAAAGGAATCGGATTCGAAATCGTTAAGCAGTTAGGACAAGCCGGCTGGAAAGTCGTCCTTGGTGCACGCAGCGTTGAACGGGGCGAAGCGGCTGTTACCGAGTTAACTTCTGAGGGGTTAGACATAGAATTTGTGCAAATTGACATGAGTGACTTGGAAACTATCGAAAGGGCAGCCGATATGATTGCCAAGGATTATCCGTACTTAACACTTTTGATCAATAATGCGGGTATGCCGGGTGCTTTCGCCCGTTCTTTTACGGATACCAAAGAAGAGAATCTGAGGAGCGCTTTTGAAGTCAACTTTTTCGGAACCTTTCGTCTGAACCAGCGTTTGTTCCCGTTAATCAAAGATAACGAAGGCACAATCGTTAATGTATCGACCGACATGGCTTCTCTGGATCATATGCAAAATGCTGGATTTGCTTTAAACGCATTCGATTATAACTCATCCAAAACGGCCAACAATGCTATGACAGTTTCGATGGCTTATGAACTTAAAAGCAGCAGGGCTCAAGTATTTGCGGTAACGCCTGGATTCACATCAACAGACCTCAACGGAAATGCTGAAGGCGGTAAATCAAAAGAGGCAGCTGCTGCGATTATCGTGGGTTATGCGACAGATGGCAAACATCATAACGGCGAATTCTTGAATGAGCAAGGCGTGTACGCCTGGTAATCCCATCTGCAAAGCAATGGTATCCAAATGTATTTTGGTCAGAGTAACATTCAACAGCTAATCAAAGGGGTAAAATGGCGCGAGTTAATTTGGAAGGACAAGAACGAAGTGTTAAAACGCTTTGTCATTATATGTTGTGGTAAAGCTATATACTCGTTAAGTAACAGACATATTAAGCCGGGGCACCCGCTTAGTATGTCTGTTTTTCCGTAATCCTCCAGCTAATTCTTGTTATTTGCAAGCTAATGTTTTATATTGACATAAGAGTAGGTCAAAAATAAAAGAGGTGAGCGGACGAGATGACTCCACGCACAAAAGAACAAAACGAAGAGATCCGGCTGCGGCGCCTGGCGCAAATTCGTAAAGCCGCTGCCGATGTGTTTTTGAATAAAGGGTCTTTACTCGAAATCCGAGATGTGGCCAATGAGGCGGGACTCGGATATGGCACGGTATACCATTATTACAGTAATAAAGGCGATTTGCTCCACGATCTGCTGTGGGATGCGTTGGAGCGGGCCGTGGGAGCACCAGCAGCCCCACACGCTTCGAATTCGGGGGATGAGCCAGCGAATGGGCCCCTCGCCTTTGCTTCTGCGGCGAATACCGGAAACTTTGCTGTCGCGGATTCCCAAAGCGGAAACTACGAAACGACCGCTTCCGCAGAACTTGGCCCCGTCGCGGCAGCCAGCGTCCAGTTGCTGCAGCTTTGGGCGGAGGACCACGCCATATACCTGCTGTATAAGCTGGCTCTTGAGGGGTTTGCCTCGCTACCTGAAGCACGCTCGACCAAGCTCATGGCTGCTTTTCAAGATGAGGTGCTCTCGCCGTTTGCTGCGCTGGTGGACACCGGGCGTGCGGCGGACGAGGATGCTGCTTCCGGCGGAAACGCGGCGGAGCAGCCGTATCGGCTACAGCGCGCGGAAATGCTGATGGCTGCCTTGGTTGGGTGCGCCTCGCTTTCGCTGCGTCGCGAAAAGCTGCACGAGGAGGCAGGGGATATCGTCGGGTTTTTAAAATTATAGGATGCCTAAGGAGTGAATATACAAAAGATGATCATTATAAAATCACCTAGGGAAATTGAAGAAATGAAGCCGGCGAGCCAAATCGTTGCGGACTGTTACCGCGAGGTGACCAAACTAATCGAGCCTGGCATCACCACACTAGAAATCAATGATTTTGTTGCCAGGCACATCACCAAGCTGGGTGGCAAGCAGTTTACGAAAGGCTATAATGGTTTCCCCGCCGAAACCTGCATTTCGATCAACGATGTGGTGGCCCACGGCATTCCTTCGAAACGGGTAATCATGGATGGAGACTTGCTAAAACTCGACATCGTCGTGGAATACGGGGGATGGTTCGGCGATTCGTGTGTGAGCTATGCGGTAGGCAATATTCGGCCGGAAGTGCAAAAGTTAATGAAGGTGACAAAGGAATGCTTGGATCTGGGAATTGCTCGGGCTATACCCGGAGGCCGGCTCGGCGACATAACGTCGGCGATTCAAAAGCATGCGGAAGCGCATGGGTACTCGGTGGTACGTGATCTGTTGGCACACGGGATTGGGCGGAGCCTGCATGAGGAACCGACCTATGAGCATATCGGTGTAGCCGGCAAAGGCATTCGATTAAAAGAAGGCATGGTGTTTACGATTGAACCGATGATCAACGAAGGAACGTTCCGTATCACGATCGACGACGATCAGTGGACGGCGAGAACGGCCGACGGCAAGTTGTCGGCACAATATGAGCATACGATCGCAATCACCTCGGATGGACCGCTGATTTTAACGGCTCAGTAATAGTAAATTTACGAATCTAAGAAAACCGCATTGTTATGCGGTTTTTTTATTATGACTTGGGTATCATGTCCAGGATAGCGCAATTGTTAAGTGTTAATATCATTAGTAATATAGAAGAATACTAGCCATACTTAATACTTAAGTTACATGGGGATTTCTTACAAGGAGGCAACTTGCAATGCATTATGACGTAATTGTAATAGGAGCAGGTTCAATGGGGATGGCGGCGGGTTATTTTTTATCCAAGAGTGGGAAAAGTACACTATTAATAGATTCCTTTAACCCGCCCCATAACAAAGGCAGTCATCACGGAGAGACAAGAATCATTCGGCACGCGTATGGTGAAGGTGAAAATTATGTTCCGTTGGCACTCAAGGCTCAAGAATTATGGAATGACTTAGAGAAAGTGTCGGGAAAACAATTATTTCTCCCTACTGGGGTTATAAACGTGGGTTACGAGAAAACAGATTTTATCCAAAATATCATTTCAAGCTCAAAAACCTATTCATTACCACTTGAGATTTTAGATTCTAATGAAGTAAATAAGCGCTGGCCAGGCATCAATTTACCGAACAATTACATTGGTTGCTACGAACCAACCTCAGGAGTGTTGAAATGTGAGGAATGCATTGAAGCATATCGAGAACTCGCAGAGCAAAACGGAGCTACCATCATAACCAATAGTAAAGTAAAAGAAATTATGGTTCATGATAAAAGAGTTACCATCAAGACCGAAGATCATACTTTTAGTGCTAATGCGTTAGTAGTTTCAGCAGGGGCCTGGTCAGGAAGTCTCCTTTCCATGTTGGATCTAAATCTTCCTCTTAATCCTATAAGAAAAACATTTGCCTGGTTTGATACTAAAGATGATTTATATAATCATAAGGAGTTCCCAGCCTTTTCGTTTGAAACATCTCACGGACATTATTATGGTTTCCCAAGCATTGATGGTTCCGGATTAAAATTAGGCCGACATGATGGAGGAGATACAATCAATCCAGATGAAGCCATCCTGGAATTTGGTGAACTAGAGGAAGACACGACAGATTTAAAACAATTTTTGCAACACTATATGCCCTCAGCACAAGAATTGAAGTTCGGTAAAACGTGTATGTATACAATGACTCCTGATGAAGATTTTATTATCGATACACATCCTAACTATCCTAACGTTGCCATTGCATCAGGTTTCTCAGGACATGGCTTTAAATTTAGTAGTGTAGTTGGACAGATTTTAAGTGATTTGATTATATCAGGGAAAACGGAACATAACATTTCTCCATTTTCAATCAATCGATTTTAAGAATCCATTCAGGAGAAAATTTATGTGCTGCCACTTGTATGCAGTGCGAAAACAATCTAGCGATAAAAAGATAAAAAGACCAGTCTTCTTTTAATAGAAGTCTGGTCTTTTTTGCATTTACAGAATATTAACACGATGCAGATATGGACCTGATTTTTATCCCGTAACATAAGTATTAGATGTGGGAACGGTCCCACATTCAGCAAAACGTGCATAACGTAAGTCATGAAGATAACGGATTAATGAAAGGTGGTGCGCCGCAATGAAGCTGCTGGATTTACAAGGATACGCATCTCCGGAGGATTCCAAAACACATATCCGCATTCCTTTTGAGTTGGAAGAGTGCTACGTGAAGCTGAACCTGCGATTACAATATACGCCGAAGACGCTCGAGAATCGGGAGAATGCGCTACGGCTGCTCAAGGAAAGTTACGATCTATACATTTTGCCGGAACATCGGGAATACGCGATTGCCAATGCTGATCGGCATCTCCCTCTGAAAAATCTGATCACACTCTCGCTGGACGATGCTCGCGGATACCGAGGGGCGTGCCACCGCCAAGACGAGGTGCAGGATCTATACGTATCGGATCGAGAAGCTTCTCCCGGCCTTATGGCGGGCGAGCTGGTTCCGGGGCCCTGGAGCGTCACATTAAGCCTGCATTGCATCGTGACCGATACGTGCACTTATCGGCTGGAAGTCTGGACGACAGAGGAGGACTCGATATGAAGTGGTTCGCCTGTGAACTGCATACACATACGCTGCACAGCGATGGCAGTCAGACGCTGGGAGAACTGGCAGCGGGAGCAGCCAATCTGGGCTTCGACGCCATCGCGCTGACCGATCACAACACGATGTCCGGCTTGAGCGGCAAAGCGGAAATCGAGCAGAGGTACGGACTACGAATCATCCCCGGTATGGAGTGGACAACTTTTTACGGCCATATGGTGACGATAGGACTGAGCGCTTTTGCCGACTGGCGTCAAGCGAATCGGGATGGAATCGATGTGGGAATTGAGAACGTACATCGCCTCGGTGGAATCGCCGGGCTTGCTCATCCCTTCCGAATCGGCAGTCCTGCCTGTACCGGTTGCTTCTGGGAATACGAGATTGGGAACTGGTCCGCTGTCGATTATATCGAAGTCTGGTCCGGCACGTTCCCTTCCATTCAGACGAACAATCGGCGAGCTTTTGATCTGTGGACTCACAAGCTGAATGAAGGATATCGGATTGCAGCCACTTCAGGCAGGGACTGGCATGCGCAGGGCGAGACAGACGATCCGATCTCGGTTACTTACCTCGGGATTGAGGACGACGCAGTGGCGGGGAACGGAGGCTCGACAGCCCTTTCGCTCCATGAAGAAACGCTTATCCAAGCGCTGCGGGAAGGGCGCGCGTCGGTAACGATAGGTCCTCTGCTGACCTTGACGCTGGAAGCTGGAGATGCATTGTATGCAATCGGCTCTACCGTTCCAACGGTAGTCGAGAGACGGGAAGCTGCAGAGGATCCGGTCCGGGCGAACTTGACGCTGGACTTCTCGGTACGCACCGGACTCTGGTCGCTACAGAAGCAGGTCTGCAGATTGAAGCTATGTTCCAATCTGGGCGAGGAGCTTAATCTTGAAGTTCCGTCTTCATCGGACGAACAGATGATGCAATTTGAAGCCCAACTGAGGGATTCCACTCCAGATATCCCCCGCAGGTGGATTCGCGCTGAGCTGTGGGGAACCGTGCGAGGAGTCCATGTACTGATCGCCTTTACCAACGCGATCTATTTCGAAGAAGGAGGATACCCGCGATGAACAAATTCCCGCTGATCACAGCCCATACTGGCTGTATGGGCCATCCCGATCATTCTTTCGAGTCACTTCAGGCAGCCCTAACACTTGGCGTAGATATTTACGAAGACGATATCCGTTCGACTCGGGACCATGTGCCGGTGCTTGCCCACGATGACAATATCACTTTGGCAGATGGAAGCTGCGGCAGTCTTGCAGAAATGACACTGAAGGAGTTGAACACCGCTAGACTATCGCCTATTCCAACGCTTCAGGATGTGCTTGAGCAGATACGCGCAGCCGGTAAAGTGATGAACCTTGATATCAAAACAGACAGCGCTCTGGAGCCGGTCTCAGCTCTGGTGAATCGGATGGGTATGGCGGAGATGGTGTTTCTCAGTGGCTGCGATTACGGGTCAGCGGTTAAAGCTAGTCGTTACGCTCCAAGCATACGCAGGCTTCTTAATGTGAACAAGCAAAGCTTCGGCAGTCTGAGCTACGACGAGGCAGTGTTCCAGGCGTGTGCAGATGCTCGCGAAGCCGGCTGCTTTGGGATTAACGTGCCGTATCAGGTCGTTCAGCCAGAACTTATGGAAGCTGTGCAACGGAGGGGTCTGGCTATCTACGTCTGGACGGTTTCAGAGGCGGACGATATGCGGCGACTTGCACAGTTGGGCGTCGACTCGATAACAACCCGTGATCCGGCGAAGCTAATTGCCGTCCGGGAAGAGACGGATTTTGCAAAGGAGAATAGGGATTGGACAATAAGCTGAATCATAGTTTGCGGGAGCTGGCTCAACTGGCTGGTGTATCGAAATCGACTGCTTCTCGGGTTATCTCCGGAAACGGATATGCGAGTCCTGAAGTCCGGGATCGCGTTCTCAAGGCGGTCGAGCAGCTTCGCTACAAGCCGAGCGCCGTCGCCCGGGCGATGGTCGCCAAGCGCACGTACAACATCGGAGTCATCGTTTTCCGTGACAGGCTGCCGATCGTGTCCCACACGCTGTATGGCAGAATCATTGACGAGATACTGATGTCCGCTGAAGAGATGGGCTACTCGATTTTCCTGAAGACCGATAGGGAAATGTCGCTGCGCTCCACCGATTATATGCTGGAACAGCGGGTGGATGGACTCATCCTGGTCAGCCGGCTGCAGAAGAACGTCATCGATTACGTCAAGAACTTCAATATCCCTTATCTGATGGTCAACGGATCGACGGAAGATCCGGACGTCGTGCATCTCGTGAGCAACGATGAAGCCGGTGGAGAACGGGCGGCACAGCATTTATATGACTGCGGACACCGCAAATTCTTTATCATCGCTGGACCGGGCGAGCATCGGAGCCACTCGCTGCGATTGGAGGGCTTCCGAAAACGGCTGGAGTCCCTCGGCGTTAGTTCTGAACAGGACGGATTTACCGTTGTCGAGTCATCGGAATCGAGCTTCGACTCCGGTCGGAAGTTGATGGAGGAGCATTATGTGGCATTCCGGGATGGACGATACAGCGCTCTGTTCAGTACAAATGACATGCTTGCACTGGGTGCGATGAAGGTGCTTCTGGAGCGCGGAGTCCGCGTTCCGGAGGAAGTATCCGTTATGGGCTACGACAATACCGAAGTGGCCGGAATGTACCACCCCTCACTGACTACCGTCAGCGTGGATGCATCTGGTATTGGCCGAGACGCGGTATCGATTCTGGATCGCCTGATTAGCGGCGAGGGGAGCGTGCCGCGCCTGATTGAATACGAAAGCGAAGTGATTGTTCGTCAATCGACAAATGGAGGGGAGGACGGAACATGTCTTGGTACTGGAAACACGTAGGTCCGAGAAGAATAATCGAATTTGTGTTGCTGACCGTGTTCGCCATTTTTTTCGCAGGTCCGCTGGTCAACCTGCTAGTGCTTGCCTTTAGTGAAAAGTGGGATTATCCGGATATTCTGCCCCAGGTATGGGGCTTCAAATGGTGGGAGTTCGTACTGGCGAAGGACGATATTGTCTCGTCGATCTCACTGTCGTTCCTTATTGCTACTCTGGTGACCCTGCTGTCCATCGTCGTCTGCATCCCAGCAGCGTATGCCTTCGCAAGACTCCAGTTTCCGCTGAAGCGGATGTTCCTGTTCTCGTTCCTGCTGACGCATGCTTTTCCGAAAATGGGGTTGTATGTTTCCATCGCGGTTCTTTTCTACCGGATTGGACTCATGAACACGCTGCTCGGCGTTGTGCTTATCCATATGATTAATGTGTTGATGTTCATGACCTGGATTCCGACCTCCGCCTTTCGCAACGTGCACCGGGCGCAGGAAGAATCGGCGCGGGACGTTGGGGCAAGCCCGTTCAAAGTGTTCCGCAGCATCACCCTGCCAATGGCGATGCCCGGCATCATGGTCGCTTCGATCTTCACGTTCCTCAATTCGCTCGACGAAGCGCAGGGCACGTTCCTGGTTGGTATTCCCGATTACAAAACAATGCCAATCGTCATGTACTCCATTATTTCCGACTTTCCGAGCAGCGCCGGAGCCGTATTTTCGATCATCCTGACGCTGCCGACCATTATTCTGCTAGTGGCAGCCCAGCGGCTGGTGAGTGCGGACGTGCTGGCGAGTGGTTTTCAAATGAAATAAAAATATTTCGGTCAATATACCGAAGCAAGGGGAGGCAGAAGTATGCAGTTGTCTGTACGAGAGTTAGCCAAACGCTACAAAACGGGTGACGGGGTCAGCGGCATCAACATCGATATTGAAAAAGGCGAGCTGGTCACCCTTCTTGGTCCCTCCGGATGCGGGAAAACTACCGTATTACGGAGCATCGGCGGGTTTCTCGAACCGGACTCCGGTGACATCCTGATCGAGGGCAAAAGTGTCATTCAACTGCCACCGGAGAAACGGCCGACCTCGATGGTGTTCCAGAGCTATAACTTATGGTCGCATATGTCGGTATACGACAATCTGGCCTTCGGTCTGAAGATCCGCAAAATGCCAAAGGAAGAGATCCGCACAGCGGTTGAAGATGCGCTCAAGCTGGTCCGACTATCGGGCTACGGGAAGAAATATCCAGCAGAGCTTTCGGGTGGACAGCAGCAGCGGGTTGCGCTGGCTAGGTCTCTGCTACTGAATCCGGCGGTACTGCTGTTGGACGAGCCTTTCTCGGCGCTTGACGCCAAGCTGCGGCACGAAATGCGTGAGGAGCTGCGTGAGATCCAAATGAAGACCGGGCTGACAATGGTCTTTGTCACGCATGATCAGGAAGAAGCACTGTCGTTGTCCGACCGCATTATCGTCATGAATCACGGGCGCATCGAGCAAATTGCTCATCCGCAGCAGATTTACGATGAGCCCGCTTCATTATACGTCGCCGGTTTTATCGGCAAAATGAATTTCCTTAAGGGGGTGGCGGAAGGGGAGAGCATCCGGATTGCACATCTTCGCCTGCCGAACGAGAAGGGGTTAAGTGGACAGGTGACAGCTGCGGTCCGACCAGAAGACGTACAGGTGAGCAGTACTATGATGGGTGAAGGTACTTTGGCGGGCAAGGTCAAGCAGGTCATGATTCTTGGCCATTACGCCGAAGTTACCGTGGAACTGGTGGAATTCGGCATTATACGTGCTTTTCTGAACAAGGAATTCGTTGAGCAGCTGCAGGTAGGAAAAGACGTCGGCGTCTCGATCTCGAAAATGACCGGATTCCCGGTCGATGAATCGAACTGAGGAGGATGAATGATATGCGTATGAAAAAGCCATTTTTATCATTGTTGACTGTTGTGGGATTATCAGTGTCATTGCTGGCCGGGTGTGGAAACGGAAGCGAGATTAAAAGTACAACCACCACCGGGGGGAACGCTGCTGCATCGAGCGATCAGGTGAAATTTAACTTCTACTTTACAGGCTCTCAGAACGTCAAGGATCTGTGGGATTCGCTGGAGCCAATGTTTGAGAAACAGCATCCGGATATCGACGTGAATCTGGTCTATATCCCGTCCGGTACTGGTGCTGAGCCGACCTACGACCGGATCGTGGCCGCCAAGAAAGCGGGTAAGGGCTCAGGAGACATTGACCTCTACGAGGACGGAATCACCTCCGTTGCTCAGGGCACAAAGGATGGTATTTGGGAGCAACTGAACGAGAAGGACATTCCTAACCTGAGCAAAGTCAACACAGACACGATGAATGATGTGGACAACTTCGCTGTTCCGTATCGTTCGTCCGCCGTGGTTCTAGCCTATGACAGCAGCAAAATCTCCAATCCACCAACTACGCTGGACGAGCTGTTGCAGTGGATCAAAGCCAATCCCGAGCAGTTCGCCTACAATGACCCGTCAACGGGTGGTTCCGGCAGCTCGTTCGTGCAGACGATTGTCTACAAGGACCTGCCGGAAGAGGACATCCACAACTCCGATCCGGCGATCATGGAGAAGTGGGATGGCGGTTTTGACACGCTCAAAGAAATCGGACCGTATGTCTATGGGCAGGGCATCTATCCGAAGAAAAACCAGGGCACGCTGGATCTGTTGATGAATGGCGAAGTGTCCTTAATTCCGGCCTGGTCCGACATGGTGTTGCAGCAGATGAACGAAGGTTTGTTGCCGGATACAATTAAGATGCAGCAGATCACGCCAGGCTTCAACGGCGGACCAACGTACCTGATGGTCAACCAGGAGTCGGACAAGAAGCAAGCGATCAATGAATTCCTGAACTTTGTTCTGTCCCCTGAAGCGCAGGAAGTGATCGTTGACAAAATGAATGGCTTCCCGGGCATTGAGCTCTCCAATATGTCACAGGAAATGCAGAATAAGTTCGACGGTGTGGCCGAAGGCTTCCGCACGTTCAACATCGGGGATCTGGGCACGGAAATTAACAAACGCTGGCAGAGCGACGTTGCCGCGAAATGAGTAAGGAAGCCAGACAGTCGATCACAGGCCTGGCGATGGTGCTCCCCTCCTTCGCCATCCTGTTGATCGTTGTCATTATCCCGATTGTTCAATCCTTCATCATGAGCCTGAGCAACGGCTCGGGTGGATACGATCTGAGTCGCTATACCTATCTGTTCACAGATAAGGGGATGCGCAGCAATATCGTATTTACACTTCGGGTCACTGCCATTACGTGTGTTGCCGTAATCTTGATCAGCTACACCCTGGCGATCTATATGCGCTTCAACCAGGGGCCGATCGTCAATCTGATTCGTAAAACGTACATGATTCCGCTGTTTATCCCTGGTGTTATTGCAACTTACGGTCTGATCAATTTGCTTGGCAATCATGGCTGGCTCGCCCGTATGCTTGAGGTGGTCGGGATTACGCTGCCACGCATCATCTTTGACGAGAAAGGAATCATCATCGCCAACCTGTGGTTCAACATTCCATTTACGACGATGCTGCTCAGTTCCGCGCTGTCGGGCATTCCTTCATCGATCATTGAGAGTGCAAAGGACGTGGGTGTAGGCAGACTGACGCTATTTACCCGGTTTATTTTCCCGCTGTCGTACAAGACATTTCTTGTTGCCCTGACCTTTGTCTTCATGGGGGTCATCGGCTCGTTCACTGCACCCTATCTGATCGGAGCCAACTCTCCGCAGATGCTTGGTGTCTCCATGCAGCAGGTATTCAGCGTTTTCCAGGAGCGTGAACAAGCCGCAGCGATTGCTTTCTTCTCATTCCTGCTCTGCTCGGTGCTGGGTGCTTTCTACATCCGGTCGATGGCGGAAGAGGAGAAGGCGAAGATTTAGATTGGTTGCGCTCAATGATCTTGCATTTATATTTCCAGTCGTATCACTTAAATTGATGAATTGACCTATAGCGAATACCGCACAGATGTCCCATTCGCACAGGCAAGCAGTCCACTTATCGCGTAAACTGAAGTAGATTCAGTAGAGCGAGGTGAAATTCAATGGCTAAAACCAACGAAATACGCCTAAAGGCAAAGCGGTATAAGGCCCGGCCCGTCTGCGTGACTCTTCATAGTGGTGAAACGTATATCGGTTACATTTCTGACGTGAATAGCGGAGGCGTGGTGCTTACCGGGGGAGGAAAAATATCGCGCACGGCGACCACAGGGGACAGTTCCCAGCGTTCCAAGCGAAAGGTTGCACCCAGCAAGAGCGGTCGTTCTCAGAACCGGAAACGGGTGAATGGTACGCGCAAGCCGTCTACCCGTTCGCGCACAGTGTCGCGTGCGCAGGTTTCGTCCTTTCTACCGATGATGGGTTCGCTGTTTGGCGGGCTTGGCGGTGCGGCTTCGGCTGGCGGTATGCTTGGCGGCGGAATGCGGATATTCGGCATGATCCAGCAATTCATGCCGGTCATGAAAATGGGCTACGGCATGATCAAATCCATCCATCCGTTTATGGGTGCCGTCAAAGGTCTGATGGCTCCGCCTAGTCAGGCCGAAGAACAAGAGGTATAATGCAATATTCAGCCCCTTTGAAGACGGAAGGGGCTTTTCTTTTTTTAGTGTCAAGGTGTTATTGATAAAAAAAGTTGCGAAGCTTTGACCATTTGGATATGATTATCTAATTGGTTGTTTCAGCTTATACATTTAATTGATGATAAAAGATAGTGAGGTCAGAAAACAATGATTGCAAAAACAGAGGAAGACTTTAATGGTTTGAAGGAAATTGGCAGAATTGTTGCCTTTATCAGAGATGAATTGGTGCAAAGAACAGTTCCTGGCATAACGACGAAGGAACTTGATGATATAGCTGGAGAGCTTTTTGAGAAAGAAGGAGCAGTCTCAGCTCCAAAAAGTGCATATAATTTTCCTGGCTATACTTGCATTAGTGTTAATGAAGAAGTAGCACATGGTATTCCGGGGCAACGGGTTATTCAAGAAGGAGATCTAGTCAACATAGATGTCTCTGGCTCGAAGAACAGTTATTTCGCTGATACAGGAATCTCGTTTGTAGTAGGCGAAGGAGAAGAAGTGTTAACGAAAATATGCGACGTTGCTAAACTAGCATTTGAAGCAGGTCTTAAAAAAGCAAAACCTGGTTCCAAAAAAAGCGGCATCGGAAAAGCGGTATTCCTAACAGCAAAACAGCATGGATTAACCGTTATTAAAAACCTTACAGGACATGGTGTTGGACGTAACATACACGAAGCACCTGACCATATTTATAATTATAACGATACATCGGATGATGAGTTATTAAAAGAAGGCATGGTTATTGCATTCGAACCATTTATCTCAACTTTAGAAGAACAAGTGTATCAAAAAGAAGACGAATGGACCTTTGCTACAGAAAAAAGCTATGTAGCTCAAGTGGAACATACGATTATCCTTACTAAAAATGGCCCGATCATTGTCACACAATAATATCAAGAGCATGTCTAAGGTCGATTTCCCAACTGGGAAATCGGCTTTTTTTTGATGCCTTTTAACCAAACGGATCGAGGAAGGAGGGAATGAGCTATATGGAATGATGTACAATAACAATATTGAGGAACAAAAACTACAATTGGTAAATTGTGATGAGGAGCGGATGGAGTTTGAACAGAACAGTCATACTGGAGCGTCTTCAATCACAGCTGTACGAGGGAAATCACATCATCGGTGTCTCGACAGGCACGGGGATTACAGCCAAGTATGCAGCTCAGAGCGGAGCGGACTTTATTTTAATGCTGAACTCCGGCAAGTTTCGCCAGATGGGGAGAAGCTCTCTAGCCGGCTTTTTGCCGTTCTGCAACAGTAATGATATGGTGATGGATTTTGCGTCAAGAGAAATTGTGCCGCTGGTGAGGCATTCTCCCGTACTCTTTGGACTGAATGCGAATGATCCAACCATAGAAATGGCTGATTATATAGAGGAAATCAAGAGGAGAGGGTTTTCAGGAGTCAACAACTATCCTACGGTCGGCTTGATCGACGGATTATTCAGAGAGGCTCTGGAGGAAGACGGGATTCGTTATGACGTCGAGGTTGAGGCCATACGTCTGGCCCATCGACAGGATTTGTTTACGGTGGCGTTCGTATTTGATGAGCTTCAGGCTGCCCAGATGATTGAAGCGGGGGCAGATGTAATCTGTGCTCATCTTGGCCTGACCGAAGGCGGGTTATTGGGTGCACGGAAGGTTGTATCCTTGGAGGCCGCCAAATCAAAGGCACTGCGTATTTTTGATACCTGCAATCAGCTTAAGCCGGATTTGATCAAGATGATTTATGGCGGTCCGGTAAAGACGCCGGTCGATGTCCAGTACATGTATAGCGACAACACAGACATTATGGGGTATATTGGCGGGTCTGCTTTTGAACGAATTCCTTCCGAGAAGTCGATTACGGCAGTTACTCGCGATTTTAAACGCCTGGGTAAACTGGATGAGGACGATTTTATGGTCAAAATGCTGAAAGGCATTACCCAGCATTATGATTACGTTGAGTTTGTCAAAGAGTATGTGGCGCAAAACTACAGTAGTGAAATTATTTTTTCGGATCTGGCCAAGGTTGCTCATGTTTCCCGCAGCTATTTGAGCAGTTTGTTTAAAAAGGAGGTTGGCTGCAGCTTTCAGACCTATCTGGTAAGCTTCCGCATCAATAAAGCCGTCACGCTTCTTCATGCGCCGCAGCTTCAATTATCCGAGGTGGCTGAGATGGTAGGGTATCCCAATTACGCACAATTCAGCAAAATGTTTAAAAAGCTTAAGGGCTGCTCTCCCAAAAAGTACAGATCTAACCTAAACACAAAAACATAGAACTTAAAAGCGTTTTCATAAATAAACAGGACCAGTATGATGAAGCTATACCGATCGTACTGGTTTTTCTGTTAGCAAAAAAAATCAGCGTGCTACCTGCGATCGAGCTTGGTTTCTAAAGAGTCATACGAGGAGGCCGTGGAATGAAGACCGTCGCAATCATTGGAACATTTGATACGAAGGGTGATGAATACCTTTACATCAAGAGCATTGCAGAGGAGCTTGGGTTGGGGACTTTGATGATTCATACAGGTGTATTTGAACCGTCCTTTGTTCCGGATGTGTCCAATCAGGAAGTCGCCCACGCCGCAGGCAGGGTCATAGAAGAACTTGCGGCAAAGAAGGATCGGGCTTTGGCTACAGAGGTTTTGTCCATAGGCTTGAAGAAGCTGGTGCCACAGTTGTACAAACAAGGTAAATTTGACGGAATCATTTCCTTTGGTGGGACTGGCGGAACCTCACTGGTCACACCTGCCATGAGAGCACTGCCGATTGGTGTCCCAAAGGTGATGGTATCGACCGTTGCTTCTGGAAACACAGCTCCATACGTAGGCACGAGTGATATTGTCATGATTCCGTCTGTGGTGGATGTAGCCGGATTGAACTCCATTTCTACGAAAATATTTACAAATGCATTATTTGCGATGGCGGGCATGCTCAAGTTTGAGCATACGCACAAACCGGATAAGAAGCCGCTGGTTGCAGCCACGATGTTCGGAGTGACAACACCATGTGTGACAGCGGCAAGAAAATATTTGGAGGAGCGGGGCTATGAGGTGCTTGTGTTCCACGCTACGGGCATCGGAGGGCAGTCGATGGAGGCGTTGATTGAAGCAGGCTTCATTGAAGGGGTATTGGACTTGACCACGACGGAGTGGGCGGATGAAATCATCGGCGGTGTTTTAAATGCGGGGCCGAATCGTTTAGAGGCTGCAGGCCACAATCGCATTCCGCAGGTAGTCTCGGTGGGCGCCTTGGATATGTGCAATTTTGGGCCGAGCGATACTGTACCGGAGAAATTCAAGGATCATACGTTTTATCAGCATAATCCGACGGTAACCCTGATGAGAACCACAGTGGAAGAGAATGAGCAGATCGGCAGGAAACTTGCGGAGAAGCTGAACATGGCAAAGGAACGCACCGTGCTAATGCTACCACTTAGAGGCGTATCCGCAATTGATGTGGAGGGGGAGCCTTTCTACGGACCGGAGGAGGACCGGATGTTGTTTGATACCCTGCGCCAGTATGTCGATCGCTCAATTGTTGAAGTGATTGAAATGGATTGCGCCATCAACGATCCAGCCTTTGCAGAGGCCGCAGCACAAAAACTGATCGCTCTCATGACATCAAATTCCTAATGAATCCAATAAGGAGGATAACGAAATGAATAAGCTGAACAGATCAGAAATTATGGACAAATTTAGGGGAGAGGTAGAGCAGGGTAAAATCCTACTAGGTGTCGGAGCAGGCACAGGCATTACGGCCAAGAGCAGTGAAGCGGGCGGAGCAGATATGTTAATCGTATACAATTCCGGTCGGTACAGAATGGCGGGCCGCGGCTCGCTGGCGGGCCTGCTCTCCTATGGAGATGCCAATCAAATCGTCGTTGAGATGGGAGCCGAGGTGCTGCCCGTCGTCAAACATACGCCTGTTCTGGCAGGGGTGTGCGGCACCGACCCTTTCCGAATAATGGAGGTATACCTGAAGCAGCTGAAGGAGCAGGGCTTCAGCGGAGTTCAAAACTTCCCAACCGTTGGTTTGATCGATGGGGTGTTCAGACAAAACCTGGAGGAAACCGGTATGGGGTACGACCTGGAGGTTGAAATGATCCGTATCGCCCATGAATTGGATTTGCTGACTACGCCTTATGTTTTTGATCCTGCTCAGGCAAAAGCTATGGCGGAGGCGGGGGCTGACATTTTGGTTGCGCACATGGGGTTGACGACCAAGGGTTCCATTGGTGCAAAAACAGCACTGACCCTGGACGACTGTGTACAACGAATTGAAGCTATTATTGAAGCAGGGCGGGCTGTGAACCCGGAGATCATGATTATTTGCCACGGTGGACCCATTGCAGAGCCGGAGGATGCGGCCTATGTCATTGAGAGAACGAAGGGCATCGATGGATTCTTCGGCGCATCCAGCATCGAGCGCTTTGCGGCAGAGAAAGGTATTACACAGCAGACGGAGTCCTTCAAGTCGATTCGGAAATAGCATCAACTTAACGACAGTCAATTATTTGGCTGTCGTTTTTTTATCCATAGGAAAGAGGAGATTCCCAACTTCTTATATGAGCGCTTACATTTTACTGTTGCGATCTCCCATAATGTTCAGTAAATTGGGAGGTATACACCGAGGGGAGGGCTGAGCAATAAACATGTTGACCAGATGGCTGCGACGAATAACGCCAGGCACGTTTAAACACCGAATACTATTTTCGTTTCTGTTATTCCTCCTGACGCCTATAGCCATATTAGTTCTCTACAACTTCCGAGAAACGGAAGTTATGCTCCAGCGGGATGCTTCGGACATTAACGTCAAGCAACTCGAAGGCATCAAAGCCGATCTTATTGATTTGATGAGTCTTGTGATGAAGACTGGGATGCTGCTGGATCAGGATTCTGTCCTCCGGGAAGTGATGCAGAAGCCGGAATTATATGATGCTATCCATCGAAAGCGGATTGTGGAAAATAAATTCGCTAGTATTGAAAACAGCTTTTTCCTTACAGGAGCTACCGTATTCTACACATTGATCGATTTAAAAGGAAACGCTTACACTTCGTATACGCCAGAGAATTCTCTGAATTATGCCCACATCAGTTCCGAGCCTTGGGTACAGGAGCTGAAGAGGACTGAGGGACAACGGTACGTATGGAAATCCAATGATTTGACGACTGGCGTTCGTGAGAGAAAAGGAAATCGGATGCTGAGCCTTTACGAAGTGCTGCGTGACGACGGACTAAAACCATTTGCTTATGGACGTTTTAGTATCGATTATGAAGCATGGTTTCAGGAAAAAACGGAGGGAAATACATTCGGCAGCGATAGCGAAGGAGCCTATTTTCTAATGGATGGATATGGTAATATTATGCTCCAATCCAAGTCGGGGCAGAACATACCCTCTACCGTGTCATCTGCCATAACAGCAGCAAGTCAAAGCCAGGGACAGGATACCTCCTCCCAATCCATTGTGAACAATCATATGATGTATACCTATAACAAAATTCAAGAGCTTGACGGTTATCTTGTGAAAAAGATTCCCTTGTCCTTGTTATTTGAAGAAGTGAACAAACAGAAGCTGAGGTTCTATACCGTATATGGGGCCATCCTGCTGCTGTTTGTGTTGCTGACTTACTTCATTTCCTCAACCGTTACCGGTCCTTTAAAGCATCTTCAACGAAAGATGGAGACAACTGTAAAGTTGAATTTGAAGACAAAGCTGCCGGAACAAGGCAGAGGTGAATTGCTGGCGCTAACCCGAAGCTTCAATTTCATGATCACAGACATCAATAATCTATTGGAACAGTTAAAGCTTGAGGAGCGGCAGAAGCAGTTTGTCCGATTTCAGGTGTTGCTTGGTCAGATGAACCCTCATTTTTTGCTGAATACGCTGAATACAATCAAGAGCATTGCACTGGATAAGGATGAAGATGAGATTTACGAGATTTGTGTATCGCTAGGAAAAATATTAGAAACTACGCTGAATTTGGAGGTTGATCTTATTCTTCTGAAGGAGGAAATTGTGCTAATTGAATCCTATATGGATATCCAACGGAAACGGTTTGGACATGGCATCGAGCTCCACTATGAAGTTTCCAGAGATCTGGAGTATGCGTTGATTCCGAAATTTTGTCTACAGCCGCTGGTAGAAAATTCATTGATTCACGGGTTTGGACAAACACAGCTTGAGGGGCAGATCGACATTCGTGCATCAAGCCACCACTCTCTGCTTATTTTGGAGGTCGCGGATAATGGCATAGGAATGAAAAAATCCCAGGCGAATCAGTCCTACCGGAAACGAAAAAGCATTGGTGTACAGAACCTTCGCGAGAGTTTGGAGCTTATGTTTAAAAACCAGCCAACAGGACTTCGGATAGAGTCAACGGACGAAGGGACGCAGGTCATCATGCATTTCCCATTATTGTTATCCAAACCCTATTTGAAGGAGGGGAGCACCATTGTGGCGCACATTGATCGTTGAAGATGAACAGTACGCAAGAGCAAGCTTGCGCAAATTGTTTACAAAGGCGAATATTCCGTTTGAAATTATCGGTGAGGCGGTAAATGGCGAGGAAGGTTTGCAGTTGATTCGGGAACTGCAGCCTGATGTTGTCATTTCCGACATTTTCATGCCGCTAATGGATGGCATCCGTTTACTCCAGCTCACGAGAAAGGAAGGACATGAATGCCGATTCGTTATGTTGACGGCAGTAAGTGAATTCGAGTATGCCAGACAAGCATTGGAATACGGGGCTTCAGGTTATTTGATGAAACTTTCTCTGGATTTGAAGGAACTGAAGCAAACCATGGACAAAGTAGCCGGAGAGCTGACAAGAATGGATAAGCTTCGCTTGGCAGATAAATGGTTCCCGGATAAGACTACCCAAGAACCAACAGATCATCCAGAGCTGAACCGAATGATTACCTACATTGAGGAGCATTTCGCCGAGGATGTGACATTAAAGAGATTGGCTGAATATGTTCGCATGGATGCCAGTTATGTCAGTGACTTATTTAAGAAAAAGATGGGGATCACGATGACGCATTTTATTCAGAACCGCCGCGTTCAAGCAGCGAAAATGCTGCTGACAGAGACGGAGAAAACGGTGAGTGAAGTTGGCAGGTTGGTAGGCTTCGAGAACGACAATTATTTCATTAAAATATTCAAGCGGTGGTGTGGGTTGACCCCGAACGAATACCGGAAAGAACAAAAAATCGTTCTATGAATATCCAAACACCGTTCATACCCCCAATGTCAGGCTGGTGATAAAGTTAAAGACGTAGCAAGCAGCTTATCAACTCGATAAGGGGGACTGTAAATGAAATATAGAAATTGGTTAAAGGCAGCTTTGATTACGACTTTGACAGCTTCGATGCTCAGCGCGTGCGGAGGGGCTAACAACGAGGGAGCGAGTGCAGGATCGGCAAATCAAAATGCCGGTGAGACCATCAACCTCACGCTTTGGGGAGCTGTTCCTGCCGAGGCTGGACCTCAAGAAGTGATTGACAGCTGGAACAAAGAAAATCCCGACATTCAGGTCGAGTACTTCCGTTATGTAAATGATGACCCCGGTAACCTAAAGCTGGATACGGCGCTCATGACGGGTCAGGACGCAGACTTGTTCGTCAACTACACGCTTAACCGTTTACAGAAACGTGTTGATGCAGGAGTCGCTTTGGATCTGAGCAGCCGAACAGATTACAACATCGACGAGCAAATGGGGGTAGACGCCGCTCAATGGAAAATCGGGGATAAGTATTATGGCATTCCGACAAAGAAAAACATGTTATTCATCTGGCTTAACAAAAGCATGCTGGATGAAGCCGGTCTTCCGATTCCTCCCGTTGATTGGACATGGGATGACTTGAGAGAATATGCGAAAGCGCTAACAAAATCAAATGTGTACGGTCTTATGCAGCATGATGCTGCCTTTACCGCCGCAATTGACGGTACCATAGCGGGTCTTGGGGTAACCACGCCGGAAGGAACATCTAACTTTAATAATGATCTTTGGAAAAAGCAGCTTCAAATCGTGCATGACATGATGTTTGTGGACAAATCGACGCCCGAATATGGAGAACAAGTAACAAGCAAGATGCCGGTAGACACAATGTTCCTTAAAGGGGAAGCAGCTATGTTAGCCGCAGGAGAATTTATTTTCCGCAACGCCAATAACCTGAAGGATTTTCCACATGACTTCAAAATCGCATTCGCTACAATTCCGAAAGTATCTGCCGATCAGAAGGATTATAAGTATGCTGGTGGTTTAGGTGATATGCTCTCCGTTAACGCAAAATCCAAACATCAGGATGCGGCATGGAAGTTCGCAAAGTGGTATGCGGACGGCGGAATGTTGCCGATGGCAAGTGGAGGGCGCCTTCCATCCTCGAAGAGCGTTGATAACAAGCAGGCGATGGACCTGCTGCTCAAAGGTGTTGAAGACAAATACGATACAGAGTCGATGAATAGCGTTGTGTTCGGTGAGTTCCCATCATTCCAGCTGAATGTACCGCAGCAAGCGCTGGATGCCCGCAAGGAAGAATATGAGAAATACTTCCTGAATGAGCAGGATATCGATACAACGCTTAAGAATATGGCCAAACGCCATCAGGAATATATCAAATAATCAAATAATCGAATATTGACAATATCCTTAAGAGAGAAGAAGGATTCTTCGCTTCCGTCTTCTCTCTTTGCTGTATTTAAAAAGTTTCATACGAGAAGAAAGGCGGCGTTTTCTGTGAAAAGGAACAGCTGGATTCGGAAACAAGGCTGGGTGGGCTACGTTTTTATTTTGCCTAATATGCTCGGTATCCTGGCATTTTTTATTCTGCCTGCCTTGTACTCCTTCTTTATGATGTTCACGGACTATCAATTCGCCAATCCGAATTGGACGTTCACCGGATTAGATAATATCCAACGCCTTTTTGGTGATGATCAGTTCTATGCTTCAATCAAATATACGATCATATTCCTGATGTCCGTTCCGGTCTCATTAGCAATTGCATTTCTCGTTGCTCTTGTGCTTAACCGGAGCGTGTATTTGAAAGGATTGCTTAGAGGCATGTTCTTCCTGCCATATATCTCAAGCGGTGTTGCTGTTGCTTTTGTATGGATGCTGCTGTTCCAGCCGTCCCAGGGGCCAATTAATGAAGTACTTCGCTTTATCGGCATTGTATCGCCTCCGGGTTGGTTCGCCGATTCAAGTTCGGCGATGTATGCCATTGACGTCGTGCAAATCTGGTTTATGTTAGGTTACAACATGATTATCTATTTGGCAGCTCTGCAAGAGATTTCGACCGAGCAACTTGAAGCGGCGCGTATCGACGGGGCAGGGAAAGTGACTATTACATGGAGGATTGTATGGCCGCTTGTTAGTCCAACGACATTTATGCTATTGATTACGGGGCTGATTATGACGGTCAAATCCTTCTCTCTCATCCAAGCGATTACGGGCGGCGGCCCAAGCGGAAGCACTACGATTCTGTCGCTGTTCGTCTACAAAACGGCATTTAGCTATTATGAGATGGGCTATGCATCAACCATTTCCTGGTTCCTGTTTGCGGTTATTCTTGTCATTACCATTATCCAATGGGTCGGCCAAAAACGCTGGGTCCATTACTAGAGAGGAGCTGGCTCTATGTTTAGAACAACGAAGACACGCTCGGTTAAGCTTTCTGTCACGATCCTTATGCTGATTGCAGGGTTGTTTATGATTGTCCCTTTTTTATGGATGCTCAGTACTTCCTTCCAGACCCCAAGTGAGGTATTCCGCCAATGGCTTCCTTCGAAGCTGGACTGGACCAGCCATAAGCGAATCTGGACGGGAAACTATAACTTTCTCCCTTATTATTTGAACTCAATTAAGATTGCCGTGATTGGTACAGCAGGTGCCGTTTTTTTGTCGGCCTTTGCTGCTTATGGCTTCGCCCGTACGGAATTTAAAGGACGTAATACCCTCTTCATCGTGTATCTATCCATGATGATGATTCCTCCTCAAGTCGTTTTTGTTCCGAAGTTTATCCTGTTTAACTGGCTTCATATTTATAACACGCATTGGGCATTAATTCTGCCAGCCATGTTCTCGATATTTGGCGTATTTATGCTCCGTCAATTCTTTCTCAGTATACCGAACGAGATTACAGAATCTGCATTACTCGATGGTGCGGGTCATTTTCGAATTTTCTTCAAGCTTGTGTTACCGTTAGCCAAACCAGCGCTTGCAACGTTTGCGATTATCGATTTTTCCTGGCAGTGGAATGATTATGAGAATGCTCTGGTTTTCCTGCAGAGTCCAAAGCTTTATACGATTCCGCTTGGTCTACAAAATTTCGTTTTGGAAAACAACGTTGATTATAACGGAATGATGGCAGCTTCTTCCGCAGCGATTATCCCTATGATTTTAATCTTTCTGCTTGGTCAGAAATATATTATTCAAGGTGTATCCAGTTCAGCTGTAAAAGGCTAATTCAAAGGAGGCTTATATAATGAGACGCGAGAAACTATTATTCGATGTTACGGTCATTGGCGGAGGACTTTCCGGGATTTGTGCCGCTATTGCAGCGGCAAGATTAGGTCAAAAGGTTGCCCTCGTGCATAATCGTCCTGTACTTGGCGGCAATTCCAGCTCCGAGGTACGTGTATGGGTATGCGGTGCAACGGGGCATGGCGTGAACCGTTACGCCCGGGAGACTGGCATTATGGGTGAATTATTCATTCAAAATCAACAACGGAATCCGGAAGGCAACCCCTATTTGTGGGACGTTACTTTGCTGGAGGCGGTAAGAGCCGAACCTAATCTGACTCTATTTATGAATACGGATGTTAGAGAAGTAGAAGCAGACGGTGAGAAGGATGCAAGGATAATTCGTAGCGTGAAAGGCTGGATGATGGGCTCCGAGCGTGAGATTACGTTTGAAAGTAAGATCTTTCTTGACTGTACAGGGGACGGACTTGTTGGATTTCTCGCTGGAGCAGCATACCGGATTGGCCGTGAAGCCCGTCATGAGTTCGGGGAAGAATGGGCACCGGAAGTTGCTGATGATATTACGCTTGGCAGCACACTGTTGTTCTATACGAAAGATACCGGAAAACCGGTACGGTTTGTAGCTCCATCGTTTGCTAAAGACATTACGACAACCCCAATTCCGCTAAAGCGTGTGATCCGTAGTGGAGATTCTGGCTGTCATTACTGGTGGATTGAATGGGGCGGCGAGCTGGATACGGTACATGAGAATGAGCAGATTCGGGATGAGTTATGGTCTGTTATTTATGGCATCTGGGATTATATTAAGAACTCCGGCAAGTTTCAGGCCGAGGAGATGACGCTGGAATGGGTAGGCTCGATTCCAGGCAAACGCGAATACCGCCGCTTCCTTGGTGATACGATTCTGACGCAAAATGATGTTATCTCTCAACGCCCATTCGAAGACCGGGTCGCCTTTGGTGGTTGGTCCATCGACCTGCATCCCCCACAAGGGATGTATGCAAGCGAGAGCGGCTCCAAACATCTGCATGCGGATGGCATTTATCATATTCCGTTTGGATGTCTGTACTCCCGCAATGTCAGCAATCTGCTGTTTGCGGGACGTAATATCAGTGCATCGCATGTTGCATTCGGAACAATCCGCGTCATGGCAACTTGTGCGGTAATGGGAGAAGCGGCAGGTGTAGGCGCTGCCTTGTCGGTAATCAAAGGCGTTACGCCTCGTGAGCTGCGTGAGCAGCATTTAACCGAATTGCAGCAAACGATGTTACGGACCGATGCCTCAATTATAGGACTGAGAAATATGGATTCTGCTGACATTGCGAGAAAGGGGACCATCACGGCTTCAAGCACGATGACCCGAATTTTGATCAACGAACCTTCCGAGGAATACCGGCTGGTCACTGATGTTGGATGGCTGTTCCCGACCGAGGGTGGAATTGAGGGATTTACGCTGTTGGTCTCTGCCCGTGAGGCTACAAGTCTCACTATAGAACTATGGGATACCGGTCGCCATGAGAATTATGTACCGGCAAACTTCAAGCAAGCTTTGCATATCCAGATCGATGCAGGTGAAAATCAATGGTTGGATGTGCCTGCAGACAGTGCAATGTTTGGAGGCGATCCTTGTAATGTTTTTATCATTGTTCGTGCGAATGAAGCAGTCAGTCTCTATACATCAGCTGTCCCGATCAGCGGTGTCCTCGCGTTTGAGCGGGGAGTTAAGCCAATAATCAGCTCTGATCTGGAGGATCATCAGCCGAATCAGCCCATTATCGAATGGTCGATGAAGCGACTTGTCCGAAAGCCATTCTGTTTTGCAGTTGAGACTGGCGCGTATTCACCTGATAAAGTCATCAACGGCTATGTCCGCCCGTTTGGCGGTCCACAGTTGTGGATATCGGAGCCCATCACTAATGGCCGTGAAGAATGGATTGAAGTCAAGCTTCCAGAACCAGTGGATATTCGGGAAATTCACCTTACCTTTAATGACGATGTTAATGAGGATTTGATCAATTTGCATCATCACGAGACACCGTTTCTGATCATTCCCGAGTTGGTTAAGAGCTACGAGGTGCAGGCATATATTAATGGGGAATGGGAACGTTTTGCTGGTGATAGCCATAACCTTACTCGCAAAAAGATTCATCGTCTTGAGAATCCGATCCAATCAAAACGGATTAGGGTGATCATTAAGGAAACGCACGGTGGCGATCGGGCAGAAGTGTTTGAAATTCGACTATATGATTCTTATAGATGACGGCACCCGTGTTCCGCAGCTAGCATCCACAAATAAATGATTGGCCGAAATCTCGCCTTCTTCTTCTGAACTCTAATCGTATGGAAAAGAATCTAGATAAACGATATACTAGCTTATAACTGCTTTTTTGTTGAGGTGAATAGCAAATGGAAGAAGTCGACGAATCCAAACAACTTGTATTACAAATTGGCGCTGCCTTGAAAAGGTACAGAAAAGAAAACAACATGAGCTTAGACGACTTAGCGGAATTGACAGGCGTAAGCAAACTTACTCTGGGAAATATCGAACGTGGCGAGACAAATCCAACTTTGGCGATCATATGGAAAATCTCAAAAGGCATATCTTTACCACTCTTGGCTTTGTTCAAATCAGAAGACCCTGTAAGTTTGTATCGAGCAGGCGAAGGACTGCGGTTTTCTAATGAACAAAAAAATTGGGTTATTGAACCCGTCTTTAAAAACGCTAGCAGCGATATTGAAATGTGTCGGGCTTACTTACAGCCCAATAGCTCCTACCATCCTGAAGGACATCATGTGAATACAACTGAAATTGCGACCGTAATGACGGGATCCATTGAAATTCAAGTCAATGGAGAGATTCACATCTTGAATCAATACGATACGATTAGTTTTCGTGCTGATTCTCCTCACTCTTATACTAATCATACGAATAGTGAAACCGTGCTGCATATAGCCTTGAAGTATGGTTTCTAAAAGTCGCAAATTCCACTTATGAATACAACTCCGAATTCCATTACCGGAATTCAGAGTTGTATTTTTGTTTTTTTAGACAATTTAATTATATTATAAAATACTTATTGTAAATAATGATATACTATAATATACTTTTGTTGTCCGCGCGGATAATTATTGCACCATTTTTACAATCAACAGGGAACAAATAATACCTGTGATTTCAGGAAGGAGAATTGAAGAATGCTGAACAATCAAAATACAAAAGCCCTACCTTCCTCTATAGGGTTTATCATTCTCGGCATTATTTTTATTGCTGCTAATTTACGTACTCCCTTAACATCAGTCGGTCCTTTAGTGAGTCTAATAAGGGATGACGTTCATATTTCAAATACATTAGCGGGCTTGATAACGACTTTACCTTTGCTAGCCTTTGCTTTATTATCGCCTCTAGTACCGAAATTAGGCCGAAAGTATGGGGTTGAACGTATCATTTTGCTTGCCCTAATCTTTTTGACAATTGGCATTGTAATACGTTCTTTATCTGGTGCAGCTAATCTGTATATTGGAACAGTAATTCTAGGATTTGCAATTGCCATATGTAATGTATTATTGCCAAGTATAATCAAAAGGGATTTCCCCAACAAAATTGGCTCTATGACAGGTCTTTACTCCGTTTCAATGTGTTTATGTGGAGCCATTGCATCAGGAATCAGTGTACCGCTAGCTGTGAACGCAGGTCTAAGATGGCAGGGAGCATTAGGAATATGGGGGATTCTAAGTTTTGTAGCCATTCTCTGTTGGTTACCCCAATTAAGAAATCAATCGAAGCAAACAGTCACGACCAGTCAGCAGAGGGCCAGCAACGATGTGAATGTTTGGCGGTCCCCTCTTGCATGGCAGGTAACCTTATTTATGGGTATACAGTCCATGGTTTTCTATGTGTTGATCGCATGGTTACCTGAAATTTTAAAGCAGCAAGGAATTGATTCAACCCAATCTGGTTGGTACCTCTCGATAATGCAGTTAGCACTGCTTCCATTTACATTTATTGTCCCTGTTATTGCTGGGCGCATGTCTAGCCAACGTTTGTTAGTGGTTATCACAACCATTTTGCTTTTGACGGGAACACTCGGGCTTCTTTACGGAAGCTCCAATATTATATTATTGTGGATCATAATACTGGGAATTGGTGTAGGTTTCGCCTTTAGTTTATCCATGATGTTTTTTGGGTTACGCACTGAAAATGCGCATCAAGCAGCGGAATTGTCTGGCATGGCGCAATCGATCGGATATCTTCTTGCCGCAATTGGTCCTGCCCTTATTGGATATCTGCATGATGCGACAAATAGTTGGGATATGCCACTTTTCATTCTGCTGGGCGCTTCGGTCTTACTTTTGTTAGCCGGAATGGGAGCAGCAAGAAACCGTTTTGTAGGTAGCGAAAGTCGTTACGAGCTGCCACGGAAAGGACGATAACTATGTTTGACAAAATTATTGTGGCAATTGATCAAGCTGGAATAACGAACAAACTTCTCAATGCAACCGTTGAAATAGCCCGAGACAAACAAAGCCAAGTTACCTTGGTTAATGTTAGCCAGGAATATGTATCGAGTGGTATGACCTATTTACCAGAGAATTTCTTGGAAGAAATATTGAACGAAATGAAGAAAGCGAGTCTGGAACAGTTGCAACACGCCAAATCCAAATTAAAATCTGCGGGGATTAACTCAGAAACAGTTCATCTTAAGGGAGATCCTGCACATGAAATATTAAAATATGCTAAGGATACTGAGCAGCAACTTATTATTATTGGTAGCCGGGGGCTAAGTGGCATAAAAGAAATGATGCTTGGAAGTGTTAGCCACAAGGTTTCACAGTTATCGAAATGCCCAGTGCTCATTGTGCACTAAATCCTTAGGAAACTGCAAGACTGATGCATTGATATACTAATGCGGAACACGAGTTGCATGAATAGTCTAAAACCCCCTACTAAAGCAAAACTATAATTTGCTCTAGTAGGGGGTTTTATGATTGCTTTTAAACGAACTATTGACTTACAGTTAACTCTATGTCTTATACTCCGAATAGGAAAGAAAAATAAGTGGCTTTTCTGGAGTAGGGCAGTTACAATTTGTTAGGATCATAGATGTGGGGTGTGAACGGGGGATAGGTAACGCTAAATGGATTGTAATGACGATTTAAATAAACTAAATTACGTAATGAATTGGAGATTTAATCAACAATGATAAAGAGTAATAATTGGAATGTATTTGGCCTGGCTTTGTTGCTGGGTTTGTTTTCAACATTAGGCCCATTTACTATTGATATGTATTTACCGGCTTTTCCTGAGATTGCAAAGAATTTCAATACAAGTGCATCACTTGTTCAGTTTAGTCTTACTGCTTGTTTATTAGGTCTAGGTGTGGGGCAGCTCGTTATGGGTCCTTTGAGTGATGCTCACGGTAGACGTAAACCGTTGTTAATCTCCATGGCAGCCTATATTATTTGCTCCTTGGCGTGCGCTTTTGCTCCTAATATCGGACTATTGATTTTGTTTCGGTTCACTCAAGGGTTTGCGGCTTCAGCAGGAATTGTTATTTCTCGCGCGATAGCTAGAGACCTGTACAGTGGACATGAACTCACTAAATTCTTCTCTTTGCTGTTGCTTGTAGGGAATTTAGGGCCTTTGGCAGCACCGATCGCTGGAAGTGGCATTCTTTCATTCACGACATGGATTGGAGTGTTTATCTCACTCTCATTTTTGGGCGTTTTCTTATTAATAATGACAAAGTGGGGCTTGAAGGAGTCTAACCCACCTGAACGACGTATGGCTCCCAACTTCAAACAACAGTTGGGCAATTACAGAACGCTACTACGTGACCGCAAGTTTGTCGGCTATATGCTTGCACAGGGAATCATGACGGCTGGGGTATTTGCATATGTAGCAGGAACACCATTTATTTACCAAAATATTTATGGAGTCACACCAACTGTATTTGCTATATTGTTTGCTTCGAACGGGATCAGCTTGATCATCGGTTCCCAAATTGTGGGTCGGTTAGCACAACGTATACCTGAGCAGACTCTTCTATTATCTGGACTGTGGCTTGCTCTAGCGGCAAGCGTTGCAGCTTTGGTGGTAACCATAGTTCATGGCCCGCTGTTCGCATTGGTCATTCCATTGTTCTTCTTTGTTTGCTCCATAGGTATTACGTCTACTGCAGCATTTCCGCTTGCGATGGAGAGCCAAGCCAAGATGGCTGGAAGTGCAGCAGCGCTACTCGGAGTTGTTCCTTTCCTTTTAGGCGCGCTGGTTGCTCCTCTGGTTGGTATCGCAGGTGAAGACACTGCCGTCCCACTTGGACTCACTTTATTAATGACCAGTCTCGTTGCGATTCTTACGTACTTCCTACTCGTTAAAAAAATATCGCATCACACACCTCAGCATGCTCAGTCTGATGCTAACTTTTAATTGAGAATATGAGGGATTGATCCTATTAGATATAAAATACCGTTGATCTTTAATTTAAAGACTCAACGGTTTTTTATTATGGTAATGAAGGAAAGACGGCAAAGAACTTTTGAAAGGTTAGCCTTTCGGGATCTTCCGGTAGCTGGAAGGGGAGAATCCCGATATCTTCTTGAAGAGCCTGGAGAAATAATAGGGATCACTAATGCCCACTGCATAGCTGACTTCCTTAATACTCAATTCGGTAAGATCCAGAAGATGACCTGCCCGCTGAATTTTGAGCTGTAGAAAATATTCGATCGGAGCGACGCCCGTTTCAGATTTAAACAGAAAGATCAGATGCTGTTTCGACACCCCGACATGATTAGCCAACTCCGTAAGAGAAATAGAGCCACTCATATGTACATTCATGTATTGAATGGCCTGTTCCAGATAAGTTTCACGTTTCTTCTCTTGTGCCGATTTGACGGCATTTAAGCCAATCCCGGAGAGCAACTGTCTAGTAGTTTGGGCCACATGTACATGGGTAGTCAGGGCATATGTCCGCTCGGCCAGCATTTCATAGGTAGGTAGGAACCATTCCATTAAACGGGCCTTGCCGCTTGGGGATAAAGCGAGTGTGGCGTTAGATAAACCAAACATCTTCACCAATCGATTCGAATGGCTGCCTTTGAAATGAAACCAGTAGATACTCCATGGATTCTCCTGCATTGCCCCGTAACGATGTGCAGTTTCGGGTGGGATTATCATCATATCTCCTTGCTGCATGATTAATCGCTCTCCATGATTCAACTCAACCCATCCTTCTCCCGCTTCGCAAAAGATGAAAATATGCGAGGGGCTGCCCTCCAGACGCTCCCTGAAATGATAGTGAGCGTTGGGGAAATAGCCGATGTCCGTAATAAATAAGGTAGAGGTTAGTTCTTCTTGTTCCAGTTCTTTCATCCAGTATTCAGGAAGTACATATAGCTTCTCCTCTGCAAATCCTTCACGCTTGCGTATGTGGTCAGGACTCATTCCAGTTACCCCCGTAATTCATAATCCGAATAAGAATATAATCCATCACTTCCCGCATTTCGTCAATTGGAACCTTCCTTGCCAGAATATACAGTATAACTATCAAGACAAGGGAGGCAGTTCTAACATGAAGCATGAGGCTGTGGATCACAAGCTGGAGGCGGATCCAACCGGATCCAGTCAGGTACAAGTGTGGGAGACAAGCGTGTTGATACCTACATATGAGGCGGGTGAAGCTGACCCAAATCCGATGTTTCTGGAGAAAAGAGTCTATCAGGGAAGCACCGGTCGTGTGTATCCGCATCCAGTGATCGAGAGTATCTCGGATGTGAAGCATGATAAAAATTACAAATTGGTTATTCTGGAGAATCAATATATCCGTATGGAGATCATGCCGGAAATCGGCGGTAGAATCTATCGTGCGCTTGATAAAACGAACAATTATGATTTTGTTTATTATAACCGCGTCATTAAGCCTGCACTGGTGGGCCTTGCTGGTCCTTGGATCTCCGGAGGAATTGAATTTAACTGGCCGCAGCATCACCGTCCTAATACATTTGGTCCGGTTGAATACAAATACGAAGTAACTGGCGATGGCAGTGCTACAGTATGGGTTAGTGAGATTGACCGGATGTACGGTACAAAAGTCACTGCAGCCTTCAAACTCTATCCGGATAAAGCCTATTTGGAGATCCAGGCTCAATTATACAACCGGACACCTGAGCCACAGACCTTTCTGTGGTGGGCAAATCCGGCCGTAGCAGTTAATGAATATACACAATCCGTGTTTCCACCAGACGTAACGGCTGTATTCGATCATGGCAAAAGGGATGTCTCCCGTTTTCCTATTGCTACCGGAACTTATTACAAACAGGATTACTCGGAAGGCGTTGATATTTCCCGGTATAAGAACATCCCGGTTCCGACTTCGTACATGGCTTATAAATCCGATTATAATTTCGTCGGCGCATATGATCACGGCGTAGAGGCCGGATTGCTGCATGTGGCGAATCATCATATTTCTCCCGGCAAGAAACAATGGACTTGGGGGAATGGGGAGTTCGGTCAGGCGTGGGACCGTCAATTGACGGATGAAGATGGCCCATACATTGAACTTATGACTGGAGTGTACACAGACAATCAGCCCGACTTCACTTGGCTACAGCCCTACGAGGAGAAGACCTTTACCCAGTATTTCATGCCTTACAAAAACATCGGTGTCGTAAAAAATGCCTCCATCGAAGCAGCCATCAATCTGGAAGTTGATGCTGAAGCCGGAGAGGCAGTGATCAAGGTATATGCAACATCTAAACTCGAACATGCCGTTGTGGAGTTGAGTGGGGCGGCAACCCGGTATTTGCAGGAAACGGTTGAATTGTCCCCTGTAGATGTATATCAGAAGGTTATTCCGCTGGAGAGCGGGGAGCAGGAGCATGATCTGAAGCTTTTGGTTCGAAATAGGGAAGGCAGAGTGCTGATTTCCTATCAACCGAAACGTCCGGATATTGAACAGATTCCTGAAGCTGCTAAACCACTGGCAGCACCAGAAGAACTGCGTTCGACCGAAGAACTGTTTCTGGCAGGCAAGCATCTGGAGCAATATCGGCATGCTACGTTTGAGCCTGAAGCGTACTATCTGCAAGGATTGAAGCGGGATAACGGAGATATCCGGTTAAATGTAGCTTATGGAACGTTACTACTTCGTCGTGGATTATACATAGACAGCGAGCAGTATTTCCGTAAATCTATTGAGCGGTTGACCTGGCGTAATCCGAACCCATATGACAGCGAGGCCTACTACCAGCTGGGGGTAGCACTTCGTGGCCAAGGCCGTTTGGATGAAGCGTTTACTGCTTTTCACAAATCGGTATGGTCGGCAACGTGGCAGGATGCGGGGTACTTCTCTCTTGCTCAGATTTCCAGCGTGAAAGGCCAGTACACCGAGGCACTGGAGCAGATTGAGCGTTCACTCATCCGCAATTCACGAAACTACAAAGCACGTAATCTGAAAGCCGCACTGCTGCGCAAGCTTGGTCTGATTGATAATGCAAAGGCCTGTGCGCTTGAAACCCTTGAATTGGATATTGCGGATTTTGGAGCTTATAATGAGTTGGCTTTGGCTCATACAGCTATGGGAGACAAGGATGCTGCACAAGGTATTCTGACTGAATTACAGCAATTGATGAGAGATGACGCCCACAACTATCTGAATGTCATCGCAGATTATATGGACAGCGGTTTCTATGAAGAAGCCATTGCAGTAGGGAAAAGAATAGTGGACCCGGAAAATTCAGTCTATCCGATGCTGCATTATGCACTGGCTGAATTATATAAACGTATCGGACAACATGAACATGCTCAAGAAGCACGTCGTAAGGGACAATTGGCCAATCCAACCTATTGTTTCCCGAACACGTTGTTTGAACTTGAGCTGCTGGTAAGTGCAGTTCATGCTAACCCGAAGGACGACAAGGCTCATTACTACCTCGGAAACTTTTATTATGACAAAAAACGACCTATCGAGGCGATTGCGAGCTGGGAGAAATCCCGCGAACTGCGGGATGATTTTCCGACGGTACACCGCAACTTGGGGCTGGCCTATTACAACAAACAGAACAATCCGCAAGCGGCCCTAGCTTCGCTTGAACAGGCCTTTGCTTATGCACCGGATGATGGTCGTATTTTCTTTGAACTGGATCAGCTGCGTAAGAAGCTTGCGTGGTCAACAGACAAACGCCTCCAGTTCCTTGAAGAGCGGCGAGATCTGGTCGAGAAGCGAGATGATCTGTATGTGGAATACGTATCCCTGCTAAACAATCTTGAACGTTATCAAGAGGCAATCGCAGCCTTGTCTCTGCGCAATTTCCATCCGTGGGAAGGTGGAGAAGGGAAAGTGACTGGGCAATATAAGTTGGCTCATACTGAGCTTGGTAAACAAGCGCTGCAAAACGGTCATTATGAAGCAGCAGTTCAGCATTTACAACAAGCATTAGTCTATCCGTTGAATCTGGGAGAAGGTAAGTTGGAAGGAACTCAGGAGAATAATATTTATTATTATCTAGGCATGGCTTACGAAGGTCTGCAGCGGGAAACAGAAGCTATCGCTAGTTATACCATAGCTTCACAGGGTCTAGCCGAGCCGACAAGTGCGTTGTTCTACAACGATCAGCCGCCAGAAATGATTTTTTACCAAGGGTTGGCCTGGTTAAAGCTCCGTAACGGGAAGGAAGCTAAGCGCCGTTTTAATAAACTGATTGATTATGCTGAAAAGCATATTTTTGACGATATCAAAATGGATTATTTTGCGGTATCCTTGCCGGATTTCCTAGTATTTGAGGATGATCTGAACCGGCGAAATGTAATCCATTGCCGGTACATGAGGGGATTGGGACTTCTGGGGCTTGGCCGTGACAAAGAGGCCGGAACCGAACTTGAGTTGGCTCTGGAAATGGAGCCTAATCATCAAGGGGCAATGGTTCATAGACGGTATTCCCAACGACTGGGCGAAGGATTTCAACCTTAATGCTCCATCATCAAAGAGATGTAGAGATATTGTCCATTGGCTGTATTATAGAGAATAAACCTGTATTGCTACAAACAAAAAGGAAGGTGTAATGATAATGGATGTAGGGCGTAGGGAGTTGCCGCGCAAACTGACCATCACGATGTGGGATTTTTCCTGGTACACCATGACCTTACCGGGAGAACCCTATAGCGACCTTGAGGCGAGATTTAAGGAAGCAGTGGAGAGGGGCTACAATACGATCCGAATCTGTGCGATGCCCTTTTTATTGTTCACGGCGGAAGGCAAGCGGCCGGGTCCGTTACACTTCGGTAGCCTTGGAGAGAGCGGGCAGCGGACACGCTGGTATAACTGCCGGGGCGGCGCCGAGCTGGATGGACATGCGCATTTACTGGAGTTGTTCAGACAGGCCAATGCCCATGGCTGTTATATCATCCTGTCTTCTTGGGAATATCAGCAGAGCCCCAGCTTCCTGGCATTTCCCGGGTTGCGCCATGAACTGGCTGCCATAGCTCCGGAGGAGCGGTTTATGGCTATTGCGAGATCCATGGATCAGCTTATCCGGTATATAAAAGCGGAAGGATACGACAAGCAGATCGTCTACGCGGAGCTGCATAATGAGGTGGAGTTCGGGCAACTGACCGAGATTGGAACCGCTCGAGGCATTGCCCCGTCCAATGTACCGGCACTGGTGGAAGCCATGCAGCCTTATATTGAAGAGGCCGTAGGTTATCTTAGAAGTGTCCACCCGGATATTTTGATGACAGCAAGCTATACACTAAATGAAGCATATCCCAAATCCTATGTAGCGGGAAATTTACAGGTTGCACATTTCCATCTCTATATCAAAGGGGTATTGAATGAATTAACCGAAGCGGCTGGAATTGATGATGAGCAGGCGCCTTTTCCCGGCTCATTCGTCCAATCGCTCCTGCGGGAGGATGCGCCTCCATTTGAAGAGTATACGCTACCGCGCGACCAAGAATGGAGAATGGAAGGTAATCCGGTAGGGTTAAGGCTGCTCTATCTGCATGACTGGGTGGAGCCGGATAAATGGGATCTTTTTTTATACGACAATTATAGTAAACATAAGCTGGCTATGCTGCAAAAGGCAGATATGCGCTTCGAGGAAGCCCACGAATGGGCGGCTCATTCTGGCTTGCCGGTCGTTATTGGGGAAGGATATGTTGGTTATACGCCGCTGTTGGCGGGATTCGAAGAGGGGCCTGTTGGGAAATTCATTGCAGAGTACGCGCTGCGCAAAGGAATGGCTCTTGGCTTCTGGGGAATGACTCTATGCTCTAACTGTGCGCCGCATCATCCTTTCTGGGACGATGTCCCCTGGCAGCAGAAATGGAATCGATATATTCTTGCATCGCAATAATTGTTATGTTGGAAAGAACCAACTTTATGTTCTCCTCTTATCAGAAACGTTGTACATCAGAGTGAATACTTTACTATATCCGTACACCACGACTAAAGGAAGAAAATAAGAAAAGAAAGTCCAATAGATATTCCAGCCATTAAAATAAAGAACTCTACCCATTTCTTTAGCCAACCATTCGATCAGCGTTAATGTAAAAGAAGTTATTAAGATTGCTAGCCACGACTTCGTATTTTTTTCAAGAATCATGTATATCATGAGGCATCCAGCAATAGGGTATATACCTAAGTCGAAAGGGAGCCCCGCATATGATTGGTTACGGGTGTTGGGAAGGATATTCCAGAAAAAATTGAAGCCCGCACTGTTTAAACAAGAAGAGGTGGCTACTCCCAGCGGATAATAAGCTAAGAGGATGTTGACGTTTCTACGTAGAATCCATCCACCGATTAAGATGGGGATAACCATACCAAAAATGACATTCCCCAGCATCGAATCACTCCCATAGGTTTTCACCTGAATAATTTCTTATTATTAACCAAATTTATAATTTCATAAGGGATGCATCCCACTTTTGTATTATCAGGCTAGCCAGAATCCCTTGGTTGGTCTTTTTGTCGATTGAATAACGTGGTACTAGATGATAATGTAAAATAAGGGCGAGGATTCCTCGTTGGGGGAATATACTAATTGAATCGAGGTTCTGAAAATGAGGGTGAAACGAATTGTCACCAATATTAATACACAAAACGTTCCAGCAGCAAAAAGCTTTTACCAGGATGTGCTTGAACTTGATTTATTGATGAATCATGGTTGGATTGAAACATACGGATTACTTGGAGAGGAGAACGTTCAAATAAGTATCGCCACACAAGGTGGCTCCAATACACCTACACCTGACCTTTCGATTGAAGTTGATGATGTCGATGTAGTGTACGAACGCATGAAAAGCGCGGGTTATACAATAGAATATGAACTTACGGATGAGCCTTGGGGAGTTCGTCGATTCTATGTCCGTGATCCATTTGGTAAGTTGATCAATATCCTTGCTCATAGACATTAAATCAGTTGTCAGGGAGTGTATACAAGCAGAGTTACTGTTCAAATTAAAGTACTTTCTTTAAAAATTATTGTATATTGGTTTGAAGTATTGGCATTCTTTGCTCGGATGTTATGATTAACTAATAGTCGCAAATTCAAGGTGTACAATGACAGAATTGAACCAGAATAACCGTCGAATGTGGTACATAAAGCTATAGGTAAACATTTTCCAAAGTACAATGATCCATGTTTTGTCCAAGGTAAACGCAGATTATTCATCACTATTAACGGGGGGGAACAAGAATGATGAATGTTTTGTTAGTGGATGATGAGCCATGGGTACTGGAAGGTCTGCGGACAATGGTAGATTGGAACAAATACGGTTTTCAAATTTGTGGAGAGGCTGAGAACGGGAACGCTGCTTGGTCCATTATTGAGAACCTTCGGCCAGACCTGGTGTTTACAGATATTCATATGCCTTCAGTGAGCGGACTTGAACTGATTGACCGCTCGATACAAAAACTAGCCAAACCGCCGCGATTTGTCATATTAAGCGGATACGATAGCTTTGATTATGCGAAAACAGCGCTGGAACAGCGTGTGGAGGATTATTTACTCAAACCCATTGATGAGGTTGAGATTGAAAACGTATTAGAACAGATGAGTCGTAAAATTCAGAACGAGCTTGTCGCAGAGAAATTGCATCAACATGAGCGTACTTTATATGTAAATTGCTTGTTCAACCGTCTGTTTCAGGGGGAGGATAGCAGCGATCTGCAAGCCGAAGTGGAAAGTATATTGCAAATGGAGGGTCATGAGAATATGGCCTGTCTTTTAATTGAAACGGATATTTGCAATGAAGACATAAAGTCACAGGTACAGCGTTTTGCTAGCGCTCATCACTACGAATTTTTTATGGATTCTGAAGGAAGAATGGGTGTGTTTGCTGCTGTAATTGAAGATTCTCTGAGTTGGCTTGAGAGGCTAGGGAGAACCTTGTTTGAGATTTACTCCGGTCATGGATCAATTATTGTGGCATTTGGATATCACTCAGGTGGAGTAGTCGCTATGCGGTCAGCATTTGAAAAAGCGTTATCTGCTTTGGAATGGAAGCGTTATCAAAAAGGAAGCGGCATTATTCGCGATCAAGATTTGCCACGGCATAGTAACATGGCGATTGTAAATCAAAAAGCGTTGAGTAACCTGTTTAAAACCATTTTAACGGGTGAAGAGAATGGGTTGGAGAGAGAGGTACACGAGTTGCTTGCGAGTCCAGATTCAGGGCTGTCTGTGTCGGATATAGAATATGTTCGGGTACAATTGCTTGCTCTTGAAATGGGAGTTCTCAAGCAAATGAAGGAGCTGGATGGGAATGTAGACAGGTTTGTGTTGCAGTTACAACATATGTTGGGCGATTTATCTGACATTGATTCCTTTCCTGCATTTAGGGATTATGCACTTATATTAAGTCTCAACGCTTTGAGAGCTCTGCAGGAGCAGCGGAAAGAAAAAGAATGCAGCACGATTTTTCGTGTAGTGCAATATGTTAACCATGAGTTTCGTGAGAAGCTGCAGCTCCAGGAGATTGCACAGAAATTTCATATGAATGCCAACTATCTGGGGCAAGCCTTCAGACAGCAGACTGGCAAGTCTTTTCGGGAATATCTGAATGATAAACGGATCGAGGAGGCGAAGAGACTGTTACGTCAGAGCTGTTGTAGCATAGCCGAAGTTGCGGTCCATTCAGGATACCCTAATGCCGACTATTTTGTAAGTCAGTTCAAGCGAATGACGGGGATGGCTCCCTCCGCGTATCGAAAACAACCATAGATTGGGACTCGACAATTAATGAATGAAGGATGGCGATGGAAGACATGTTTAAGAAATTCCGATTTCGCGGCATCGTGAACGATATTCCTTTGAACTACAAGTTTATGCTGATCTATGTTATCGGTATTTTGCTTCCGATCATAGCAAGCAATTATTTGTTCATGGATCGTATGTCGGGGCTAATTAAGGAGCGGGAAGAGCAGAATCTGCAAATATCGCTGGAGCGGGCGAGAAAGGACATTCACACCATGATTGACGGGGGGATCGCTGTCAGTCACGCCTTAATCACGGACAAGCTGTTGTCCGAATCCATGGATCGTGTATACAAAGACCAATTGGATTTCTACAATACATTCGATGAACAGCTTCGCCATCGAGTGACTTCCTATATTCCCGTGAACAATCAAATCCAGCGGATCGGCATCTACACAGATAATCCAACGATTGTGTCTGGAGGGGATTATTATTATCTGGACAGCTCAATGAACGCCAGTGCCTGGTTCAGACAATGGGAAGCAGCAGGGGAATCACTAAGTGTACTCGCTTATCGCGATCAGGCAGCGAATGATCGCGCGGCGACCTCGTCGTATTTTAGCGTGATTGAAAAAATGGACTATTATAACGCAGACAACTCTTACGAGAAGTTAGTGCGCATTGATTTTTACCTTAATCGATTCTATGACGTTATTGCGAGAGAGAAAAGCTCGCTGGACCTGTATCTGGTCAACGCGAAGAATCAGATTATCGTGTCCACAGATGACAAGTATCAGGGTGAGGTAGATAGTGATTATGCGTTATTTGATAGGAGCAAGGCGGCGGACAAGGACCTACATATCGTACCGATTGGCAAGGCCAGCTATGTGAAAGGTTGGAAGCTCATTGGCGTACCTCAGGAAACACGTGTCAAACAAGCGATGCTCTCCATGAAGCTTTATTTCGGCATGCTCGCTGGTATCATTACTTTGGTTACCTCCATCTTCATCTATGTCATGCTGCGCTCATACAATTATCGAGTGAAACGTCTGTCCAGACATATGCAAAAGGTGGGGAACGAGAAATTTGATCTGATCAACATTGATGGGGGACAGGATGAGATAGGTCATCTGATTCGTAATTTCAATATGATGACCGCTCAGATCCATTCCTTGATCAATAATGTGTACAAGCTTGAAATTCAGCAGCGGAGCCAGGAGGCTGAGCGCATTCGCGCTGAACTGAATTTGCTGCAAAGCCAGATGAATCCTCATTTTTTATTTAATACGCTCAATGCGCTACTGGTGGTTAGCACCAAAAACAATTATGCGGATGTCAAAGACATTATCAAGGACCTATCCAAGTTGCTTCGCCGCTTGTTGAATTGGAAGGACGATGTGGTCACGCTGGAAGAGGAAATGAGTTTTACGGTCATGTATCTGGGGATCGAGAAGTTCCGTTTTCGAGACAAGTTTGAATATTACATTGATATTAGCGAAGAGGCGAGGCAGTATAGAATTCCAAAAATGAGTATCCAGCAGTTGGCCGAGAATGCTTGCAAACATGGAATTCAGGCTATTGAGGGGTTAGGGTATGTGAAGATTAAAGCGGAAGTTGTGAGCGAACGCCTGCGCGTCGTTGTATCCGATAATGGTAAGGGCATGGATAAGGAACGGCTGCAAGAGGTTCTGTATCATATGCGGAGCAAGGAGGAGAGCGGAGGGAGTAACATTGGCATACGTAACGTATATCGCCGTCTTGAATTGTATTATGACGATAAAGTGGATTTTAACTTGGTGAGCAGAATAGGAGAAGGGACAGAGGTCTCCTTCGAAATTCCATTGCAACTGTTAGATCATCAGGGTGAAGAAGGAGGTAAGGACAATGGCATTTAGAGCGCTGCTGATTGATGACGAGCCATGGGCGCTAGAGGGCTTGCAGCTGTGGATTCCATGGGAAAGTCTTGGCTTTGAGGTATGCGCTATGTGTGGCAACGGTGCGGAAGGGTTGGAACGAATGGAAGAGTTACAGCCGGATCTTGTCATGGTTGATATTCAAATGCCAATTATGAATGGGCTAGAGATGATTGAAGAATGGCGACGTAGAGGAAACTGGTCGACCAAGTTCATTATTCTTACGGGGTACAGCGATTTCGAGTTTGCGCGAAAAGCGCTTAAATTCAAAGTTTCCGGTTATCTGTTAAAACCATTGGATGAGGAACAGGCGGAGTCCGAGATTCGCATGATGGGCATGGAACTGATGAAGGAGCAAGAGCAGCTTTATATTGGGCAGATTGCATTGAGAGAGCAGGAAATGTTGACGATGAAGCAGGCTTTATTAGGCAAAGTGCTGTCTGCTGAGGGTACTCAATTGATGCAGTCCCTTTCCCAGTCAGCTGAATCCTGGATTGTATGCCTGGTTCAGGTATCGGAGAAAGAGTTTGGCCGGTGGAGCAGTCTTGCTTCAGAGATTCTGAACGGACGGGATGTCCTCTATATCATTCGTATGCGAAATGATCTTGTATCCATTGTGTTTGGCAATGTTTCCCCCGGACCTCAGAGAACGAGCGGAAATTTTAGAAAACAATTAGAAACACTGGCTCGCCGTCTGGCGGGCTTTCGTACATATATGGCGATTGGCTCAACCGAATCCACTCTTCATCACATCAGCAACTCCCGCATAACAGCAGAGAAGGCGTTGCTGCACGCTTTTTATGAAGCGGAAGAGAACAGCATAATGGATTATGCCGATATCCAGAACCACGATTTTCAAAGGCATAACCAACAGGTTGAACTGATCGAGCGAGTACTCGGAGCACTTCAGCTCATTGATTACGCCAACTACCAGTCCGCTGTGGAGTTTATTGAGCAATCCTTTCGACAGATGCGGGTCCACCCGGATGAAGCCCGAAAATTTGTGATTTACCTTCTTCATGAAATTCGTGCTTACATGAGGGCGCAAATGGCAGAAGATTCAGAGAATTACCGTATGTTCGAAATTCCGGAACTGGATGAAGCACTGTTAACCCTTGATGATTTGATCGGCATGCTGCATTCGTGTGGAAGAGTCTGCTTTGAGTTTTTGCTTAAAGAGAGCGTCTTCGAAGCGCAAGGTATTGTACAGGAAATCAACGATTATATTCATACGCATTACCAGGAGGGATTGACTATTAAGTTGCTATCGGAACGTTTCTTCCTGCATCCGGCCTACTTGGGACAACTATTGATACGCAAAAATGGAATCGGCTTCAATGAACTGCTTCATAACCTGAGGGTTGAGGAGGCATGTCGGTTGCTACAGATGAATCAGTACAAAAATAGCGAGATCTCGGAAAAGGTTGGATACGCCAATTACCATCATTTTTTAAAGCAATTTGAGAAACGTATGGGCATGTCTCCTAACGAATACAAGAAAACCTGAGCTTTTCTCGGAAAGAGCTATAATTCGAATATAGTTTCCAAGGAGATGTAAATTTATAATTAAATTATTCAAATGAAAGGGCTTTCATATAGTGAGATCAAACTTTGGAGGTGCTTTATGGGGGACAGTAAAAAATCATTCTTCCGTATGGGGGCAACACTGTTATTGTCGTTGAGTGTTGTGCTAGCAGGTTGCTCAGGCGGCAATTCAGGCAGTGGAGAAGAGAGTAGTAAAGGTAGTGAGGTGGGGGCTGACAATCCGTTAGAAATCTCGGTATTCCTGAACGAGGCCGGACAACAGCCAACCGCTGACAACAAAATCTACAAAAAAATCAAGGATGAGCTTGGCGTTACATTCAAATTTGAATTTTTGGCTGGCGACAAAAACCAAAAGCTTGGCGTTATGATTGCCGGAGGAGATTATCCGGATCTGATCTCTGCGGACACCAAACTGACAGCAGCTGGTTCGGTCATTCCGTTGGAAGACCTGATCGAGGAGCATGCGCCTAATCTGAAGAAGCATTATGAGAAGTACTGGAACCAGATGAAGGACCCTAACGATGGACATATCTATTACTTGCCCAACTATGGTGCATACAACGGTGAGGTGTCGGACACCTACTACAGCGGACCTGCCTTCTGGATTCAGAAAGCCGTGTTGAAAGAGTTTGGTTATCCTACGCCAAAAACATTGGACGAGTACTTTGACTTGATCGCCAAATACAAGGAGAAGTATCCCACGATCGACGGCAAGCCGACCATTGGCTTTGAAGTATTGAACTATGACTGGAAAAACTGGGGGTTGTTGAACCCGCCACAGCATTTGATTGGTCATCCGAATGACGGGGGAGTCGTTGTAAACGACGGCAAAGCAGAGATCTTTGCAGACAAAGATTATGCCAAAACCTACTATGAGAAACTTAATGAAATTAACGGCCAAGGCTTGCTCGACAAGGAGGCTTTTGCACAAAACTACGACCAATATATGGCCAAATTGTCCAGTGGGGCAGTACTCGGCATGTTCGACCAACACTGGAATTTTCTCAGCGCGGAAGATTCGCTCATAACTCAGGACAAAATTGAACGCACGTACGTCGGCTTCCCGCTGGTATACGACAGCAGCACGAAGGACTACTATCGCGACCGCGCGGCGCTCAACCTGAACAATGGTTACGGCATTACTGTAAGTGCCAAGGACCCTGTGAAAATTATTAAAGCGCTCGACAAGCTTATGGAAGAAGATTGGCAAAAGACACTCACTTGGGGCATTCAGGATGAAGACTATTACGTGAATGACGAAGGCCGTTTCATGAAAACCCAAGAGCAGCGCGACAATGCCGCAGATGCGGCCTGGAAACTGGCCAATAAAGCAGATGCTTTCTATGGAACCGCACCGAAGATGGAAGGTTACTTTAGCGATGGCAACGCTACTTCAGCAAGCAATCAGCCGGAAGAATATCAAGCCAGCTTGAGACCGTTTGATAAGGAAGTTTTGGACGCCTACGGTTTCAACAGCTATGTGGATTTCTTCAGTGCTCCACCAGAGAATCCGGTTACTTACCCGGCTTGGTCCGTCGATCTGGTTGAGGGATCTCCAGCCAAAATTGCCAATACGAAGCTGAACGAATTATCAACCAAATATTTACCGAAAGCGATTTTGGCTAACACATCCGAATTCAGCAGTGTATGGAGCGAATACGTTTCCGAAATTCAAAAGCTGGATATCAAGGCTTTCGAAGGCCGCATCAATGAAGTATTGCAGTGGAGAATCGATAACTGGTCAGTGAAATAAGAAAATGCTGTCAGGAAGGAGGGCTACCTTCCTTCCTGATTTTTTTAAAGAACATATCGCTGGACGTTATTCCTTTCAATATAAAGATGGATAGGAGCCTGATATTATGGAGGAAATTGTAGTGGGTACCAAGCCGCTCCGACCGAAGAAAAAACCGAAAATTAGGCGGATTACTTGGCAAAATATCAAAGCACAGAGACAGCTCATATGGATGTCTGTTCCTCTGCTTGCGTACATTATTATCTTTGCTTATGTGCCTGTCTGGGGCTGGACGATGGCTTTTCAGGATTACAAACCAGCCAGAAGTTTCTCGCAGCAAACGTGGGTAGGGTTCAAGCATTTTCAATTTTTGTTCACGGATGACAATTTCTTGCGCGTGCTTCGTAATACGCTTGCCATGAGTATCATCAACATGATTTTGGGTTTCGTTACCGCTATTGTTTTGGCATTGTTACTCAATGAAATCAAGAAGATCATGTGGAAGCGGACGGTACAAACCATCTCTTATCTTCCTCACTTCTTATCATGGATTATCGTTACCGGCATCGTAGCGACATCGCTTGCTTCTGACGGCATTGTCAACGATATCCTCATGAAACTGCACTTAATCAACGAGCCGATCTTGTGGCTGACGGAAGGGAAGTATTTCTGGGGCGTTGTTGCAAGTTCTCATATTTGGAAAGAAGTCGGATGGAGCACCATTATTTATTTGGCGGCCATGGCCTCTATTGACCCGGCACAGTATGAAGCAGCCGATATTGATGGAGCCAATCGATATCAAAAAATGTGGAATGTCACCTTGCCGGGAATCAAGCCTACCATTGTCATCCTGCTGATTATGTCGATTGGACATATTCTGGAAGCCGGCTTTGAGGTTCAGTATTTGCTGGGCAACGGACTCGTTGTGGACTGGTCGGAAACGATTGATATCTTTGTGCTCAAATACGGGATTGCACAGGGCAACTATTCGCTCGCAACTGCAGGCGGAATATTCAAGACCGTGGTCAGCATTACGATGTTACTTGTAGCGAATTGGACCGCCAAGCGGCTTGGGGAAGAGAGGCTGTTATAATGACGAAAAAAACACCATTGTCTGGTTTAGGAAATACAGCGGCGCTTTCCGTACGCCGCCCAGGTGGCAGAGGCATGGAACCGTTTCTGTTCAACACCTTTAACACCATCTTCATGGTTCTGCTGGTGATTGTGACGTTGTATCCATTTTTGAACACAATTGTGGTTTCGTTTAATGCAGGGAATGACACCATTCGAGGAGGCTTATATTTGTGGCCCCGCGATTTCACCATGCAGAATTACAAAGCAGTATTTGCATCAGGCACAATTTATAACGCATTTTTGATTTCCGTTGCACGTACAGTACTATCCACCGTTTTAAACATTTTCTTGACCACCATGCTGGCTTATACGCTGAGTCGGCGCGATTATATTTTCCGCAAGCTGATTACGACCATTTTTGTACTCACCATGTATTTCAACGCAGGGCTTATTCCGGGATACTTCCTGATGAAGGACCTGCACTTAATCAATTCATTCTGGGTATATGTTTTACCATCGCTGATTAGTGCGTTTAACCTGATCGTCATTCGTACTTATATATACACGATCCCTGAAAGCTTGATTGAATCTGCCAAAATTGACGGAGCAGGAGATTTCAGAATTTTCTGGAGAATTATTTTTCCACTGTGCAAGCCTGTGCTGGCGACCATTGCGCTCTTTGTCGCAGTCGGCGCGTGGAATTCCTGGTTCGATGCTTTTCTGTACACGTCATCACGTCAGGAGCTCAGCACACTGCAATACGAACTGATGAAGCTGTTGTCTTCCAGTATGAATGCCAACAGTAATCCTTCCGTTGCGAACGGCGTGGGGGTGGAGCATTCAACACAGGTAACTCCAATTTCCATTCGTGCTGCAGTTACAATTGTCGCTTCTGTTCCGATCTTGCTGGTGTATCCGTTTATGCAAAAATACTTTGTCGTTGGACTAAATGTAGGGAGTGTGAAGGAATAGATGAAGCAGCTTCAAGCTAATACGATCTGTTATTCCAACCCGATCCTTCCTGGATTCTATCCGGACCCCAGCATTGTGAAGGCTGAAGAATTTTTTTACCTCATTTGCAGTTCATTTGAGTATTTTCCCGGAGTGCCGATCTTTCGGAGCCGGGATCTCATTCACTGGGAGCAAATCGGCAATGTGTTGGATCGGGTCAGCCAGCTTGATTTGACCGGACGGAAAAGCTCAGACGGCATTTATGCTCCGGCACTGCGTTACCATGAAGGTACATTTTACATGATTACGACAGATGTGAGAGGCATCGGCAATTTCTACGTGACGGCAACCGACCCTGCTGGCCCCTGGTCTGATCCAATTCGTATTCCATACGGTGGAATTGACCCATCGCTGTTTTTTGACGACGATGGCAAAGTGTACGTGACCGCACAACAAGGTGCCGATTACGATTCTCATGCCATCCAGTATGAGATCGACATCGCTACAGGTGAGGCTCTCTCTGAACCACAAGTTGTCTGGCACGGAGATGGAGGGCCATGGACCGAAGGGCCACATCTGTACAAAATCAATGGATTGTATTACATGATGTCTGCTTCTGGTGGGACGGCCAAGGATCATCGTGAGATCATCGGCCGAAGCGATCGACCTTATGGTCCGTTTGAACGCTATCCTGAGCCGATCCTGACCCATCGCCATCTGGACCATCCGATCCAGTATTTGGGTCATGCCGATCTGGTGGAGGATCACCACGGAGACTGGTGGGCCGTTTTCCTTGGCGTGCGTTTGACAGAGGAAGGATATAGTGTGCTTGGACGTGAAACCCTCCTCGCCCCGGTCGTTTGGAACGAGGGGTGGCCCCACATTGACAACAATGAAGGAATAGTGAGTCTGGACATGAAGGTCCAGCGATTGCCAATGACATTACCTTCTTTGCCCGGGAGCCATACTGCCATCGTTGTCGGCCGGGACGAATTCGACGGAGAACTCGGGTCGCAATGGATGTTTGTGCGCAACCCTACAGAAGGAGCATGCTCGCTTACAGAAAAACCAGGTTACCTGACGTTGTATGGGCAGGATGGAAGTCTTGAAGACGTGGGTCAGATCACGTTTGTTGGCCGCAGGCAGCAGCATATTCATGCCAGCTTTACGACCTGCCTGACTTTCATGCCAGTTGCCGATGGAGAAGAAGCGGGATTATGTGTTCGCCGGGATGAGGATGCACACTATGAGATTGGCATAAGACGGTTGAACGGACGAAACATACTCTTTGCTCGTTTGACGGTGCGTGGAGAGTCGAACTTGGTTTACGAGAGCGAGACTGTAACAGAGCGGCTGTCGCTCCGAATCGAATCGACAGATAAGGAATATAGGTTGACTTGCTCCGAGGACGGACAGAACTGGACAGCCTTGGGTTCAGGCTCGGCACGTGCCATATCACCGGAGGACTTTGTGCACAAAATGTGCTTTACCGGAGCGGTGGTCGGACTATACGCTACCGGCAATGGTAAGGCAAGCAGCACACCTGCCCATTTTGATTGGTTCGAGTACTCGGTCTGATTCAGTTGCTAATAAATCAATGCGAAGAAGGAAATTTAAAGGAGGGAAATTATGGGTTCGTTTCGAGAAGAGGCTTCACTGAAGGAATTGTACAAGGATGCATTCCACATTGGAGCAGCAGTGAGTCCGAAGACGATTGACAGCCAGCGTTCATTGCTTGCATATCACTTCAACAGCCTGACGGCAGAAAATGAAATGAAATTCTCCAGTGTGCATCCGCAGCAGGAACGGTATACGTTTGAGGATGCAGATGCCATCGCTTCCTTTGCCAGAGAGCAAGGCATGGCGCTTCGTGGTCACACGCTGGTCTGGCACAACCAGACTCCGGATTGGTTGTTCGAGAATGAAACTGGCGGACTGGTGGAGCGCGATGTATTGCTGGAGCGATTGAAGGCGCACATTGAGACCGTTGTTGGCAGATATAAGGACGTTATCTATGCTTGGGACGTTGTAAACGAGGTTATTTCCGATGATGCGGATGATGCAAATGCATTCCTGCGCCCATCCAAATGGCTGGATATCGCCGGAGAGGATTTTATTGCCAAAGCGTTTGAATTCGCGCATGAAGCAGATCCGCAAGCGTTGTTGTTCTACAACGATTATAACGAATCTGATCCACATAAGCGGGAACGCATCTATCGGCTCGTCCGTTCATTACTCGATCAAGGCGTGCCAATTCATGGCGTTGGTCTGCAGGCGCACTGGAATCTGTATGATCCGTCCTTGGATGATATGCGCGCAGCAATTGAGCGGTATGCGCAGCTTGGACTGCAGCTTCAGCTCACCGAACTGGATGTATCGGTATTTCGCTTTGAAGACAGACGTACAGATCTCGTTCAGCCATCGCAAGAGATGCTGGAATTGCAAGCCGAGCGATACGAATCCATCTTCCGCCTGCTCCACGAATATAAGGAGCATATTAGCGCTGTGACATTCTGGGGGGCTGCCGACGACTACACCTGGCTTGACAATTTCCCTGTTCGAGGGCGAAAAAACTGGCCATTCCTGTTCGATGAGTTGCATCGTCCAAAGGAAGCGTATCAGCGTGTTGCGCGAATCATTGTACCCAAGTGACATGAAACGGATCAATATCGATTCGTTTAACCCACAGCATCTCGAAGAGATACTTGGGAGTACATATCTATTGGAAGGAGCCATTTGTATGTCCGAATTGCCTAAACCGCATCAACCTTTAGTTAAGCACATATTTACTGCTGATCCGTCAGCGCATGTTTTCGAGGATCGCATTTATATTTATCCTTCCCATGATCTGGATCACGACGGACCGGTGAATGACAATGGAGATCAGTACAAGATGGAGGATTATCATGTACTCTCTATGGCGGACATGAATTCAGCCGTGACGGACCATGGCGAAGCTCTGCATGTGAAGGATGTCCCTTGGGCGTCCAGTCAAATGTGGGCTCCGGATGCCGCATACAGAAAAGGCACCTATTATTTGTTTTTCCCGGCTCGGGACCATGATGGCATTTTCCGCATCGGCGTGGCTACATCGTCTTCACCGACAGGGCCGTTCAAACCGGAGGAGCAATATATTCAGGGCAGCTTCAGCATTGACCCCGCTGTGTTTGTAGACGATGATGAGCAGGCTTATATGCTCTTTGGCGGGTTGTGGGGGGGACAGTTGGAGAAATGGCAGACAGGAAGCTACGTGGAACATGCGGAAGGCCCTGCTCCAGATGCTCCGGCGATCGGCCCAAAAGTTGTAAAGCTGAGTGAAGATATGCTCTCGATGGTGTCGGAGCCGCTGGAGTTATCCATCGTGGATCAGGATGGAAAGCTGCTGACCGCTGGGGATGAGGATCGCAGATATTTTGAAGGCCCTTGGATGCACAAATATAACGGGAAATATTATTTGTCCTACTCCACAGGAACAACGCACAAGCTGGTGTACGCCATTGGCGACAATCCGATGGGTCCGTTTACATTCCAAGGTACCATTTTGCCGCCAGTCATGGGCTGGACAACGCATCATTCGATTGTACAATTTCGGGAAAAGTGGTATTTGTTCTATCACGATTGTTCCCTTTCTGGCGGCGTCGATTACAAGCGCTGCGTAAAGTTTGCTGAGTTAACGTACAATCCGGATGGCACGATTCGCATGATTGATCCGTATCCAGACAAGTGAAATGGATGTGAATAGGACGGTAACCCGTATCCTTTTACCTATAACTGTAGATCCTGAAGAGCCCTAGAGTGAATACGCATTTCAGGGCAAGGATACGGTTTTCAAAGAGGAAAATGCTTAAAACTCCGTGCCAAAGCACGGAGTTTTCCAATATACGGGCAGATCGAATGGGATTAACCTAGTTGCTGCGAACCATTAAACCACACAGATTTGATCGACAAGGTATCCGAAATATTAGTTGTTGGATCACCGTCCACGAGAATAAGATCTGCGCGCGCACCTTCGGTAATACGGCCGCGATCATGGAGACCAAAGCAACGAGCCGGTTTCGAAGTGGCCGACTGAAGAGCTTCCATCGGAGTGAACCCAGCCTTCACCAGCAGTTGCATTTCGTGGTGGACACTTGCCCCATGAGCAAGGCCACCGAGGTTTGGAACGGGAACCGGCGCGACATCCGTCCCTACCAGAATATCAACTCCGGCTCGGTGAAGGTCCATCACATTTTTAAAGCTGTTCTCCATATTGCCTTGTGGGAACGTATTGAAGCTTGAGTTCAAAATATCAATCCAATCAGAATTTAATTTGGAATGAACACGCGGATCATTGGCCAATTCGGATGCCGGATTACCGATAATCGACGAATTCAACACCAAGCACGGTGTAACAAAAGCGCCTGAAGCTGCTATGGATTTCACTAACTCGGAGGTGTACTCGGGTCTATCGATAAACAAGTGGCCCAAACCGTCGACTCCAAAATCGATGGCTTGTTGCGATGAAAGAGCTGTCAAGACGTGGGCGATAACCAGCTTACCGGACTTGTGGGCTTCTGTCACGGCTGTTTTTAGAATCTCGTCGCTTAATACAGGCAGGCCAGGTGCACCCATGACCGTTCCTTCTTCAATCATGATCTTAATATAGTCGGCCCCATTCTCGACTTGGGTATGCACATGTTTACTCGATTCTTCGACTGTTGTCACTTGCGGTATTTCATCGTGATCGTGAGCGTATGCGGCTAACATTGCTTCCCGATCTTCCTCCGATAACTTCTCTAGTTCCTTTAATACGAATTCAGGTATTTCATCTCCATCCGGCAATAATTCATCCGGATGGCCACCCGGAGCGGTGATTGCTGTGCCAGCAGAACGGACATCTGCGATGTCATTCACATTTTTCAACTGAATTTCGCGCCCTCGTTTAGTAAAATCACCGTTCATTTCGAGTTCAGTGGTAACGCCGAATTTTAGCGCATCTCGTAATCCGCCGATGGAAGTGTGGACATGTGCATCAATCAGACCAGGCATTAGAGTCGCATTTTCTCCATCGATAATTGTTGCATCCGCCGGAAGGTCTCCACCGACTGAAACAATAGAGTTCCCTTTAATGACAACATGTCTAGGCGCAATGATTTGCTCCCCATCAAAGATACGTACATTTGTAATCACTGTAACTTGTTCTAACGCAGCATTTTGAGTTACCTTCTCCATTTGAATTCCTCCAAAGTGTTTGTTTATCGAACAATTCGAATCATAACTGTTAGTTTTCTAACTGTCAACGAGCTAATGTTTTTTTGACAAGCCAATAGGATCGCTGTATAGTTTATTTACTTACAATTAGATTCCTAACAATCACAGGAGGGAAGATTTATGAAATCCCGAAAGGAAACACCTTATCTGGATTTATTTCAGATTATCGGTCTTAAGTTAAAGAAAAGAGCGGACGAGAGTATAAAAGAGCTGGGCTTAAACGCTCAACAAGGAAAAGTAATCGATTATATTTACGAAAACCAAAATAGTCATATTATTCAAATGGATCTTGCAGATCGGTTTCATCTAAGTCGGGCCAGCATTACAAGTATGCTTCAAGCTCTAGAGCAAAAAGGGTTAATCGAGCGTAAAATCCCGGCCAATAATGAACGGCAAAAAAACATATACGTATTGCCAAAAGCGATTGAACTGATTGAAGATTTTCAAGACTCTTTCCAAAAGGTGGAGGAAGAAATCATTCAAGTCCTTACCGACGAAGAGAAGCAAGTATTAAAGAAATTGTTGATCAAAATCAATGAGACTATATAAAGAAGACACTTCCCTATGAAATGATGGCTGATTAAAAGGTTTTAGTCCCACTGAAAGTCCCTATTTAATTAGCCTAATTCCAAAAATCGCTTTAGATGACTATCTATAACGAGTGAATCCGCTTCGTTTGCACCGATTCCAAAGCAGTGTCCCCACTTGGATTCTATGGGTTGAAAAACAGCATTCGACATATGTTGAACGTCATACACACTGTCCTCCGGAGTGAAAAACAAATCACTTGATCCCGGCATAACGAGTGCAGGAGAGGAGATTTTACGTAATGCCTGTTCGAAGTTGTAGTCGTCCACGGGATTATCGCTAATGTCTCCACTTATTCCTGTACGTAACATGGCAATCAAGTCATTCGCATCAAAGGACAAAAATACTTGGTCCCAGTATTCTTCTGCATAATGTTTCAATGAGCTGTATCCCTCGGATTGATACAATCTCTCCAAATAGTATGAATTTGAAAATCCCCAAGGGGCATAAACTCTCCCCATCGCTGCGAGACCGTCAACAGGTGGTTGCTTGTAAAGTCCTCTTTCCCATTTTGAATCCGCTTGTAGTGCTGCGATCATACTCTGGAATACCAGTTGTGCTAGCGGCCTCGTTTTCGCCGTTCCGCCAAATGGTGCAATACGTTCGACCATTTCAGGATAACTTGTTCCCCATTGAAAAACTTGCATTGCTCCTAGAGACCAACCCACAACTAGCTTGATTTTGCTGATACCGAATTTTTCAGTCATGAGTTGATGTTGAGCACGTACATTGTCATACATAGAGATGAGAGGGAAATTGGATTTATCAAAAGGAGCAGGAGTATTACTGGGAGAGGACGATAATCCGTTACCCAACATATTGGGCACAATGATAAAATATCGATTGGGATCTAGTGCCTTGTTTTCTCCAATTAACCATTCATTATCGGTGTGAAGACCAGCAAACCAAGTGGGATACACAATAACATTGTTTTTTGCGGCATTTAAGGTACCGTAGGTCTTATAAGCAATAAATGCTTGAGGGAGTTGCTGACCAGATTGAAGCAATAGATCTCCAAGGGGATGCGTTTCATAATCTTTCATTGATGGATGCTCCTTCATAACCAAATTAGTAATAACTTGATTTTCACTCTACAATACGCTTATCATCAATTCAACGAAACGTTTTTGAAGGTAACATTCAATTTTTTTGAACAAAGAAGGTGTTCGATTATGGAAATACGTCAACTAAAAACCTTTTGGACTCTGGCTTCTACACGCAGCTTTAGTCGGACTGCTGAACTTTTGAGCTATGTACCATCTACCATAACCATGCAAATCAAATCATTGGAAGAAGAATTGGGCGTGAAATTGCTGGATCGATTAGGCAAGAATGTCATGTTAACGGATGCCGGCCAACAATTCTTGCCTTATGTTGCTAAAATCCTGAACGATGTAGAAGAGGCCAAGTGTGTATCAAGTCAGCACGGGGAAACGACAGGAACGGTTACTATCGGGGCAGACGAAGTTATTTGTGCATACTTTCTTCCTGCTTTGTTCAAACGCTTCCGGGAGAACTACCCAGACGTTCGTCTTTTGTTTCGTCCCTTGTCCGGACAAGAGCTTAGAAACAGCCTAAGAGAAGGACTTACAGATGTGATATTTGTATTGGATGAATTCGTTGCAGCCAAAGATCTTCATTCAGAATTTTTGAAAGATGAGTATTTTAAAATGGTGGTTTCTCCAGATCATATGTTAGCAACTCGCTCCTCATTGATCATTGATGATTTTCACAAACAGCATTTTTTGTTGACTGAAAAAAACTGTTCTTATCGCACTCCTTTTAACCAGTGCTTATTGAAAAAAGGAGCCGATGCATTGACAGAACTGGAGTTTCATAGTGTAGAAGCAATTAAACAATGCGCTGTGGCTGGTCTTGGGATCGCCCTGTTACCTGAGATGGCTTTAAAGGAAGAATTAAGAAAGGGGAGACTAGTTGCTTTACCATGGGATTTATCGGAGGTATCCTTTTCCGCACAGATGCTCTGGCATCGTGAGAAATGGATTTCTCCATCAATGGCTGCCTTCATCGATATCGCAAAGAGTGAGTTAAAAACGGAAGAAGTATCTGGCTCATAAGAGGGAGAACACCAAGAACTCCAAAGGCAACGCCCATGAAAGGAATCTAAGGAGGGTCGCGTTAACCCGAGAATAGATACGTTGAAAATGAAAAAAAGATAAAGATGGTCGCTAATTCAGCGGCTTTTTTGTTTTATTGCTACAAGTTCTTTTCCCACGCGAGGGAAGATCGCTAACTGTGGAAAATCTTTTTTTAGATACTGGTTTGCTTGGCGGGACAGAACTGAACTTTAAATCGTGTTGTTAAAAGGTCCACTGTAAGTAATTTATAGGTTTAATTCTCCGTTTTACTTAAGCCATTTTTGTCGCTTTTTCGATATGCTAGCGGAACTAATCCTATGTGCTTGCAAAAAAGGGATGAGAAGTAGCTCACACTTTGAAAGCCGCAGGCAAGTGCGATTTCACTCACAGATCTTTTAGTTTCCCTCAACATCTCACAACTTTTATGAAGGCGGTATCGAGTTAGATAGTTGTTGGGAGTTTGACCCACGTATTTATTAAATAAAGTACAGCAGCGGCTTCGACAAACGGCTCCTGAGGACGCAATGTCTTCAAGAGTTATTTTTTGCTCGTAGTTTTGATGAATGAATCGAGTCATTTGCTGAATATTTGTCCATAATTGCACATCGTGGCTATCTCCCACCTTTGGTTGCAAGTGATCTCCAATACCAGCACATAAAGATAAAGCCTGAGAAGTTAAGCGGAACGGATTTGGAGCAAAGCTATTATGCATTTCAGCATAGATCGCTTGAATGGATAACAATATCTCGTGCTGCCAGGAGATCTGTTCTGCTAGTAATACAAAATCATCCATGTTTGGCCCAAACTTCTCTTCCCAGTAAGCTCGTATGAACGAACCTTCCCCGATAAGAGAGGAATGGATCACTATAACGATAAATGAACAATTACAATGACTGTGAGAAAAACCAAAATGCAAACGATGGCTATTCACAAAGATCCCATTTCCTTGCTCTAATTTAATGGTCTGTCCGTTAACAGAATACTCCATGGAGCCTTCCAGAATGTAAATAAACTCAACATCCGAATGCCAATGAGCGGCAGCTGCAAAATTATCAAATTCATTCAAGCTTCCTCTCCGGACATACAAGGGTAGGTCAGGTAGATTATAATTCAATCTTTCCGATAAATCAGAAAATACCTCTAAATTTTTCATCCAACAAAGTGCCTCCAATAAATATACGATTTTGACAAAAGTATAGCCAATATTTATGGAAAGGACAATGAATTTATCCTATCTTGATAATATGGATACCAACAGAGAGGAGTGGATGTACGTTAAAAAGAAAAAGCGCATACAGTTAACTACTCCTATGACGCGAGATTTCAATAAGGAATTAATCACGCTTGTCATTCCCATTGCATTACAAAATCTAATCTCAGCCACAGTTGTATCAGCTGATGTAGTTATGTTGGGAATGATTAGCCAATCTACAATGTCGGCCGTATCGCTAGCGGGACAAATCACCTTCGCATTAACATTGTTTTACATGGGAATGGCTACGGGAGCAGGGGTTTTGACTGCACAATATTGGGGGAAGAAGGATGTACAAACCATACAGCGTATTCTCAGCACTGCCTGCTTGTTCTCATTTAGTATCTCTATTTTGTTTTTTTTAGTATCTTTTTTATATCCTGAAACGTTAATGCGTTTTTTTACAAATGATAGTGAATTAATTCGATTTGGTTCAATATTTCTAAAGATGAATTCGTTTTCTTATCTTGCAATGGGCATTTCACAAATGTATCTTAGCGTGATTAGAAGTATGGAAAATGCAAAACTAAGCGCTTGGATTAGTTCACTATGTTTAATGTTAAACATTTTGTTTAATGCGTTATGTATCTTTGTCCTTTTCCCAGACAGACCTGAAATGGCAATCATGGCGGTAGCTCTTGCTACAGTTTTAGCTCGGTTTATTGAGTTGGGCTGCTGTGTTATATACTCAGTGACGAGAGGATCGATTCGCTTTCGTTTTCCCATATGGGATGGAATTCAGCGCAATCTCCTAAAGGATTTCCTGAAATACACCATGCCTGTACAAGGCAATTACATTGTTTGGGGAGGGGCACTAACTGCGACTGCCGCAATTATTGGACATGTAAGTGTTGATATGGTTGCAGCGAATTCTGTTGCATCCGTGGTTAAGAATTTAACCATTGTCCTGTGTGGAGGTATTGCTAGTGGGGGATCTATATTGGTTGGGAAATATCTAGGTAAAGGGGAGATCGACAAAGCAAAACAGGTGGGAAGCAGAATGAATCTTTATGCTTTACTATTTGGAATATTAGCAGGATGTACAATTATCCTGATAAAACCGCTTGTTTTCTCCGTAGTAAATCTAAATGTCATTTCTCAAAACTACTTGGATGGAATGTTATATATCAGTGCATTTTATTGTATTGCTAAATCCATTAATGCCACTAATATCTCAGGAATATTTACTGCAGGTGGTGACTCTAAATTTGGCTTTTGGTGTGATTCGATTGTAATGTGGGGTATTATTTTGCCGCTTGGTTATCTCTGTGCTTTTGTCTGGCACGTATCACCCCTTGTATTATATATCGTCATTAGTTTGGATGAGATCATTAAGTTGCCATTGGCATTTTACCGTTATCGCCAATACAAATGGCTAAATAATATTACAAGGACTTTTTCACCAGTAGGTTAAGAAATAGACGGTCAAAGAATGTAAGGTCAACTAAAATAAATAGATTAGATTAAATTCAGAGGAGACTAAGGCATGAATATTACAGAACGAATGGCAAGCCGACAACTGTTTACGGATCACGATGCGAATTATCCACAGGAAGCTTCTGATCTGGCTCGGGCGCGTCAACGAGGAAAGGCACTATGTTATGAGATCAATCGCTTACATCCCGATGATATTGAAATGCGTAAGACTCTGATGGAACAACTTTTCGGTAGTATTGGTGAAAATGTTTGGATGGAACCTCCTATTCGGATGTCGTATGGATCAAACACTACAGTAGGCAACAATGTCTATATCAACTTTAATTTAACTGTTGTCGATGACTATAAAGTCACGATTGGAAACGATGTCATGTTTGGTCCAAATGTCACGATTGCTGTAACCAATCATCCAGTACACCCAGAAAAGCGCAAAGAAGGTGGAATGTTCGCCCTACCGGTAGTCATCGAGGATGGCGCATGGATCGGTAGCTGCGCTGTGATTGTGCCAGGAGTTACTATTGGTGCGGGTAGTGTGATCGGTGCAGGAAGCGTGGTAACCAAGGATATTCCTAGTAATGTTATCGCTGTGGGTAATCCCTGCAGGGTCCTTCGTGAAATCACCGATCATGACAGAGAGTATTACTATAAAAACATGCGTTTCGACCAAGTCGAATGGTAGTGGATAACCAAGCAAATAATCAAATCTAACGTGGGCCGACTTAGACGTTACCTGGTAAGGAGAGAATATGGAAGAATGATGCCATTCATTGTTGAAATCATTATATCTGTATGTATTTTGATTGGATTATATTGTGTAGTAGGTAGGTTTCTGGAATCCCCACAAGTTGTCAGTTACGCAGAGCATTTAGAAGAACAATTTGAAAGAAATCTTAATCTTTATGAAGACAACACAAATTGAATATTAAAGTATAAGATTTATAGATATAAATTGCTTTTATCCCCTTTTCGTAGACAAGAAAAAAAAGACATCTGTTAAGATGGACTTAATCTTGTCTAGCGGAGGGGATTTTTTTATGGATAAAAAAGGGAAATCATATCATGGTGTGGTCGAAAGGGTCGACTTGTATATGGATTGAACTAACGCATTGGATAGTTTAAGCTTATTCACACTGGTTTATCATAGATCGTATTTAAATACATTAAAGAGCCGATTCTTTTCTTATGAGGGAATTGACGTTTCATTAGCCAAAAACACGATGACATTCAAATCACATTGAAATAGGGTGGAAACATGGATAAAGGATTTACATTAGCTAATCAACTATTAACGCTGCTTGATACGGAACAAAGATGGTTTACCTTAGCTGAAGTTGAAAAAAGTTTAGGTATCTCCGATAAAACCATACGTAAGATGGTTGAGGAAATCAGCAAGCAATTACCCCCTACGGTAACCATAGAAGTTTCTAGAGGAAAGGGAATCGTTCTTCGGCGCGATGGGCGAAGTGAGACGATGAGTGAAGTGATTTCTTCAATGTTCAGACAAACCATTTTTTATCGACTGATGAATGTTTTGTTCACGAATGTGGATCGACTGTCCGTGGAGGAGCTTGCCGGAGTCATGTTTATGAGTACCTCGTCGTTGAAGAAACTGATCGTGCAATTAAATAATAATGATCTAAAAGCGTATAAGTTACGCATTACATATTCAACCCCGATAATCAAAGGGAATGAAATGAATATCCGATATTTCTATTGGAAGTTATATTGTGATGCGTATGAGTTCACAGGATGGCCCTTTGCGAATGTCGATTTTGCATATATCAATCAGTTAATCACAAATACAGAGAATGAGAAAAATATTGTGTATTTTATCAATTCCAAACGGAGATTATCTTTTTTGTTGGCCATTGTTGTGGAAAGAGTCGCTAAAGGGAAATACGTAAAAATCGACGAAAGTGCTTACACTTGGGAAAAGGGGATGTTTTATATGCCTGTGAAGACCCTCGCCAAGAGTCTTGGAGAGAAGCTTACCATTGATTTTCCCCATAGTGAAATTTACTTTATGCAATCCCTGGTCAGTCTCAGCCAATATCATTATTATGAAGGATCAGAAATAACGCCGATGAAAGAAGTTGAATTGCATAAGGACAAAGAAGAATATCAAATGGGTAATCTGCTTCTAAGGCTACTAGCCAAAATATACCCTAACTTGGAGATGGAAGAACGATTTCTATTGGAGATATACGCATTCTTTGACAAGTTATTAATCGATAATGCAATTCCTGAATGGATGATGATTTCACAAAGTAATTTAACGGCTTATGTTCAAAAGGAATGCCAACAGCTTTATCAAGAACTGCAAACCTGCATGCAAACGTGGAGTAAAGCTTATCCAGCCGTCTTGTACAATAATTTTCATTTAACCAAACTAACCTTAATTGTTCGTTCCAATTTACGTTATAAAAGGAAAAGGGCCTTCTTGGTAATTGGAGAAGAATTTTCAATTCGTCATTACATAGCGGATTTGATTAAGAAGGAAATTGGGGATCAGCTGATCATCATTACTTCCATAATGAAAGGGCTCTCCGACGAAATGATGCAGCAACATCAGATCGATTTTGTCATTAGTAATATCCCTGTTGCATTGCAGACCGTGCCTGTTGTTATTATCTCTACGATCCCGTCTAAAAGAGATCTGGACAATATTCGTAAAGAATTACTTTTATAATTTGATCAATTATTTCCCGTATCCTTCGTAAGAATTTGGTCTAGTTTGTTATGCTGAAAAATCTTATGCTCAATGTACTTTCCGAACAGATTTTCTTGAAGGCAAGCGGAAGAGATTTCGGTAAGCCTGAGTTCAACATTGAGAGTAGGAGGCAGAAATATGAGTAGGCATTTAGGCGCAAAAAAAGGAGAAATAGCGGACATCGTTTTGCTTCCAGGAGATCCTTTACGTGCAAAATTTGTAGCAGAACACTTTTTAGATGAGGCCAATTGTTATAACGAAGTAAGAGGCATGTATGGGTACACTGGATTATACAAGGGGATACGGGTATCAGTTCAGGGGACAGGGATGGGAAATCCATCGATGAGCATCTATGCAACGGAATTGATTGTCGATTATGAAGTGAAGAAATTGATTCGTATTGGTACATGTGGCGCGATGCAGAAAGAAATTAATATCCGCGATATTGTAATAGCCCAATCCGTGTCTTCAGATAGTAATATGACGGATAAGATCTTCCATGGCTGTAATTATGCACCTACAGCAGATTTCTCATTGTTAATGAAAGCGTATCAACAAGCACAAGCTAAACAAGTAAATGTCTTTGTCGGCAACATCTATAACTCCGATGAATTCTACCGTGAGAGCTTAGATCGACTTCACAAGTTTATGGATTTTGGTGTATTAGGAGTTGAAATGGAAAGCACAGCCCTATATACGTTAGCCGCTAAATATGGCGTGAAAGCGCTATCTATTTTGACAGTAGGTAGTCAATTGTTAACACAGGAGCACTTAACTCATCAAGAAAGTGAACAATCATTTTATGAAATGGTCGAAATCGCTCTTAACACAGCCATTGAGAGCTAATCTACCGATAAGAGTAGTGTAGTAAGAAAAGAGAGTGAGAAAGAAATGAAGGTAGTACTGTCTGGATTGCAGTGGATGATTTTTATGATCGCAGGTGCAATTGCTGCGCCAATTGCTATCGCAGATTTATATAACCTAACACCCATGGAGGCTTCTGGACTTATCCAGAGCACACTAATTACTTTAGGAATAGCTGGATTTTTACAAGGCGTCATCGGCCATAAATTCCCTATTCATGAAGGTCCAGCAGGGTTATGGTGGAGCATTTTCACTATTTACGCAAGTTTAGTGGGGGTATTGTATTCTTCGAATATAGCTGCCCTGCAAGCTTTAAGTGGGGGAATGATCTGTAGTGGAGTTTTATTTATCCTAATCTCAGCATTTAAGCTGATGGATAAAATCGCTCGTCTATTTACGCCAACGGTCACTTTTATATATTTGCTCTTATTGATCTTTCAATTAAGCGGTTCTTTTATGAAAGGTATGATGGGGATCACGTCAAGCCACACCTTGTTAGATGTTAAAGTGTTCTTGCTGAGTGTGATTGTGATTTGCATTACCTTTGGGTTAGGGAACAGTCGCTTTGTTTTGCTGCGCCAATTTTCAGTAATAATCAGTATATCGATAGGCTGCTTATTGTTTATCATATGCGACAAGATGCCGGTGATTTCACCGGCGGATACACTATTTAAACTGCCAAAACTATTTCCTTTTGGAAGTCCAAGATTTGATAGCGGGACAGTCACAACGGCCTTTCTATTAACACTATTGTTAATAACCAATGCGCTTGCGTCTATTCGGTTGATGGAGACCGTTATGAAACAAAAGAAATTGGATCATAACCGTTATTTGCGTGCCGGATTTACTTCTGGCATTACCCATTTTATTGGTGGCAGTTTCGGAGCGATTGGCTCAGTGCCTATTTCGGGAGCGGCGGGATATGTTGAACAAACAGGGATGAGGGAACGGAAATCGTTTTTAATTGGATGCATCTTAGTCATCTCTGTATCCTTGTTTCCGCCAATAATGAACGTAATATCCGGTATTCCAGCGCCTATAGGCTATGCCGTTACATTCGTTATCTTTGTGAAGATGGTTGGATTATCGCTGAAGGAATTGAAGAAGGTTCTGCATGAAGAACGAACATTTGTTGTTAGCGGAGTTTCTCTTTTAGTTGGTGTGGGTTTAATGTTTATTCCTACATCCGCTACGAGCCATTTATCTCCGATTGTAATAGCCATTTTGAATAATGGGTTAATTTGCGGAAGTCTATTGGCGATTATTTTGGAACAAGGGTTAATGTGGAAAGATGCAAATCGATATGAGGATTCCAATAAAAGTATCGATAATTTGGAGGGTTAATTATGCATTATCTAATTTCTGTTGTTGGTCTGGTTATTGTTCTATTACTAGCCTGGCTTGCGAGTAATAATAAACGGAAAATCAAATATCGTCCAATCATCATAATGATTGTTATTCAGTTAGGTTTGGGATTAATTATACTAAAAACGAGTATAGGCGAATTCTTAATTAAAGGGTTTGCCGATAGTTTTTCGAAATTACTTGGATATGCCAACGAAGGAACGAACTTTGTTTTTGGTGGGATTGCCAATGAAGGAGCTCATACCTTTTTCCTGTTTGTGTTGATGCCAATTGTTTTTATGTCAGCATTAATAGGAATCCTGCAACATTACAAAATACTGCCGTTCATTATCAAGTATATTGGTCTGGTGCTAAGTAAAGTAAATGGCATGGGGAAATTGGAATCTTATAATGCGGTTGCAGCCGCAATTGTAGGACAGAATGAAGTATTTATTTCTGTGAAAAATCAGCTTGGATTATTGCCAAAACATCGCTTGTATACATTATGTGCATCTGCAATGTCGACGGTATCGATGTCCATTGTTGGTTCATATATGACGATGCTGGAACCTAAATATGTAGTAGCTGCATTAATTTTAAACCTATTTGGCGGCTTTATCATTACATCCATCATTAATCCGTATGAAGTTACAGCAGAAGAAGATATCGTTGAAGTTAAGGAAGAGGGCAAACAAACGTTTTTTGAAATGCTGGGCGAATATATTATGGATGGATTTAAAGTAGCCATCGTAGTTGGGGTAATGTTAGTTGGTTTTGTTGGAATCATTGCTTTAATTAACGGGGTCTTTAGTGGCATATTTGGAATATCATTTCAGGGAGTTCTAGGGTATGTCTTTGCACCAATTGCCTTTATGATCGGTGTGCCATGGCATGAAGCGGTTCATGCGGGGAGTATCATGGCAACGAAGCTGGTTGCGAATGAATTTGTTGCCATGCTAGACTTTGTTAAGATTCAAGACGGTTTAAGTGGCCGTACTACAGCTATTGTTTCCGTTTTTCTAATCTCATTTGCTAACTTTGGGTCCATTGGTACTATCGTGGGTGCAGTAAAAGGGCTGAATGAAAAACAGGGGAATATTGTTGCTCGCTTTGGATTGAAGCTGTTATATGGCGCAACACTTGTAAGCGTTTTATCCGCTATAATTATCGGAATTATATTTTAGTTGAATCATTTCTATTTTGAATACCATTGAACTCGAAATGGAGCTGTTCCAAAAAGACAGTTGATGTCAGAGGGACATAAAAATTATCACATTAAAAGTCGCTAATTTTAGCGGCTTTTTTTTCGTCTGTTTGCTCATATTCGGGACGACGAACCGGTTGCTGTCTATATAGTCATGAGCGGTCAGACCGGGGTTTTCAGCCTGAACTGTACATTGAATAATTACAGACTGTCAGTCCAATACGTCCGATCGAGGGAATCGGCTCACTCACCGATCAACACATTAAATTTAAGAAAGTATATATTGACAGCGGAAAAAATGTGTATTACATTTAACTCCATACTTTTTAAACTTTTATATTTAAAAAGTATATTTGAATGAAAATAGGTACCATATGTTGGTTATTCTTTACTTCACAATGGGTTAGATCAGCGTCTGCGGAAGTTACATATTTAGCATACATATTCAATATTTGATTTAGGGAGGACAATTTAGATGGCTTTATTATTCAAAAATCGGGGCGCTCTGCTGCTTCTGATGTTTAACCTATTTTTAGTTTTTGCTGGTATCGGTCTGGTCATACCAGTGATACCGCAATATATTACTATTTTAGATATTAACGGTACGATTGCTGGGATGCTTACTGCTTCCTTTGCATTTACACAGTTGATTTTCTCACCACTGGCGGGACGATTATCCGATTCCTTAGGACGCAAGCGAATGATTGTCGCCGGCATGCTAGTTTTCGCCTGTGCCGAGGTGATATTTGGGTTAGCTGACTCAGCTCTGCTGCTTTTTGTATCCCGGATGATGGGTGGCGTTAGTGGAGCACTCATCATGCCAACGGTTATGGCTTATGTGGCGGATGTAACCTCCGAGGAAGATCGTGCGAAGGGAATGGGATTCATTAATGCCTCGATCTCGACAGGCTACATCATTGGCCCCGGCATCGGGGGCTATATTGCCGAATTCGGCATTCGTGTTCCGTTCTATGCTGCGGGGGTTGCTGGTCTAATCGCTGCGATCCTTACTATGATTGTCCTGCCGGAATCTCTTTCATCCCTTGTAAAGGGTAATGGGAATAGCGACAAAGCAATGCCTAATCTGGAACCCAAAAGAAGTCTAATTCAACAGTTGCGGTTTACATACCGCGAGCCTTATTTTATCAGTTTAATTATTGTGTTCGTCATGTCCTTTGGACTTGCCAACTATGAAGCGGTATACGGTCTGTTCGTTGACCATAAGTTTGGCTTCACACCAAAGGATATTGCCTTCATTTTCACATTCGGCTCTATTGGGGGCGCGTTGATTCAGTTAACCATTTTCGGTTGGATTATAAGCCGTTATGGTGAGAAAACAGTCATTACAGTCTGCTTGATCCTTGCCGGGGTATTTGTTCTGTTGACGTTGTTCGTACACCAATACTGGCTGATCTTCGCCGTCACCTTTGTTGTCTTCTTGTCCATCGATATTTTGCGTCCGGCCATCAGCACTCAAATGTCCATGGTCGCAAAAGAACATCAAGGATATTTGGCTGGACTTAACTCCGCTTTTACCAGCCTTGGCAATATCATCGGGCCGGTAGTAGCTGGACTGATGTTTGATATCAATGTTAACTACCCTTATGTGGTTGCCGGAATCATCCTGATTCTTTGCTTTGGGCTTTCACTGCGCACAGGAATCAAGCGCGTACAGCGTGTACGAACTTAATGAATTGAGCGGACTGTGGAGGATGGTCCAGAGATTAAGATTCGGACATTAAACAAATTATCTCAGATCCCTTTTTGAATTTTAATGATTTTAATCAAATTTCAGATTTAGATACAAATGACTTTTTGCTTACTGCAATTTCGTGTAGGTTCAGCTCATTTTGCCTATACCTCACGATTTATGGTGCCATCCTCGTCGACTAAGGTCCCTAGAATATCAAAAACTAAAGTTTCGATCTCCATACATTGATCTTGTTCGGGAAATAAGCTTAAGCTGAGTTTAAGCCACTTTCAAGTATGTTCACAAAAGGAGGACAATTCAGGGAGTCTGTGGAATAAATATACAAATTTACTGAAATTGGAGGTTGTGAAATGACGTTTCCGACACATATTGTCTCATCAGGTGGAATTGTAGAAGATGGAAATGGAAATATCCTATTAGTAAAAGCCCATGATGATGGTTGGGTGTATCCTGGTGGTATAACTGAAGTTGGAGAAAATCTGATTGATGGTGTGATTCGTGAAATAAAAGAGGAAAGTGGAATTGACGCGGAGGTTAACCATTTAATTAATGTTGTTTCGAATACAGCGATACATAAGTGGTATGACGGTGTGACGGATGTTCCCACAAAGGTTATGTTTGATTTCGTGTGCAAAGCTGTAGGTGGAGAGTTAGCGACTTCTGATGAAACGAGCGAATGTAGTTGGGTTCCAAAGGAAAATGTTCTGGATTGGATTACATTACCCGCCATCCGCATGCGTTATGAAGCATATTTGAACTTTAATGGCTCTGTGAATTATATCGAATACGTCACTGGGAATATGTCAGAATGTGATGTCAAGCTTCAAAAGCGTGTTTAATTGTAAGTGGGTTTGCGTTTAAAAAACTTTGCACTAACGAGTAACGATAGATCAATAAAATCAAGAAGGCAGCTAATCAACGTGATTAGCTGCCAAGAATCATTAAAAAATAATTTAAATTACCTAGTCCTATATCATACTAATTAACCATGTGATTGATGTATTGCTGTGATAATATGTCTAAATGTACTTACAACTGAATAGGCAAACCTATGGAAACGTAGGGACGCAAAGCTACAGGGACTAAAGTTTCAAGTTTTATGACAATGTCAGCCAGTTGCCAAAGAGTATATGATGCTTTTTGTTCTTAGAAGTTTATAAAAGGTGAAGTCTTCATCTTTTAATAGCTTTGCGTGCAATAAAACTACTCTTATGGGTAGTTTTTTTTTGCGCTATTTTAGGTCAGTTGTCATAACTATCATTCATCAGGAGGAAACAATTATGAAAAAAATGATTGCAATCGCTACATCTGCAGCACTACTCGTTGGCCTGTCAAGTGAAGCAGGGTATGCTGCAGGAAGTCAACTATCCAGTGTTTCTAATGCTACTGTGACAAACCAGGCAGGGGATCGTGGCACTATTGTACCCACTGTGGCATCCGTTAAACTGTTTGATTTATACGGAAAAGACATTTTAAATGCTTATAATGATGTCTTTAAAATGAACACTACTCATATTAAGTCAATCACTAATAATGGGGGGAACTACTCAAGTTCCACCATAAATAAGGGGATTGATGGAGATATAAATACACACTGGGAAACAGGTAAACCCAATTCTTCAACATTTACAAATGAGGTCGTACTTCTTTTGGATGAATCGACTACATTAAATAGAATCGTGTACGCAGCTAGACAAACTGGAGCTAAAGGGAAAGGATTCGCTCAAGAGTTTGAGATTTACAGTTCAATGACGGATGCAGGCGATGATTTCACGTTAGTATCCACGGGGGAGTATAAAGGCTCCACAGGTGACGTAGTTGAAATGAAATTTGCGCCAACAGCATTTAAGCGAATCAAGTTTGTCTTCAAGAAGGCAAATCAAGATTGGGCGAGTGCGGCTGAGTTTGCTTTTTATAAAGAAGATGCTCTGTCGGATAAGATGAACAAACTGTTTACGGATAATACATATAGTCAGGTTAGCGGGGAGTTTAACACAGTAGAGAAAATAACTGCTTTGGAAAATGAGGCAAAGTCCCATCCTTTATATTCTCAGTTTAAAGCTCAGCTTGATGTAGCCCAAAAGATCGTGAGCGGTGAACTGCAAACCGCAGGAATGATCATTACAGCTGAACAACATGGCGATATGAAGAAGCATGCGCAGCAAAACTTAAGATTTAGTATGGGCACCAATAACCAGCCTACCGGACTTGTAGCCATGCCGGGCGATACGATTAACGTATATGTGGATGTCGATTCTACTGATAAAGTGCCTTCATTAATCTTTTCGCAGCAAGAAGGTGCTTGGAATAGCTGGGCAAAAGGAGTGCAATTGCGTCTTGGAAAAAATACGATCGTGGTACCTGAAAACCCTACAACCAGTGCTTACGCCCATGATGTAACAAAAGGTGGACCTATCTACATCGTTAATCCTTATACGTCTGAAGAGCAAGGCCAAGCGCCTCGTATTCGTTTTGAAGGTGTAGAACGATTCCCGATGATGACGCAGGACTCTGATCCGGCCGAATTTAAAGCTTTCTTGAACGATTATAAACAAAGATTAGATGCAGATAAAGCAGCCCATCCGAACATTAAAGACCGTGAAATGATCGACGTAGTTGAAATGGTGAGTGATCGTATTATTTTTACAGGTACGGCTACACAAGCCTACAATGAGTTTATTACGAAGAGTCAAAATCCTGTGGCTACCTTAACGGGTTATGATGTATGGATTAATAGATTATTTGATTACTTTGGTCTAGATGGCCGCAGTGAGAACCATGATCCTAGGCTTATTCGAGAGAATATTAGATTAATGCAGCCGTATGGTGCGATGTATGCAGCAGGTGACCATACTGGAATTCAGGCTGAAACCATACCTTTGATGCTACAAGATTTCAGCAAGGTATATCCAGGTTGGGGTTTATCGCATGAGATCGGGCACCGCATGGCTGTAGGTGAACGGGAGTATGGTGAGGTCAGCAATAACATGTTACCTATGTTGATGTCAGTAGAGCGTAATTCCATAGATACACGCATCCCATTTGAATCGGATATTTATAAATATGTTATTCAAGAAAATAAAGTAGCGATGGAACAGCAGGGTCTTTTTGCGAGACTCGGCGCATTCTGGCAATTAGAATTGGCCCATCCAGGGTACTGGGCGGAGTTAAATAGTCTATATCGAGATCGTAAAGTATCCCTTCCTAATGGGGAAAGCTCCAGACAACAATATTTAGTAGAATTCTCGTCAGAAGTATTAGGTCAGGATTTGAGCAGCTTTTTTGCTAGACACGGTTTTACAGTCAATCCCGAGACCAAAGTGAAGGTAAGCAAATACCCGGCGTCCAACAAGTTATGGTATTTAAATAATTCAGTCGTCCACTATGAAGGAACAGGGATCGCTAATAAAAATGTTCCTATCAACATCAATATTAGCTCGAATGCAGCAGCAAAAACGAATACGTTGACCTTTAATATGGATAAAGCCTACAAGGAAGATTTCCTGGGTTATGAAATATACCGGGACAATGTCTTAGTTGGATTTACGGGTACGGACCAATTTGTAGACGCCAATGTCGATATGGCTCAAAACTATACCTATAAGATCATTGGTTATGATAAAAAATTGAATGCGCTGAGCCCGGTAGAGGTTAAGGCATTCAAACCAATGCTATCGGTTGAAGAGCATATTACGCTCAAGCTGAATCAGGCTTTTGATCCAATCAGCTACGTTAAGGCAGCGAATTATCAAGGGAAAGATCTTACCGATACTATCGCTGTAAAATCAAATAACGTGGATATCACGACAAAAGGAAATTATGAGGTTGTCTATGAAATCAAGAATGAAGGAACTACCGAAACCAAAACGGCGCACGTAACCGTAACAAGTGATTATGTGTACGCCTCCGATCTGGATACGGCATCAGCTAGTGTAGGCTGGGGCTCCTTGAAGAAGGACAAGGCACCATCAGGTAGCGCAATTACTTTAGTAAGACAAGGTCTAGCTGCAATGTATACTAAGGGGTTAGGTGTTCATGCCAACTCTGAAGTTGTGTACAACATTGAAGGCAAAGGGTATGACTTTTTCGAAAGTTATATTGGTATCGATCAGGCTGTGAAAGGTAATGCGGCTTCCTCTGCAACGTTCGAAATCTACGTCGACGGGGAACAGAAATTTAGCAGTGATGTGTTCAAATCGAGTACAGAACATGAATTTGTACAGATCCCTGTAACAGACGCAAGAGAAGTGAAGCTCGTCACAACCGATGCGAACCACAATGGAAATACAGCGGATCACACGGTATGGGCAGATGCAAAGTTCCTTGTACTAAATAGTGTGCCAACACTTACGATACCGAAATCGATATCGATGAAAGTAGGACAAACCCTCCAGATCGATGAAAATTATAAAGCCGTGGATGCTGAGGATGGGGATTTAACTTCTAGTGTAGTGGTTACGGGAAGAGAGCAAGTGAATTTCAATCGAGTTGGAGAATATCCAATCACTTACACTGTAGCGGATAGCGATGGTAATGTAGTGACGCAAACACGTACGATCGCTGTCGTTAACATGGAGGATTACAAGTATCTGACAGATGTTGATTGGACTTCTACCCAAAATAGCTATGCTGCTCTGCAAAAGGATATTTCGATTAGTAATCATGCTTTGAGATTAACGGATGAGAATAATCGTGAAGTAATCTATGACAGAGGCATTGGAGCACATTCGAACTCTACGATTGTGTATGATTTAAGCGATAAGAATTATGATTACTTCACGTCCTATGTGGGTGTAGATCGGCAAATGTATGGTTCTGTCGGCTCTGTAAGCTTTGAGGTTTATGTGGATGGAGATAAGAAATTCGACAGTGGAGTTATGAACTCTAGAGATCCGCAAAAATTCATTGAAGTAGACATTAACGGAGCGAAAGAGCTTAAATTAGTCGTGACAGATGGTGGAAATGGCAATGGATCTGACCATGCCACATGGGGAGATACAAAGCTACATTTTGTCAACGCGGCTAGACTATATACTGGAGATCTGGAACAAGTTGTTACAGATGCTAAAGTGATTAATCTTGATGGGTACACAGAGGAGAGTGCTGCGGCGTTCACCGCTAGCTTATCCGCCGCCGAGGAGATCCTGGCTAATAAGGAAGTTAAGCAAGAAGAAGTGGATACAGCACTAGCGGCATTACAGGCAGCAATAGCTGGATTAACCGAAGTTGATTTAACTGCACCGATAGTCATACAAGATGAATATTTAAGAGACTCTATTAAGACAACGCTAGGAATAACGGGAGATCTAACCCTTGGCGATATGCTGAAGTTGACAACACTTAATAGTAAATCTGGAAGAGTTAAATCCCTAGAGGGGTTGCAGTACGCAAATAACTTGGTGACGTTAGATATCACAGGCAATGCAATTACGGATTTCTCGCCATTAAAAGGGTTAACCAAACTCGCTAACTTGTTGGCAAATCGTCAAATCATTGAAGTAGGAGAGCTAACGGGCCCTAGCATTGAAGTCACAAATTTGGTTACAGGAATAGATGGTAATAAAGTGATCCCCTATTCAGCAAGTGTTAGAAACAATAAAACGTTTAAAGAAACACTGATCAATGTGAGCGAATGGGAACAGAGCCCCGACAAGTTCACTATAGATATGTCCAATGAAGAAAAAGGATATTACACCTTTAACTTGGTATACGAGGTAAAAGGTAATCTTATAGGATTGATCTATATGATAAATCACCAATAAACTTTGCATGCATCCATTGAAAACCGCTAATTTAGTGGTTTTTTTTGTTTGAGGAGTCAAGTTCTTGCCCCCAACTGAGGACAAGAACTTGATTCTAATCATTAAACTCAACAAATACACACTGAAAAAATACCCTCAAATGATAGTCTCAATATCCTACAGATCGGTCCTTATATGTCCTTGATGGATGCCGTTTGCGAAATTCTTTCGCGAATGTCTTCTTCAGTTCGTGGGACTAGAAAATCTACCATCATTTCTGCGTTTGCTTGAACTTCCTCGATGAAAGGACGGAAACTCTGATTATATTCTTGGAACGCAAGTTCATAATTCCCATGGTTTTTTTGGAAAGCATCAGCCAAGGCTGCCGCTCCATCTATTGCGAGTGATCCACCCATGCCAGCAGCCGGAGAGGCGCAGTATCCAGCATCACCGACTAGGGCTACCCTGCCTTTTGTCCACGACGGCATTTTCATTTGGCACAGCTTGTCAAAGTAAAAAGTTTTTGAGTTCTTCACTTCTTCCAGCAATTCCGGCGTTCGCCAGCCTAGTCCGGAAAATTGATTCAAAATGATATCCCGCTGCTGTTCCTCGTTTCGGTAGTCGTAAGGGAGTTCCTTCTCCGAAGAAAAGCAGAGCACGATATCGGTTTTATTGTTATAAGAGTTCAGCATGACCGCCTTGCCCGGCTCGTTGTACATCTGTGTCGTATTCTCCCGGATCAACAACTTATCCACGATCGTGATAGAGAAATACGTTTTAAGAAAATGCGAAAATTCCGCTTCCTCGCCGAAGTATAATTTTCTGACGGCCGAATGAATACCATCACAGCCGAATACCAGGTCATACGAGCGCTTTTGTCCTCCTTTGAAAACTACTTCAACGCCATTACTTTCTTCCTTTAATGACGTAATGCTATCTCCGAAAATAAACTCAACGTCATCTTGGACAACCTCGAACATGATATCCAGCAATACATCTCGCTCGATTTCATATTCATCTTCTGCAAGCTGCTCACGGATTTCGACTCTTTCAGTGACATCATCGGAATTTTTGAATTCCATCAATTCCATGTCTATTTTGTTCGACTGGATTTGGTCTAGAAGCCCCATACGTTTCGCGATGTCGGCGGTATTTTCGCGGATATTTACAGGTGTGCCGCCTTTTTTAAGACCTTCAGCGATCTCAACAACGGTCACGTTGTAGCCAAACTGCTTCATCCAATAGGCTGTTGAAATTCCGGCGAAACTCGCCCCGCTAACTAGAATATTTTTTTTCATATTCGTTCCTCCCATGATCCATAATATTTCTAATGATGTTGTATAGAATAAAATAGCTTTGTGAACTGAATATGAATGTAGTTATGCAGAAGCAGCCGCTAAGCGGCTGCTTTTGTTTTTCAACAGCGCGGGGTACCTTCTGAAAAGAAATTTCGATTAGAAAGTATTAATGAAATTATCGGCAATTCCGATAAAAATACCTATGTGGATTATAGAATATTGCTCTGGGCAGGCTAGGTGCAAAGCGATTCATATACAGTTCATAAATGCATTTTAAAATAAGATGACTTCTTGTTAGAAACCTGTTTTACGAAAAGCTGCTTATTGCAGATAAATATGGAGGTAAGATACGTTTGGAATTGTTTGAATTTATTTTGTTGATGCTGGCGGCAGTCTCTTTATCCAATTTAGTAAACCGGTTTATCCCTTCGGTCTCCGTACCTATTATTCAAATTGCGCTGGGGATGTTAATTACTTTGCTGCCCTTGCATTATGAACTGAAATTAAATCCAGAGTTGTTTTTACTTTTATTCATTGCCCCGTTGCTGTTCAATGATGGCAGGCATGCGGATAAAGAAGCGCTTTGGAAGCTGAAGAAACCGATCCTTTTGCTAGCGCTGGGTCTGGTGTTTGTAACGGTAGCAGTAATGGGATATTTTCTGAATTGGCTACTTCCGGTCATCCCGCTGGCGGCAGCCTTCGCATTGGCAGCTGCACTAGCACCTACCGATGCTGTGGCCGTGGGTGCACTGGAGCAGAAAGTGAAGATCCCCCATCAGACGATGCAAATTCTTGAGGGAGAGTCGTTAATAAATGACGCATCAGGGCTGGTCTCCTTTCAATTCGCTGTAGCTGCAATGGTCACAGGTGTATTCTCTTTCAAAACGGCCAGTATCAGTTTTATTGCCATTTCACTTGGCGGTGTGGTGTTAGGCCTTCTGCTTACCTTAGTAAAATATGGTGTGGTGAAGTGGTTGCGCAAATTGGGGATGGAGAATGTCACGCTCCACATGCTGATTGAGATCCTGACTCCTTTTTTGATTTTCATGGCTGCGGAGGAATTAGGGGTCAACGGTATCCTGGCTGTTGTCGCCGCAGGAATCGCCCATTCTTTTGGTTACAAGAAAATGAACCCCGAGTTAGCCAAGCTGAGTGTTGTATCCAAAAGCACCTGGTCGGTCATTATCTTTGTATTGAACGGACTGGTTTTCCTACTACTTGGAACACAGCTTCCTGATATTATCCAGACGATTTGGAGTAACCCGGACATAGGGAATTTTAAAGTCATTATGTACACACTATTATTGACTTTAGCTGTACTCGGGCTGCGTCTCATCTGGGCAATGCTAATGGATAATCCTGAAGGTGCCAAATCGCGCGAACCTTGGCGGCTCCGGTTGAAGAATGCGCTTATCCTCAGTCTATCGGGAGTTCGGGGAACGATTACACTGGCGAGTACCTTGTCACTGCCGTTTTTTCTGAATGATGGAACTGCATTTCCAGCCAGAGATCTGATCATTTTCCTTGCGGCTGGAGTAATCTTGTGGACTCTTCTGGCATCCAACTATCTGTTGCCGCTTTTATTAGGTAAAGAAACACAAACGGAGCAGGAAGAGGACGAAATTCAGGCAAAAATTGAGATTCTGAGGAATGTGGTTACCGGATTAAATGAACTGACCACGGACCAGAACCGGCTTGCGACCGCCCATATTATCAATATGTATACTTCCAGAATCCGAACACTTAGGAAAGATGAAAAGAAAGATAAGACACAGCGGTCCTTGGGTCTGTCTGTCATGAAATGGGAAAGAGAGAATACGTTGCTTGCTCTTGAAAAGAAAGAAGTAAATCCATATACAGCGTACAATTACCTTAAAAGAATTAACCAACTGTTGTTTATGCGTACAAGAGATGTCCGCTATAAAAAAGAGGTTTTTCCCATTAAGCAATGGGTCGAAATGTTCGGGATGCTGAATCCTGCCCGACTAAGCATTCGAGAAAGACGCGCTGAATTGACCAGACTCAAAATTCAAAATATGGCTTATGTCATTGAGCAGCTAAAAGGTCTGCTTTCAGAAGGCGAATCAGATATAGAGGCAGTCAGCTCACTGATCTTGCAATATGAAAGTATACTGCTGCGTATGACCAGAAACGAATCGGACACATACTCCCGACGAGAGTTCGACCTATCGATGCAGGATCTGGGCCGGGTCGGAATTCAACTGGAGCGAGACAACATTCAATCTATGTTTGAGACAGGGCGGATTTCAAGACAGGGCATGAAAGAAATGAAACGTGATATTCTCTTCATGGAGCATGATCTGCGAGAAGAGGCAATGGCTTAGAATTTATGAGAAGAGCATATGGAACAACATGTTAACCCGTTGAAAAACAAGTAACATCTGTGACAAAATATTGTGGAACAAAACCATTAAAGTCGCTATTACAGCGGCTTTTTTGTTGTATCGGCACATGTTCTTGTTCGAAGTCGAGGATGCTGAAAGGGGATTTTACTATTCTATAAGTTCACTAATAACGATCACAAGACAGTTATAAAACGATTCTTTACCAATCGTTCTAGATATGTTATATTGTTGGCGTAGGAGATATAAACGATTACAAAGCAGAGAGTGATGGGGCTCGGTGTAAGATCTTACTACGTAGTTTTATGCCTATATTAGAATGTTCGTTCTCAATATATCAATATGTAGAAGGGATGAATTGAACATGGAGTATCGTGTATTAGGAAATACAGGTCTTAAAGTAAGCAGTTTTGTATTAGGTACAGGCACATTTGGTTTTTGGGGAAATAATACGGAAAAAGAGGCTGCAGTCATGTTGGATGAGGCTTTGGCTGGAGGCATTAACCTGATTGATACGGGGGATGTTTACTCCAGTGGTCAATCCGAAGAGATTCTGGGTAAGCTCCTACAGGGCCGCAGACAGGATGTTATTCTAGCCACAAAAGGCGGAATGCCCATGGGCAGTGGACTTAATCAATCTGGTAACTCGAAGTATTGGATCAAGCGTGCAGTCGAGGGAAGCTTGAGAAGGCTGCAAACGGATCATATCGATGTGTATCAACTGCATCAGCCAGATCTCCATACCGATATTGAAGAGAGTCTTGACGCGTTGACGGATTTGGTTCGTGAAGGGAAGATTCGCTATATCGGTACATCCAATTTTCAAGCATGGCAGGTAACCGAAGCACAATGGGCTAGTGAACGTAAAAATATGGCACGCTTCGTATCTGAGCAAGCCCCTTATTCCATTTTGAATCGGAGTATCGAATTCGATTTGCTTGCCGCGACCGCGAAATATGGAATGGGTGTCCTGGTTTGGAGCCCGCTTTCGGGTGGCTTATTAACTGGAAAATACCGCTCGGGAGAAGCGGCTGCTCCAGATTCAAGAGCAGCGGGATCACTAGGGAAACTTTCGGTTGTTGTCGACCCGAATCGAGAAGAAAATCGTACCAAGTTCGAAGCCGTTGCCAAGCTCCAAACCCTTGCAAATGAAGCAGGATTAACGTTGCCTCATCTTGCCATGGCTTTTACACAAGCTCATTCGTCGATTACCTCTGCAATAGTGGGGGCAAGAACAATTGAGCAACTGCGTGAAACATTAAAAGGCAGCGATATCCGGTTAAACACTGATATCCTGGATGCAATCGACGCCATCGTTCCGCCGGGTGTGACCCTGGATGCTATGGAAAAAGGTTGGACACCGGATTGGCTACAAGCAAACAAACGAAGAATCCAGGCTTAATTCGACATGTCTTATCACTGAGATATGTTCAATTTAACTATCTCAGTTTGCCGAACAATCACTTAATGTATAATGATTATTTGAGGTGATGACGATGGCAAGATCCAAAGAATTTGAAGTTAATGAAGTATTAGATAAAGCAATGCATCTCTTCTGGACACAAGGATATGAGAAAACTTCAATGCAAGACCTGGTTGAGTTTATGGGTATTCATAGAAGAAGTATCTATGATACCTTTGGGGATAAACATGCTTTATTTATGAAAGCTCTGGAACGATATGAAACGAAGCAGACCAGCAGAATGAAGATTCTGATTGAAAAACAACAACCAATCAAACAATTAATCCGTGAGATGTTTGAGTTTACTGTAAGAAACGAAGGAGAACCTCTGGGGTGCTTTTTGGTGAATTCAGGTGTGGAGTTAGGTGTATTAGACACTGAAGTTTCATGCTTCGTGGGTGAGAGTTATGCGCGAACCGAGGAATGTTTGACTAACCTTGTTCTGGAGGGGCAACAAACGGGTGAGATTAATTCTGATCTTGACTCGGTCGTTATTTCTCATTATCTAATGAACGCTTGGCTAGGACTGCGTACGTTGGTTAAGACAACAACAGATCAACAAAAAATAATGAATATTATTGATATGACACTGTCTGCTTTAGATTAAACAGCAAGTTAGATCTAACTGTTTTTTTACACATTAGAGAACGATCATTCTAAAAAAATGTAGGAACCTAAGGAGAGATTATGATGAAATACACAGTGATTACTGGAGCAAGTTCAGGGATTGGATATGAAACGGCATTAGCATTTGCAGCACGTGGAAAAAACTTGATTTTGGTAGCTAGAAGATTGGATAAACTGGAGGAGCTTAAATCAACCATTCAGAGTATAGATCCCCAAGTAAATGTTATTGTTCAGACAAGTGACCTATCTGTTACAGATCAGGCTTATACACTATATAACAATCTGAAGGAATACCAGATTGAGACCTGGATCAACAATGCAGGGCTCGGTGAAGGTTCATCTATAGCAGAACAGAAATTAGATAAAGTTGAAACGATGTTACGAGTGAACATTGAATCCCTGACCATCCTTTCTACACTGTATGTGCGAAATTATGCTGAGGTTGAAGGTACTCAGTTAATTAACGTCTCTTCCGCACTCGGATATGCCATTGCTGTTGGTAGTGTTGCTTATTCTGCATCGAAATATTATGTTAGTGCCTTCACAGAAGGTCTTGCCAAAGAACTGGAACTGAAAGGTGCAAAACTAAAAGCGAAAATCCTGGCACCCGCGATAACGGAAACGGAATTCGTGAAGAGATCCATAGATGCTGAAGAATTTGACTACAAAGCAAACATGCCTAAGTACCACACGGCTAAAGAAATGGCGGGCTTTATGGTGGAACTGTATGATCACAACGAAGTGGTAGGGATCGTAGATCAGAACTATAATTTCAATCTGAGAGGTCCGATCTATCCAGTTATTTCAGAATTATAAATTCAATTCACATAGCTGTGGAATACATCAAAACAGCAGTGAATACCATTGGTGAAATTATGGACTACAACGAAAATCGGTAAGATAGAATTGCCCCGCCCCATCGACTCGCAATGGCACACATGACAGAGAGGATACACCTCTGGGTGGAGTCCAAGATGGTGAACAAGGTCCTGAACTTTATATCTACCTTGTAAAGGAATTAGCTCAATTAGATTTAGCTTTCAACAGAGGAGCTACACTAACATCAAGCGTGAAACGTGGCGTACAACTGAACATTGTACGCCATATTTTTAGTCTAATAGCAGAGGAAGAGGAAGATGATGAGAGCAGCTCAAATACAGAAGTATTCCAAAACCATTCATGTAGAATTAAACCGGATGGACATCCCTCATATCGATAGTCGAGAGGTCCTTGTCAAAGTAAAAGCTGCGGGTGTCAATCCACTGGATATCATGAATATGAACGGCAGCGTTCGGATGATTGCCAACTATAAGTTGCCTTTAACTCTAGGGAATGAACTATCTGGTGTGATTGAAGCTGCTGCCGTGCCGCTTACTTCCTTAACTGCGTATCAAGCGTTACATGATGTACTTCAAGCCAAAACCAATAAAAAGTTGTTTATTCCTGGAGGAACCGGAGGATTCGGTGCGATGGCTATCCCCATTGCCAAGTCCATGGGATTAACGGTTATTACAAGTGGCAGTGAAAGAGGCAGATCACGTACATTATCGATCGGGGCAGATCGATTCATTAATTATAAGGAAGAACATTATGCGGACATCTTGTCCGATATCGATTATGTGATAGACACCTTGGGTGCCGAAGAAATCAAAGCTGAACTGGGTATTCTAAAACCACATGGGAAATTGGTATCCTTGAAAGCTGGCCCTAATTATCGCTTTGCCGTTGATAATGATTTTCCGATGTGGAAAAAAGCATTGTTTGGTCTGGCAGGTGCTCGATTGGATTCTCTAGCGCGTAAGAATCAGAATGAATACCGCTTTTTATTTGTACAAGCCAGTGGAATTCAATTACAAGAGATCACAAGCCTAATAGAAAAAGATGATATTAAGCCATCTATAGACTCAACCTACACGTTTGATGATATCGAAAAGGCATTGAATAAAGTGTCGACGGGTCACTCTCAGGGAAAAGTGATTCTGACCTTCTAAAGGTATTACGAAACCTGAGTCCCGTTACTAAGGTTGATGTTATTAATGAAGATCCCCGTTCTTCTTTAGATATTAAAGAAAGAACGGGGATAGATACATATATGACTTAAACAACTCCAACTTTTTATTGTTATTAATTGACCTGAATTGTTTGAACGTGTTATTTTGACAATAGAATTTAATTGTGTAACTTACAAATGGAAGAATTCCTAAAGGTTTAGAAAAGGCAGTATCGCAGTAAATGGTTCAAAAATGAAATGATAAAATAAAGGTATGGTGACAAAATGGAAAAGCAAAACTTGGACTGGAGTAATCTCGGATTCAATTACAGAAAGACAGAAAAACGATATGTTTCAAATTTTATAGAAGGAAAATGGGATGATGGAATTTTAACAGAGGATACCAATGTAGTGCTCAACGAATCGGCAGGCGTTCTCCAATATGCGCAGACATGCTTTGAAGGTTTAAAAGCCTATACCACCCAAGACGGACAAATTGCTATTTTTCGTCCCGATTTAAATGCACAGCGCATGGAGGATTCCGCTATAAGACTTCATATGCAACCCTTTCCAAAGGATAGGTTTATAGATGCTATTGTCGAGACAGTAAAAGCAAATGCATCATATGTACCACCGTATGGCTCTGGTGCTACACTATACATACGACCTACTCTATTCGGAAGTGGTCCTGTTATTGGGATTAAACCTTCTGAAGAGTATCAGTTTAGAGTATTTACTACACCAGTAGGCCCTTATTTTAAAGGAGGAGCCAAGCCCCTTACCCTCTGTGTTAGTGATTATGATCGTGCTGCGCCTTATGGTACAGGACATATCAAAGCAGGATTGAATTATGCCATGAGTCTTCATGCGCTAAGAACAGCCCAAAAAAATGGATTTGATGAAAATATGTTTTTGGATGCTGCAACCAGAACCAAGGTTGAAGAAACAGGCGGGGCCAATTTTATCTTTATAACCAAAGACAATAAAGTTGTTACACCTAAGTCAGAAAGTATTCTTCCGTCCATCACCAGACGATCTTTAATGGTCGTTGCTGAGAAATATCTCGGCCTTGAAGTTGAGGAAAGGGAAGTTCTTTTCGAAGAGGTAAAAGATTTTGCAGAATGTGGTTTATGTGGAACTGCAGCTGTTATTTCTCCTGTGGGTAAAATAGATGACCATGGTAAAGAAATATATTTCCCAAGTGGTATGTCAGAAATGGGACCTATTTCAAAGAAACTACTAGAAACTCTTACTGGTATCCAGATGGGAGTTCTCCCAGCGCCTGAAGGCTGGATTACAAACATTACTATTGGCGGGGCTTAATGCCCCGCTTTTTTCTATTGAAATGTAAGGGTGCATAGAGGGAAAATGATATCTATTCGATTTCATCCTTTTTTTCGACACGCATAAACGTATGCGAAGGGAATAACCATGTTGAATAAACATTGCCCATGAGATTCATTAAGTTCTCAATCACTATCTAACGATGTATTAAAACTTCATAAATTCCTTCGTTTTTATACCAGAGATTTTTCATATAGATTGTGTATGATGGTCTGATGAAACGAAAATGGAAAAATGTATTCGCTTTACATAACTGGTGCCTCCGCAGAAAGTATTGTAGAGTTGTAGGAGCAATTACGCGATGAAGGTGAGAAATATGGAGATCAATAATATTCTTGTTGTAGACGATGAACCGGAAATTCGAGAAGCTCTCGTTATTTACTTAAAAAGCAATGATGTAGACGTATTTACGGCCTCTAACGGAGTGGAGGCACTGGAGATCCTTGAACAAGAAACGATTCATCTTATTATCATGGACCTCATGATGCCGCAGCTTGATGGAATCAAGACGACATTTAAAATTCGTGAAGATAAAAATATACCAATCATTATGCTCTCCGCCAAATCGGAGGATAGTGACAAGATTTTGGGACTTAATGTTGGAGCTGACGATTATATAACGAAGCCGTTTAATCCCTTGGAACTGATCGCAAGAGTCCGATCCCAGCTGCGCCGGTTTACGAATTTAGGTTCCTTTCACTCCATTGGAGAAGAGATCATTCAAGTCAAAGGACTTGTGCTGAACAAAAGCTCCAAGACTGTTGAAGTGGATGGAGAGGACGTTAGACTGACGGCGAAGGAATACAAAATTTTGGAGTTGTTAATGGAAAACAAGGGCAGAGTTTTCTCGATTGAAGAGATTTATGAGCGCGTGTGGAATGAGCCGGTCTTTGCTTCAGAGAATACGGTTGCCGTACATGTGAGAAACATTCGTGAGAAAATTGAGATCAATCCTAAAGACCCAAAATATTTGAAGGTGGTATGGGGAATTGGATACAAAATCGAGAAAAAGTAAAGAAGATCGAAAGATTGGAATCGACCTTCTTGTCATCATAATCGCAGTTATTATAGGGATCTTTATACTTATAAACGAGTATTTATACCTGGGGTTGAGTCTGAGATTTTCAACTTCACGTTTCATCTGGGAATTGCTTTCCAGTATTATCTTGGGTTTGTTGGTAGCCAGACTGTTTCGTTATTTTAAGGCACCACATAATAAACGTTCCTTCTGGGATGGCAGTGTGTTGATAGATTATTTTCATATTTGGAGAACCGGCTTTAGAGCCAGTCTGCAAAACGGGAGACTAACGTTTGGCCTCATTCTTATGTTTCTGCTGACCGCCTTAGCCGGCATTTGTTTTTGGGAAGCAGTCACATATTACGGACAGGGATGGCTCATTCTTTATTTGTTGCTATTTGTGCTGTTTCTGGTTCCTTATATGCTCTCCAAGCTTGGGCGTTTCATGGCCATCATCAATGGAAGTAAAGAGATTGCCAAAGGGAATATTCAGAACTCAATTCAAGATAATGGAAACGATTCCCTATCTGAACTTGCCGGCTATATTAACAATATGAAAGCCGGGTATCAAAGCGCGTTGGAACATCAAATGAAAAGCGAGCGGTTAAAAACGGAACTGATTACCAACGTATCGCATGATTTGAAGACTCCGCTTACTTCAATTATCAACTATGTCGATTTATTAAAAAAAGAAAATCATCCTTCGGAAACAACCCGAGCCTATATTGAAACGCTGGAACGCAAGGCGCTTCGACTGAAACTATTAATTGAAGACCTGTTCGATATCTCTAAGATGGCCAGCGGTACAATAGAGCTGGATATGGAGTATGTCGATGTGGCAACGTTATTGACACAAGCGATAGCAGAATCAAACACCCATATGGGACAAGCGTCGCTCGAAATTCGGGAGAGGATTGCCAAGTTTCCGATCCATGCGAATTTGGATGGTAATAAAATATGGCGTGTATTCGAAAATTTAATTAGCAACGCACAGAAATATTCGCTTCCAGGAACCCGCATCTATATTTATCTGGACGAGACGGATGATCTGGTAAGGTTCAAAATTCAAAACACCTCTGCCTATGAGATTGATTTTGATGCGGAAGAACTGTTCGAACGTTTCAAAAGAGCAGACGAATCCCGCCAGACAGAAGGCTCGGGACTAGGGCTGGCTATTGTGAAAAGCATCGTTGAGTTGCATGGAGGCAAGATTAAGGCCGAGATTCACGGCGATCAATTCAACGTTATTGTGCATTTACCCAAGAAGGGCTGAATGAATAAAAGATCACCAACATGATACACATGTTGGTGATCTTATTTTTTTGACGAACTAAATTCAAAGGTACTAACTCAATAACCCCCAACGAAAAGCATAGGCAACGACCTGTGTTCGATTTTTTGCACGCAGCTTAGTCATCAAGCTGCTTACGTAATCTCTTACTGTATACTCGCTGAGGAACAACAAGGAAGCGATTTTCTTGTTATCATAACCTTCCGCCAGAAGTTCGAGCACGGTAGACTCCCTTTCTGTTAAAGCGATGGCCATCGTTTTGGCGGTGTTTTCCTTCTCTTTCCTGGATAAAAACAAACCAATTCTCTTTCCCACTTGTTCAAGCAAATCCAGCTCATCCTTTGTGCAATTAAATGATTCTCCCATTTGGTCAAAAGTGACCCAGCCGTACAATTGATGATCGTGGGCAATCGGTATAAAAATAATCGAAGACAGCTGAAATAACTGGATATGCTCGTCCCTTAAATAAGGTTTTGGGTCTTTCAAATAGATCGGTCTTTTAGAGTTGAAGATCAGATTTTGCTCAGTCAATTGTCCTTTCATACTCTGAATTTTCGGAAGTTCTTCGCCAATGACCCCATAGAACTGGTTGGACCAAGGTACATATGCATAGAAGACACAGCGTTTATAATTGAAATACTTCTCACATTTTTTCAGGATAAAGGCGAGATCTGAAGCTCCGGAAGAACTGACTAGGAGTTGGTTTAATTGGTCCAGCAAACGCAGTTTTTTTAATTCTTCATTTTCCTCCGTTTCATGATTACCAGACACCGTATCAGCCCACTTATGAAAGCTATGCATCAGATACGAAAAGACAGATAACAGGAACATGAGCGGGTCCATCATCCGTTGATGTTTCAGTTGTATTAATAGTGTTATTAAAGCTTTTTCCAATATAATTTGAAGCCATTGTAAGCTTGCCATATTTAAAATGGTTAGCTGGGATTGAACCCAGGTATCCAAATAAGAAGAATAATGATTATCCATATGATCCAAGTCTGAATAAGTAAACATCTGAAAAAAGGATCTCATCAGTACTCCCGTTTCGTTCCGATGTGTCTCAGAGATGTTAGCTTCCGAGATCAGGTAAATATTTGTGTTTTCTTCGAGCTGTTTGCTATGCGTTTTGAAAAATAATACAAATTCCTGAAAAGTCATTTCAGTATATGGATGAAAATTTTGAGTCATAATAAGCCGTTCCCTTCAAGTGAAATACCCTACAAATGGGGGGTATACAATCCATTATTACACAGAACTTTATAGGATAGTATTTCAAAATTAAAGGAGTAAGATTGAGGAGTACAAGTTCATGAATCTTACTATGAAGAAATGGAGCGGTTGAATCTTATGAAATTAAATGAAAAAGTAGCTATTGTTACAGGTGGTGCTAGTGGAATTGGTGAAGCCACCGTTCGCCTTTTCGCAAAAGAAGGAGCAAAAGTGGTCATTGCTGACTTCTCTGAACATGGTAAAGAACTAGCTGCCGAACTCAATGGGGAAGGTCATGATACGTTATTTGTCAAAACAGATGTGACTAAAGAAGAAGATATTAAACACATGATTAATGAAACCGTTGAGAAATATGGTAAGTTGGATATTATGTATGCAAATGCAGGGGTTGCCGATGACGAAGCCGCTGATGTATTGTCATATGATAAATGGAAACGAACCATCGATATTAACTTGTCAGGTGTATTTCTTTCCGATAAATATGCTATTGAGCAGTTCCTTAAGCAAGGAAATGGCGGCGTTATTGTTAATGCTGGCTCAATCCACAGCTTTGTTGCATTGCCTAAAACGACAGCTTATGCCTCGGCAAAAGGAGGCGTTAAACTGTTAACTCAGAATTTATGTACTGCTTATGCCAGTAAGGGAATCCGTGTTAACGCCGTATGTCCTGGATACATTGAAACGCCTCTCTTGAAGAACGTAGATGCAAAAAGCAAAGAATATTTAACTTCACTTCACCCACAGGGCAGACTTGGACGACCAGAAGAAGTCGCAAAAGCTGTGTTGTTCTTAGCCAGCGATGATGCTAGTTTCGTGAATGGTACTACCTTGCTTGTTGATGGAGGCTATACCGCACATTAATTCAGGTCAGATAAAAGATAATTTACCTGAAAACCAATTTTCAAATCGAAATAAACCTCTATATCATTGAAGACTTCTTCATTGATGTAGAGGTTTTCTTTTACATACGTCGGAGGCTATAGAAGATTCCTTAATTACCCTTTGACAGAGCATTAAGGTTTGCTGCATACTGACTTTATAAAGTTGTTTTATAAAGAGGGTTACAAAAAGCGCTGGCTACATTAGAAGGATCTACGGAAATACGGGAGGTGAGGGTTATGGTATATATAATTTTAGCAGTTATCATTTGGATTGGGGCATATGCGGCTTTGAAATTGTCGAATCAGCCTATAGAAGTGAAGCCAATTCGATCAATTAATGATTTCTTTGAATAGATAAAGGTTTTGCCATGAATACTTAATAAGCTAACTTTATAAAGACGAATAATAAATCCAACTTGAACTCGGAGGATTTTAAATGATTAAACTCGTAGTAACTGATCTGGACGGAACATTTCTGAATAATCAAGGTTCGTTTGATATTGAACTTTTTAATGAAGTACATGAAGAAATGCAAAAGAAAGGAATAACGTTTGTAGCCTGCACGGGAAAACAGTGTGAACGAGTAGAAAAGTTGTTTGGTGACCATGGAAAAGGGATTTGGATTCTTGGAGATAGCGCAGCCAGAATCAAGAAAGATGGAAAAGTCGTCAAAGAGTTTAGCATTGATCGCACACTCGTTCTGCGAGCCATTGAAGAAATTCAAGGTTTTGATCCCCACATGACAATCATTGTATGTGCAAGCGATGCAGCATACGTACATTCCTCTATCTCTGATGATATGTACAACGTAGTTAAAGGCTCTTATGAACAAGTCATAAAAGTGGATTCCTTCTCCGAAATCGATAGTGATTTTATCAAAATAACCGTATTTGATACAGAAGGCAGAAGCACAATGCTTAGAAAACATGTGGAACAGACGTTAAATGGCCAAATCTACATTGTCGACTCTGAAGCCAGGTGGCTCGATATTACTGCTCTTCATATTCATAAAGGCGAAACGGTAAAAAAATTACAGGATATGCTGGGGGTAACTGCGGAGGAAACGATGTCGTTCGGTGATGGAGAGAACGATGTTGAACTGATGGCAATTGCTAAATACAGCTTTGCTGTTAGCAATGCTTGCGAGAACACCAAAAAAGCAGCAAGTTTCATCACAAAATCTAATGAAGAAAATGGTGTTCTTATAACCATTCAAAAAATGATGGATTTACAGTAGGACTGCTCTAATCATTCAAATAGAAATTACTATATGACGAAGCCTGTGAAAAGGAGCGTGGGATATTTGCGTAAAAATGTATATTTGTCAGGCTCTATACTTACTTCTGGGGAACGACGAAAGTTGGAACGGTTAAATACGATTATGGAAGCACACTTTTTAACCACACATCTACCACATAGAGACATAGAAAATCAATCTATACACTCAAAAAGTGGAGATGAAATGTTCAAATCTGCAGTTAAGGCAATAGAAGAATGTGATATGTTTGTTGCTGTTTTAAACAACAATGGCTTGAATTTAAGTAATACCTGCTGGGAGCTTGGTTATGCTTATGCGCATAAGAAACCAATCTTTTGTCTACATGAAGGTGAATTCAATATCAATCAATGGGGACATCTGATGTTGATGAATTCTTCAGTTGTTTGTCATAATGTGGAAGAACTCAAAGAACAATTAGATCTTACATTACAAAATGATAAATCTAAAGAAAGTAGTTCATATAACAAGAAATGATATCATCTCAGAGAATGAACTAGCTGAACAAATAGGTGAGATAGAAGTATCCTCAATGAATGAGAGTGATCATGAAGGTCATAACATGATTAGTTTCAACACATATAAAGTAGGTACAAAACTATTTAAAATCAAAAACAAATGCTATAATAAAAAAATCTTTTTCAATTTGATCGGAGGCAGACCATTGTAGAATCTCATTCCTTTTCCTGAATACAACTGAATATTGAAAAGGATGAGTACAATGCTTACAAAATCATTTCATAGACTCTGGCTTAGTCAGGCTCTATCTACTTTAGGAGATATCTGGTACATTTTGGCGCTTGTCGTCACGCTTTACCATCTATCTGGTTCTGCTACCGTAACGGCTTTGTATCCCCTACTTAGAGTTGCTGGTATGACAATCGGCAGCATCGCGGCTCCTCTTATCATGCGTAAGTTGCGCTTGAACCGCTTACTTGTATCTAGTCTTGGAGGGCAAACTATTGGCTTGGCATTGCTCACCATATATATGTTTCTAATGGGCAAAGACAATCCTAATATTGCTATATTGATCGGAATGGTTTTTGGGATATCAATTCTGGAGGGGGTAGCGGGCCCAGTAAGATCTTCTCTTGTTGCTCTAACCGTGCCTGAAGCATCGTTGCTTAAAGCGAACAGCGTGCTAGTGGGTATTGTACAGTCATGTTCTCTGGCCGGATGGGCGTTCGGATCCATGACAGTCAGTTGGCTTGGTGCAAGTCAAGTGCTGCTCCTTTCTACAATGTTATTAGGCGGTGCTTGGTTATCATCCTCCATGATATACGAAACCAGAAACAGTACACACCAAACACCAGTGGGTTCTTGGAGACGATCGCTTCAAGATGGATGGCAGAATTATTTTAGGTTACCGCAGTTACGTGTTTTGTTATGGATGGATGTATGGGAAGGCTTATTTAGAGGTGCATTCGCAGGGGCGCTATTGCTCGTGTTCGTAGGAGAACGACTACATGTGGGTGAAGTATGGTGGGGATGGATGAATGGCGCCAATTTAGGTGGATTCGTTCTCATTAGCATTCTTATGAGCCGTTTATCGAACGGAAACTGGAATCTAGGGGGCATGCTAGCGGTGGGCAGTGGATGCGTTGCTGCGCTAACACTCGCATTCAGTTTTTCTACTAGCCCGTTAGTGACACTCTTTATCATGTTCGCAATCGGGGCTTCTCAAGCCATAAAGGATTTAGCGGAACGTACTTCTTACCAAACAAGCGTTCCCGCTTCAGAGCTTCCACCGTTATTTGCGGCCCAATCATCACTTACCTCAATTCTATATGGTGTATCATTATTATTATCTGGTTGGTTAGCGGATACTGTAGGTATTCAAACGCTCTACATCTACGCATCAATTGGATTTTCTCTTTCCTTTATCGGTGCTCTTACGTATCGGAGGAATGGACTAAAAGTAAATAGATACATCGATACGGAAGAAAAGGTGAGTTAAGTATTCATGAAGTGAGATTTATATTCTATTTTGTCAGCTAAAAATGTTGAATCCTATGACGAGGCTATCCAGAACTTATGGATAGTCTTTCTTTATATAACATAGTCCCTTGATTTTTGAACAACAAAGCCTTCAAAATCCCCCTCTATCTCGATTATTGAGCGTCTACTTCAGATTCATTTCTTTCAGCAAAAACCTATCAATATTCACTTTGTTACTTTTTAAATATAAAAGTGTAAAATGTATGACGTAACTTTAATACACAATTATTTCAGTGTCAATACGCACTTTTAAGATAATTTATTTACGATGTGAATGGAGCATTCAGAATCCAACACTTTTTAAACAAAAATGTTGACAAAGTAAAGGTCCGAAAATAAGATAGAAGCATTCTAAAAATAAAATTAGTAAAAAAAGGATTTTGTTTCGATATTTTATATGGAGTTGATGACTATTCAATCTACAGAAAAATTAATATTGCTGCAGCAGCAGAAATGGGCGGAGAAGGATATCCTGTTCGAAATGACATGTGATCGTACGCCAGAGGGGCATTTTCTCGATACATACATAGCCTTGTCCCAGCATGAAATGCTTATTGCAACAAGTCTCAAGGAACCGGATCACGAAAAGACCTTTAAGGGCTATTCGATCCCTGTCAAAAGTTATCCACGTCAGGATCCGCAGGAGGAGGGGAAATGGTCGGTTCAAACGTTGAAAATCAGTGGAATTGAATCCGTTTTCATTGTGAACCTTGTTGCATCCGGGATGCTTGTAATGAAGGCTCCAGACGAGCGAATCATAGCGGCGTTCACGAATGGACTGATGAGCAAGGCATCCAGGCTGGCAGCAATCTTTACGAAGCTGAAAAAGCAGGAGGAGGTGGACAGCGAGTTACTGAAGGATGAGGAGGCAAATGCCTCTTGTCCCAAATGCGGGAGGATTTACCCGGAAGAAGGTCGAGAGATTTGCCCGAAATGCATGAAGAAAAGCGCATTGATCCTCCGGCTGTTATCGTTTGCCAAGCCCTATAGAGCCTCTTTGCTGCTCATTATTGTGTTGATGCTTTTAAATTCCGTGACTGGGCTTGTCATTCCATATTTGACGGGTACGGCCTTATTTGATCAGGCGCTAAAAGGCGAAGGATATTTTGGCGGACAGGTAGGGCTAGTCATCTTGCTAGTCATTATTTTTCGCACTTTATCTCTATTATTTGGTGTCTTCTTCGGAATCATCAATGCGAGGCTGGCCGCAAACATTGTTTTTGATATAAAATCTGTCATTTTTACTGCAATGCAGCGCTTATCACTAAACTTTTTCAAGCGGAAGCAGACCGGACAGCTGATGACCAGAGTTAATTACGACGCCGCTGAACTGCAAATATTTTTCATTGATGTACTGTCCTATTTTGTTGTGAATGTAATGAATATCATCGGCATTACCGTCATTTTGCTGGTATTGGACTGGAAGCTCACACTGCTATGTTTTTTGCCGATGCCGATTGTTATTTTTCTGGCACGCCAAGTATTCCCCAAGCTGTCGAGGCTATCATGGCGGATGAACCGCCAGGTATCATCATTGAACTCCATTATTAGTGACTCGATCAAAGGTGTCCGTGTCGTCAAGGCATTTGGCATGGAGCACAAAGAAATGCAGCGCTTCCAGCAGGCAAATGCGAACTTCTCCGGCTCGGAGCAAAATTATAACCGTTTGAGCGGTACGATCTTTCCAGTACTTAATGGGCTGACTCAAATGGGAGGTATGCTCATCTGGGGATTTGGAGGGTGGATGATACTCAAGGGTGAAATTTCGTTCGGGCTTATGCTGACCTTTGTCAATTATATGTATATGTTATATGGGCCCATTGAGTTTATGAACAATATTGTAGGCTGGTGGTCGCGTTGCATGACGGCTTCGCAGCGATTATTTGAAATTGTGGACGCAAACCCTGATGTGAAGGAGAAGGAGAATGCGATTCGGATTCCAGTCATGAAGGGAGATATTCAAGTATCAAATGTTGTATTTGGCTATGAGCCGAATAAATCGATTCTGAAGAATGTTACGCTGCAGGTGAAGGCAGGACAAATGATTGGCGTCGTCGGACAATCTGGAGCAGGAAAATCAACTCTCGTCAACCTCATTTCCCGGCTATACGATGTGAATGAAGGTGCAATTACGATCGACGGAGTAAATGTGAAGGATTTGGCTGCTGAATCGTTGCGCTCCAATATCGGAATCGTATCGCAGGATGTGTACGTGCTATCAGGCAGTATTGCTGAAAATATTGCCTATGCCAAGCCGGATTGCAGTGTCATGGATATCGTTCATGCGGCGAAAATAGCCAACGCCCATGATTTTATTGAGAAGCTGCCGGACGGCTACGATACGATCGTGGGTACGGGCGGATACAATCTGTCAGGTGGTGAAAAGCAACGCCTCTCCATTGCGAGGGCAATTCTGCATAACCCAATAATACTGATTCTAGATGAAGCGACAGCTTCTCTGGATACGGAGACCGAGCTGCAAATCCAAGAGGCGCTGGATAAACTTATCAAGGGACGTACAACGATTGCCATTGCGCATCGGCTCTCCACGCTTCGCAATGCCGACTATCTGGTCGTGATGGATCAGGGCAAGGTTGTGGAAGAAGGAACACATGAATCGCTAATGAGTACCGAGGGCGCTTATTATCAATTGGTGAAAAAGCATGATGAAGCATTAAAAATAAGTGAGGTGATTTCAGCATGAGTTCGTCTGCATCACAGAAGAAGACAACTCCAGCCCAGGATACAGAGCTACAGGAGGAAAAGGGCGTGGCCGGTTCGCTGTCCGATGCCGCCGACATTCACTATCTCACAGAGGATAATGCAACATTTCATAAAACGGAAGGTCGGATGTTATCCGTAACGGTGGGGGAAAAGACGCATCCAGTCGTGTATGTACATTGCTCTTTCCCTCATACGAATAGACGCATGTATTTGTCCATCCGGACGGTTGAAAACAAGGAAGTTGGTATGATCCACAGTCTGGAGGATTTTACGGAAGAGACAGCGCAGCTGTTAGAGGAGCAGCTGCAAATCCGTTATTTCACTCCAGAAATTAGCAGGTTGATTAACGTGAAGGAGGAGTTTGGCTACTCCTACTGGGAAGCAGAGACGACAGGCGGACTATGCCGATTCACAGTCAGAGGTGGTGGTGGCAACGCCAAGCTGGTAACCCCAGACCGACTGCTCGTCACTGACGTGGACGGTAATCGGTTTGTCATCCCAAATATAAATAAGCTGACAGACAAGGAATACCGGATGGTAGAGCTATGTATGTATGGTTAATCAAGTTGACTAGAGCGGACATGAAGGATGGTGAATGCCTATGGATTTGAATTTTTCGCTTGCAGAGCCGGATGTGAAAGCTGCTGTGCAGGCTGTCGGAACTGACATTGAATATTGTGTGCCCGCTAATCTGTCGCTACTTGGCTACCGTACGGCCGGATTTCTGGTTATCGGGCAGAATAAATGGGCTTACATCGAGCATGGTCAAGCGAAGGAAACCGGTATTATTGCTGACTCATGGGAGTACAAAGTCATTCCGCTTATCGGAAATATTGTGCTGGAGACCGAAGATGAGCAGGGAAAGCGTATCCTCGTCCGCTCCTCCATGGAGCATGCTCCACGCTTCGGTTATATTGCACAAGTGCTGAATGATAAATCAGCAGCCCGCAAAGTTCGGATTTTCAATAATGATGAGGAAAACGTCTGTGTTAAGTGCGGTGATCGACTAGTGCAAGGAACCCGTGTATGCCCCAGATGCATGAGCAAGTCCGCGGCGTTCAAAAAGCTGTTCGGTGTCTCGAAGCAGCATTGGAAGCCGCTGGCGATGGGTCTTATTGTCATGATAGCGGCTTCCGCTATTGCACTGGCAGGACCTTATTTTCAGGAAATTCTGATTAACGGTGTCTTGCAGCCGTCTGACGGACATAGTCCGAGCATGAAGCTGTTCTATCTCGCACTTGCCGCCATGATCGGAGGACTTGTGGCCGGAGAACTGCTGGCGATTATTCGGGCACGGGTCATGGCGAATGTCAGCTCCAATATTGCCGCCGATCTGCGCAAAATGGTGTATGAACGAGTACTGAGCCTGCCGCTTGGCTTCATGACCTCTCAACGGGCGGGAGATATAATGAACCGGGTAACGGCGGATACAGACCGGATTCGGCAATTGATTCAAGAGCTATGCACAACAGCAATCTATCAAATGATTTTGCTGGTTGCGGCTAGTAGCTTACTCTTCAGCGCTGACTGGCGCCTGGCATGTGTTGTGCTGTTGCCTGCCCCTATTGTCGCCTACATGAATATGTACATCTGGAAACATGTGCTCTGGAAACTGTATCAAAAACAGTGGGCAATCTACGACCGGGGGAGTTCTTTTCTGCATGATGTGCTGAGCGGAATCCGGGTTGTCAAGGCATTTGGCAAGGAATCCACGGAGATCAAAAAATTCCGGTCCCATAACAGTGATTTTGCTGCCGCTACGATAAGAACCGAGAGTCTGTTCAACATGCTGGCCCCGATAACGAATTATTTAATTCAGCTTGGCCAATATGTTGTGTTGCTGCTTGGCTCTAACATGATTTTGAACAATCAGATGAATGTAGGTGAACTGATCAAGTTCAGCATGTATGCGTCCATGGTGTTTGGACCGATCGCCTGGATGATGTTCATGCCAAGATGGGTCTCCAATGCGATGATTTCCATTGACCGCGTTTTTTCGGTCATTGACGAGCAGCCGGATGTAGTGGAGACTGATAAAACAGTGAGACATACGATTCATGGCGAGGTTTCGTTCCGCAGTGTGTACTTTGGCTATAACTCCTATGAGCCGGTGCTGAAGGATGTGTCTTTTGATATTCGTAATGGGGAAATGATTGGGTTGGTGGGTCATTCGGGATCGGGCAAGTCTACCCTGATTAATCTGGTCTCCCGCTTCTATGATGTGAATGAAGGTCAAATTAAAATTGATGGTGTAGACATTCGGGACATCCAGAAGGATGACATTCACTCCCAGATTGGTGTCGTGCTTCAGGAGACCTTCCTATTCACAGGCACGATACTTGATAATATCCGTTACTCTAAGCCGCAAGCGACGGAGGAAGAAGTCATCCGGGCGGCCAGAATTGCTAATGCGCATTCATTTATTATCAATCTGCCGGATGGGTACGACACGCTGCTTCAGGAGAACGGGAACAATATATCCGGTGGTGAGCGCCAGCGTCTGGCAATTGCAAGAGCGATTCTGAATGATCCGCCAATTCTTATTCTGGATGAAGCGACTTCTGCACTCGATATTGAGACGGAAAGTGTCATTCAGACGGCGCTCCAGCAGGTAATGAGAGGAAGGACAACGATTGCGATTGCCCACAGGCTGTCAACACTCCGCAATGCCGACCGGCTGATGGTACTGGAGAAAGGCAAGATTGCAGAAATTGGCTCCCATGCCGAGCTAATAGAGAAAAAGGGCATTTACTACACACTGATTACAGCCCAGAGGGAGATGTCGAAGAAAGAGCAGACGGGGTAACTTATCCATCTCAATCCATTTTGTAGTTTGTTCGTCACATGTATGCTCCGGCAGCTGCGTTGTACTTAGAAATAGGAGGAACGAGGATGACCTTAAACAGGTAACCGGCGTTTTCACTTATTTTTTCTGCATTTTGCTCTCATCCATGTAAAGCAGGTTCCAGCGGTGACCGTCCAGGTCGGCAAATCCTGCGCCGTACATCCAGCCGTCGATTTCACTCGGTTTGCCAAAGATGCTTCCTCCGGCAGACTCTACTTTTTGAATAAAGGTATCTACTTTTTCTCTGCTTTCAGCGCCAATAGAAAATATTACTTCAGCGCTATTGGAAGTATCTGCTGTTTTTGAACCTGTGAATTTCTCAAACGCCGACTCCGGGAACAGCAAAATCGTTGTTTGACCTATGGAAAGCTGGGCTCTCTCGTTACCAACGCTCACCGCATGGAATCCAATTTCATTGAAAAAGGCAGTTGACTTCTCAACATCTTTGACAGGCAGGTTAATCCAGATCTCCTGTGACATGGTTGTAGCCTCCTAGAATATAATTTTAACTACGCCTACTATACTCTACTTTTGGCAGCAGATGCGAATCTTATCAAAGAAATAAATGAATGTTATTATTATGAATATTGAACAAATGGAGGGATGAACATAGATAAGAAAAAGTACTTTATCCTGATGCCACCGATGTTAATAATTGGACTGCTTATAATGTATTTTCTTCCAGTAAATCAGAGAGCTTATGTATTCTTAGTTCCTATTGTATTTTGGTTGATATACTATATCTGGGTATTTGTTGAAAGAAAACAATATAAAAAAACAGAATAGAAATTATAGTTTGAGAGGTGTTAAAATGGTTTCGCATCAATTGCTTACTCACGATACAATTCTTGAATTATTGCCCCACATTAATACAGAACAGAATTTGCTTTTTTATAGTTATTTAACGCAACGTAAGGATAAGGCTCAATATGTTGGTCAATTTACGAATAGTCAACTTACAGCCGTATTAGCTTATTTTAGCGAACTATCCTTTCCTGCATTTTCTTTCTTCCGAGTTGAAGATCGTGATATCTTTTTTCCAGAACTCATTGCTTTTACAAGAGAAACGATCCAACTTGACGAAAGTGCTGTATGTGGCACGATACTCTGTCAACGGGACCTTGAACTTTTTCAATCCTTCGGTCTTATCAAAGGAATTCCTCAACGTTTTTTAACTATGAAACATCAGGATGAATCGAAACTCCTTGAATCTAACATTGCAAATAAGATAAATGAAAATGATTATTCTGAGGTAATTGATTTTTTACATAGTGGGGAAATGAGGTTTTTCACAAGGAGTGAGTTAGTGGATTATCCTTTTCTTGGAATTAAGGAAAGTGAAGATTTCATAGCTGTGGGCGGATACCATTTTTATGACTCTCAGCTAGTAGAGCTTGGGAACATTGTTACCAGGTTAGATTACAGAGGAAGAGGATTAGCTAAACGCCTAACAAGTGAATTGACACACCTCGGTAAAAAACTGTCACCAGATGTCTATCTGGGCGTATTGGCAAATAACTTGCCTGCTGTTCGCTTATATGAAGGCTTGGGGTATCAAACAACAACGGAACTTTCTATTGTGAATTTTACTTTATCCACGACAAAAATATAGTCCAAATTTATAGTCGCTATTTCAGCGGCTTTTTTGTTTTATCGGTATAAGTATTTAAAGGAATGGGCCTCTTTTGCCGTATATCGGCGTTTTCTTTGATCGCCGTAATTAAAAACATTTAAGCAAATACATGCGAATTGGGAATTAAATTCAGTATAACTTATTCCAGAAAAACGAATGAATACTTAATTTCATCTCTATATAGTTCGTAAATAACTGTGAACAATACGTTAATTCATTGACAATGAGTGTTATATTTATTAAAATTCGAAAGGGCATCAGGGTAAAGCAGATATGAATATCCTTATCATTGGTTTAGAATCTTAGCTTTTTAATCCTAATGACGAATATAGGAGCGGTAATATTACAATCCTATTACGATGATTAGGATTTTTTTGTTTTTGCTCTGGAGAATAATTTGAAAGTTGGAGGCTGGCTTTAATCATGGATAATTGGTTCAAACTAAAAGAAAGAGGTACGACTGTTCCAACAGAGATCATCGCAGGGATCACGACTTTCTTCACAATGGTATACATAGTTATCGTAAACCCAGGAATACTCAGCAGCACAGGAATGGACTTTAACGGAGTATTCATTGCTACGGTGTTGGCGAGTATTGTGGCGACGCTGATTATGGGAATCGGGTCCAATTATCCGATTGTCATAGCGCCTGGCATGGGTCTGAATGCATTCTTTGCCTATAGTGTAGTTGCTGGATATGGGGTGTCTTGGCAGGTTGCACTAGGAGCTGTATTTATAGCAGGGCTTTTGTTTATTATTTTATCGCTTACTTCATTTCGTTACATGCTGCTTGATGCCATTCCTGCGAGTCTTAAGCACGCGATAACAGCAGGGATTGGATTGTTTATTACAACGGTCGGCCTGCAAAATTCCGGGATTATTGCCGATTCAGAATCAAATTTGATTACGATCGGGAACTTGGCAGAGCCTATGACTTACCTGACCATTATCGGTTTGATTATCACGGTTGTGCTTATGGCTTACAATGTAAAAGGTTATCTGTTCATCGGAATGGTGGTAACAGCGGTTCTTGCCTGGATCATGGGACTATTTCAAATGCCGGAGTCGATTGTATCCTTGCCGCAAGGCCTCACGTCAACGGCTTTCCAACTGGATTTGGCAGGCGTATTCTCTAATGGTTTGTATACCATCATATTCACGTTCCTGTTGATCACGCTGTTTGATACGACGGGGACAATGCTCGGCGTTGCTGAACAAGCAGGACTGCTGAAGGAAGGTAAGTTTCCGCGCTCACGCGGCGCCCTATTGGCAGATGCTGTAGGGACTACGACTGGCGCTTTGCTCGGAACAAGCCCAACATCGGCTTATATCGAGTCCAGCACAGGGGTGGCTGCAGGAGGAAGAACAGGACTGACGGCGGTTACGGTAAGTGTACTGCTTGCTCTTACTTTGTTCTTTACACCTATCGTTAGTGTGATATCAGGTATCCCGGCGATCACTTCTCCGGCACTGATTATTGTGGGTTACTTTATGATTAGCGTAATCAGCAAAATCAATTGGAAGGATCTCGAAGAAACATTTCCTGCCTTCCTGATTATCATACTTACTCCGTTGACGCACAGTATTGCGACAGGCATCGGCGTAGGCTTCATTTTCTATCCGGTACTCAAGCTGCTTCGCGGAAAGGGTAAGGATGTTCATCCGATATTCTACATTTTTGCGGTATTGTTCTTCATCCAGCTTGTATTCCTGGACCACTAAGAAACGGTTTAATCCAAATAAGGAGAACTGCTTATATAAAGGCGGCTCTCCTTTTTTATATGTAACCCTCGGTTTAATCCTTTAGAGAAGAATTCTTCTTCGTATTTAATACCTCAAATGCTTCTATTAAAAAATCCATAGTATGCTTAGGCACCAACGACTCATAGGGTTTTACGTTTTATACAGTTCTTCGTTATTTGCCTCGTCATTGAAAATGAGATTACCTAATGGAGTATCTGCAAATATGCCATGCAACTGCTGTTGTATGAAAGGATGGTCTGGTTTAAGATCCTTTACGATAGCTCGATGGACAAGCAATAACAAATTGTAAAGTTGTCCATCCAAGTACGTTTGCTTAGAGATATCCTCTGGAAACACCTGATCAATAATATCTATAGAGACATACTTTTGAAGCAGCTTTTTTTGAGCCTCCTCAACATGCATGGAATTCATAAGAAGTATGAGTATTTCAGAGTTTATTCAAAACAAAGTTCTTGTACCAAACAGAGGGCAAGAACTTTGTCTCATAACTGATTAGGTGTAAAAAATGATGAATATAATTATGCTTACGGGCAATTCTAACCTCTAGAATGAATGAATGAAGAAGTATCTAGGATGAGGAGGGGAAAGTTATGATCTATAAGCCAGCATTATTGATCATAGATGTACAAATCGGATCATTTATGAATCCTCTCTTTATACATAACAGTGAAAAATTATTAGATAATATCAAACAACTTATTACGTGGGCCCACATAAGTAAGATTCCAGTCATACTTACGCAGCATAATGGGAAATTAGGGACGCTAACCTCAAAAAAATCCTCAGGGTGGAGTCTTCATCCCGCCTTACCCTTGATCGCTCAAGATGTGAAAATTGAAAAGGACTTTCCAGATTCATTTCAAGATACCACCCTTGAATCACATTTAAATCAGCTAGACGTTAATCAACTGATTGTCGCAGGAATTCAGACTGAGATATGTGTTGATGCTACATGTCGTAGAGCATTTAGCTTAGGATATGATGTTATTTTAGCCAAAGATGGTCACAGTACTGCGGACTCTTCCTTTTTAATTGCAGATCAAATCATTACACATCATAATATCCTTCTACAAAACTGGTTTGTTTCTTTAAGCGATACCCAGGATATCATAATGTCGATTTCACGATGAGACCCTTCGTGAACACCTTGCTGAGACGGATCTAAAACTTAAGGGCTTAGAGCAGTTTCGTGGAGAAATCGAGTCCCTTATTCATTATTTTGAGCAGTGGTTGCCGCGTTGGATGCTGGAATTTCTCATTTAAATACGGCTGATTTTTATAGCAGCGGACATAATGAAATGCTTATTGGTGAGGCACTTAAAGGCAGCCAAAGAGAGAAGGCTTTTTTAGCTGTAAAGTTTGGAGCATTAGTGGCGCTAGACGGATTCATGTACGGCCTGGAAGTTAGGCCTCAACATATAAAAAATTATCTGGCCTACACGCTAAAACGGTTAAACGTAGAATATATCGATCTTTATCAATCCGGTCTCTGGATGTCCAATTTATTAAAAGTGACCTGAAAAGAATTGAAGCCGCAATTCCAGAGAATGAAATAGCAGGTGGGAGTTTCCGCAGATGAATTTTAAAAATGGTGTTGTGGTTCGTCCGTAAGTTAATAGATAGTTCCAGACCTTGAGGGTGGTAAACTCTCAAGGTCTTTCTTATATTCTCTCACCAAGTATCGATGTGGAATATATTAAAACCTATTGTTTTTTGACTATTATCTAACGTTTTTGATCTAGGAATCATCTGGTGATTTACATAGAATTACAACTAATCGAGGATAGGTTCTACAAGAAGGGAAGAATGATATGGGAGCAAAAGTCACCCGTAAAAGAGTACGAACACGCTGGCGCAAGCATGATACCGAGCTCGCGCTGCTCGTGCTTCCGACCACAATCTGGTACATTTTGTTCAGCTTCTTGCCGATGTTCGGTGTCATTATCGCTTTTAAGAATTTCAAGATTCACGGGAATTTTCTCAGTAATGTTATAAACAGCGACTGGATCGGGTTCAAAAACTTTGAATTCCTGTTCAGTTCGAACGACGTCTGGATCGTAATTCGCAATACTATCGGTTACAACATGATTTTTATTATTCTGGGTATCATCGTGCCTGTGTCACTTGCATTGATGGTTGGACAGCTGCACAGCCGCAAGGCAGCCAAGATCTATCAGACGATGATGTTTCTCCCGTATTTCCTATCTTGGGTTGTCGTTTCCGCGGTGCTTTGGGCATTCTTGAGCTATGACAAGGGGATTGCCAATCAAGTTCTGACCCATTTCAACCAGGATCCAAAAAATTGGTACATGGAACCATCGTATTGGCCTTATCTCCTTGTGTTTATGAACATGTGGAAGGGTCTCGGCTATGGGATGGTTGTCTACTTGGCGACAATCACAAGCATGGATTCAACGTATTACGAAGCCGCCGTTATTGATGGCGCTAGCAAGTGGCAGCAGACACGGTATATTACGCTGCCCCTGATGAAATTTGTTATTGTGCTGATGTTTATCCTGTCAGTCGGAGGCATCTTTTCCACGGATTTTGGTTTGTTCTTCCAAGTGCCGCGGGACTCCAATTCTCTCTACAATGTAACCACGACGGTCGATGTGCTTGTGTACAAACAACTCAAAACCGCGACGGTCGGGATGGCGTCCGCCTCTGCCTTCATGCAATCTGTACTGGGCTGCGGAATGATCCTATTCGCGAACTGGATCGTTCGCAAAGTTGATCCAGAAAGCGCACTGATTTAGAGAGGAGGCAGGAAGATGTCAACACAATCAAGCTACGATTCCGGTCTTGAAAAGTTTAACCGAGTCGGCAAAGGAACGAACATTTTTTTTCACCTCATCTTTATCATTTTAGCTTTGTTATGCGTAGTCCCTATCGTCGTGGTGCTATCTATTTCACTGTCTAGCGAAGCATCCATTCGAGAGACCGGTTACCAACTCCTGCCGTCGGCATTCTCGGCTGAGTCCTACAACTATATCGTTAAGCAGGGCTCGATGATTGTACGTGCGCTCGGAGTCTCCGTATTCGTTACGGTAATAGGCACACTGATCGGCGTACTGCTCACCACTACGATGGGTTATGCATTGTCCCGTCCCCAATTTAAGCTAAAAGGACTTTTGACATGGATTGTGTTCATCCCGATGGTTTTTAACGGCGGTCTTGTCTCCAGCTATTACATCAATTCGACGATGTTGGGATTAAGCAATACAATCTGGGCGCTGATTTTACCATTAGCCGTTTCTTCCTTTAATGTCATCATCTGCAAAACTTTTTTCAAGACGACCATTCCGGACGGGCTGATCGAATCGGCTGAAATTGACGGAGCAGGTCAATTCCGCATCTTCTTCACAATCGTGCTCCCGATCTCACTGCCAGTTCTAGCGACGATTGGTCTGTTTCTCTGCTTCTCGTACTGGAATGACTGGTTTCAATCGATGTTGTATATTGACGACCAAAGCTTGTATTCGCTGCAGGCGCTACTGAACAGCCTGATGAGCAACGTTGATGCGCTGGCTAAAAACGCCTCGACGATGGGCATAAGCTACGCCGAGCTTGTCGCCACCATGCCCAAAGAATCGGCACGTATGGCTGTTGCGATCATTATTGTACTGCCCGTTGCTCTGGCCTAACCCTTCTTCCAGAAATACTTTATCTCCGGTTTGACGGTGGGTGCAGTGAAGGGATAAATCGAAATAAATCTGGAAATTTCAGGTTTATCATAATTTTTTCGCAGGATCGGTGCGTGTTAACTTAAGGGAGGGAATAGAGGAATGAGGACAAGGTTTAAAGCATGGATGAAAACTCCGCTTTTGATTGGAGTGGTAACGCTGGCAATCTTTGGTTTAACAGGCTGTTCCGGCTCAGACAACAATAACGCGTCAAACAACACGTCAGCGGAAAACTCAGGATCGAATGCAGGCGAAGGTTCCGGCGAGGTACCTACGCTGGTGTGGTGGACGATCGGCGGACAAGTGCCAGCCAATTTTGATAAGGCAATTGAGAAGATAAACGAATATACGGCAGAGAAGATTGGTGTGAAAATCGATCTCCGCGTTGCCAGTTGGGGCGATTGGGACACGAAGATCAATACGATTGTAAACTCCGGTGAAGCTTTCGACATTATGTTTACGAATAACGGAAAATACAGTCAACAGGTCAACATGGGCGCATTCACGGATATTACCGACCTTGTGCCAAGTACGGTACCGGACTTGCACAGCTATATCCCAGAATTGGTGTGGGATGGAACGAAAGTCGGTGGCAAGATTTACGCTGTTCCAACGTACAAGGATTCTTCATTAACCCAGTACTGGGTGTTTGACGATGCGCTCGTTCAAAAGTACAATGTCGACCTCGGCAGCATCAAGACACTACAGGATCTGGACAAGCCATTCCGTGACTTCAAGGCTGGTGAAGGCAAAGGGTTCTATCCACTGTCCTTGACTCAAGGAGAGGGCATTAACGGTTTCTTTAATGACTATGACGATATGACTCTCGGCTTTCAGCCGATCGGCGTAAAGGCCGAAGATGAATCCCGTACAGTCGTTTCTGTTCTGGAACAACCGGATATACAGGGAAAACTGAAGCTCATGTATCAATGGTACAAGGACGGCATTATCAATCCGGATGCGCCAACCAAAATCGAGGCCGACCCTTATCGCCCGTTCTTCAGTGCGCAGGCGTTCCCTGGTGCAGAAGTGAATTGGCAGATCTCGGCGGGTATTGATAAATACGACATGGTTCAAATTCTGGGTCCGATCTATACAACCAGCACAATCCAGGGATCCATGAACGCAATCTCTGCCAACTCCAAGTACAAGGAAGAAGCGCTTAAATATCTGGAACTGGTAAACACCGACCCCAAGCTGCGCAATATGCTTGCTTATGGCGAAGAGGGTGTCGATTTCGATTATGTAAACGACAATACAGTTGAACGGAAAACGGATTCGTGGCCGCTGGCGGCCTATACACAAGGAACGTTCTTCAACATGGCTGTCACAAAAGGCGCACCTGAAGATCAGTGGGATCAGGTCCGCAAGCTGAATGAAGCAGCCACCTCATCTTCGATCCTTGGCTTTGCACTGGATATTAGCGAACTCGGCACTGAAGTAGCCAATGTGAAGGCTGTATGGAACAAATACAATTATGAGCTGATCACTGGCGCATCCGATCCGGAAAAAAAGATACCGCAAATTATAGAAGAGTTGAAGAAAGCTGGATTGGATAAGATTATGGAAGCCGCACAAGAACAGATCAACGCATATTTCAAATCATAATCCTTGAGACTTGCGACAATAACCCGAACGGAGCCGTTGTGGCCGTTCGGGTTTTCCAATCTTACTGGAGACATTTGCATTTAATTTGAGTTTATAACGGATTGATTTGTCCGACAAATAGCTATATGGTAAAACTATAAGTCTCAATATAATCCAACTGCTAAGGAGAGCTGCATGTTTTCCTTCTTTCAAATCAAAATCTACCGCCGCAAATTTATTGCTTACGCGATTTTTACGTTATTCATGGGTCTGATTTTAAGCGTATTGACCACACTTGTTTTGCTGCAGCAGTGGTTAGAGAATGCTCAGAATCAAGCGGCAGATGCATTCTCCCGGGTTGAAAGCATTCTTCAAAACGATGCTGAGCGGATCGAATCCTATTTACAGCGAGTTTACTCCAATAACGGTCTGGTGGCAGACGTTCGTTATTTTCTCGCCAACAGCGCGGAAGGTTATCTGACGGGAAGACTCCAGAACAGCCGCTATGATCAGCCTCTCGCATCGTTTCCAGAGGATGTGAAAGCTTTTCTCGGCAGTGGGCAGGAAGATATTATCCAGGTGAGTCTGCATACCGAGGAACGAGGCAACGTAGTACGTTTCGCCAGTAACGGTGCGACGAGCTTTTTGTTTAATCTGCCTAACACGGATGATATATTTCGAGAGACAATCCAAAGAGGTTTCGTCATCCGTAAGCAGCTGCTGGACGAAAATCAAATCTCACGCCAGCTCGGTGAGTTTCGTTTTTTGGTCAGCAGCGATGTATTATTCAAAGGCGTGCAGAACAATCAATGGATCGAAAACGGAGTCGTCAGCGCGGCTGGGGATGTCTATCTCATGGACGTTGGAGGCAGAGCCACCCAGGAATTATTCATAAAGGCTGCTTCAAAAGAACGTACCAAGGGGTTTATGCAGTTAGGCAAGCTGGATCGCGCATTTTATGTGACCCATTCGTCCAATGCTTACGATTACCAATTGATTAGTATTGTAGACATGGCAGTGCTTATCCGACAAAAAACCGGTATGCTGCTTATCGTGTTCTTGATCTTCTTGGCAGCTATGGTCAGTTTTCTCCTTTTAATCGGATACAATCTTCGTGAAGACGCAGGTTTTCTGCAACGAATTATCTATTCCATCCAACGTGTAAAATCCGCCAATTTTACGCCAATCAGTCCGACCCGCTATCGAAAGAATGAGTACGGAATGATCGCGAGGGAACTCGACGATATGACGCATCAGCTCAACCAACATATTCGAACCGAGTACTTGCTAAAACTGAAACAGAAGGAAACAGAAATGAAAGCGCTTCAAAATCAAATTAACCCTCATTTTTTGTACAATACACTTGAAATTATCAGATCGTTTGCGCTGGCAGGCCGTGCGGTTGATACAGCCGAAGCGGTAGCTACACTGGGCTCGTTATATCGTGAAATTGTGAAAAACGAAGATATTATTCTGTTGGGCAGTGAGCTGGCTTTGCTTGAAAAATACTTAAAGATCATGGAATTTAAATATCCGGACAAATTCTATTATCAAATCAATGTGGACCAGGGACTGCTGGCTTTACCTACCGTTAAGTTCTGGATGCAGCCGCTCGCCGAGAACTTTTTCGTACACGGCTTCCATTCGGACCACGAATTTAATCTGCTTGTTGTGAATGGATTGGAAAATGCCCACTCATACGTATTGGAGATTGTAGACAATGGGAACTCGATCTCGGAAGATCGATTAGCTGATATCCGCCGCAATCTGTCTTTTGTCGGGGACTCGGCATCGGAGAGCATCGGCCTACGCAACGTTTATACACGGCTTCATTTTTTCTATGGGAAAGGCTTTACCATGCAAATTGAAAATAATGTGGAAGCTGGTGTCAAAGTTACCTTAACCATAGCGAAGGAGGCATAACGTATGTACAAACTTCTAATCGTTGATGACGAGCCGCTAATCCTGGAAGGAATCAAGCGAACGCTGGATTGGGAAATGCTTGGCTTCAGACAGATCGAGACCAGCGAAACCTATGGGGATGCGCTAACAAAGGCCGTGGAGTTTTGGCCGGACCTAGCAATCTTTGACGTTTGCATTGGCAAGGATCGCGGCTATAACGCCATTCACAAGCTTAATGAGCTCGGGCTCCCGACTACCTATATTATGATGAGCGGTTATGGTGAGTTCGAATACGCCCTGGAGGCTATTCATTGTGGGGTTAAGGATTATCTACTCAAACCCGTTGAGCGAGCAAAGCTTCAAGCTCTGATTGAACGAGTCATCGTCGAAAATTTGAACGGTACGCTGGAGGGAAGAAATCTGAACCACCGTGATATAGACCCCATATTGGAAGTGCGCTACGACAGCTTATCCAAGCTAACCAACCGCATTTTGCTAATGGTTAAGGCTGAATACAATCAAAATCTTAATCTCAAAGAGTTGGCGAGCCGTTTTCGCATGAACGGAACCTATCTTGGACAGTTGTTTCTGAAGGAAACCAAGATGAAATTTTCGGAGTACCTTATGGCTTACCGGATGTTATGTGCGCGAGATCGTATTCAGGCTACAAACGAGAAGATATCGACGATTGCGCTTTCCGTCGGTTACGCCAATCTAAACTACTTTTACACGCATTTCCAAGCCTACTTCCGCAAATCGCCTTCCGATCTGCGGAGAAAGGAGTAGTTCAGAAATGATACATTCATGTATCTGGAACACATTTATCAAGGCTATCCTGATTACAGTGATGTTGACGCTGCTTCTGTCCGGGTGTATTTCCATATCGGGCAAGAACGAGGAATTCGACAAAAATATCAACACAGTGAATCTGATTTATTATACGCTTGGCAATTCTGATCCGGATCTGAAGATGGTAAACGATAAAATCAATGAATTGTTGGCTCAAAAAATCGGAATCACTATTACATATATCAAGATTGGTTGGCAGGAGTACAATGACCGGATCAATACACTAATTTCGACGGGAACTCCTTTTGATATCGCTTTTACCACGGATTACTCAAGCTATGTTCAACGGGGAGCATGGCTGAGACTGGACAGCTACTTATCCAACTTCGGCAAGGATATGTACGACGCGATCGACCCCGTTCTATGGCAGGGCGTTCGCATGGAAGACGGAGGCATCTACGGCGTGCCCACGAATAAGGAGCTTGCGGTCCGCATGCAATGGATGTATCCGGAGACGCTTGTCCAAAAGTATGACATTGATATTACGAAGTACAACAGCCTGGAATCTCTGGATCCGCTGTTCCAAATGATCAAGGAAAAGGAACCCTCCTATCAGTTGATGGAGATGGACAAGGATTCCCAGAACTTCTTCGCCATGTACGGTTACGAATATGTGCTGGACAAACCGCTACCGCTCATGGTGCGTTCACTGGATCCCGACGCGCATGTGATCAATATATTTGAGGCCAAGGAAGCAAGGCAGGTGCTGGATACACTCCGCAGCTATTACGTCAAGGGTTACATCAATGAAGACGCGGCCCTGCGGGAGAGCCAAAATCTCAAACGCGAAGAACGGGTTTTCTGGAAATCTGCGGGAGGGGGACCACTTTCGGAAAACAGCTGGAGCAAGGATCGCGGCTATAAAGTTGTTGCTTATCCTGTGACCCCGCCACTAATCACGACGGAATCCGTTCGCGGCGGGATTATGGCAATAAACGCAAAGTCAGCGCACCCCGTTGAAAGCGTAAAGTTTTTGAATTTGCTCAACACGGACCCGGAGATCCGCAATCTGTTTAATTACGGTATTGAAGGTGTGCATTATACGTTGGACAAGAACGGGCAGGTGCTGCTGAAATCTTCGGGAGACAGCGGCAATGATCCGGTATCAGAAGTCGGCTATGAAGGTGTGCAATATACACAAGGAAACTGGTTCATTCTCAAAACGATCGGTGGAAAATATCCCGATCCGTTGGATAAGTGGGATCAGTACCGAGCAGCAAACGCGGAATACGTTACATCGAAGTTGCTCGGATTTACGCCGAATTTAACCAGTATGTCCATTCAGGTCAACCTCATAAAAATGGTTTGGGAAAAGTACTATCCAAGCCTGATGACCGGCAGTGTGGATGTGGACAGGGTACTGCCCAAATTTAATGAGGAGCTGAAGCAGGCAGGTCTGGACGAGGTGCGGACAGAAGTGCAGAGGCAACTTGACGTTTGGCGTGTTGATCAGATGCATGGCATTCACAGTGTTCGTCAAAAAGCTCACTAAATTATTTGCCAATTGAAAGGGTGTTCAGGATGTGGTATTTACTCCTTTGTAATTGAACGCTTGTATTTGTCTTTCGTTGTCGAGTAAGATGTAAGAGATTTTAAAATACCCAAATTAAATATCGGGAACAGGTGTCTGGTCGCAAACATTGCTTGTCGGCCAAACTTAAAAGGGAAGTCGGTGCGATGCCGACGCGGTCCCGCCACTGTGACGGAGGAGCAGGTAGCCTACTTAGCCACTGATTGAGATCAATCGGGAAGGCCGCTGCCATGTGACGATTCCGGAGCCAGGAGACCTGCCTGTTTCGACAGCACTGCTGTACCTACGGGAGATAGGAAGGTGTTAGATGAACCGTCATAATTTGCATAATTATGGAGGCGTCTTTCCCTATGCTTTTTCAGGGGAAAGACGTCTTTTTTGGTTGTCTACAGATGTCATGAGTACAGATGTCCACAAGGTTGTGGGTTATGAGGAGGGAGTCCATCAATGCGGTATGAATTAGTCCATTTTTTGTCTCACGTAGAAAATGAACAAACGATGATCAGAGTCATTCGAAATTTAAATGCCGATGCATATGGCGACCTGCTTCATCATCTGGAATATACATCTCCAGACACACAAGAGCGCTGGCAGAAGATACTACGAAAAGTACTAAGTTAGATTTGCTAGCAAGTAGAACATTATAGTACATTCTGGCTGGTAAAATCGATGCATAAAGAACGTAAGAAAAATCAATTGTCGAGGGAGAAAACGATTGTTCCAATTCAAAGTCGCTATTTTATAGCGGCTTTTTGTATTACTACGGTTAGCCAGTAATGTTAGTGAAGGCTTATACGTTGCGCTATCCGCTGCTTAAAAGGTAATCTTTTGAAGACTCTTAAATGATTCTTTTATAATTCATTTGTTGAATAAATAGCATTTCCATTGAAAATAGCTGAACACGATCCATAATTTACAAGTTTACTAGAAACTTTTTTCTAAATCTAGCGTCTAATAGTATGACTTTTTGAGAGGATAACAATTACTTGGGAGCAGAAGGAGCCAAAGACAAAGCATGAATATGAAGAAGAAATTGTCCATTTTTACCGCTTTAGCCGTTTTTCAAGCATTTGCAGTCGGTTCAGTGAGTGCGCAATCAGCACCGCAAGATGACACAGCATCAGTAAATACGGCCAAAGTAGAATCGGTTGAGGTATTGAAGCAGGAGCAGCCGATCGCTGAGAGTGAAGTAAAGACAGGGAGCAATAATGCATCCACCAATACGCCGTCCACTAAAGGAAAAGAAACCGGAACTTTGACAGGCACTGAGGCAACACCCAAAACAGATATCGAGAAATCCGCCATTGATGGCGAAGGGTCGACTACAAACGAAACGAGTACGAAACCTGTAAACCAAGAGGGAACCCCCGAGGATGTTGAAACGCCAGCTACGCCAGCTCAAATAGAGCAACCATCTATTGATGGAAATTCTGCCGTAGCAGCAGGCGGCAATCTGACGTTGTACATGAATAGCAACAAAATGGAGCAGGATGGCAAAACGTATCTTGCTGGCCAGCCCATGACTGTAAAAAACGGCGTATCCTATGTTGCGATCCGTGCACTGGTGGACCGTGTGGGATACGGGGTCAAATACGATAATAAAACCAAGGAAACGATCATCATCAGTGGTGATAATGAGCTCCGATTCAAAACCAACAGCACGGTCTATACCGTAAATGGAGAGTCCAGAACAATGAAAGGCCCTGCTTATCAGCAAAAAAATACGTTCATGGTGCCGTTAACTTCCATTACTCAAGCTCTGAACATCACCTATAAAGTGAATCAGTCGGCTAAAACGGTTGTGCTGAATCTCAATACTAAACCCGTTGCAAGCTTTGTGATTTCCCAAAAGGAAATTTTTGCGGGCGATAAAGTGGACTATGTGACTTCTTCCAGTTCTCCAAATGGTCTGGATATCCTAGACGAACGCTGGACAGGTCGTCAGGAATCATTTGATCAAGCGGGTACATATACGATTTCATATCAAGTACAGGATTCCAATGGTCAATGGAGCGATCCCTATTCGATGACGATTCAAGTACTGAGTCCTAATCTTCCTCCTGTAGCCATGTTCACTACAGACAAGGAACAATATAAAATGGGCGAAAAAATAACATACATCGACCAAAGTACAGATGATGAAAACAGTATTGAAAAAACGGTATGGGAAAACAATTCGCTGGCCTTCTTTGAACCCGGTCCAAAAACGGTAACACTCACCGTTACTGACAATCACGGCGCGACGAACACGTACTCCAAAGTTATAACCATAACCAATGAGACATTATATTCATTTTCCGATTTCAATTTACTCTTCACGCCGGTAGGACAGAAATTTACCTTTAACGGTGGCGAAGTAACTTCCATGGAAAAAGTGCCTTATACGTACAGGGATGAGCCAAGTCTGCTGATCCGCAGCAACAGTCCGGAAACGGTTAATACGGAAGGCATCGTATATAAAGAATCATCTTCAGGGCAGACCCGTTTCATGATTCATCATGTTAACAATACAGGCAAAAGAGTAAAAATGTATGTTATTGCAACCAATAACAACCCCAATCCGGCCGTATTCGAACAACAAAATATGGGCTTTGCTGGGCCTACACCGTATGCTACCGTAGCTGGGAAACTGTCGATTGATAAATGGTTCAGATCGATTCAGACCGGAGCCGATCAGAAGAAAGAAGTTATTCAACCTGGAGAAAGCAAACTGATTTTGACCGAGCTAAATAAAACTCCGATGAAAGAAGGACAAGTGATCTCACTCTATTCGGATGCTTATAGTGATTATTCCCTGGACTATAACGTTATCCTCGTCGAAGAAAATAAAGATCCGTTCGAGACTTTACCAATGCTACCTGTGCTTGATCGTGACGGTGTGCACAACCGTGGAACGTACCCGAATGCGACTCGTATCATTACGTATGATCAGCTAGTGGGAGTCAAACCTGCTCGTCTGCCACTGGGTGATAACGCAAGCGATCCCAATCTGGTTGGAACAGATCCAATGGCTTACACAGACGCATCCAACGCGGGTAATTTTGGCGTATTGTACAAAATCACGCTGAATAATGTGGCTCCGCGTACGTTAATCTCATTTAACCCTCGTGGAGGGAAATACTCAGGAGTGGCTCTAGTGAACAATCAGGTTGTATCCATTGCCGATGGTAACGTTGCTGTTAGCAATTCAAGTGAACAAAGCGTTCTTTACCGCACAGGGGCATATGGAGAGAGCGTAACGATTCTTTTCTCTGCCGCGCCAGGAAGCAACCTGCCGGTTAATCTGCTCTTTACACCGCTCCCATCGGAGAAGTGATGAAGTTGTTTCACATAAGCTAGAGCGGGAATGAATGATTGGGTTGGCGTATTAACTATCGAAAGAAGGACTCCATAAGGAGTCTTTTCTTTTCACTGGGGATATGAGGATATACGAAATGGATGCTGCTTAAAAAGCCACTATAGAACCGCTTATTTCTACTGAGGAGGAATCAAATTCCGATGAATGTAGTCGTCAAGTTGATACGTGAATTCAAGGAGCGCGATACCCGGCGTTTGTTGAAAGATTATCGAGACAAAGTGGAGCTTATCAGGAAACGGAATTTGGAAGCTTGGGAAGATCAGCGTCTACAAGTGGAATCCCTTCGGCTGCAAGAAGAAGCACGATCAGGCACGCATTTGGATGAGCTGCTTGTTGATGCTTATGCGTTAGTCTGCGAGGCTGCTAAGAGAACACTCGGATTACAGCCTTACGATGTCCAGATTCTGGCTGCTATCGCTTTGCACGAGAGATTTTTGATCGAGCAGCATACCGGTGAAGGAAAAACACTCTCTGCTGTTATGCCTGCTTATCTCAACGCGTTGACAGGCGAAGGCGTTCATGTGCTTACATTTAACGACTACTTGGCAAATCGAGATGCAGAGTGGATGGGTCCGATCTACCGTTTCCTTGGGTTAACGGTAAGCTCGGTTCAAGCGGGCATGAGCCTGTTCGAGAAACGGGAAGCGTACGCCAAGGATATAACCTATGTTACGGCTAAAGAAGCAGGGTTCGATTATTTGCGTGACACAATAGCATTAAATGAAGCTGATACCGTACATCGTCCTTTCCACTACGTCATCGTCGACGAAGCGGATTCATTGCTTCTTGATGAAGCGCGGGTGCCGCTAGTCATTAGTGGCGATTCGAGCGCTTCCAAGAATGACGGTATTCTTTTCGCAGAAGTGGCCCGGCAGCTTCTGCCAGCAGAGCATTACGATTTTGACGAGTTCCAGCGGAACGTTTACTTGAATGATGCGGGTGCTGCGAAAGCGGAGTTGCTGCTTGGATGCGGCAATTTGTACGATAGCCATAATAGTCATTTTTTAACGTCATTGAATTGTGCGCTGCATGTGGAAGCGTTATTAAAAAAAGACGTCGATTACATCGTCCGGGATGGTGAAATTGAGTTAATCGAAGAACATACCGGCCGTGTGGCTGAGAACAGGTATTTGCCGGACGGGCTGCAAGCTGCACTGGTGGCGAAAGAAGGGTTGCAGTGGAAGGCCGGTGGTAGAATTCTCGGTACGATCACCATTCAACATTTCATTAGCCTGTATTCGGGAATTTGCGGAATGACGGCTACGGCGCTCGCTTCAGCAATGGAATTCGAAGATATCTATGCGCTGCAGGTCGTGCAAATTCCGCCGAACCAGCCAAACATACGGATAGACCACCAGCACCGAATTTACACCCATAAAGAAGCCAAATATAAGGCGCTTGTACAAGAAATCTCTTCCGTCCATAGGGTGGGACGCCCCATTCTTATTGGTACGTCAAGCGTCGAGGAGTCTGACATGCTGGCGGAGGCGCTTGCGATTGCCGGCGTATCTTGTCAGGTTCTGAATGCGAAAAACGATGCGAAAGAAGCCGAGATCATCGCCAAAGCGGGAGAAATCGGGGCCATAACGGTATCTACGAATATGGCAGGACGCGGCGTCGACATTCGTCTCGGTGGAGGCAACCCAGCGCAGGCAGGAGTGGTTGTCAAGCTGGGCGGATTATACGTGATAGGTACATATGTGAACGAGAGCATGCGGATTGACAACCAGTTGCGCGGGCGTTCCGGCCGCCAAGGTGATCCGGGTGCTTCCGTATTCTATATAAGCCTGGAAGACGAGTTGATGCTTCGCTTCGGCATTCATAAATTGTTTCGTGCCCCCAGGCAGGACGAGGTTCTGAATGATCCGGCGCTCCGCAGCAAAATCGAGCATATTCAGCGCGTTATCGTCGGTCAAAACTTCGATATTCAGCGGGAATTGAACTGTTATTCGGATATGGTGGAGGATCAGAGGCGAATTCTATACGAGGAGCGGCTCGAAATATTGAAAGGCGAGAGGAAGATGAGTCCTTCAGAGCAGCGGGTACGGCTTTTTTATATCGACGAGTTCTGGGCTGACCATCTGGCATACGTTTCTTACATTCGCGAAAGCATCCATCTCCAGAGCATTACCAGTCGCAACCCGATCGACGAGTTTCATACGCAAATCACCCAAGCATTCGAGCAAATTCCGGCTAAAATAGATCATGAGTCGGCGAATATGCTTAGAAAACTCGGAGGTTCGAATGATCCGGCGAAATGGGAACAGTTCGGTCTGAAGAGTCCTATTTCGACTCGGACTTATATGATCAACGATCAATACAGCCAAGATAAGCGCAGTTCATGGACCGGAACGACCGTATTGGCTTTTTGGGGCAGTAAGCTTTTGAAGCTGATACTGTGGCCGGTATATAGGATGTCAAAATATTGATGGGAGCGTGACGATCGATGAACAACAGAGAACGGTTTTCGAATCGGGTCGATTCGTATTTGAAATACCGCCCGAGCTATCCCATAGAGGCTATTGACCATTTGTACGACGTCGTCGGTTTACGTGCGAACAGCAACATAGCAGACATCGGTTCAGGTACTGGGATCATCTCAAAGCTACTTTTGGAACACGGAAGCTATGTTATCGCGGTCGAGCCAAATCAGGCAATGCGGGAAGCCGCCGAGCAAATGTTAGAAAGTAATCCGAAATTTCAGAGTACATCAGGTTCTGCAGAATCTACTGGGTTACCTGATCAGTCGGTTGATTTTATTGTCTGCGCTCAGGCGTTTCATTGGTTCGATCGCTCCGCAGCCCAAATGGAGTTTCGCAGAATTTTACGGCCAGGTGGGAGAGTAATACTCATCTGGAATTCACGTCTTACAAACGGTACTCCATTTCGTGAAGAGTACAATCAACTGCTTCATACATACGGAACCGACTACGAAACAGTCAATCATAAAAATATTTCTAAGACGATTTTGCTCTCTTTTTTCAAGGAAGGTTCAATGCATGAAATGCGATTCAGAATGAGTCAGGAGTTCGATTTCGAGGGTTTGAAAGGCCGTTTGCTATCATCTTCCTACAGCCCTGTACCCGGGCATGCAAATTACGATCCTATGATAACAGAACTGCGGAATTTATTTGATAAAAATAATCAAGATGGTATTGTTGAATTCGATTATGAAACTGAGATTTTTTGGGGAGAAGTATAGATCAACAAAATGATACCCAGCTATATTATCAAGCTATAGCTGGGTATGTTTGTGGAGTTTACGTCCATAGAGCCTTTTAACGATTGTACGCCTAGATGTTGATTCGTTGCCTAAGTGAAAAGTAAGCAACGATTTTTTGTTTTTAAATTTCGATCATGATTAATCTAAACTATCCAAGAAGGCTAATTTTCTCTGAATATAAGTTCGAGTTGCTTTAGTATCAATCGTGTTCATATATCCATGAACTTCTTTGCTCTCATGGATATCAGGAATATATAAATCTGTCTTGACCCCTAATTCTTTTAAGCGGTTATAATAATCTTCAGCCTGATCTGTGAATGTCCCCGTGTTTCCATCCGTTATAAAAGTTGGAGGGAAATTACTCGTCGCTCTTGGTATTACATTTAAGGATTGCAAGATATCTTTATCAGCGCTAACCACCGGCTGACCAATGTATGCACTTCCTGATTGAGCGAAAATATAGTCAGTCACGATGTCTTCGGTTACGGTTCTATGGCCCCGACTAAAGTCAAGAATGGGTACTTCTAATACTAAAGCTTTGATATCCGTAAGCTCTATGACAGGATTAATATCGATTTCTTTCGCATACTCAGGGTTAGCTTGAATTGTCACAAAGTCTGCAGCGATAAATCCACCTGCGCTTCCCCCGCCAAAGATTACATTGTTCATATTAATTCCGTACTGTTTGCCATTTTGCTGCATATATTGCACCGCTTCTGATAATTGTTTTATGGGTGTAGGGTGTATATATTCAGGAGCTAAAGCATAATTTATGGTCACCACATTATAACCATGATCAACCATTAATTCATAATGATATAACATTGTATTTGAAGCCGCTCCTGCGTTAGGATCACCTCCAATTGAATCTCCCGCTATAAAGCCACCGCCGTGCACATAAAAGTATGTTGGACGTTCTTCATCCAATTGACCATCGGGTGTAATGATATTTAAAAAACTTCTTGGATACTTATCTCCATATTGAATATTTGTTGTTAACTGATATTTACCATCAATAGTTGTGGTAGTAGATGGTTCTGCTGTATAAGTATTTTCTGCTCCAGAACTGCTTTGCAAATATAAAGCAACTGGTTTTGGCGTAGCTGTAAATAATATTAATATGGATGTCCCCAACATTAAGACAAGGACGAGAACCCATTTGCTAATTCTCAACGTTAATGATTTGAAACTTCGATTCATTTTCTTATGCATGCCTAAGGCAAAAATAATTAATGCAAACCCGGTTACTGCAAATGAAACTTGTGCAACTACAAATAATCCGATTTTATCAAATATCATCCAGAAGATTTCAGTAGCTATAAACAAAGCCGAGATACCTAACCAGGCACGATAGACCTTTTCATTTAAGTGCTTCTTAACGATTAGAATATTAATTACAGACACAACCATGGCTACGATTCCTAATGGGATAAGATAATTGATAAAAAATGACTGTGACCAAGACAATAAAATCGTAATTAACCCTACAATAACTCCGTATAACCTCATACTAAATTTCATTTTTAACCATATCCTTCTTTATATTATTTAATTGTGTATCAATCACAGATAAATATTGGTTTAATTCCTCCAGCTCTTTAACAGTGAGCTTATTTCCTAAAGGCATCAATACAGCCAGTATTTTCTGTCTCTCTTCCAACACAATGTGCTGTCCTTTTTCTGTTAATTCAAGCCAGACCACTCGTTTATCTTTTTCATTGTACTCACGTTTAATTAATTCTTTATCCGTTAATCGATTCACGATAGCAGTAATAGAACTTTTCTTGACATTAAGTGCTTTAGCTAAAAAACTGGCTGTGCAATGATCAGTCGTATTAATGACATTCAATAAATTAAACTGGTCTGGAGTAACACTGCTATCTTTTGAAATATTCTTTTGAATAGATTGCATACTGATTGAAATTGATATTGCTCTCTGAGTATACAGATCAATATGTTGTTCTAATTGCTTTCTATCCATATCCATAGTTAATTGCTCCTTTACGAGATTAGTTTCATTGTCTAACGGTTAGATTGTGAAACTAATATTAACAGCATGTTTTTTGTAAGTCAACAATTGAAAAAAGACAAATGTTATTGTTAGTTAAGATTCTCCGTTCTAAACACTTGTCGAGAGACAAGAACATAGTCCCATTTGAAAGTCGCTATTTTAGCGGCTTTTTTTATTTAGCCATACAAGTTCTTGTCCCACTTTCCGGTATGAGCTGTTGGAACGATCCAAGACACACATCCTTAATATCTTATAAGAAATTCTTGAAATTTCAGAAATTTATCCGATAGGGGGGTGCTAATATACAAATACAAACAAAGACGAGGTGATGATATGCAAGTGAAATTGGCAGCGGACGCCATTCCCCTCTCCAAAAAGCGGAAGTCATGGATAAGGACGATCCAAAAATATAAAGTGATGTATGCTCTCTTATTACCGGCCTTAATTTATTTTGCCGTATTCAAATACATTCCTATGGCGGGAATATTGATTGCTTTTAAAAACTACAACCTGGCTTTGGGCGTTTGGGATAGCCCGTGGGTGGGATTCAAAAATTTTACGGATTTTATGAACGGCGTTTATTTCTGGGACATCATGAAAAATACGATTGTTATTTCGCTCTATAAGCTATTGTTCGGTTTTTCCGCTCCCATCTTACTTGCTTTACTGCTCAATGAAGTTCATACCCAATGGTTTAAGAAAATCGTACAGACCATTACTTATTTACCCCACTTTCTGTCTTGGGTCATTGTATATGGATTGATGGTAGCCTTATTAGCCCCAGGTGATGGCCTTTTTAATATGATTTTGAAGGAAAGTGGTTTTCAGCCCATTTCATTTCTAACGGAGCCTGCTTGGGGGAGACTGCTGGTCATCGCATCTGAAATTTGGAAGGACATTGGATGGGGAGCGATTTTGTACCTCGCCGCATTAGCAGGTATTGATCCAAGCTTATATGAAGCGGCTCGAATGGATGGCGCTTCCAAATGGAGACAGCTCTGGCATATCACTTTACCCGGCATTCGAGGAGTCATTATTCTGATGCTGATTCTTAAATTAAGCCATATTCTGGATGCTGGCTTTGACCAAATATTCATGTTTGCCAACACCTTTAACCAGGAGAAGATCGACATTATCGACACATGGGTATACCGTGAAGGGTTGGAGCGTCTTAAGATTGGCTTGGCTACTGCTGTAGGATTGTTTAAAGCTGTCATTGGATTTGGTTTAGTTTTGGCAGCCAATAAGCTCGCCAAAAAATTCGATGGGCAAATTTGGTGAGGTGGTTTTTAAAATGATCAATTTGACAATCGGGGAAAAAGTCTGGCAATCCGTCGTTTATGTGATTCTTATTTTCTTATCACTACTTTGCTTACTACCCTTTCTGTATGTGATTGCTGTCTCCGTGACGCCAGAATCGGAAGTGTTAAGAAGAGGGATTGTGATTATACCAGAATCTTTTACCTTTCTGGCCTATAAAGAAGTGTTCATTTCTCATGGGATCTGGCAGGCGTATAAAATTACGTTGTTTCGAACGATTGTAGGCACGGTGCTTAATGTGTTATTTACGGTCTTAGCAGCTTATCCGTTATCCAAAAAATATTTGCCGGGACGCAGTCCGTTTTTACTATTCATTGTGTTTACCATGATGTTCAGTGGGGGGTTAATTCCGACTTATCTACTAATTCGCTCTTTGGGGTTGCTAAACAGTCCGTGGGTATTGATTATTCCAAATCTCATTAGTGCATTTAATCTGGTGATCATTAAAGGCTTTTTCGAGCAATTGCCTGGTGAAATTGAGGAATCAGCGAGGGTTGATGGTGCAAGTGAACTTCAATCGTTATGGCGGATCATTTTACCACTGTCTTTGCCCGTCATTTCCACCATTTCTTTATTTTACGCAGTGGGGCATTGGAACAGTTATTTTGATGCTATTGTTTATATCAATGATTCCAACCTCATGCCGCTTCAAGTAGTCTTGCGCAACATCCTGCTTAACGTCGCAACACAAAGCGCTGAGTCGCTCGCCAATTCCGGAGCTGTAAGTACGTTCGCTGTGCAGATGGCTACAGTTGTTGTGACTACGATTCCGATTTTAATCGTTTACCCATTTTTACAAAAGCATTTTACCAAAGGTGTGCTCTTGGGATCCGTTAAAGGTTAAAAGTGTTCCAACCTAACTTATTACGGGGAAACCGTGATAATATACAAGCAAAGGAGAGGTCAATATGCAGCGTAAGAAGATTTCATTTGCTATTCTGTCGGCAATCTTAGGATTGGGAACGCTACTGTCAGGATGTGGGGGAAATGAAGAAGTTACATCGACAGCTTCGGGTAATTCGCAAGGGCAGTCTGGCCAGTTTGCAACCAAAATGAAAATCTCAATGTTTAACCAAGGCACTTTCAACGCTGCTGCTCCGGTACCTCCACGTGATGAAGATGTTCAACGTCAAATGTTGGAAAAAGAGATGAACATCGACTTGGATATGATGATTCCTCAAGCTGGGCAAGCAACAACCAAACTGAATACACTCATTGCAGGCGGAGATATTCCAGATTTGATCTTCTTGAAGAGTCGGGCTGATCTCGCGCAATATTACGACCAAGGCGTTCTTGCGGATTTGACACCGTATCTGGATCAATTCCCTGAATTAAAGAAACGGTTTGGCAACGACTCATGGGATGCAATGTCCTATCAAGGAAAAACGATTGGAGTTCCAGGCTATGATAATGTTAACGGTATCAGTCGAAGCTTCTTCATCCGCAATGATTGGCTGAAAAAGCTGAATATGGAGGTACCAACGACACCGGATGAGTTGTTCGAAGTTATGAAAGCCTTTACAGAGAAAGATCCGGACGGGAATGGTAAAAACGATACGTACGGATTTATCGGCGGTATGAATAAAGAAGGTAATCTGCAAACCTATGGCTTCGATAGCTTGATGTGGATGTTTGGTGTCAATCCTCCTTCGGCCGTTGAGATAAAAGATAATGAACCGGTATTTCTGTTTATCGATCCCAAAATGAAAGAGGCGCTTGCTTACATTAACAAAATGATGGCCGCCAACGTGGTAGACCCAGACTGGGTGACGATGAATTCACCTGATCTGTTGGACCAAAAGATGTTTAAGGGTAAAGTTGGCTTCATGATCAGAGATGCCCGTAGGCTGGAGCCGGATTATCAGCAGAAAATGAAAGAGATTAGTGGCGAGGTGCCGGAATGGATCGTCATTCCTCCGATGAAAGGTCCTTACGGGGATCAAATTGTAGAAAGAAAATCATTCCAAGGTAATTCATGGGCCATTTCCGCGAAAGCGGATAAAGACAAAATCATTCGGATCTTGTCCATGCTGAATTATCTCTTTACAGACGAAGAAGCTTATCCTAACTTTGCATACGGAATTAAAGGTATTCATTGGGATGTGGTGGACGGCAAGATCAAAAATAAAACCTCCGAGTTATCGAAGGAAATGAAAGAGAAGTACCTGTGGGTCGATCATTATAGAATGCCGCGCCGTGGTGATGATGCGGAGTACTTCAGCTTCCAGAATCCTAAGACGGCGGAGGCTTTCAAGGACAATCAGCAATATGTGGGGCCAACGTTGCCCGGAAATTTATTGACTCCAGACCCCAACGATACTTTGGATGCTGACCGAACTCGTTTCATTAATGAAAGCTTAGTTAAATTTATGACGGGCAAAGAACCTCTTTCGAACTGGGACAATTTTCTCCAAACGTTGGATACTAAGTTTGACATGCAGAAATATAAGGAAACAGCAATCAAGCAATTTAAAGAGGCCGGCCTTATCAAGTAAAATAAACGGAGAGAGTGGCTATTCGTAGCCCCTCTCTTTATTATCATATGCTATTCTTAGTTTAAAACGGAACTAAAAGGAAGATGATCGATGCGAAGAAGAATCAGCTTACCTTTAAAATTATTTTTTCTCGTGTTTGCGTTTGTATTAGGTTGCATCATCTTGATAAGCCAATTGTCTTATCGCTATGTCCAAAAGGAAATAAGAACCAATGACATTTTTTACACCAACCAAATCCTTGACAAGGTAGACCAGTACTTCACTGTGAATTTTTCCTCCTTCCAGACGATTCTCTTCTCAGTCGAAACATCAGTGAAAGCCAATATTGACAATGCGGAAGTGATTAAAAAGCAATTAAGAGAACTGTATGAACTCAATAGTAATTACGTCAGTAATATCTATTTGATCAAAAGTGATTTATCCATTCTAGGCGGAAGTACAGCTACCCGAATATTCGATGAACCTTTATCTGAAAGAGCACCTTTGTTTGATGCGGCTGACAAGAACAGAAGGACTACTTTTGTTAGTGAACCTTACAAATCGAAGTATTCCGGCTGGACCGTTACGATGGTTCGATATCTGAACGGCGCTTCGTTTCCAATGGCCATTGCGGTTGACTTGGATCTAAATGCCATTGAAGAAACCTTGTTCAAGATTAATAAACAAGAACAAATGAATCTGGCTCTGATTACAGCTTCAGGTAAAATCATTGCCGGATTTTCTGAAAATAAAGGACTACTGAATATTCAAGATCATACGTTTTCAATCGGGGAAACGTCAGCTGAACAAATCCTGGATACGACAGAAACAAGTCTTCAACTGCATACCATGGATGGCATTCCGGTCTCCCTTCTAAAAAAACCGACGGAGAAATTCAACTGGACCATCATCTCAATCAATGATGAATCACGCTTGAAAGCAGCTTTGTCCAGATTAGAAACCTATTATATTGAGCTTTTAGCTGCAGGTCTTCTCTTAAGTTTGATCATTTCTTTTTTGGTTGCCAAATATATAAGGAAACCACTCTATACACTCAAAACAAAAATGAAGCAAGTGGAGCAAGGCTTACTCACAACGACAATTACGGTTAATCGAAACGATGAGTTTGGAGATCTTTCACGAGCATTCGATCGTATGCTGCAGCAAATTGTGGAACTGATTCGGCGAGCGGAACTTCATAATGAACTTGAGCGGAAGTTGGAAATCCAGGTGCTACAGTCTCAAATTAACCCTCATTTTCTGTATAACACACTTGGTTCGATCAGCAACGTTATACGTCTCGGACAAATAGAGAAAGTAGATGTGGTGATCGGATCGCTCATTTCATTATTGGAATACGGGATAGACGATGCTTCAGAGAAGGTTTCCTTAAGTCAGGAACTACGCAATGTAGCAGACTATATCGAGATCCAGAACATTCGGTATAACCGAAGCTTCCACTTGATTGAAAATATCGAAGCAGGGTTAATGGATTTTCCTGTTTTTCGAATGCTGCTGCAGCCTCTTGTGGAGAATAGCATCTTCCATGGTTATAACGGAGGGGGAATTGAGGGACCGATTACGATTCATGCGTACAGGGAGGACGGTATCGTCATCATAGAAGTTGTTGATCAAGGCGAGGGAATTCCAGCTGATAAAATAAAGCATATTTTAATCTCAGAACCGAGTGAAATGGAATTAAAAAGGAAAAGAATCGGGCTAAATAATATTCATGGCCGAATAAGACTTCACTATGGCGATCAATTTGGACTGCAAATCATTAGCATACCTAAGGAAATAACCCGTATACGCGCTGTATTCCCGGCAGAATTGCAAAAAGGAGATGCATAATGGTGAGAGATTATACCTGCTTCATTGTTGACGATGAAGACCTGATCATTCAAAGATTGGAATTGTTTTTTAATGAACTCTCTCATAGGGATAAGCGATTTGTTCTAGTGGGCAAAGCGAATAATGGGCAGAATGGGATCGAGGAGATCATAAAACTTAAGCCGGACATCGTCATATCCGATATCGTTATGCCGCGAATGGACGGAATCTCCATGATTGAGCAGCTCAAGGCGGAGCTCCCCCATACGCAATACATACTTTTGACCGCCTATTCATCCTTTGAATACGCCCAGCGAGCGATTCAAGCCAACGTATTGGAGTACATTGTAAAGGTTCCGCTGAGGGAAGCGGATTTGAATCGAGCTTTGGATAAGGCAGCCGGAATTTTAAATGAGTTCAAGAAAAAAGAAGCGGAATTTCAATCGTTAAACGTATCCGTGCTTGAAAATAAATATAGAGTGCGCAAGCAATTTTTCAACGAACTGATCAGAGGCGAAATTCCTTCTCATCGGGCATCGGATTTTGCTAATCGCATGCAGTTCCATTTCTTTCAAGCCAACTATTGCTGCTTCATCGTTGAGATGAATACGTATGAAAGTTTCCGCAACGAATACGCTGCCGCAGATCAAAACATCTTGAAATATGCGATTACGAATATCATCGAAGAAACGGTAATGAATGGTGGCAGTGGGGTAGCTGCGGATCTGTCCGATAATCGTTTTATTGGCTTTCTATCCTGGGAAAATAACCGCAGTGATATGGAAACGGAATATGCTTGCCTATCACTGGGAGGGCAGATCGTCTCTCATTTGCATCAATATTTGAATCAAAGGGTATCCGTCGCTTTTGGTGGTCCACACCGAGGCTGGGAATCGATCAAACAGGCATACACGGAAGCTAAAAATGTGAGTGAGGATTTCTATTATCATACAGAAAAAGTAGTGAAAACACCGATGCATCGGTTCCAATACGATAATGACAAAAAAGCAGACTTTCAGCAGAAGCTGGCTGATTTTCTTATACGGATGAAAAGGAAGATTTCCAAGGAAGAGCTGGAGAATGCACTTGCCGATCTGTCTCAATTTGTTTCGGACCATAAAATCCACAAGTCCATCATGGCGCCCATGATTAGAGACTTGTACAGAGACATTACCGTAAAGTTTAAATCAGGGAACAAGATGGCCACGGAAGTCCCAGACTTCCCCATGGAATTTATGGCTTTTCAGGAGCAGCTTGCCTATATTGGTGACTTCACATTCGAATACGTACACGCGGGCCAACTATTACATCGTGCAGAAATCATGAGTGCTATGCATTTTATCGAGAAAAACCTGAAACAACGCTTAACGTTGGAGGCAATTGCGGAGGAAGTGAATCTAGCGCCATCGTATTTTAGCAGCTTATTCAAAAAAACAATGAGCGAAGGCGTGATCAGCTACATCAACCGTAAAAAAATCCATCTTGCTCTCGAGTTGTTAAACGTCCGGGATTATTCTTTATTGGAATTGTGCGAGGAAGTAGGCATCGTCAATGAAGGTTACTTTTGCAAACTGTTTAAAGAATATACGGGTGATACACCTAAGCAATATCGGATAAAAATGACACGGTACGAATCCAAATAAGGATGCAAAAAATGTATGATTTTTTCGCGAAATCCTGTAAAAAAAAAGGAGCCAAAACTATTACCATGATAGGAGCATCTAATCATGGAGGTTATCAAAATGGAGCTTATGAAAGCAGATGTAACCGTCGTAGGTGGAGGTATTGCAGGGATATGCGCTGCCATTGCGGCTGCACGCCAAGGTCTGCAGGTTTCACTTATTAATGATCGGCCGGTGCTTGGGGGAAATGCGAGCAGCGAGGTCAGAGTTCATATCAACGGGTCGGCATATCTCGGAAATAGTCCATCCTATTATGCCCGCGAGGGCGGGTTGGTAGAAGAACTCAAGCTGAAGATCTTTCATTATAATCCGTTATACAACAAGAAGCTTATGCTTTCGCTTTCGGATACGGTCTTGCTCGACATGGTTTATGATGAGCCTAACATTTCTCTGTTTCTGAATACATGTGTACATGAAACGGGCATGGAGAACGGCAGAATTCAATGGGTGGAGGGTCTTCAATTAGCTTCCGAAAGAAAATTTCGTTTTGAAAGCCCAACCTATATTGATTGCTCCGGTGATGGAATAGTTGGATACCAAGCAGGTGCTGACTTCCGATGGGGAAGAGAAGCGAAGCATGAATACAAGGAGGAGCTCGCTCCAGAAGTGGCGGATCATTACACGATGGGCGATACGATTCTGTTTCAAGCCCGTGACGTAAACTATGCCGTTCCTTACAAAAGGCCTGGCTTTGCGTATGATATCACGAAGCTGGAGTTTTTCGATAGTATCAGAAAAGGATTAAACCATCGGTCTTTTCCAAGGAAAATCAACGGGCTTGGCGGATTGTGGTGGCTGGAATACGGCGGTCATATGGATATTATCAAGAATAATGAAGACATCGCATTGGAACTGCGGAAATTGGTGTACGGGATATGGGATTATATCAAAAATAGCGGTGAGTTTGATGATGTAGACAATCTCATCTTGGATTATGTATGCCCGATTCCGGGAAAGCGGGAGTCAAGACGGTTTATCGGGGAGCACATGCTGTCTCAGAACGATCTTACAGCAAAGACTCACTTCGAAGATGCTGTATCCGTCGGAGGCTGGTATATGGATCTGCATGCGAATAAAGGCATTTACGATGAAGGGCCGGCTACAGCTTGGAATTTTGTGCCGGGGTTGTATAATATCCCTTTCCGCAGCTTATTTTCACGTAATATTCCCAATCTCATGTTCGCTGGCCGCAATATAAGCGCTACCCATGTGGCTTTCGGGTCTACAAGGGTGATGGCAACCTGTGGTTGTATGGGGCAGGCGGTAGGAACGGCTGCTGCGTTATGCGTAAAATATGATACAGACCCCGCGGACATCGTCAAAGCGCATATGGATGAGCTTCAGACGCAGCTGCTTCGAGACGGGCAAACGATTGTAGGGTTTCAAGAGCAGTTGGATCCTTATTTTGCTGACGGCTTAACGATTCGTGCCTCGTCTCAGCGAAGCTATGAACATCTTCATCCAACTGAAGAGATCTCCTTGGAGAAAGCGTTATGTTTGGTCTTGCCAATTCAGACATCCGTAGCTGAAAGTGTGCAGATCAAAATTAAAAATAGATCCGAGCATTCGGAAATGTTGCAAGTGAAGCTATTTGGCGGGGAGCGGAAGGAAAACTATATTCCCGCCAGCGAGTTGAAAAAATATCCCTTGCTTATTTCAGCGGGTTACGATGAATGGATCACGCTGGAACTGGGCTGCGAGAAACCGGCTGATGACAAGGTCTACATCGTATTGGAAGGTTCAGAGAGCCTTTCGATACACACGAATGAAGAGAAAATGACTGGAGTGGTGAGCTTCTTTTATAAACCGGAAGAGCCGTCCAGGCTGAAGAAGCTTAATAAGAGCATTTGCTTCAAGGATCTGAAACCATCCCAGGATATGTATAATCCCGCGAATGTCGTCAATGGTTTCTCCAGACCTTATGGTCTGCCAAACGGTTGGATTTCGGAACGTACAGAAGGACAGGAATGGTTGGAATTTGGTTTTGCAGGCCCCAAAAATCTGGATGAAATCCATCTTGTCTTCAATTCGCAGCTGAATTTGGAGCATTTCGACGATCCAATCGAGCCACTGATCCAGGATTATGATGTGACCTTAACGTTAGAGGACGGAACAAAGAGTGAAATTAAAGTCCGCGGAAATTATCTTTCGTTGAATAAACATCAGGTGCATGCAAAAGGTGTAACCCAAATCCGGTTTGATTTCTGTGCAACGTATGGTTCGCCTTATTATGAAGTATTTGCTGTCAAATTTTTTGCTCCTAAAAACGCTAAGTGAGGGCGGGTGAAGTCACGATGAAGGAATTTTTCCCTCGAAGAGGGCTGCCTAATGTCATTCAAAAGTTGGAAAATGGGGAAACAGTAACAATTGTCTATTTTGGCGGCAGTAATACACGTTCTAAAGGATACAGGGTCATGACGGCGGATTGGCTGCGAGGGCAATATCCGCATGCAGATATCCGCTCTGTGAACGCAGGCATTGATGGGACAGGATCGGACCTCGGCTGCGCCCGTTTGGAGACAGATGTACTGCGTCATCAGCCTGATCTAGTGTTTGTTGAATTTGTTGGTAACGATGGCGGAGTTCCCGAATCCAAGGCGCGGATCGAAGGCATCGTCCGACAGATTCACAAGCACAGCCGGTTTACCGATATTCTGTTTGTGTATACGGTTAAGGAACGGGATTTGACCTCATTTCAATCGGGCCAATACCAGAAGGGCGCTCGTATGCAAGAGGAAGTCGCTGACTATTACGGCATTCCTTCGATTCATCTGGGCGTAGCAGTCAGTCAATTGGTTTTGGAAGGAAAGCTCATTTTCACCTTAAGAGCAGACGTATCTATTCCCGGAGCCGTTATTTTTACGCATGATTCGATCCATCCAACGATTCCCGAAGGACATCAGATTTACACGGATACAATCACCCGGTCGTTTGAGAAAATCAGAGAGCTTCGAGATCACGTAGGAAAAGTCGAACATCACTTGCCGCAGGATCCATTGGTCCCGGCCAATCCTTGGGAGTATGCAACCATGCTGCCACTGGATAGTCTTACTCATTTTTCCGAGGGGTGGTCTTACATGACCCCTGATGATTTTCCTTTAGTGCGCGAGTATGAATGGTTGTTCCCCGGTCTATGGCGAGCAGTCGATCCCGGAGAGACGATCACAGTGGAGTTTGAGGGAACCCACATCGGATTATTCGATATTGGGGGGCCGGATTCCGGCAGATTGAAGGTGACGGTGGATGAGGGTGAACCCTTCCTTATCGATCGATTCACTTCATATAACGATCATAATCGAAATCAATATGTTTACTTACCGGAGCTACCGAATGGGAAACATACGGTTCGCTTCGAAATCGATCACAAGAAGACAGACAAAGCGGCCGTGTTTGAGGCAAGTGGCAATGAAAGAGGTATGGAACATGTTCGACAACATCCGGCTTGGTATGATCATACGGTCATTCAGCTTGGGAAGTTGCTATTGGTGCAGCCGCCATTATAATTGATTGGTCTACTTGGAAGACCTATATTCTATCTGACTGCAATGAGCGCTCAATTAGGATGTAGGTTTCTTTTTTTTACTTAAAATCGTATAAGAAATTCTTAAAATGAAAGAAATTTCACGGTGATGTGACATGCTAAGATAGAAACGACAGAGCGGGATTAGCCAGAAGGCTAAGGTTAATTCCTTTTTCACGATCATTTGAGCAAAGGGTAATCTTTTTTTGGAAGCGTTATCATTAATAGGAGAGGCTGTGAGTTGTATGGTCAAAAGGAAGCTTTTTTTCTTCATCGTTTTCATGTTGACGATAGTAGTTCCTTCCAGCCTGATCGGAATAAGGGCCGCTTATGCGGAGACCTTACCTTATCAGACCATTATCATCGATGACGGGAGCATTAAGATTAATGATGTTGTGACACCTGATGCGGGTAACGAGAACAATGGATATTCGGCTCCAAATTGGACCACAAGCACAGGGGTGAAGGGGTATGATCTTTCCAGCACCCAATATACGAGTACAGCAGGCAGAACGATAACATGGAACCCACGCTTGGAAGCAGGAACGGCGAAAATATCTTTCTATAAGCTGGATTGGGCGGATAAGGCTGATAGCAATGTGAAAATCGAAATTATTCATAATGGAACGACGGATGTAGTCTTTATGGATCTAAGACCCTCATCTGGCGCTCCAGCTGGTTGGGTTGATTTGGGAGAGTACTATTTTTCCGGAGTTGGTGAAGAATTCGTTAAATTGACCCGGTCTGCGGGCACCACGAACACGATCCTTACGCGTGCGGATGCGGTCAAGTTCGAAGGGAATATAAAGCAGAAAGAACCACATAAGACGATCATCATTGATGATGGAAGCCTCACAATTGATAATGTCGTCACTGTTGATTCAGGCAATGTCAATAACGGGTTCTCCGCTCCTTATTGGACCACAAGCGCAGGAGTAAAGGGATACAATAATTCCAGTTCCAAATATACGGATGCTGTAGGTAGAACTATCACATGGAATCCGCGCTTGGAAGCAGGGACGGCGAAAATATCGTTCTATAAGCTGGATTGGGCGGATAAAGCAGATAGTAATGTGAAGATTGAGATTGTTCATAACGGGATTACGGATGTTAAGTTTATGGATCTTAGACCTTCGTCAGGTCCATCGGTTGGATGGGTGGATCTGGGGGAGTATGAGTTTAGTGGTGATGATAGCGAATTTGTCAGGCTGACTCGAACGCAACCTACGACGGGTACGATTATTACTCGGGCCGATGCAGTCAAGTTCGAAGGAAATATCCGGCAGCAAGCACCACCCTTGCCCCCGCTGCGGAGCCGCACATTAGCGAATCTCAGTTATACGGAAAAAGGCAGCATCGAAAATGCTAACTATAAGGCGACCTTCTATGAGGCAGCATGGGATGGGGGTAAATCCATCGTTCGTGACATGTTCTATAAGAACACGGACACGGGAAACTGGACGCCAATCAATAACGTATCGGAAAGACTTGAGGAGCAATGGGTTTTATTAGATGGGAATGCGGGCAGCCGAACCAATTACTACGATACGATGAACAAACGCTGGATTACATTCGATGGGGTCCATTTTCCCGATAACCACACGGCGGTGTTAACCGATTCTACGCATGGCAGTGATTACGATTTTGAAGTGAACTGGTCCATGGCAGGGGAAAAACCAGATGTTTCTTTCGCCTTTACGCCTCGTCGCGACGGCAATTATGTGATTGGATATCAGTCCTTCACAACAGAGGCAGTCTCGGGCATCAATGAAGTGTTAAATGGATTCAGGTCACATGCCAAAATGGTAGGTACAGTGGAATCAACAAGCTTGAGAGAGCTGAGCGCTCCGATGAGCCTGGTTGAGAAAAATGATGGTTCGGGAAATCCATTAACGTATGGTGTATTTGTACCTTCGGCAGAGCTTCCGGTTGAATTTGAACCGACGGGAGGCGTTACGAAACAACGGCTTGGCATGAGCCTGGTCAACAACGAAGGCAGCGTGCAGCCAATCTTGTATGCGCCTCAATTAGGAACTTATTCGCAAATGACCGCAGAGAGCACTTATCAATTTCATATGGGGCTAATCGCTCAAAAAAGCAATCTGTATGAATCCTACGCGGATATTCTTCGCAATGAGTACGGTTATTCAGCATACCGCGAAAATGTGTCAGATCAGTCGCTTACTGACGCGATGTTCAATATGATCGATTTACTTAAGATTGAGCCGCAAGGGGACGACTCTGTTAATTATGTCCCGTCACCCAGCGGGTGGTGGAGCCGTGCCAAGGGATTTATTGATATCGAAAACGAGGATAGCGTCCGAACAAGCTCGAATGCGGTTCTTTTGGGGGCTTACTATTTGACTGGGGATGACCAGCTTTACGATACGAGAGCACTGCCGTCCGTCCAGTATGGCGTATCGCGAAATGGTATCGGTTGGTCGCCGACGCAGAAGAAAGTATACGGTGTGCCTTCCTTATGGAAAATGGCTACTCTGCCGTTCGATGTTTCAAGCGTAGCCGCCGTCAATCAGATGATGGGCACTTCGGCAGGAATTGGGGCGCTGGCACAGGAAGAGTACCTCATGCGAGACCCGGACCAGAAAGACCGGGGGCCTGTCATTCAACCCCTGATGATGTATCGTATGACAGGAGAGGCGCAGTATTTGCAGGCTGCCAAGGATGCAGCCGATAGTTATATCTTGCAATATATCGATACGCCTGCAACCGTAGATGTGAGTAAAAATGAGTTCATTTATTATTATAGCAAGCTGTGGATGGAGATCTTGGAGCTTTATGAGGAAACTCAGGATCCCAAATACTTGAATGCCGCTTATAAGGAAGCCAAACGGTATGCAACCATGTTCGTTGCTCGTCCAGTTCCTGAAGGTAACGTTACGATTCCTCAGCCTGAGACGTATAATTACGCAGAGTCGTTCCATTGGCCGGAAAGTGGTAAATTTCAATATCCTAGGCTCAAGCTTCCAGAAGATATAGCCGGAGGCGTTCAGGCGGATCGTTGGCTTGTTTCACCGAGCGGATTGACGTTTGAAGCAGGAAGTACAACCGGCTATTATCGGATGAACGCTCAGGAAGCTCCATTCATGCTGAGATTGTCGCTCTATACAGGGGATAAACTGCTGCAGGATATTGCTCATAATGCGGTTATTGGCAGATATTCCAGTTATCCAGGTTATTACTATAAAGGCTTCGCCGTTAGCCAACTTGAACCGGACTTTCCTCTGGAAGGCCCCAGCGGGGCTACATCCATCTATTACCACCATATTCCGGGGCAGCTTGGGCAAACGATGGATTATTTGATCAGCGAACAATCATTAAAATCGAATGGAAGCATTACATTTCCTTCCGTATTTGAAACGAATTTTTTATGGTTCAAATATCACCTCTATGGGAATAAACCAGGTCAATTTTATGGTAATTCCGACGTTTGGCTTTGGATGCCCAAGGGGATTATTAAGACCAACCATCCTCAATTGAATTGGATAACGGGTGAGAGCGGTGATAAATTCTACATCGGGCTAAGCAATGCATCGTCAGAAGAAGTTCAGACTCCGATCGAATTGAATGAACAAATCATTGGATTCAACCCGACACAGGATTATACCGTAACGATCATCCGCGACAATGGTACACCAGAGCAAGCAGTTATGAGTGGCGGAATCATTCAAGCCACGGTTTCAGGCAAGGGCATCACCGCGATCATTGTAGAAGGACTTAACATTGATGTGCCGCTGCATCAGGTTAGAACGGCTGAACTATCGGATGCAAGCTATTTCTTTGATACCCACAGTCCAATTGATGCTGTTAAAGGCATGCTGATGGTTAAGCCCGACGAAACGGTCTATGATGCTTATGTGCAGGCCAAAACGACGAAACCCGCGACCATTCATTATTCCTTGGATGGAGGGGCCACGTACACGACCATCCCAGATACGATATACCCAATGGAATGGTCGATACGGGTGAATGATTTATCCCAAACTTTCACGTATTACGTGGAATCGGAGGGGAAACAGACCCGTAAGCGGACACTCTATCTGCCTGATGAGGTAACGGAAACTCCAGTCCAACCCGATGGGCAGGAGAGTTCATCTATCATTGTGGATAATACGGAGGCGGAGACAGAAGGCGTCTGGATAAGGGATACGACGGCTGACAACTATTACTATGATAACTATGTGTATGCCAAATCTACGGCCGGCAACGCGACAAGCAAAATGAGATGGCGGCCTGAGCTGCCGGAAAGTGTCACTTACAGTGTGTATTACAAGATTCCGCAAATCACCGCTGCGAGTGAAAATTGGGCAACGAATGCTTCTTTTACTGTTTATTATAGCGGGGGCTCCGAGACGGTTACTGTTGATGAGACAGCGGCGAATGGTACTTGGGTGCACCTAGGGGATTATCCTTTTGCTGCAGGCGATAGTGGGTACGTGGAACTAACCAATAAAGCCAACAAGTCCAGGGTCATTGCCGATGCGATCATGTGGGTGGACCCGAACAGGGTACCGCAATTGGAGTCTGCTGTGATCCTGTCTGATCGGAACGAGCTGCAGATGACTCAAACCGCACAGCTGAGCGTAACCGGCTATTTGGATAACGGTTTGATCGGTGATTTAACACAGGCCGATGTGCAGTATTTCGTTGATCGTACGGATCTGGCCGAAGTGGATAGCAGTGGGGTGTTGACCCTTCTTAATCTCGATGGGGACACGGATCACATTGAGGTATGGGCTACTGTCACGATTGACGGAGTGACCTTAACCACACCACCTTTGAACATCACGATCAAGGACCTAACGGTTATCGTCGATAGTACAAATACAACTGGGTTATACACGACAGAAGGCTCTTGGAGTCAAAGTAATTTAGCCGGATACAAAATTGGGGTTAAGTCCCGTTACTCTACAGTTCAAGGATCATCCGCAACGTGGAAAGGCCAGTTTCCAGAGGGGAAATATACAGTCGCGATCTACAAGCTCGTCCATACGACGGGAAATGATAATAATGTCAAAGTGGAAGTGAAGCATAAGACGGGTACCGAGGTCACCTATATCGATGCAACGATCGGCTCATCGGGTTGGGTTAATCTAGGAACGTTCGACTTTACGGGTGACGGTAGCGAGTATGTCCGGTTAACCAGGGTTACTCCTACAACCGTAGACCCGCCAACGCTTCCTGCCGATATGATCTATACGAGAGTTGACGCAGTTATGTTCGAACGGCATTCTGATGGTTCAGAGCTGCTTGCAAATGAGGAGCCAGGTGAACCGATACTTTCTGAATAATAGCGGTGTTGCGACAGGCTTACATGATGCAGTTAGTTGTACTTGTGAGTTATTGAGGTGATGCTATACAAATTATTGTGAAATTACCCTAAAAGCTGAGTGGATGAGAACAATCCATTCGGCTTTTTTGGTCGGGGGACAAGAACATGTTCCCATTGAAGGCGCTCCTTTTTGCAAATGCTTTAAAAAGACACCATTAGTAATTTAATATATTATCTAATAACAAGTAGACGTAAATTAATACAGGTTTGCCATGGGTCATCAACTTGACGTTGAGCAGTGTTGGACAAGAGCGGAGAGGCGTTTAATGGGGCTGGTCAGGAAATCATGAAAGAAGGAATGCCTGCAAAATGGTGCAGGGAATGTCGGATACGAGAAGAAAGGCTCTGATATGCTTAGATCAACGAGGGAGGGAAAGATCATGAATGCACTAGCACGATTGAATGAGGGCTTGAGCTACATTGAGGAGAATCTAACGGATTCTGTGGATATGAAAGAGGTAGCACGAATCGCCTGCTGCTCGGAATACCATTTTACACGTATGTTTTCCTTTCTAAGCGGCATTACTTTGTCAGAGTATATCCGACGTCGGCGCTTGACGCTGGCAGCTCTGGAACTAAGCCGGAATGACAGTAAAGTCATTGATGTTGCCCTCAAATATGGATATACTTCTCCGGATTCCTTCGCTAGAGCTTTTCAGAGCATGCATGGGGTTACGCCCTCGGAAGCGAAAAATCATGGTCCATCACTCAAGGCCTTCCCTCGAATGACATTCCAATTGACCATTCAAGGAGGAAGCGAAATGAACTACCGTATTGAAGACAAAGAGGCCTTTCGGGTTGTGGGTATCAGTAAAAGGGTGCCGATCGTGTTCAACGGGGTAAACCCGGACATTGCTGCGATGTATCAACGTCTTACGCCGGAATTAATTGAGACGATTAAGAGGATATCCAATGTTCAGCCGCTTGGGCTAATTAGTGCTTCGGCTCATTTTAGTGAGGAACGGATGGAGGAAAAGGGGGAACTAGATTATTATATCGGTGCAGCTACGACCCAAAAGGCTCCTGAGGGTTTGGCACAACTGGAAGTGCCTTCCTCGACATGGGCAGTGTTTACTGTCGTTGGTCCTTTTCCCGGTACGCTTCAGGATATCTGGGGAAGAATCTATTCCGAGTGGTTTCCTTCTTCAGATTATGAGCTGAGCGAAGGACCGGAAATCCTGTGGAATGAGCATAAGGATGTTACTTCTTTGCAATACAGAAGCGAGATATGGATACCAATACGGAAGAGATAAAGCTGTTTATCTTCATAAGTGTGGGGTGGCACAATAGATTTAAATCGCGGATAAAGAAGAGTCCCATCCTCAATTTGTATTCCTATGTAGTGAGCAAGCGAGAATTATTGAATTTTTGAGTTGCAAATGTCGGTTATATGTGAAACACCAAAAGATCTCTTCATTATTGAAGAGATCTTTTGGTGTACAACAACTGTTTAATGAGAATCAGATTACATTACATAATGATTGCAGATGAGTGCGTGAATCCATTTGCAAGGTACTGTTATGGTGTTTAATGTCCACCTGTATCGGAAGCCCAGACAGGATACCAGCCCAAGGCCGGATTTTCATTGTTGTACAGTACCAGATTGCCGTCATTTTGCATGATCAGCACATTACCTCTAAGATTGGCTGGCACATTGTCTGCTCCATAATATGTCTTAGACCATGCTAGGTTATCTGACGTCCAATAAGGTGTGTTTTGCGGATCTGATATAACCAACTTCCCGCTGAAATAATTAATCTGGAGTTTATGTATTCTTGTGTCCTTGGTTTTGCTGTTCCATATCATCTTGCGTGCCTTGACGTCCCAGATCTGCGCATCACCATAATTATCAAATTGAAACGAAAACCTGATATTGTTTGACACTAATCCCCCACCGGCGACGTTATACATCGTGTCATAAATCAGACGATCCCCACTGGCGGCGGAAGTCACAGGGGAAAATGAAATCAAAAACAAGAGCATGGCAATACATGATAAAAAGACTTTTTTCATAGAACATCCTCTTTTCCTGATATGTTTTAAGTGACTTATCAAATATATCATATATTTTTCTTTTATGGATAAAAATTGAATAAAATTCGCCTGCCAAGAGACTGTCATACGCAAACGGCCTGTTCTCTGAATGAGGAGATCGCGATTCATTAACTTTAGCAGAGCTTCTGGCGACGGGCTATTAGGCTTCATGGTCGAGTACCCAACAGACTTACAAGACTGAGGAGAACGATAGCAAGCACCTTACTCCATGTTTCATGCCAGCTTGGATCGTTGGTGATAGATGGAGGATTCTGCCAATTTTTATGAAATATCGGGTTAGGTCAAGTGTAGGAAATTAGGGGGTTGGTGTGTTAAACATTGTTATTTACAAATCTTATTTTATACATTATAGTTATTATGGATAATTAATATCTTTAATGTGCTCAGAGAGGTAATTTCGGTGGTTAGAATAATATATGAACTAAAAAGCCTATAGAAAATCTCCTAAGCAGAACTTGTTGATCCCTTAGTTCAACAGGCAAGACTGGGATCTACCTCGACGTCAGCTGGAAAAAAACAAAATATTTTTACAAATACGATTATACAAGGAGTATAAAAATGAATCCAAAACTACAAAGAAAAATTGAGCACTTGGAGAATATTGAGAGGTTCCCAGCAGAGGAGTTATTTAAGTTTATACAGCTTAATAAAGAGGATGAACTATTAGATCTTGGAGCTGGTACAGGTTATATAAGCTTTTCTTTTGCTAAATATGTGAAAAAGGTAGTTGCGTTTGATTACGATATTGATATTTTACAGTATCTAGAGCTAAAAGCTAAGGAAAAAGGGATAACCAATATTGAGACCACCGCTGCAAACTTTAAAGAAATGCCATTAGAGAACGATAGATTCGAAAAAGCTGTTGCTTCAATCTCGTTACACGAGGTTCAACCTCTTTCATTGGTGTTGGATGAAATCCACAGAGTTTTAAAAGACAAAGGGATCTTTTTGTGCATTGAATTAGAGAAGACGGAGATGACTAATGCTCCAAGGGTTTCATCGAAGGAGATGGAGGAAGAAATCGTTAAGGCAGGTTTTACAGTTATTGATACGATTCATCCAGCAACACAAGTTGCTAACCAACCCGTCTATATCATTATTGCACAGAAGAAGGGTTACTAGTGAATCTGCTTTCAATTATAGTTCCCATAAGGGACGGCGAAGCCGTCCTTTTTGCTACATAATATTAAGTTCTTATTCTGAGACAAGACAAGAAACTTGGTTGTATCCGGAAATAACAGAGGAGTTGAAAGCTTATCGAATTGATCATACAGGGTGTAATTGTAGATTCTTCTCTCATAATCGGAAACTTTTACGAATGTCTTTTATTCTTTAAATGAAGATCTTAATTCAATGGCGCCCAAAATGGTAGTATATCATCGTTAGGGTCGCTACTCTTGGCGAAATTTACCCAATACGTAAAGCCGAAAATACCGAGTCGGTAATTAATCGTTACGAATACAACTCCCTTTTTTGCCATGTTTTCGCCGTTGTACAAGTCCATGGAACCTGATCCGTTTTTAAATGTCCCTCCATGGATGTACACCAATACAGGCAGCTTCTTCTGATCTGATTTAGCACCTAACCATACATTTAAATATAAGCTGTCTTCACTTATTTTTTCATTATGTTGGTTCATCGATTGGTGTGCTGGTCCAGTGGATTAAGAATAACCAACGCGAATCCCCCGAAGATATGGCCGAAATAGTCATGCATCAACTATTGTCCAACTACAACAGATTAATTTGAAGTTCGGAATAAATGTAGTGGGGCCTTCTTTAACCTGTAATTAATTCTTAATCTATCTTAAGATAGCTGTATATGCAGTTTGAATTTGATCAAGATTTGCATATTGATCAAATTTGGCGATGTATTAAAGATGAGGAGGACGATGTAGAATGGAATTCAAGTTTGGGGACGCTGCTATTCTTCTACCCCCTTTACACATTACAATTATCGCAATAATTATTATTTTCTTTTTAATAAGGTGGAGCAAGCAATTAGAAACAAGACGTTTTACGGTTTTCTTTTACTTTTTAATTAGTACTTTCATTACTTCCATTTATTCTCGTGCTACAACAGAAGGTGTCTTTCAGTTATGGATTCCCTTAGGATTTATAGCGGTTTTCTTTTACTTGTTTCGCAGCGAAAGAAATCATCCTTCTAAGATGAAAGCGAGTATTTTAGGGCTTTCTATAGCAATGTACCAGTTAATTCTTCAATATTTAGGATAGATTTTAATATTTATTGAACATAGTTCCAATACACGGTATAAAAATGCGATGAAGCCGGTGGCGTGAGATGGAGATTTGAACTAGTTGTTCGACTCGACCATGGCTCCCTTACTTTTCATTATCGAGCGGTTAAAGTAGAATGCATATAGGTTGGACGAAAATACGAAAATGATCACATTAAACGAAGTAAAAGAGAGGTTTGTACTTATGACAATGACGTTTAGGAAACTAAGTGAGCTATCGATGGAGGAAAATGTACGTATTTGGAATCTAGGATTCGAGGGCTATTTTATACAGATGGTCATGACGATTGATGCTTTGATGACCAGGGTTGTTAACGAAGGACTTTCCTTGGAGAATTCACTCGCTATTTATGTGGATGGTGAACCTGCAGGGTTTGTCATGAATGGATTTCGTGACGTAGATGGAAAGAAAGTGGCATGGAACGGTGGGACAGGTATTGCGCCTGCATTTAGAGGGCAGGGCATTGGCAGAGCGCTCATGTTAAGAAATCTAGAGTTGTACCGAGAACAAGGCGTGGAACTTGCGTTACTTGAAGCGCTCACGCAGAATGAGAGTGCGATCAAGCTATATCAGTATGTGGGGTATGAAATTACGGATCGATTAATGATTTTACAACATACGGGTACAATAGATCCCCAATTATTGAAGCGATCTGTTGAGCATCCCTTTTCTATCACCAAAGGATTGCCCCGTGATGTATATGCGCTAGACTTCTATCGAGGTTTATCCGCTTGGCAGACACAATGGCCTAGCATGAAGGAGGGTGAATCTATAATCATTAGACAAGATAGCGAGCCTGTATGCTATGCGTTGTATAAGCGAACATTTGATCATGAGGGTAAAATGGTAACCATTTCGCTCTATCAATGTGAGGTCCTTCCAGGGCGGGAAGATGCAGAGGAGATTTATAAGCTTGCACTCAGTGAACTGTTCGCCCCGTTAGACTATGTTTGCAGACGAGGGACATCTAACCTGCGTAAATCCAATCAACCTCTGAACGATCTATTGTTAAAATTAGGTTTCACAACGAATGTTGAGCAAGTGCTCATGATGCGAAATATGGATCTTAACTAAGATAAAAGAGAAACAGATAGATAATAGTAATGTTGACTTACAAATTTTTTTAGCATTCGTTGAATACATGATACAAGAAATAAAGCAACACACATCATTAAGCAAACGGGACACGATAGAGCAAAAAAACAAGAAGACAGCCGATCACGATCGGCTGTCTTCTTGTTTAACTAACCGACAGGACAGTTCATTGGCAATAGCGTCACTATAGTGCTCCAATATGCACAGATTTCCGAGAATATTTGCAAAATAGTATCGCAGGTCGCTGCCTAAGATTAGAGATAAGAAGGCTGAAGAAGACCGTAACAGGAAGGAACTATAGGCTGTTTGTAGCCTTTTAACTAATGGACTGATGCGAAAAACCGTTAAATAGTGCAGTTTAATCATTGAAATGATTGAGATTTACTACATTTTTACATGTAGTATGAAGTTGATTCAGGATGGAATTATTCATTCCGGAATCCCAGAAGTGCATAACTTCTCGTGCTTATGTTTTCTTAATTACATTCCAAGGAAGAGGTGTTGTTTATGAAAAAGTTAATGGATTTTAGAAAGAAAATGTCGGCTGTGTTAATGGCAAGTGGCCTGATATGCGCGATGCTGTTGCCCATTCAAGCGTCGGCGGCAGACATTGCTTTTAACGAACCTTTAAACGGCGTGAATCCTAATTTGTTCTATACCTCAGATGGATGGGCTAATGGTCCAGATTTCGGAGTGGGCTGGAAGGCGGTTAATCAGGAATTCGTGAATGGAATTATGGCTCTGCGACTTGACAATACTGGGTGTCCCGCAAGTTGCTCGGGGAAAAATTATGCTTCCGCTGAATATTCGACCCATGTGAAGTATGGCTATGGCCGGGTTGAAGCACGTTTAAAAGCGGCTTCAGGAGTCGGTCTCGTCACAAGCCTCTTCACGTATTCCGGGCAAGGAACAGGCACATCCAATGACGAAATCGACATTGAAATTTTGGGCAAAGACACGACGAAGATGGAAACTAATTATTTTACGAATGGCGTAGGCCAGCATAGCACGATCATCAATCTGGGGTTTGATGCCTCGCTCGATTTTCATAATTATGCGTTCGAATGGTCGCCATCATCCATTAAGTGGTATGTAGACGGTAAACTGGTACACACGGAGACTGGATCACGTGGAACACTTCCGACCAGTCCTGGCTATATTATGGTTAATCTGTGGTCGGGCTCGGGACCGGCTGAAATATGGACAGGAAAATTCAATTACCCAGGTATGCCGGTACGGGCCTATTTTGATTGGATCAAATTTAAACCGGCCAACTGACGTTCGAAAGATGGAATTTATAACGAAACTTACAAATAAGGTGAAATAATCTGAATATAACTCTGAACGATATGGCAGAAGTTGAAGTCCTGAAGAATTAGCAGCGATAAGGTGTATCTGAAAGGCACTACAGAGTTTACTTTTAAAAAGCTGTCCCGGGTCAGTAATGGCTCTTGGGATAGCTTTTTTATTTACAACAATGGAATATAGGTGATAGAGTTTTTTACAAGATATGTATTTGGTAGCGCTTACAAGAAAAGTTGTGGGGGGAGTTATGAATGCCATCTATCATAAGGGAAGAAGTGGTTCCGAAGGAAAAGGTAAAAATGAATAAGAATTATCCAGTTTATATCGGCGACACGATTGGTGTGACTATCCATTATCAAAAGCTTCATTGGCATAATGTTCTGGAGATTAATTATATCAAATCCGGCACGGGCTACTACATCATCAACGGTCAAAAATTTGATTTCCAGCAGGGAGATGTGCTGCTCATCAATTCGAATGATCTTCACTGCGCTTACGAAACGAAGGATCTTGTCATGACTGTCATTACGTTCGATTCGACCTGGTTTATTCATAATCTCCGATTCGATCCGGAGCTATTCAGCCCGTTCCGCGACATAGACAAACATTACACGAATCTAATCCACCGTGATCATCCGGCCATGGACAGACTGCGGTCACTTCTTCTTGAACTCCAATTGGAGCATGAGAGGGAGCAGCGTTCCTACGCTACGGTTGTATATTCGCTTATACTCCAGTTTCTGACTATAGTAAATCGGGAGTGTCGAATAGAGGGGATTTGCGGTAGTCAACACCTCATCAGTGAGAGACAGTATGAGAAAATACGTCAGGTGATTATGGTTATGGAACAAAACTTCGCCCATCCATGGACGCTGGAGGAGCTGGCCTCTCTTGTCTATCTCAGTCCTTCAAGGTTCAGCGAAATATTCAAACGCGCGGTCGGCATGCCTCCGATGCTGTACCTGATCCATATTCGACTGGAGCAAGCTGTCACAATGCTGGAGGGAGGCCATATGAAGGTAATGGATATTGCTCTGGAATGTGGCTTCCGCACGCTGACCAACTTTAATCGGCTGTTTAAAAAGCACATCGGCATGACGCCAAAGACTTCACAAAAGCAAAATCCCTAGAAATCAGTAATATAGTGCTATATTTTACTGGTTTTAGCAGAGAAATGAACTGGTGCAGGAGATACAATGAAGTGGCAAGCATCTCATAATTATGTTAATAAATCTAACACTAAATTAAAAAGGGGAGATGCCAATGCCGCAAGTGGAGATGAGCAGCAAAACGAAGCCGCTTGTTAAGAAAAGTCACCTGCACCGCTTTCTGAAGCAATGGGATATTCAACTTATGGTGCTTCCGGCCATGATGTTTATCCTGGTCTTCAGCTACATTCCCATGTACGGAGTGCTGATGGCGTTTCAGGACTACAGTTTATTCAAAGGGTTTCTGAACAGTCCCTGGGTAGGCTTCAAACATTTTGAGGCGTTTTTCGGGACGCCGGAGTTTTGGACCATTATGCGGAATACTCTCGTCATTGGCATGCTTAAACTGTGCATCGGGTTTCCTGCCCCCATCCTTCTCGCGGTGATGCTCAATGAAGTAGGGAAACATTCTTTCAAAAGAATTGTTCAAACGATCAGTTATTTGCCTCACTTTTTGTCGTGGGTCATCGTATCGGGCTTTGTGATCTCCATCTTGTCTACGGACAACGGCAGCCTAAACATACTGCTGCAGAAGCTGAGTCTTATCGATGAGCCGATTAACTTTCTGTCGGAGCCAAAGTACTTTTGGAGTATTTTGACGGTAACGAATGTGTGGAAGGAGATTGGTTTCTCCTCCATTGTGTATTTGGCGGCAATTGCGGGCATCAATCCCCAACTGTATGAAGCCGCTTCCATTGATGGTGCGAGCCGTCTGAAGCAGATTTTTTCCATCACTATTCCATCCATTATGCCAATTATCGTTGTGTTCTCGATTCTGGCTATCGGTAATTTCCTAAATGCAGGGTTTGAGGACATATTGCTGCTGGGAGGCAATCCGGTTTTGCGAGATGTTAGCGACGTGCTGGACACCTATGTATATCGAATTGGCATTCAGAACAGCCGATACTCCTACGCAACGGCGGCAGGGCTGTTTAAGGCCATCATCAGCGTTGTGTTATTGTCCGGAGCCAACTATTGGGCTCGTCGATCGGGGAACAGCCTTTGGTAGGAGAGAAGGGGGAGAGATACACATGAGGCTGTCGAATGGGGATCGATGGTTTGTTGGCATAATTTACTTCTTATTGGCTTTGTTTACATTTATTGCGCTATATCCGTTCTGGAACGCTGCTGCCATTTCATTTAACTCCGGGACAGATACGATGCAGGGCGGCATTACATTCTGGCCGCGTGAATTCACACTTGAAAATTATCATGTGGTGTTTAAGGATGAGCGACTGATTGACGGTTTCATCATCTCGGTGCTCCGAACGTTGCTGGGTACACTGCTCTCCATTGTGGCAACAGCCATATTAGCTTATGGCATTTCTAAACGCGAATTGATGGGTCGCAACTTTTATATGGTAACTTGCATCATAACGATGTACTTCAGCGGCGGACTTATACCCAACTACTTGCTCATTCGGGAGCTGGGTCTGATGAACTCTTTTTGGGTTATGGTCATACCAGGCATTATCAGCGTGTGGAATATGATCATATTCCGGACGTTCTTTAAGGGTATCCCGCCCGGGCTTGAGGAGTCCGCCCGTATCGACGGTTCCTCGAACTGGGGGGTATTCATCCGAATCGTACTTCCTTTATCGGGACCGGTCATTGCTACGCTGTCGCTGTTTACGGCAGTGTATCACTGGAATGATTGGTTTGCGCCAAGTATCTACATATCTAACACGGATCTTCTACCCATTCAAACTAAGCTTCAGCAGATACTTAATGCCAATATCATGATGGAACAGATGCAGAACATGGATGCTGCTGCACAGGGCCGGATGAGCGCGATGAAAACCGTAACTACCAAATCGTTGTCCATGTCGACGATGATGGTGGCAACCATTCCGATCCTCTGCGTCTATCCATTCGTACAGAAATATTTTGTGAAGGGTGTATTAATCGGTTCTTTGAAGGAGTAATTCAAGCAAATCCCGGACAAGGCTTTAAGCGTCCGCTTTGACCATAGATGAATCGCGAAGGGAGCACTCATAATGAAAAAAGGGGAAAAGAACCTTCTCTCTGGCTTGTCAGTCACACTTATCATTGTCATGGCTTTAATGGGATGTTCGGGTTCAGGAGGTAATACTGCAAGCCAAGAGAAGAATTACCCAGTCTCGGGGGATACCTTTGTACTGGGAGAGAAACCGCTGGAATTCTCATTCTACGGCCATTATGACTGGTACACAATGCCGGATTGGGGTAAAGATGCTTCGACGAAGTGGATCAAAGAGAATAAAAAGATCGACGTAGTGCCGATCAGCTCCGGTGGCGTCGCCAAGAACAAGCTCAGTACCATGATTGTGGCCGGTGAACTGCCGGATGTTATATGGATGGATCGTGGAGCGGATGTCGAAAAGCTCCGTTCTGAGGGGATGTTGGTCCCGTTCGATGATTATCTGAATAAATACCCCAATCTGAAAAAGTGGGCTGGGGAGTCTACGCTCGAATTGCTTCGCTCACCTGACGGTAAGCTATATCAGTTCCCTAACTGGTATACCACGCAGCCAAACGGCAACGCAGGATATCTCGTCAATAAGAAGATTTACGAGGAACTCGGCTCGCCGAGCCTGGAAACACCAGAGGATCTGTACGTCTATTTGAAGCAAGTGAAGTCAAAGTATCCAGATGTTGTTCCGCTGGAGGTTGGTCAAACTGCTGCAGGAGTGGACATCATGGTATCTGCGTTTGCAGAAAATCGCCCACATACATTCAACAGTATGATCGCCGTTCCACAAGGGGATCAACTCGTATCGCTGTTCACGGATCCTGTCTATAGTGAGCTGCTGCAGTATATGAGCCGTCTGTACCGTGAAAAACTTGTCACTCAGGATGCCTTCACACAGAAGCTGGAGCAGGTCGAGCAGAAGGTTATCAACGGCAAAGTAGCCATTTATGTGGCGTCCAGTCCCACCGAGTTTGGCTCCAAGGGCAACAATCTGCTTAAAGCGCAAGACCCGGATGCTGGTTACATCATGGTATGGCCTGTACACAAAGCGGAGTTGGATCGCAACAAGATTTTCCCGGGTGATTATAAACAGCTAGGCTGGAATGTCAGCGTCATTACGAAATCGGCCAAAGATCCAGAGGCCATCTTCGCCTTCTTGGATTGGTTCACAGGTCCTGATGGCCAACGTACGATTATGTGGGGGCCAGAAGGATTATATTGGGATGGAACGGACGAGGAGGATATGCCGTTGTTCACCGACAAATTCACAAGCGATGCTAAAGGTCGTGATGAGTTGATGAACGCAACCGTCAACTTTCAGTGGAACGGTAACACGGTCTATGTGGACAATTCTAAGATGAAATTCGAGTCTAAACTTCCACCAGAGAAGCGAAACTTTGAAACGTATTGGCAATCGGAGATTACGTGGAAGACGCAGATGAACACAACGGAGTTCGCCAATCTGGATCCTGCAAGCGATTCGGAAGAAGGCATTATTGCGCAGCGGGTGTTTGAGATCTATGAGCAAGTTAGAGCTAAAGCGATAAGCTCCACGACCTCGGATCAGGAAGTGCTTTCGCTTCTGGATAAGGCTGAGGCGGATGCGCAAAAATCCGGTTATGACAAGTTGTTGAAGTACAAAACAGCGAGATGGCAGGAGAATAAGGCGAAAATGGCAGCTGCGAAATAAACATTATGGTTGGAAGCAGCCCTTTCGTTAAGACTTTTGCGGGAAGCTTTAGCTTTCGCCCGAGAGTCTTGGCTGGCGGCTTCATTAGCCGAGAAACATAGGAGAGATCATACTTGAACTATTACTTGGGAGTAGATGGTGGAGGTAGTAAGACATTGGCCGTCGTGGCGGACGAAACGGGACGAATATTAGGCAGGGGAATCAGCGGCTGTGGCAATCATCAGCTTGGTGCTGCCATTGCAGAGAGTAGTATAACCCAGGCCGTTGATGAGGCTTATGCACAGGCGGGGCTTAACAAAGAGAATATCACTTACTCTACATTCGGGCTTGCGGGAGCCGATCGTGAGGCGGATTTCCGCATCTTACGTCCAATAATAGGTGCAATGGGTTTAAAGAAACATCGTATCGTATGCGATACTGTCATTGCCATGAGAGCCGGCACAAGGCAGACGGATGGGGTTGTCCTTATATGCGGAAGCGGGACGAATGGATATGGTGTTAACGTTGCAGGCGAGGAGGTTCAGATCGGAGGATTCGGTTATGAATTCGGCGATTTCGGCGGAGGCGGTGATCTGGCCGTCGAGGTGTTTCGGACAGTCATTCGTTCATGGGAAGGTAGGGAGCAGCCTACTACATTGACTTCGCTTACGTTGAATGCGCTTACCTTCGAGACCGTGGAAGAGATGTACCACCGATTTTTGGACGATGGAAGAAGGGCACCACATACGCTGGCGAAACTGCTGTTTCAGGCTGCGCCTAGGGATGAAGTCGCAAGAAAAATATTGGAAAGGCAAGGTTTGGAGCTGGGGAAAGTCGCCAGTGCAGTTATTCATAAACTAGGTATGGGCAATGATTCCTTTGATGTTGTATTGGCCGGCAGCGTGCTAACTCGTGGAGAAGGAGATTATGTGGTTCGGCATATCGAGTCTCAGGTTACTACAGCAGCACCGAAATGCCGGTTACGTATCTTGGACCTTGAGCCAGCAGCGGGTGCCATCCTGCTCGCAATGGATGAGAGCGGAGTGAAATCAGATTCCACTGTATATGAACAATTGCACCAAGGACTTGCCGTAAAGGAGAGGAATGTGAAATGTGCCCTGGATTAAAGGTTGCTGTTATTGGGGGAGGCTCTTCCTATACCCCTGAGCTGATCGAAGGTTTCATCCGTCATTATGAGAGCTTTCCGGTTAAGCATATCGTGCTAGTGGATATTCCGGAAGGCCTTCATAAACTCACCATTGTTGGCGGGCTGGCGAAGCGAATGGTTGAACGAAGCGGACTGCCGATTAATATTACTTTAACTTTGGACCGCAAGGAAGGACTTAGGGATGCCCATTATGTATCTACACAGATGCGGGTAGGGTTGCTGGAGGCTAGAAAATGGGACGAAACGATCCCGTTGAAATATGGAATGCTCGGGCAGGAGACGACCGGAGCCGGCGGAATGATGAAGGCTCTTCGTACCATACCTGTACTCTTGGATATATGCAAGGATATGGAGTTATTATGTCCTGACGCCTGGCTACTTAATTTCACGAATCCGTCCGGAATGGTAACGGAAGCCATCATGAAGCATTCCAGCATCCGCTCCATTGGTTTATGCAATTCCCCGATCGCCGCCTACAAGTGGCTGTCTGCGCTTTACCAGGTGCCTGAGGAACGCATCTATTGCGAGTTTGTCGGGTTAAATCATCTGCACTGGATCAGCCGGATCGAGATTGATGGAGAGTCAAAGTTGGAGGAGTTGTTGGACACAGGGGGGAGTTACTCGGCCAGTAACGTGCCACAGCTTGCTTGGAACGCTAAGCTGATTCGGGCGATTGGCGCTATTCCGTCCTATTATCTGAAATATTATTACCTTCACCGTGAGATATTGGCGGAGCAGCAGGCTGCCGCAGCCATAGGCGAGACGAGAGCTGAGATGGTCAAGCGCCTTGAGGATGAACTATTTGAGATTTACAAGCGGCCAGAGCTAGTGGAGAAACCGAAGCAGCTGGAGCAGCGTGGAGGTGCCTATTATTCCGAGGCGGCTGTCAACCTGATGAAGGCGATTCATACGGATAGCGGAGAGGTTCTAACGCTAAACGTCATGAACGGCGATACCCTGGACTTTTTGCCACAGGATGTCAGTATCGAAGTGAATTGCCTGGTAACGAAGAAAGGAGCTGTTCCGGTACCTATTACACGAATACCGGATGCCGCAGTTGGCCTGATTCAAGCGGTGAAGACCTATGAGAGTCTGGCCATCGAAGCGGCGGTCTCGGGAAGCAGGGAGAAGGCACTGCTCGCCCTTAGCTCTCATCCGCTAACCGATTCCGTGTGTATATCAGAAGAGATGCTGAATGAAATGCTGGAGCAGAACCGTAAATATTTGCCGCAGTTCTTCCATGGGAGGTAAGGATTCTAAATAAAAAGAGATCATGTTTGGACGATCTCAACACTGAAAACCGGAGTGAAGAAAAGAAGAAAGAGACTTTTCGTTTGCGAGTGTAAAAAGATAAAAGGAGCTGTCATTAGCACAGCTCCTTACTCAAAATCTAAATTTCTTTGAGGGTTATTTTAGTTCTTGTGATATAAATACTGGTTTCGCTTTCAAATGCTGAATCCGTGCCAAGGATAATCCACAATTCTCCCTTCGCATCCGTTTTCACGAGAAAAGGTCGGTTTTTATTATTGAACGTTTTTACTTCATATGTTTGATCTGTAGATGTACTCTTCGATAAATTTCCGAGCACAAAAGCATCTTTGCCTTCTTGAGACTGCTGGCCCTTATCGATATTCATTTGATAGAAATAATCCTTATTTAGAATCGATTTGGGTTCTTGCTTAGTTACTCCAGCTTTTACATACACACTCTCTCCTGGAGAACCACCAGCACCCATACTATCCTTCGCTGCGTTAGTCGCAATATCAAAATCAAAGGTTACAAGATAGGTCTGATTTGGCTTTAATTTAGATGTCTTATCTATTTTTTTCTTCACGAACATGAATAAATCATCACTACGATTAACACCACTCAGGTACAGCCCCCTTTGATTCATATTGATTTCTTTCGGTAGTGAATTAAACGAATAATTCAGTTTATAGATTGAACGATCCTTTTTGGGGTAATCTGCGAATCCGGCGGACCATTGGTCGCTATTCTTAACAAAATCTGATGTTATGGTAATTTCTTTACCCAATGAAATTTTTGAATCTAAATCAATTAAAGACACGAATGAGACATTATTTAACAGCTCAATTTGTCTTTTTGTGAGATTTGCAGAGAATCCTTCAAGAACTTTGCTATACGTATTTTTGATGTGGAACTTACCAATCTTCTTCTCTAAATCCTTATATTCTTTATCACTGAGATGTTTGTTGAAAATAACGATACTCGGAATTTGATATGAGAGCTTAACATTTTTTAGTTTATTGTTCAGTTGCTCTGAAATCTTCATAGGAAGAATGTGGATTTCCTTAGTTGAATTAAGTTCTGCCGCATCGGAACTGTTAAAGTTAGTAAATGACAAAGCTCCTCCAACTATAATCGTTGCGGCTAAAGTTAAGGCTATTTTTTTGTTACGAGTGTTCATATGTTTTCCTCCTAGGATGTATTCAGCACCTCTAACGGAGCAACATATCAAATTGTTGCAAAAGAGAAAATAAAGTAAATTTCATTACAATTTTAAAATAAATAGTGTTAGTTTCTTGAGTGCAAAATGGCAAGGAATGGGGAGGCACTTATATTTGTCTATCCTAATGTCTTAGTGAATTACTAATAATATGAGATTATATCTATATATATTGTATTCAAAAAAACGCTATGCTACAGTGGCTTAACGAACGTTCGTTAGGGAAATTGGGTATGACGTCATGCCAGAGATTAATCAATTCATAAATACTGATAAATTAATAAATAACTAAATACGAGGTGTGTGTATTGTAATGAAAAAACTTTTATATCTCTCCATAATCAGCACAATATTAAGTAGTTTTCTTTTATCGTCGAGTTATGTTTCAGCGGGTTCCAACTCCAAAATAGTTTTGGGATACTATGCTCAAGATGAAAATGCTTATGACTCTCTTATTACTAATTATTCTCACCTCACTCAAGTTTCCACAGATTCATTTACATTCGACTCGAAGGGTAAAATTGTTGGTTCTGCCCCCAAGGAAGCTATTTCTTTTGCTAATAAGAAAAATATCGAAACGTTTGCAGCGGTTTCCAATTGGCAAGGAGATTACTTCAATGCGGCACTAGCTCACAAAATTGTAGGCGATTCGAAAGTAAGGAAAGAGGCTATCAAGAGTATTCTTAACCTAGTTAAAACGAATCAATATAAAGGTATTAATATCGACTTTGAGAATATTGAGGCTAAGGATCGTAAAGCTTTCAGTAGTTTTATTGGAGAGATTTCTCAAACGTTACGACCTAAGGGATATCTCACAATGGTATCGGTTCCAGCTGAGTTTGAAAATGATCCTACTAATAGCTGGTCAGGTGCCTTCGATTACAAGGAATTAGGCAAGCATGCTGATTATATTCAAGTTATGACTTATGACCAGAATGGTCCATGGGGACCTTCTGGACCAGTAGCAGGTAAAGATTGGATGGAGGCTGCCATTCAGTACACTATATCTGAAATTCCTCTTCAAAAAGTAATTATTGGAGTGCCAGCTTATGGATATAATTGGAATGAAACGAAGAAGAATGGAGATATTATAGCTCTAAAAGAAATCCCTGCTTTGATTGCTTCAACAGGCGCTAAACCAGAATGGGATGAGTCTTCGTCTTCAATATCTCTCCGCTATCAGGCAGATGATGGTTCAAAACATGTGGTTTGGTACGAAAATGCAGCAAGTATCCAGGAAAAAACTCATTTAACAATAAAGTATAATCTCGCGGGTATCTCCATCTGGTCTATGGGAACAGAAGATTCAGGGTTCTGGGAAGCCATATCAGCTGGATTGATAGAGTAAAGTATAAGATGAGTTGGTATGGATCATCTAAGCTAATAGATGAATAGATTTTGATTCTTGCCTATTCGCAAGCATCAAAATCTATTTTTTTTTATAAATCAATTAATGGAGCAGTATTTAAAACAATTAAAGTGAATTAAACCAACGTATGTTGTGGTATTCATAAGGCTAACAACGATGTTTTATACACGTTTAACAGACTGTGTTCAGAGGGGAAAGTCGAGGGAAAAGAACATTGTTCCATTGTTTGGCAACATAATATAGTTGTATTGCGTTCATTTAAGTAAGTACTTTAAAGGGGAGGATTATAATAAAAGTAAAATATTTATATTTTATTCTCAACATTATACTGATTATTCTAACATCAGCTTGCTCCAGCAGTTTGACTAGTTCAGGTTCACAGGAGGATCTTACTGGACCTTATCGCGTAGCGTTGGATGAAGTGATTTCAAATGATACAGCTCTTAATGCCGATATGGAGTACATTTCTCTGGTTTGGGAAGAGGGAGTTATTTTGAAAAGTTCTGATAAACAAGTTATTGAAGAATACTTACAAAAAGAATATAACATCAAGATTTATAACTACAACTATGAACAATTAATAGAGCAAAAGTTATATGAGCAGGGGAAAACGATGCTTAAAGGCATTCTTCTAACCATTGAAAAGCAGAAGCAATCGATCAACCCAGATGAGATGACTATTGAGGTTAGTAAGTATCGTTCAAACGAGGGATCAATCTCTTTAGACATGATACTTGCTTACCAGCAAGGGCAATGGAACGTCGTTAAATATGCTATGATCAGAGAAAGTTAGGGAACTTTATGTCAATGTACAAAATGTACATACTTCACGCCATCCGATCTGGGAAAAAAGGAGAATACCCCCTATGACATCATCACAGAAGGAGTCTTATGTGTCTCATGAAACTCGCCTTACCCGCTATGCTATCGTGTCCACTGCCGTAACATTGCTCAGTGATGAACAGCTTCGAGAACGAGTAGAAGATGCTACGGGTCTTGATACTGGCATTGGTGGTGCAACGGTTTTGATGCAGATTGAGGAAACGCCCATCTTCGTGAAAATAATACCACTTACGGAAAAAGAAAGGCTCACTGAAAATGCCATGTCCACGAAAAACGTTTTCAAACTTCCTCCATATTGCCAGTATGGCATAGGTTCTCCAGGTTTTAGTGTGTGGCGCGAGGTTGCAGCCCATACCATGACCACCAACTGGGTGCTGGCAAATCACTGTGCGAGTTTTCCGTTAATGTACCACTGGCGGGTGTTAAAAAGTCCAGAACGACGAACTCCAATCTCTGATGAACTGAGCGATGTTTCCCGTATGGTTGAGTTTTGGGATACTTCAAAAATGGGTGACCGTATTGAGGAACTTGAACAATCCGAGTACAGTGTTGTACTGTTCTGTGAGTACATTCCCTACAACCTGCACGACTGGCTTTCCGAACAGATTGCTATTGGTGAGAGTAAAGCCGCTTCAGCACTGTCCATGGTGGATTTGAATCTGCGATCCGCTGTCTCCTTTATGAATGCAAACAAGTTACATCATTTCGATCTCCACTTTAAGAATGTTTTAACCGACGGAAACCGTGTTTATATTTCGGACTTTGGTCTTGCGACGTCTTCTCGGTTTGAACTGTCCGATTCTGAATTGAATTTTCTTGAAGTGAACAAGACTCATGATGGGTGTTATGTGGTAACAACGTTAGTGAACTGGCTTGTAACGGCATTAGTTGGCACGGTAAACCGAACTGAACGTATAGACTACATACGCCGTTGTACTGAGCGCGACGAGTTGCCAGAGATGATGGATTCAGCAGCAAAGATTATCATGCGGTACGCTCCAATAGCCGTAGTGATGAATGATTTCTACACTAATCTCGTTTCGATGAGCAGAACTACGATTTTTCCAGTTGAGGAGATTGAACGGATCTGTAGTAGTAAGACTAACTAGACCAGACGGAATTCCAAAGAAGAGGTAGAGATGATGAATACATTAAAATGGCTTCAGAACTGGTATTATGAAAACTGTAATGGAGATTGGGAACATTCATATGGTGTGAAAATTGATACAGTGGATAATCCCGGTTGGTCTATTGAAATCAATTTGGCGGAAACTTATTTAGAGGATACGCCATTTGATTCGATAGAAGAAGAGAGAACTGATGAAGATTGGTTCTACTGTATTGTGAGGGATGGAGTATTTCATGGTGCAGGCGGAGCAACGAATCTAGAAGAGATACTGATTCACTTTAAAAATTGGGCTTCAAGCATAGAAAGATGATAATTACGGAAGTTATCGATGTGTTCTATCGCGCTGCCCTAATCTTGTTTTAGGACACTAGTGCCAAATAAAAAAACAATAACATTACTGATTTGATGATTATTTAATAAAGTTTCGACTGCATTACACCTATACGACTTCAACTGGAAAAATTAAACTGACCCCTCCGCTATTTTTAGCGAGAGAGGCCCGTTACTTGTCAATTGCAGTACTTATATGTTGTGCATGCCATCCAAAACAGCGATCAAGATGAAGAGTCGTTACTAGGCGATCTGTCAATTTTTTTGGTTCGTTCCGCCAGTTCAGTTATTGACTTAATATCTTGATCAGTTAATAGATCTAGAAAATACTTGCGTATTGCCTTTGAGACTATGGGAAGGGCTTCATCCAAGGCTGACTTTCCGACGGGAGTAATAATGACTTGCACACCGCGATCTGTGTCCAGTGGTTTCCTCAGAACTAGACCTCGTTTTTCCATACGCGTTAGATGATGAGATAGTCGGCTCTTATCCCAGTCCATCGAGTCAGCTAATTCCTGTTGGCGAAGTTTTCCATCCCCAAATTGGACTAAACGATCTAATACTCCAAAATCACCTTCTGATAGTCCTGTATATTCAGACATTTCTTTTACAACGTGGCCAAAGACTCGTTTAAAGGAGCCTTTCCATGTATTCCATAGTCGCATTTCGTCGTCGTTTAGTTCATTAATATCCATGCCAATATAATACCATGGTTGACACGTCAACCACAAGATGGTACAGTTTGTTTTGTTAGTTGACATATCAACCAAGGGAATTGAATTTGTCTTTAGGTTGATATGTCAACCTATGAAAATTATAAAGTTCTGCAAAGGATGTAAAGGAAGGAGTGAAAAATGCATAAACCTGTCGCCTTGGTCACTGGGGCAAACAAAGGAATCGGGCTTTAAATAGCGAAAGTTCTCGCGTCACAAGGCTTTGCGGTACTCTTCGGCTCGCGCAATCTCGAAAAAGGGGAGGCAGCAGAGAAAAGTATCGGTGAAGATGCTCGTGCTCTACAGCTCGACGTCACGAATCAGGATTTCATCTCAGCTGCTTCAGCACGTATTCGCAGCGAACTCGGCTCTCTTGACGTGCTTGTTAACAACGCGGGTATATCATCCGCAGGTCTGCCAGGTAGGCCACTGGAGGAAGTTGGAAGGACCGCTCCCCAAGCATCGCGTCTCTCGACGAGATACGCACAGTTTTCGAAACGAATGTGTTCGATGTAATTGCTGTCACGCAAGCAATCCTGCCACTTCTGATTGAAGCAGCAGCGGAACGTATTGTTAACGTGTCAAGCGGCTCGAGTTGGTTGACTTCATCCCAACGGATCTTAACAATTTTGTGACTCAACAGAAGATCTACAGATAATATAAGGCGTAACGCCTACAAATATAAGGAGTGTGTTATTAAATGGAATATGTGAAACTGGGACAAAGCGGTTTGGATGTTTCGAAGTTAAGTCTTGGAACCATGAGCTTCGGCGTACCTGAACGCGGCAATACCCCATGGTCATTGGATGAAGAGGACAGCAGAGCGATCATTAAAGAAGCAGTCGAAATGGGCATTAATTTTTTTAGTACTGCTAATATGTATTCGGATGGAACAAGTGAAGAATTTCTTGGACGTGCATTAAAGGATTTCGCCCGTCGTGATGAAACCGTCATTGCTACAAAGGTATTTGTTCCGATGCGCAAAGGTCCGAATGCAATGGGACTTTCCCGTAAAGCCATCATGACCGAAATTGATAACAGTCTAAAAAGGCTTGGAACGGACTACGTCGATTTGTACCAGATCCATCGGTGGGATCCTAATACACCAATCGAGGAGACAATGGAGGCTCTTCACGATTTAGTTAAGGCGGGAAAGGTTAGATATATCGGAGCATCCTCCATGTTGGCATGGCAATTTGCGAAAGCGCAGCATGTCGCGGAGCGCAATGGCTGGACACGTTTTGTTTCCATGGAAAATAGACTCAACTTGCTTTATCGGGAAGAAGAACGAGAAATGCTCCCCCTTTGCAAAGATGAGGGCGTTGGCATCACTCCTTACCTGCCTTTGGCGGCAGGCCGGTTAACCCGGGACTGGAATGAGCAGACCTCGCGATCCGAGAACGACCAAATAGCAAAAGCGTTGTTTATTAAAACGGAAGAAGCTGATCGCAAAGTTGCTGAAAGAGTAGCAGAAGTTGCCGCTAACCGAAGGATTCCGCGCGCACAAGTTGCTCTTGCATGGTTGCTGCAAAAGGAAGAGGTCACAGCACCAATAATCGGTTCGACCAAAATCAGCCATCTTGAAGATGCGGTTTCAGCGTTATCGGTTAAATTAACGTCTGAAGAAATTACCCGTTTAGAAGAACTTTATATACCACATGCATTAGTATAAATTGGACACATATCCTTTATTATGATACCGTTCTGTATCGATATCCTCACCAACAACATCGATTCTATAAGCTAAAACTTTTGTAATAAACTCTTCTTGGATGCGATCCTTGAAGAGTTTATTCGCTTTTTCGATGTGACAAGCAGTTGAAGACATTTGGGAGCCGATTAAAAAAACGGTAAACCTGGTTTCAGGCATACCTTATAGGCAAAATGGCGGGGAACTTTCTGGAATAACCTCTAATCTATTGAACATGGATTGAATGATCGTTAGCGCAAAAAATACGGTTAACAATTAACACGAGTTCAGCTGTATTAGAGAGGGTTTTTCCATTTTGCGGAGGATAAGAAGTGAAAAGGGTTGTACCTCTCGGGCATAGAAGGCACGCAATTACTGAGTGCCTTTATTTATGATTGGGTATCAATCTAATTTATGCCCGAAAAAAAAGAGTACATAAATAATTTTACTAATTAACATTTTTACTTTTCACATAATTTATTTTTTTGACTAGAACAGCACCTCAGTTGATTTACAGTTCCAGTATATTATTATCGAGACCGTAAATGTTCGCGGCGTAAAGTCCGTTTTGCCGACCACAGCCTCCAACCCGTAAGTACTGCAGCTACTAAGCATATTGAAGCGGAGGTCATGAAAACCACGTGCATGCCCGATAGAAAAAGATCGGGGCGGCCCGGCACAAGTCCTGTAACCCTACGACCAGCCAAGTTGCTCATAACACCAAATAGGGTAGTAGTAGCAACCGTAATTCCCACGACCATGCCCATATTGCGGACGAGCGAGTTAATGCTCCCTGCAATTCCGAGCTGGGTTTTGGGCACTTTCGACATTACCAACGAGTTGTTCGGTGATTGAAACAAACCGCTGCCGAGACCGAGCATACCAATCCAACTCCCAACCAGAATGATAGAGCTGCCGCTATGAAGTCGTGCAAGTCCGACTTGAGCGATAACCATCACAATGAGTCCTGCAAAAGTGAGCAGCTCGGAACCAATTTTGTCCGATAGTGCGCCACTGAGTGGAGCTACGATCACCATGACAATCGGAAACAGCATTAGCAGGAGCCCAGCATGGGAGGGTGTAAGATTCAAAATACTTTGCGTATAGAACGGTGCGATGATGTTAAAACAAAAGTTGGCCACAAATACCAGAAAGCCGCATAAAATGCTTAAGCTGAACAGCGGATTTTTAAACAGGGTAAGCTTTAGCATGGGTTCTGGTTTACGAATCTCAACGAAAAGGAAAATAACAAAAACAATGGCGGAGATGATTAATGCAGCGACGATCCGCATATCTCCATAACCGACCTGCTGCCCGAGCAGTAGACCTGAAAACAAAGCTATGATAAATAGAGGGAATAGCAAACCCCCGGCCTTATCAATACGGACCTTCAGTTTGGTGCGATCAGCAGGAAGTACCTTCCACCCAATCGCAATCGCGATCAGCCCAACCGGAATATTCACCAAAAATATATACTCCCAACCCAGTCCGGATACGATAAAACCGCCCAGGCTCGGTCCAGCTATACTGCCAAGGGAGACAAATGTCCCGATCAATCCCAATGCTTTTCCACGTTCTGTTGTTGGGAAGATGTCTGTAATGATGCCCTGGCTGTTGGCCATCGTCATCGCTGCGCCCAGGGCTTGGAGTAGTCGTGAACCCAGGAGAAGCGGCAGGCTGAAGCTGAACCCACACAGAAGGGAACCAAGCGTGAAAATAATCATACCCCATTTGAACACTTTAATTTTACCAACAATGTCTCCAAGCTTACCGAAAAAGAGGATCGCTGCACAAATGGTCATCAGGTAAGCTGTGACTATCCATTCCGCTTCAGCGACTGTCAGATCCATCCGCTTCGCGATAACGGGCAGAGCAATATTGACGATGCTGCCGTCGAGCGTCGACATAAATGTAAATAAATTCAGGACTATCAGGATGATCCAACGCCTTTTCTGGATAACTGGGTCATCTTGATAAGTAATGAAACGATTCTCGTCTTCCAGTTTCAGTTTCACTAAATAATCACTCCTTACTATCGTCAAAAACAATTAGTTGCATTAGCAACTAATTTGGTTTTGATTATACTTTAAGTTAGTTGCATACGCAACTTGCATGAGGTAAAATTTTTGGATACAAAAGATTTTAAGGAGGTACTGGGTTGAAGAAACCTTCGATTGGCAAAATGTTGTCCTACGTTCATCGTATTAACCAAAAAGAATTGGCTGGTATATTAAAACCATTTGATATCGGCGGGGGCGGGCACCACAGTTATCTTAAGGCGATCTTGTCGAATCCCGGGCTTAACCAGGACCAGCTCACAAATGAAGTGAAGTTCGATAAAGCGACTACAACGCGTTGCGTCAAGCAGCTAGAGGAGGCTGGGTACGTTTACCGTTCAGTGGATGCTCGCGATCGTCGTTCTTACCTGCTTTATCCAACGCAAAAAGCGAAAGATTTCGAACCTGTGCTGAAACGGATTTTGGATGAGTTCAGCCTTCAGATGACGAATTGTTTGTCCGAAAGCGATAAACAGCAGTTTGCGGACCTGCTGAAAAAAATTTACGACAGCAAACAGGGCTAGATTATCAAGTTCATAGCAACTGACGCGGATATTGCCGGAAAAGAATGGATCATAACCACGACCGGGTATCTGGGAATTGCCAGAGTGATCGGTATCATGATCCCGGCTCTGTCAGTCGTAGCCACGATTTGCCTGATCGTACTGCTTGTCGGCATGTTTCCGGCCTGATTGAACGGGTTTGTAAAAAAGCTGGGTTCGATCCGTTATACCCAGATTGGGTTTGTGGGTATATTAACTGCAATAGAGATAGCCCAAAATCCGCCCACACTAAATCCTAAAATAACTATGCTTGAGCTGAGCTTATGGCGAGAAGTTAATATTAATGTTGAAAGTATTCCTCGATTTCAATAAAAATATTTTATTTTCAGTATCGTACTTAACGTGAAATTCAAACACAACAAATAAATGTTCCAGTATGCTAAATTCTCCGTCTCTTTAATTCCCTTTACATAGCAGCAGTTGATTCAGCTACATTGTTTTTCTTTGTCAGCGGCTTTTTCCTCAGTGTTCGATCATATAAATAAGGTTTTCCGTGATATTCCCATGCACTCTTTTGCTTCTCCTTTTTATGTATATCAACTTTTATCTCCAAATTAGCAACATGACTCTGGAATTCAGCGGCTGGGAAGATTAGGGTTGGTGAAAGAAGAGAACGGTCAGGGGGCAGGTTAGTAAAAAAATGGCTGATTTCTCCAAATGACGTTAGAATGGTTATAAGCCAATATTAGAGGAGGAAATCCATGCTTGATATTAATCGAATTATAGAGCTTATTCCCCATAGATATCCCTTTCTTTTGGTCGATAGAATCTTAGAAATTGTTGAGGGAAAGAAAGCTGTTGGAATCAAAAATGTGACTTTCAATGAACCTTATTTCCTTGGTCACTTTCCCGATTATCCTGTCATGCCTGGAGTCTTGATTGTAGAAGCACTGGCACAGGTGGGTGGTATCGCTATGTCCAACGTAGAGAGTAATAACCATAAGATAGGGTTACTGACTGGTATTGATAATTGTCGGTTCAAAAAGCAAGTAAAACCAGGGGATCAACTCCATCTGGAATTCGAAGTGACCCGAGCCAAGGGACAGATTGTCAAAGGAATAGGCATCGCAAAGGTAAACAATGAATTGGTTTGTGAAGCAGAAATAATGTTTGCATTTAATTCTATTGAGGCATTCAACTAACGGGCTGGTTAGCGCAAAGATATGATAAAATGAAGTTTAAAGATATTTAAAAGCAAGGTGGGATGTATGATGATAATTCGCTTGGCCACGTTGGAGGATGTGCCTCAGCTTGTTCAAATGCGTTGGGACTTCTCGGAAGAGGAAAGTGTGGATACTGCGGTCACATTTGAGGAATTTAACCAGGTTTGTAGTGATTTCTTGGTGAAAGCTATCAAAAGTGGAGATTGGTATATTTGGATTGCAGAGATTAGTGGAAGTCTTGTCTCACATATGTATATGCAATTAATACATAAAGTTCCGAGGCCAGGGAAATCACCAGATCCTTATTACGGTTACGTTACGAATGTTTATACTCGCCCTGCTTTCAGGAATCTAGGTATCGGCTCAGAAATTCATAAAGCTATGGAAAAATGGTCAAAAGAAAATGAGGTTGAGTTTCTTATACTTTGGCCAAGTAGTGAGAGTGTAAAGTTTTATTCAAAAAATGGTTTTTCTCGATGTGAAGAAGCTATGGAAAAGCACTGGGATTGAGCAGTAGGTAAGAAAAATGAATAACAGCTGATCAAAAGATATAGAGACTCCCTGACTGATTTTATGGAGGTGTAAGTATGGGATATAAAATTTCGTTCATTGAATTTTCCCGAAAACATTGACATGTGCACACGAATGCATATAATGAATTCAGGGGGTATGACAATGGGATTAAATCTTGATCCAAATAAATGTAAAAAGCTGATAGAAGACAATATTGATATTGAGTTTTTTCGAGCGGTACTTGATCCAGTGCGGAGTGAGTTGTTAATTTTTCTTTCTGCAAATGGTGAAATGACAATCGGTGGTATTGCAGAATATTTTCCACAGAATCGTTCAGTTATTTCTCGGCACCTTGACTTCATGAGTCGTTTTGGTATCGTTCAAAGGAGAAAAGAAGGGCGAGAAGTTTATTACAAAACGAATAACAATTTCATTGTAGATAAATTTGAACAAACAGCTAACAATATGAAAGCACTCATGAATTTGCAATAATGCAGTGCTTTTTATATTAATATATATATGCATTTGTACACACGTATACACGATAAAGAGGTTTATTTTAATTCAATCAAAGATGCATGATCTGGATTATCGGAATATGAAGTGAACTTGCAGGGTACTTTTATAACTTTTCCTCTGTTGATATTCAGATAACGGCTAACAATATGAAAGCACTCATGAATTCGAAATAATGTAGTGCTCTTCATTTTAATATATATATGCATTTGTACGCACGTATACATGAGAGGAGTTTTTATTTTGACACAATCAAAAAGAAAATGGTGGGTTCTAGCCACGGTAAGTTTAACCGTATTTATGGCCATGTTAGACATTACAATTGTCAATGTTGCATTACCAGATATACAACAAGCTTTTTCATCGAGTTTTTCAAATCTCCAATGGGTGTTGAATGCCTATACTTTAGTTTATGCGGCAATGTTGTTGCCAGTTTCAAAATTAGGCGACATTATCGGACGTAAAAAAGTCTTTTTATTAGGATTGGGTATTTTTATGATTGGCTCTTTAGCCAGTGGATTGGCAAACAGTGATATTTGGTTAAACATCTTCCGTGGATTTCAAGGAATTGGTGGCGCAGCTATGATGTCATTATCTTTAACGATAGTTACTTCTTCATTTCCTGAAAATCAAAGAGGACTTGCACTAGGTATTTGGAGTAGTGCCGTTGGGCTTGCTATTGCCGGTGGTCCTTTGGTCGGAGGAGCATTAGTCGATGTTTTTGGTTGGAGATCTATTTTTCTTGTTAACATTCCAGTTGCGGTTGTAGCAATTATATTAGGAATGTTTGTGATTAAAGAAAGTGAAACAAACAAAAATGGACGAATTGATATTTGGGGACTGATTTTCAGTACAGCGATGATTTTTACGATGATTCTAGCCTTAATTCAAAAGTCAGTGAATGGAGATTACGCATGGACTGATTGGCACATTTTAAGTCTACTTGGATTATCACTTATTTTACTTATAGCTTTTATCATTACCGAAAAAAAAGTAGAACAGCCGATGATTGAATTATCTATTTTTAGAAATTGGACATTTAATGGGGCTAATATCGCAGCTTTTGTATTAGGTGCTGGACTATATGGAGGCTTTACCTATTTAACCATTCTTATGCAAAATTACATGGGTTACTCGGCTTTTGATACAGGTGCAAAAATGTTACTCATTAGTGGTTTTACGATAGTTCTTGGTCCAATTGCAGGAATTATCTCGGGGAAAATTGGTAACCGTTGGTTAGTTAGTGGAGCACTATTGATCGGTGCAATCGGAATATTTGTTATGCGTTATATGATCAAAGCTCCGTTTGAGTGGAGCTATCTGATGCCTGGTTTTATTCTTTTAGGTATTAGCAATGCTCTAGTTAATCCACCTATTACTAATGCTGCTATGAGTTCAGTTGATAAAGAGTATGTAGGTATGGCTTCTGGTATTTTAAATGTTTTTAGACAAGTGGGTATCTCCTTTGGTGTTGTAATGCTTGGAATTAAATTAACGGAAGGTTATAACGCTTCATTGAACACAAGTATCATGAATTTAGCCAATATTCCTACCGAGTTTAGAAATCAAATGCTGGATGTTTTCCATAAAGCTGGAGCTTTTGGGGGTTCACAAGTTTTTGATAGCAAGCAAGCTGAAGCATTTAAAGCTATGCCAGCTTTTGATGAAATGAAGTCACTCGTGTTTAATGCTTTTAATTCAGGTATGCAAAATGTAACACTATTGATTGGTATTTTCTTAATAATTGGTACATTCGCGAGTGCAATTTTGATTAAAAACAAAAAGAATACACAGAACGGGAATTAATCTTCCTTCGAGAGACTCGCAATGGAAATGATGAATCCTTAGTTTTACTTTATTAAGAGGGAGATTAGATATGAGAACAATACTGAAGTTTAGATGGCTGGTACTTGCGGTTTGGCTGATTGCAACGGTGGGACTGATGGTTACCGCACCGGGGATGCAGGATCTGGTACGAACAAAGGGGCAGATTAATGTTCCAGATGGGTACTCCTCGACCGTAGCCCGCGAATTAGAAAAAGCCAATGGAGAGAACGACAGCTCTGGCACCAGCAGCGGAATGCCAACTGTGCTTGTATTCCATAAGGATGGAGGGTTGTCAGCTGAAGACCTTGCAGATGCTCCTCATAAAGCATTTAGAATTTTGACTAGTTCGTGTTTTCAATCTATACTATAGCTAGTTTCAATATAAGGGGGAAGTATCAAGTGTCTGCTGTTGTTCTTAGCTAGTTAATTGCATTAGGTTTATTTCATTTAATTTGCAGAAATCCGCTTATTTAAGTGGTTTATTTCTTCATGTAATAAAATGGAATAACCCCTGCATTAGTTAAGAACATGGGACATCGACTACTTCTAGTTGACTGCGGAACCGTGCTCTCATGCATGGTTTTTTTACATTAAGCCTATTTTGACAAGTGTCATTTGTTTGACATTCGGTTGAATTGGACATCATGTTATCCGTTAGTCAATTCTCTACAGGGGCAGAAGATGAACAATTTGTTCATTTTCTTCCCTTTTTTTGTTTTGAAAAATAATGAGGAAGGAAGTGAACTCGAAGGCACGTCGGACACCTGTTTGCTTGAGATTTCTTAGGAGTTCAAAAAATTGCTCTATTGAGTAACCTATATTAACTAGATTGGTAGGTAGATTAATTTGGAACATAATATGATCATAATTGCTCAAGGTTTAGCCGAAGAACTACAACGTGGAAAGATCCGTCATTTAGAGCAAGGGTATATGACGGATGCTGAACGTGGGTGGTCTGGTGCGGATGTACGTCGTATAGAGGTTACTTATGAAAATGGTCAAAAGGAGAGCGTAATATTTAAAGAAGCTGCCCTAAAAGAACGCATGGCAATGAAAACGTTAACTGACCAGGGCCATCAGAACACACCCGCCACTTTTTCACTAGATCTAGAAACAGATGAGCCTAGATGGATGGCGATAGAAGATTTGGGTAGTGTTAAATCTCCTCCGCCTGGCGTAGACTGGTCGCCAAGAGTTGCGGAGGCATTAGCCAGAATCCATGCCCTTAATATGCATAGAGGTTCGGAGATGCTGTGGCTCCCCCATGCTGACCGTCATTATTGGGAAAATTATTTAGTTACACAAGTGTCTGTGGACCATTTTCAAACGCTTATAGAGCAGAACCCCGAATTTTACAGGGAATTTGGCGCGTATCTGCCATTACTACGTGAAAAAGCAAACGCTTTTGCACGTGATATGGTGGCTTTGTATGATGAGAAGGAAAGCCTAACTCTTACGCATGGAGATTTGCAATCCGTAGACGGTTCCCACATCCATTATTACAATGGAAAATCCTATTTTATTGACTTCGGATGGTGTTATTATGCACCCTTTTATATTGACTTGGCTAGTTATTTTAACCTTGAGGATGCCAAAATTTATTACAAGGAATTAATTGCAAACGGTATATCACTTAGCTATGATGATTTTTATGAAAGATTGAGGGCAGCATTTCGTTACTCTGGGTTGATATACTTATATCCCAGTATTAGACAATGGTCTCTCGGGCCTACTGAACTAACGGGTAAACGTCTGCTTCATATGTTGAAGATTATACTTACAGGCGAGTTTCCAGAGCGTAGGATTGATTACTCTAGCAAGCTTTTCTCAAAGCTGCTCAATGAACATAAGAACGGTACACTTCATAAGCTCAATTAAATTGTCTCATCATGAGATGCGATTTAGCAGTACGTTTGCGTCCCAACAAGCGGGGAAGCTAAGGCACTCTATTCAAGATGAAACTGGACCCGTCCGGAGAAGTGAATAAAAGCTTTTACCAAAATCGAGCTTGAGCCGGGCGGAAACGCAGAATCGTCTTCGAGCTTGAAGAGAGAGACTTCTCATTTTTTTCACATCACTTCGTATGGTTATGGTTAGTATACTGATTCCCTCGTTTCACTGTGTCCTTCATCTTTCTTTTTGCGACAAGTATAGACAAAAACAGGAGGGAAGCTGAGGGGCACAAATTTAATTCTCTCAATATCGAATAAATCAGCCAATCGTTTCTTCATATGAAGTGAGTACTGGTACAACACTAACATCCCTCCAGGTCGAAGCGCTGTATGCATCTGTGAAAGGATGTTTTGTTTCATTTCTCTGGAAAAATTAAAAAATGGTAGTCCGCAAATGATACTATCCAACTGATGCACATGTTCTTGATTGATCCTTTTCAAAAGATAGGATGCATTCGAATGGAACATGAATTCAGGATATGTTTTCTTCAGATTACTCCTCATTTTGGGGTCTCTCTCAAATAAAAACACGATTGAAGATTTCGGTAATTTTGCTCTCATAAGACGTGTGATAACACCTGTTCCTGGCCCCAGTTCTGCAATGGTTTTAACTTCTTCCCATTGTACAGACTGAACGATTTTATGGGCTAGAAATTTGGAACTGGGCAGGACACTTCCTACTCGTTTGGGGTTCTTTAAGAATCCTTGCAGGAAAAGAAACGGTTCGGATGTTTTCAATGCGGTATCCTCCATTGTTGAATTCAATAATGTTTCACTGGATGTTGGAAGGCAAGCTTAACTGGAACGTAAATACGTTATGTGAATGTTGAAGCGTTAAGGTACCCTGATGTAACTCCGCAATATTTCTTGCAATCGAAAGACCCAAACCAGACCCCGTTTGAATACCTTCGCTGCTTCTTGAATAATCAACCTTATAAAATCGATCAAACAGCTTACTTTTTTGCTCTATTGTGAGCGGCTCACCTTTATTTTCGACTTTAATGATAATGTACTCATGACGCATACTCATTCGAATATGAATCGCACCAGGTTTCACAGAATACTTCAGGGCGTTCATAAGAAGATTATCGATGGCCCGAGCAATCTTATCACTATCCACGCAGGCCATGATTGGGGAATCGCCAATCTCTTTCTCAATATGAATTCCATTCTCCTGAGCTAAAGGTTCAAATTCAAACAGCAACTGGTCCAATAGCTGATATAGGTCAACCTTTTTCAAATCCAATTGGGTATCTACTGAGGTTAGACGTGTGTATTCAAATAAGTCATCGAGCAGCTTCTTTAAATGCGTTGCTTTGTTATAGGTGTTTTGGATGAAGCGGTCATACTCTGCTTTGTCTTGAAATGATTCTGTTCTTAGAAGCTCAATATAGCCGATGATGCTGGTAAGCGGTGTGCGCAGGTCATGTGAGATACCCGTGATCATGTCCATCTTGGATTTCTCCAGCTCGCGCTCCTTAACCATCTGCAGCTGCAACTGTTCAGTCATGTGATTAATGTTGGAAGCGACTCGCCCAAGTTCATCTTGTCGATTAACGGGCACCCGGTAGTCCAGATTTCCTTCTGAAATGAATTGCAATCCTTGCTCCAAATGAATAATATCTTTAACCATTCGACGTGTTAAAAATAGGAAGGTTAAGATAAAAGTTAATATAAAAATTGGAGTAATGACATACGGAAGCGAATTGCGAAACCAAGCCTGCTCCCAAGCTTTAAAAACATCTATAGATAGGTAAATGAGCATATTATTAAAGACAGCTGCAGCAATGGTGCTCAAAATAATTCGGATCAAAATGTTAATCTGTATTTTCTTCTTTCGAGTTCGATGAGAAGGGTTAGATCGTCTAATCAAGTTTATAACCCACTCCCCATACCGTTTTAATATACTGAGGTTCTCGTGGATTCACTTCCAGTTTCTCTCGCAGATTGCGAATATGGACCATAACTGTATTATCCGAATACCCGTAAGGTTCTTTCCATACGGTTTCGTAGATCTTTTCGGAGCTAAATACTTGTCCAGGATGGCTTGCAAGCAGCACCAGAATGGAAAACTCCAGTGGAGTTAGTGGAATGTCATTCTCCTTTAACTTCACGGAATGTTTACTTGTATCAATGACAAGGTCCTTGATCAGGATAAGTGAATTGAATTCTGCTTTGCCAATCAGTGTTTGGCGTCGTAGCTGAGCCTTAACGCGAGCTAGTAATTCTAACGGATTAAACGGTTTGACCATGTAATCGTCAGCCCCGGTAGTCAGGCCTGTAATTTTATCTATGTCCTCTTCTTTGGCGGATAGCATAATAATGGGAGAGGTTGATACTTCTCTTATTTTGAAGCAGGCTTTGATTCCGTCCATAATGGGCATCATGACATCCAGTATAACGAGCTGGACCGATGTAGTTTTGATAATATTTAGTGCTTCTTCACCATTGGCGGCTTCAATGACCTGATATCCTTCGTTACGTAAATAGACATGAATGACATCACGGATGTCGGGTTCATCATCAACAATGAGAACGGTACTCACAATCCAACACTCCTTTTAGACTGTTTTAAATAAAATTTTAAATCCTTATAAAGAGGATAATATCAGTGTAAACCATAGCCTGAGTTGTTTAAATTGTTTCCTTTTTGCGACAGACATAAACGAAGGCAGGAGGGACATTCAAGGGCACTAATTCTATCTTTTCGATGATAAACTTTTCGGATAGTGTTTTTTTCATTTGAAGCGAATATTGAAAGGCGATAAATAACCCCTCGGGTTTGAGCGCCTTATGGATCTGGTCTACCAACGTATTCCTCAATTCAGACTCAAAGTTGAAGAAAGGCAACCCGCTAAATACACAGTCCAGTTGCTCAACGCCCTCTTGCTTCATGGATTCCACTAATCGAGAGGCATCTGGATAACAGGGGAATGAAGGGTATTCAGTCTTTAGATTATTCCTCATCGTCTCGTTCATCTCAAACAATAACACTTGGGTCGAATCTTGTGCCTGTTGATGAATATAACGAGTGATGGCACCTGTGCCCGATCCGAGTTCGGCGACTGCTTTTACGTCAAGCCAAGGCGCTTGGTTCACCATTTTGTTAGCGAGAAACCGGGAACTGGGTATGATGCTGCCAACATGTTTTGGGCTTTGAAGAAAGCTTTTCAGAAATAAAATAGGTTCATTGGAATTCATTGTTTGTGGTTCCTCCGTATACGTGATGGTATGTTATCAAAATCGATCAAAATTTTAATAAATGAAGCATTGATAGAATGGGAGCACCGAAGTAGATTCCCGCTGTAAAATACGTTATGGTCCAAAGCAAAGCACTGGAATATGAAATGAGAGCAAATTTCCGATACTGAACACCGCTCAGTCCAATGACCAGAGGGAGTACATATCGCACGATTGGAATGAATAAACCGATGCACATCGCCCAATTGCCACTCTTATTCAGAATCAGTTCAGCCTTAACGAAGTGTTTATTATGTTGAAATTTGTGTTTTATCTTGGGCCCAAATAACTTCCCTGCAAAATAAGCAAAGGTAATGGCAGTCAAAAGTCCTGTTAAAATGCAGAAGTATGTGATACATGAGCTGATAACACCCGTGTGACTCAAAATAGCACCACTGATAATCGTGATCTCATTCGGAATTGGAATGCCAAATGGCCCTAATGAGAAGGCAAAATAAAAAATCAGATATCCATACTGATGTAGTAGCTCTAAGATCGTATTACTGATCATTTTTTTGCCTCCTCTCTTGTCGATATAGAAATCATAATGAAAAAAACTAAGGAATTAATAAGCATAATTCTGAAGAAAATCTAAAGATTACATAAGCAAAGGGATACAACTATGGTACGTTCAAGACAAAAAAGCCTTGCCAACTTACTGGCAAGACTTGATAAGGTGGATATATTCAGGAGTGGTGATCAAATGAGCCGGGCATACCGCAATAAAAGCGAGCTCAGTTTGATTACCGATGTTGAGGATAACGCAACGAACAAAAGTTGCCTGCGTATAATGGCTGTTTGGAAAAATATGAAAGGAGTTGAATGAGGAGGATGACAGCATCATTTTCACATAAGCCCGAAGGTTACGAATGTCCATTTTGTCGTGTTTGGGGTATCGAGCGACCTAACCAGGGGACAAAACAAAGGGATATCATCTATCAGAATGAAAAGGTAACGGCTTTTATAGCGAGCAAATGGTGGCCAAACAATAAAGGACATGTTCTTGTTGTTCCTAATCAACATTTCGAGAACATCTTTGATCTCCCAGCGGATTACGCTGGTGAAATTCACCGCGCGGCTCAGCTTACAGCACTTGCAATGAAAAGTACATATGGATGTGAAGGGATTTCTACGCGGCAACATAATGAGCCCGCTGGCAATCAAGACGTGTGGCATTCTCATCTCCATGTTTACCCTAGATATGTGAATGATCAACTTTATCTGTCAAAGGGTTCTCCATCCGATCCAGATGAACGCGATTTCTATGCTGATAAGTTGCGTTCTTGGATAAAGAAAAACATTTAAGATCTAGGATAGGATGATAACTCTAGTGGGAAATGAATCTAAGATTACGTGGGCCCTACAAGAGAAAAATAAGGTTGTTTCAGTAAGCTAACAGGAAACGACATCTCAATAAAACTAATGAGCAGTCTGCAGTTCTGCAGGCTGCTCATTTGATAAAAAAAGAAACGATGTATGACTTCGCTCCTGGAGAGGGGCTAGGCATAAATCGTTATAATGGGGGATTACTCCAGCCTACATATGCTACTCTAGAACGTATTTGGCAATGGTTTCACTCATGTGGATATAGAATGTATTTGCATCGTGAAAACGAACATCGGCTTGGTGAAAAAGTGCGTCATCGATTACAAAAGAGTTTTTTATTTTTAGTGTATTAGAGTCCAGAATATAGTAGGCGGCTTTCTTAGGCTCCGGTTTAGATGAATCATACCAAGCTTGTGTTTTGTCGACGGCTCCGAAGACAATGCTCTGATCATTTAGTCGTTGTAACAGTCCTTGTGCAGGTAAATCAGTAAACGTCTTGGTCGCAATCAATTGATTGTTAGTATTGTACAGACTAAGCTTATTTTTCTCTTGAATCAGAAAGTTATTTCCTAAGGATACGTAAAAAGAATCGTACATATTATGCGCATACGTTGTACCGAAAACGGCATCCTGTGCTGGCTTAGGCAATGGTCTGATCCATTTTTGTTCCCCGTTAGGCTTGTAGCCGTGCAAGGTTTCCACTTCCATCTTTGCATCGTAAATGGGAACAATCACAGTTCCGCCACTTAGAACTTCAAAGTCAGCATGCACAATATTGACGTGATCCTGCGGTTGGACAGCGGAAATAATCTTCTTTCCTGTAGGAATGGAGTAAATATCAATTGTCGTCGTGTTTCTCGGAGCATCAGAATTTAACAATCCGACGTAGTTCCTCTGAATATGTCGTACGTGGCCAGGAAACTCCCTTTTGATAAGCGGCTTGCCTTCCTTTGTATAAAGAGTAATCACACTGGTGTCTTTTGTGAAAGTAACCACGGCTATGCGCCCATCTTCTAGGACATTGAATTGAAAGTGCTCTTTGAATGTTTTGACCCAGCGTGGCTTGTTATTTGAATCCAGAGAGATCAACTGGTATACCTTCTTGTTACCGGAATTTACCTCATCGAAGTAGTAGACGTCACCGCTCTGATCTATTTCAAACGAATTGTAGAGCATAGGCGATTTATGAATCCACTTCTGTTTTCCAGTTTTGTCGTCTATCGCTAATAAGGAGTGTACGGATTTAGTTTTGCCGGTAGAGCGATCTGACTGATACAAGAATGTATATGCAGTTTGAGAGTTAGTCTGTTCTGACACGATAGGGTAGACGATATTTCCTGTGAAATAATAGTTCTTACTATGTATTTGGGTTGTCGTATCGGTAGGTACGTCATAGGTCCACTCTGGCTTTGGAAGTTGCTTGTAATCAGAAGCGAGAGTGGGGACAGGGGCTAAGGAAATAGTAAGGAACGCTGTTAGAGTAGTGATTAGAAATGTACGTTTGGTGATCCTTTTCATGATATGAGGTCCTCCTAGTCACGATGTAATAGCTGATATTCTTCTGAAAATTGGATGATCTTGTCTGGTTTATAGCTTGTCGCCACATCAATGGGAGATTTACCTCTTAAATCAGTGACATGGATATCTGCTCCGCGATCTATTAAGTACCTCTATATATCTATTGGTTTTTTGCATGGAACCACCTGTTTGGAATAGTTCCATAATACAGCTAAAATCTTAAGCGAAAACTATAAACCCTACAATGTGTTTTTACATCCCTCTTTACTTTTGGTAAAATTAACCTTTCGATTATAACATATAATGTACATGCTTCCCAATCCGGAACAAAAAGTGGTGATGATTTAAAAGAGGAGGGCAATGCAAAATGGAATTCAAATTTGGGGATGTTTCTATTCTTCTCCCCCCTTTATACATTACAATTGTCGGAATCATTATTTTTTTCTTTTTAGTAAGGTGGAGCAAGCAATTAGAAACAAGACGTTTTACAGTTTTCTTTTACTTTTTGATCAGTACTTCCATTATTCCAATTTTTTCTCGTTATACAACAGAAGGTGTCTTTCAGCTGTGGATTCCCTTAGGATTTATAGTGATCTTTCTGTACTTGTTTCGCAGCAAAAGATATCATCCATCTAAAATGAAAGCGAGTATTTTAGGACTTTCCGTAGCAATATACCAGTTAATTCTTCAATACTTCGGATAGATTTTGATAGTTCTCCTCCACTATTCAGGCTCAAAAAAGCAATTTTGTAGCAATAATTCATACATTTTAATGGGATGGAGCCGTTGATTGCATGATTTCCGAATTGTGTATAAGTATATTGAAGAGAAAAAGGTATGGACTATCCTGTGTATGCTTGTCGCAGGACAAGAGCATTATTACATTCAAAGCCGCTAATTATAGCGGCTTTTTTTGATTTAAGTAACTAAGTTCCTATCCAAAGATGAGCACAGTTACAAGGTAGAATTACAAAATTGTAAGGTGGATGTAAGTGGAATCGATAGCTAAGGCCATCCTGGCAGGATAATATTGGAACAAACGAAAATAGAAAATTTTTAAAAGGAGAATCGAGATGAGGCTGTTTGAACTGTTGCTTTTGTTGTCAAACATCGGCTTGTTTGCATTAACATTCCTATTAAAGAAAGGACGGCGTAAGGTATTCATTGCAAGCGGAATCGCCACTCTTTTATTGGTCATTCATTGGACGGTGGAAGGATACAGAGTTCAACTATTTTTCTCATATTGCATAACGATCTTTTTTTTAGCCATTTCAGGTTATAGCTATTTTAGAAAAAACGGCCCCAAAAAAATCCCGCGATTCTTGTTGGGTTCAGCTTATACCGTTATAGCGATAATGCTGGTCGTAACAGCGGGTCTCATGTATGCTTTTCCAGTATTTAATCTACCTGAACCTACAGGCGAATTTAAGGTAGGAACGCAAACTTTTCATCTCGTGGATACTAATAGGGAAGAGATTTTCGACGAAGCCAGAGAGGGTAAGAGAGAGTTGATGGTTCAGGTATGGTATCCGGTTAAAGTTGGCACCAGCAAGTACGCTCCCTTTATTCCCGATACTCCAATTTTACGTTATATGGCCGCGAACTATGGCCTTCCTGAGTTTACTCTTCAGCACTTGAAGTACGTATCCAGTCATGCTTATTCGGGGGCCGAAGTCTCCTCGGCACAGACTTCATATCCGCTGATCCTTGCAAATCCCGGCTTTGGCTCGTCCAGGTTCCTCCATACGTCGCAAGCTGAGAATCTCGCGAGTCACGGATATATCGTGGCAGTGATCGATCACATCTACAATACAGTTGCAACCGAGTTTCCGGACGGTCGAATCACGACCAGCACAACCAACGACTTATTCTCTCCCGACGATGATTACCGAACGGGAAGAGAAAATCGCGACAAGTTGGGAAAAGTGTTAACCGCCGATGTGGCGTTTACGCTGGACCAATTCGAGCTCATCCAATCGGGACAGATTCCAAGTCCTTTAAAAGGGAGGATTGATCTCGGTCATATCGGGGTGTTCGGTCATTCTATCGGCGGAGCGACGGCCTACGACGCTTCTTACGATCCACGAATCAGGGTCGGAATAGACTTGGATGGAGGGCTGTATCGACTGCGTGAAAGCGAGGATCTGCGAAAGCCGTTTTTGTTCATCAACTCTGAAAGCTATTTCGAAGAATTAAACAGGGTGATAAATAACCGGGTCTATACAGATGCAGAGCTTAACCGTAGGGGCTCAACAAGAGAGTGGAATGATCAAGTAACGGAAGATAAAAAGTTGGAGCTTGAACGGATGCGCGAAACGGTCGACGAAGGAGGACAAATCCTCTATATCGAAAATACAGAGCATTTGAATTTTACCGATGTACAGTTCATTTCTCCGGTTTTCAATATGCTGGGCATTACAGGAAAGATTGTGCCAGAAAGAGCGAACTCCGTGATCAATGCCTATATGCTGGATTTCTTCGATATGTATCTAAAGAATCAAGGCGGAATCTTAATGAAAGGACCGGACAGCCGTTTTCCGGAGGTGAAGTTCGTAACCTCGCTATTATAAATTACAAACAGGCTACCGATTTTGATATGCTATTTCGTACAACTCTTCTTCTATGACTAACCCCCATTAAGGCAGCAACGTTCACCAAAAAATGATTAGGGTAGGTGGCAACCATGTTTCGTGAGTTTTCACATGAAGATATGGTCATATTTGAAGTAAAAGCCGAAGATTATAATTATGAGCAAATCATACAGGCAATCGACTACATCTGCCCAGATGAATATAGTGAAGCAGAAATTACGAGCTACTATGAATGTTTAAATTTTACGAAAGACCAAATTGAAGTTAATTTTAGTCATGTATTTGGAAGTCCAGAGCTATATCAATTTGAATTGTTTCCATATGGCTCTCATTCAGTAGAAAATTTGAGTCAATTAAGAGTGTGGTTACAAGTAATGGAGCAATATTTAAAACAATTAAAGTGATTTAAACCAACGTATGATGTGGTATTCATAAGGCTAACAACGTTGACCAAAAATAGAAGGATCATTTAGACAGACGATGATTTAAGGGAAGTGTCGAGGGACAAGAACATGATTCCATTGGAAGTCGCTATATAGCGGCTTTTTTGTTATGGCTTAAGCCAATTGAGTGCGTGAAACGAACTAAACAAAAAATCTCCCTGATCGGCAAAACCTCAGCCCCCCTTAGTAGTAAAATGATTATATCGGCGAGTCAAATAAATTTAAGTTGATATAAATTTTTTCTTCTTGGCAGCAAAAGAATTGAAACATATTAAACCGGAGCGTGGAATTGTTTAATTGATGATCCGAATGGAACAGTATATTTGTAATAAATCCGTATTGACATGAAGAATGTATTGCTAAATTGATATTTTAATGTAAAATGATTCGCAAATAGATAAGTTTAATTTCAGCAAGACTTCTTTTATTTACAAGAGAGGTTGATACCGAATTTATGAGACGACTTTGGGCAGAGCACATCACTAAAAAATTCAATCGTTTGATATACAGCAGTTCATTCAAACAGAGAATTCGCTTATCCATCATAACTATGATAACGCTTGCAATTGGGGCGGTAGGCCTGACAACCTACTGGATTGCATCCAAAGAGCTCCAGAAAAATGCATTTGAGACTAGTCAAGAAACCGTAAACAAAACCACTCAGATACTGGATGATAAATTAACGGGGATCTCCAACTCCATTCGTTCACTGACTTTTAGCTATGCCTTCAAAGATATGATGCTGGATGTACAGAGTAATGATATCTCCAATTACTATGTGCATTTGTCAGAGCTCCAATATGTGTTTTCACAGGTTTATTTCAACGAACCTCTAATCGAAAGTATACTTATTGCCACGCCCATTGGAGATTTTTATCCTATTTCACAAAGACGTTCTCAGACACAATCCTTTTATGAATCCAGTATGTATTTCGATATGATTGAGAATTATGGAGGAAAGTGGATAAAAGGGCATTCTGATAAGTTTTTTTCTGGTAATAAGCGTGCTATTTCATTTGTTACAAAGGGAACTCAAGAGAATGTCCCCAATACAAATGTATACATTGTCGTGAATGTAAATGAGAGTGGACTAATAGGACTGGTTAACAAACATTCTTCGAATGATGACAGCGACTATTTTGTAATCGATTCCAATGGCGAGGAAGTCATCCGAACTTCATGGTCATCCAGCCATAATCTAATGAAAGATAAACCTTTCTTGTACAATGTATCTGAGAGCAATATGGGCTCTTTCTTTCATAATTTTGATGAAACGGATTACCTAGTCAATTACACAAGATCAACAGTTGTCAAAGATTGGAGTTTATTCGGTATTCAACAGAAGGATAAACTGCTTGAACAAATGAACGGTGTAAAGCGCACAACCCTTTATATAATGCTTTTCTTTCTGCTGTTCACTAGCCTTTTATCCAATAAACTGACGGCGCTGTTGCTAAATCCTCTATACAAGCTTCAACGACTTATGCGCGAGGTAGAGAATAACCGCCTGAATGTTCGCTTTGCCAGCCGTTCGTCCGATGAAGTAGCTCAGGTCGGTTTTCAATTCAATCGCATGTTGGATGAAATCAACAGACTCATTGATGATGTAAGGTTGAGCGAATCCGGAAAACGTAAGGCCGAGATGAGAGCTTTAACTGCGCAAATGGAACCACACTTTTTGTATAACACTCTTAATACGATTTACTGCAAATCCGTTCTAGGGGAAAATGAGGAAGTCAATGAGATGATTCTCTCCTTGTCCCAGATGTTTCAGCTTGGCTTGAGTGGGGGGAAGGATTGGAACACGCTGCAGGATGAATTGTTGCACGCACAGCAGTATTGTTTAATTCAACAAAAATGCTATGAAGGACTGTTTGTGTTTGAAGTTACTGTACTTGATAAATCTGTGCTGAACAGCCTTTTGCCAAAGATTCTCTTGCAGCCAATTGTGGAAAATAGCATTCAACACGGCTTTAAGGACATTACTTTCGGAGGTCAGATTCATATACAGGTGGACAGACAAAACAATTGGGTTCATTTGATTATTGAGGATAACGGTGCAGGCATGGATGCGGCTATGGTAAGTCAAGCGATGTTGAAACCGCCTGTCTCCAAGAAGGGTTATGCTCTGAACAATATCGTGAATCGGCTCAACCTATTTTATGGAGAAGAAGCACGAATCGAACTTCACAGCAGTCCTGGCAAGGGATCGAGAACCGACATTTGGATTCCGATTAGAGAAGGAGAAGTTGAATCATGATAGAAGAACTCCAACGGATTAAATTATGCATCATTGATGATATTCGAAGTGTAGTCAATATGATTTCTCAGAAGCCGCCCTGGGAAGAACATCACATTGAAGTGGTTGGTACGGCACTCGATGGGGAGGAAGGCATTCGCCTAATCCAAGAGACCAAACCGGATATTGTCCTTACAGACATACGGATGCCCAAAAAGGATGGGCTGGCCATGACGCAAGAAATTCTCGTAAACGCTCCTTTTACGAAAATTGTCATTCTCAGCGCGTATACCGATTTCTCATTTACGAGACAAGCGATTCGATTAGGCGCATTTGATTTCGTAAAGAAACCATTCTCTATAGATGAAATCATTCAGGTCGTGTTGAAAGCAAAGGCAGCAATCGAAGAAGAATGGCGGGAGCAGAGCAAGGCGATAGAACTGAAGCAACATGTAAGAAAAAGCTTACCTGTATTGCAGCAGGAGTATTTGTCCTTGCTAGTTCATCATAGGACGAATGCTGTCGTAGCCTTTCAAAAATGGCAAACACTCGGCATTCAACTTGCTCCTCAGAATTTCAATCTTTTTATTGTGGAGCTAGACCGTTTTATGGACAAATATAAAGCACAACCCTCAAGGGAAGTGGAATTGATCAGATTCAGCCTTCGAAATATTTTGGAGGAAACTATCGCAGCTTTTAGCAGTGGTGTTGTTTTTAGTGAAGCGTTAAATCGGTTCATCTGTCTGATCAATTGTGAAGATATGAGAATCGCAGAGCAGATTTCTGAAGCATGCAGATTAAATATTTATCAATTCACGAACTCTACCATCTCAATCGGTATTGGTAGTTGTGTAACATCTATCGATGAATTACCGGATTCATATCAACTAGCCTTAAGTGCTCTGGCCTATCATTTTTATACAGATGGTAATGGTGTTAACAGTTATTCAAGTACATCCGATGAAGAGAAAACCTTGCTTCATTATACTGCGTCCACGGAGCACGAGTTTTTAATGGCTTTGCGCTCGGGCAATCGAGAAAAATGCCGACTTATTCTGGAGCAGATCTTTAATGATTTATTGCAGCGAGATCCTCTTCCCAAACCGCAACAAGTCGAAAACCTTTGTTATGAGCTGTCATCCAAGATATGTCGAGTCATGTTAGAACAATTTCCGCCTGATCGGGTGAAGAACCTTGAGAAGCAGTGGAACCATGTAAAGCGCACAGGTGTGGTTACATTTCAGATTATGCGGGATACAGTAAAAGAACTTTGTCTTGAAGCGTGTTCGTGGATTGAGCACGAGCGTTCGGATGAAACGACCAAGTTGATCTATCAGGCGAAGGATTATATATGTGCCAACTTGCATTTAAATTTATCACTTGATTTATGTGCAAAGCAGTTCAATTTAAGTCCCGGATATTTTTCGAATCTGTTCAAAAAAGTGCTAAATATTTCATTTCAGCGATTCGTAATCCATCAAAGAATGGAAAAAGCTAAAGAAATGCTAATCAATGATTATCAGGTACAGGAGATCGCTAGGGAATTGGGGTATGAGCATCGACGTTATTTTAGCGAAATTTTCAAGAAGCATACCAATATGACACCATCCGAATTCAAATTATATAGTACAGGGAAGATCAGTCCGCCTGTGGATCTGGCCTATGATCAATCATAACTCGAAAGATAGCCTTGTTTCCGAAAGTTTCGGATGCAGGGCTAGTTTTTTAATGACAGATTCATAAGAAAACCTGCCCTTGATGTGTGGTTTACCGCATTATGTAAACGATTACAAGAAACTATAATGAAGAAGAAAGAGAATAACAGATAAAAAGGGGAGGTAATACGAATGAAATTAAACAAGAAATTTCTTATGTCTGCACTGTGTATCGTGCTCACGGGAAGCCTAGCGGCTTGCAGTAGCCCTAAGTCCACAGATAAAGGAGCAAGCGCAGCGGCTAAAACCAAGATCACCTACTGGACTGGAGACCGCCATGATTCTGAGTTCGTGAAAGAAACGATCGATAAATTCAATGAAACCAATAAGGATAACATCGAAGTGGAACTGGTTATCAAGGGAGATGATTTCGATCAAGCGCTGGATATGTCTTTTCAGACCTCGGAACCACCGGATGTCATTCGTGTTAAAGAAAACACCATACAGACCTTCTATAAAAAAGGATTCCTAGCTCCAATTGACGAGTTTCTCACAGATAAAATGAAAGATACATTTCCTGTCATGGAGGATCTGAACAGCTTCGATGGAAAACGCTATAGCTTGCCGAACTATGGGACAACGATGCGTCTGATTTACAACAAAGAGCTTTTCGCCAAAGCAGGTATTGAACAACCTCCGACTACACTGAATGAGTTGGTTGAGGCAGCCAAGAAAATTACGCAAGTGGGTAAATCAAACGGAGCCTACGGTTTCGCACAGAATTTTAAAAATCCTTCCAGTGCCTTGGGCCGATCTGCCCGTGTTATTGCAGAAGTAAGTGGTTACGGCGGATATGGTTATGATTTTAAGACAGCTCGATATGACTATAGTGGCTTTAAACCCATCATGGAAGCATTTAAGCAAATCAAGGATGATGGAAGTATGTTGCCCGGTGTCGAATCGCTTGATATCGACCCATTGCGCGCCCAATTCGCTGAAGGGAAAATCGGGATGTACTTATCCTTTTCTGCTGAAGCGGGAGTCTACCAATCTCAATTTCCAGCTAAAATTGATTGGGCTGCAGCACCTGCACCATCCATTGACGGAAATTTCAATGGTGCTTCTGGGTTCTTAGGGGGCCAATGGTTGGCAATAAGTTCAGAGACCGAAAATAAGGAAGCAGCCTGGAAGTTCCTGGAGTATATGTATAATGAATCTGTTCTTCAACAATATCAAGAGAAAGGCTTTGGCATATCCATGGTCCCTTCAGTAAGTGCTGTTGCAGCGAAACCGGAAGTTAAAGGCATAGAAGGTTTCCTGCCGAACAAGTACGACGGTGTCTGGCCGGTCTACCCTACAGTGCCGGTACACGGTATGAAATCTGACGATGCCTTCGTCAAGTACATTCTAAGCGGAGGTAATCTGGATACCATTATCAACGATTTGAATACTCGTTATAACGCTGCTTTGGATACAGCAATTGCGAGTGGAGAAGCGAAGGCCGAGCCTATTGCAGATTTCGATCCAGCGGAACTTGCAGGAAAATACGTAAAATAAAATAGAGGTGTTTAAAAAGGGTGGGGCACGCTCCATCCTTTCATTAAATCTTACAGAGATTGCAAGGAGTTGAGAGGATATGAATAAAGCAAAGAATCTAGCTTTTTCATACAGCTTTCTTTTGCCAAGCTATATTCTTACCATTGTTCTGGGCATCTACCCGATTATGTGGGCCATGAGATATATGTTCTACGATTACAAAGGGTTTGGGACTGCACGATTTGTAGGACTGGTAAATCTAGAACGCGTAATGACAGATCATCAGTTTTGGGATTCAGTATCCAACACGTTCGTTTATGCTGGAGGCAAGCTCCTGCTATCGATACCGCTCGCTCTGATATTGGCCGTCATCCTGAATTGGAAAATTAAAGGGAGAAATCTGCTGAGAGCTATTATATTTATGCCTACGATCATTAGTACAGCGGTTATGGCGGTCGTATTTTTCACCATTTTCAACTCGTATAATGGCATCCTCAATCAGTTCCTTCTGAAATATAAATTGATCGGCAGTGCTATAGATTGGCTGGGCGTTGATTATGCCATGCTGACGATCATCCTCGTTGCTGTATGGGGGGCGGTAGGCAATTATATGCTTTTGTTTCTAGCAGGGCTACAAAATATTCCCGAAGATGTGTACGAGAGTTCTGCTCTGGATGGGGCAAACAAATTCCAACAATTTCGTTACATTACCATTCCAATGCTGGGCCCTGTCATGCAAATGATCATTATGCTAGCCATCATTAATGCGCTAAAAGGTTATGAGAGTATTATGGTGATGACTGATGGCGGGCCAATTGGAAAAACCAATGTCATGTTCTTATATGTATATAAATTATTTTTCCCGCCTGCGGGTTCCACGGCATCTACACAAATTCAAGAATTTGGCTATGGTAGTGCTGTCGCTTTTGTCACAGCTGTTATTGTTGGCATCATCACGATACTTTACTTTTATGGATCAAAACGGATGAGTCATAACGAATAAGGGAGGAACGTTCATGAGAATTGCATGGAATACCGTACTGTGGGCGTTTCTGTTAATAGTAGCATTTCTAACGCTGTTTCCTATAATTATCACCCTGCTTGGTTCCTTTAAAACGAATGCCGAACTTACTGCCGGAGCGACTTTTCTGCCAGCTATTTGGCAGTTCACCAACTATATCGAAGCATGGAAACAGGCGAATTTTTCAACATACACACTAAATAGTGTATTTGTTGCCGTAGCGTCAACCATAGGAACATTAATCGTCTCATCCATGGCAGCCTATGTCGTGAACAGAATGGACTTTATTGGCAAAAAACTATACGTCAGCATCCAGGCATTTACTATGTTTGTAGCGATCGGAGCAGTCGTTCTTCGACCTCAATTCGAGCTGATGATTAAACTTCATCTGCATAATACGCTGTGGGGCGTAATTCTGATTCTGATCAGCACACATGCTTCGGCATTCTTTATCCTGCTCAGCTTCATGAACGGAATTCCTAAAGAGCTTGATGAGGCTGCACGCATCGATGGGTGCTCTCCGGGCAGAACATTCTGGAGAATCATTATTCCGCTGCTTACGCCTGGGCTCGGTGTGTGTGCCTTGTTTGCCTTCCGGGGAGCGTGGAACGAATACCTGATTCCATTTGTGTTTACGCTCAGTAAACCCGAACTGCAGACATTGACCGTCGGACTAGCCAATTTGAAGTACGGAATCGCCGCTGCTTCACAGACACACTTCATGATGGCGGGGGCGTGTCTGTCCATTCTCCCGATCCTTATTGCTTATATTTTTGCTAACAAATCCTTTATGCAAATGACTGCGGGCTCCTTAAAGGGCTAGTGGTATTCTTAACATCATCAGGAGGAATGGAAATGAATTCACCTTATATTGGAAAACTGACATCAAGTTCTGTAATTAAACGTTATCTGAATAACCCGATTCTAGATGCTTCTCGCGTCCCATATCCCACTGCACTTGTATTCAATGCAGGCGTAACGAAATTCAATGGAAAATATGTGATGGTTTTTCGAAACGACTATGGGTCTTTGGAGCAGCAGACGATTGAGGCTCATCATACAACAGATCTTGGTGTTGCCTTCAGCGATGACGGAATTCATTGGGAGGTGCAACCGAAGCCGTGTTTTAAGCTACATGACCAAGAAATTATCCGTGCCTATGACCCAAGGCTTACCGTAATTGACGGACGCTGCTATATGTGTTTTGCCGTAGACACACAGCATGGCATCCGCGGTGGTGTGGCCGTTACCGACGATTTTGAAGAGTTTGAGATTTTGAGCTTGTCGACACCGGATTTGCGAAATATGGTACTATTTCCGGAGAAAATTGGCGGGAAATTTATGCGGCTTGAACGGCCTTTTACAGTCTACAGTCGCGGGGGAATCGACCGATTCGACATGTGGATTTCTGAATCTCCAGACTTGAGGTACTGGGGAAATTCTGACTTGCTGCTTGCTGTTGAAGATGTACCGTTTGCCAATGATAAGATCGGTCCTGCAGCTCCCCCCATCAAGACAGAGCAGGGATGGCTTACTACATTTCATGCCGTTGATATTGACCCTACAAGAGGCAAGAACGGATGGGAAACGTCGTGGCAGAAACGGTATACAGCAGGCTTAATGTTGCTTGATTTGGAGAATCCCAAAAAAATAATCGGCATGTATCAGAATCCGCTGCTGACTCCAGAAGCTAGCTATGAGATTGAAGGAGGATTCCGTAACAATGTCATCTTCCCAGGCGGAATGGTACTCGAAGATGATGGTGAGGTTAAGATTTATTATGGTGCAGCAGACACGATTGAATGTCTCGCAACAGCCCATATTGATGATTTGATCCAGTTATGTCTGAAGGGTTAACAGGAGGGAATAAGACAATGACCATATGGGATCTCCTACAACATCCTCCTGCTGATTATCGTACGGTGCCATTTTGGTCCTGGAATGACGATCTAGATCACAATGAACTCGTACGGCAGATCGAAGAAATGCATAGTGCGGGAATCGGTGGTTTTTTTATACATGCCAGGGGAGGCCTTACTGTTCCTTACATGGGCAAAGAGTGGATGGAGGCTATACAGATCTGCATCAAGAAAAGTCAGGAACTTGGGATGGAAACATGGCTCTATGATGAAAATGGCTGGCCTAGTGGTTTTGCTGACGGAAAGGTGCCTGCACTTGGAGTGGCTTATCAACAGAAGCGGTTAGCTTATGAATGGGCTCCTTTTAATCGGGGGAATAGAGTGACAATTGCCTCCTATGTCCAGTCTGAGGAAGAATTGCATCTGCTTACTACTGGCGACACACGCAAACCTGACTTTCGAGTATATTACGAGTTGAATCCTTATTATATCGACACGTTAAGCAAAAAGGCTGTAGCTGCGTTCATTGATTCCACCTATAATGCTTACTGGGCGGAGTTCGGTGAACAATTCGGCTCTGTGTTGAAAGGAATATTCACGGATGAACCGCAGTTTGGACGCGGAGATCTTCCGTGGTCGTTAGAACTCGAAGATGCCTTTCAGAACCAGCACGGGTATTCGCTACGTAAGGTACTTCCAGCTCTGTTCTTGGAAACGAAGGACTGCCGCAGGGTCAGGTATGATTATTGGTCATGTGTCACCACCTTGTTTACTGAGTCCTACGCCAAGCAAATTGGAGAGTGGTGCGCGCAAAGGGGATGGTTAGCTACGGGTCATGTTGTAGACGAGCAAACCCTTATGAGTCAAGCGACTTCAGTGGGCGATCCACTGCTCTTCTATGAATATTTGCAAATCCCCGGTTGTGACTGGCTTGGACGTTCTGTGAGTGAAGAGCCGGTTGTTCCTAAGCAAGTTAGCTCCGTTGTTCGCCAGTTGGGCAAAAAGCAAGCCATCACGGAGAGTTACGGCTGTTCCGGTTGGAATGTCAGCTTTCAGGATTTAAAGCGGATCGGGGAATGGCAATTTGTTCATGGAATGAATCTAATGTGTCAACACTTGCAAGCTTATACGCTGAGGGGACTTCGTAAACGGGATTATCCACCATCTTTGTTTTATCAGCAGCCTTGGTGGAGGTACTATTATCACTTTAATGATTACTTTGCCCGTTTGTCCATGCTCCTTGTTGAAGGAGTACGGCAAGCTGAGGTATTACTGCTTCATCCCATTCGAACAGCTTGGGTGGAATTGGAGGGTTCTAACTCATCACAGGTTGAGCAATATCATGAATCATTTGCACAGCTTTCTCGCTGGTTGTGCCAATCGTTTATCGAGCATGATTATGGAAGCGAGGGAATTATTGAACGTCATGGCAGAGTAGAGGGGAATCTTTTTGTTGTAGGAGAGATAGGTTACCGAGTTGTTGTCGTTCCACCGAGTGTGACCTTAAGCGAGATGACGGTGAAATTGCTCCATCAGTTTGTATTTCATGGAGGAAGCTTAGTTGTATTGGAACCCGTTCCGTTCCTCATCAATGGACAACCGGGTGAAGAAATCCGTCGTTTAGTGAATGGTGCAGTAAAACCCGATTGGAATCGCAACGCCTTGGTAGAATCTGTTTCCAGAACCGTTTCTCCATCGATCGCTATCGTTGACAGGGAAGGACTACCTATCGTATCGGACATGGTCAATATCCAGACGCTTAAGTTAGAAAATTCCTATCTCTATTACCTGGTGAATTCCGGAGAAAAGTGTTATCCAGATGTAGAGGTGACTCTCCCTCGAAGGGGTATAGTGTCCCTAATTGATTTGGAGAGTGGTGATATCAGGCCACTTAACTATACCAGGGTAGGTAACGGCGTCAAATTGAACATGACTCTGTATCCTACCCAATCCTATGTTATCAAACTAGTTCCGACGAAAGGTCAACTGGAAACGGATGAGGTAACTCTACTCCAAACAGACAATTCAGCTAGGTTCATTCAGGAACTAAGTGAGTTATGGGAAATTGACCATATCGATCACAATAGCTTGACGATGGACACTTGCAGGTACAGGCTGGAGAATGGTGATTGGTCGGAACCTAAGCCTATTATTTTTATTCAAGAAGAACTGCTTCAGATAGGATATCCTGTTCAAGTCGAATTGGAATTCGAATTTCAGATCGCCTTTGATCCTGCGCTCGTGCGGGAAATGCATCTGGTGATGGAAAATCCAGAGAAAGCGCAAATTCTTATTAATGACAGTAAGATAGCATCTCATAGCTGTGATTGGTGGAGAGATGTATCCTTCAAGAAAATTGATCTAAGTGGGTTCCTTCAGCATGGTCGAAATACCATCAGGTTAACATTGGATTTTTGGAATTCTGCTGAAACGTATGCAGCTATTGAACGTGCTCAAAGTTTTGAGTCTGAGGGAAATAAGCTGAAATTCGATACGGAACTTGAAAGCGTGTATCTAGTTGGACATTTTGCAGTGAAATCGGAATCTCCTTATAAAAATGGCGAGCATGGTGTTATATATACAGATGGTCCATTTATACTTGAAGAACTCCCTCATCAATATTCCTTGATAACTGATCTAGGTTGTCAGGGATTACCGTTCTTTGCAGGCAGTATTCAACTCTTGCAGAAGGTTGCAATACATTTTGAAGACAGTGTTTCACGGGTATGGCAATTCGGCTCACATCCGAATGCGATTGTCACAAGATTATCAATTAACGGACAAGAAGTTCGTACCTTTTTATGGGAACCCTATGAAGCAGATATTTCAGAATATCTCCAACAAGGAGAGAATCTGATTGAGCTGGAGCTGACCAGCAGTTGTAGAAACTTGCTTGGACCTCATCATCATGTGAAAGGTGAACCAATGAAGGTTGGCCCAGACAGTTTTAAAAATAGAGTCGGTTGGACGGATAGAGACCTAGACCCAGATATCAATTTGTATCAATCTCATTATGCTTTTGTTCGCTTTGGACTAAGTACATTACCACGGATAGTTATGATGACTTGAAAGAGCAAGAAGATACGTGGTCAGTTTGATCTTTATAAAAGGACATATGGTGTTAATCAATGATTCCCTTTCAGGGCAGATGCTCACATAATTAATGTGTGAAATCTGCCCTTTTTGTGGAGTTACCCTCATTATTCGATTTATAGATGCAGTTTATAATGGTTGTGCTGGGAGAAATTGCATGCCGGCGGGACTGCAATTTCAGTCCAACTTAATTTGAAAGGGCTTTCAAAAAATTAAAGGAGGCAAATGTGATGACAATGTTTAGAAAATTTTTATGCTCTACTCTGGGGGTGATGCTAGTTGCTACCATTTTTACACTTACCTCGAACGCCCAATCTGGAGTAGAAAATGCGGAAGAAACTCACTTGGCACCAGCAACGATTCACACTTATCAACCATCAGTGCGCTATACTAACTCGGCTAATTATATGCTAAAAGCAAACGGGGTCGTTGTGCCGGTTGTCAAAGGATTTAGTGATTACGACTATGCTCATTTTTCCATGTCGGAAGGGCCTGTTACGTATGAGTTAACGATTTTAAATACCGATAAAGTACATGAATATTCTATAAGTCCAAAGAAGCTCGGTATACAAGCTGAAAAGATAGAGGGAAGGACGATAACCTTCACAACACAATCTGACGAATACCTGATCGTGACAATGAATAATCGCCAAACACGCATGGTTATCACTGCAGATCCGATGGAGAAGGATGTTCCCGCCTCAAACGGAGAAGGCATTTTTAATGTTACATCCGCTCCATATCATGTGGTGTCCTCAGGCACACCAGCAACCGGAGTAAGCACGAGAACGGCTTCCATTCAGCAAGCAATTAATGATGCCAGCCAATACGGAACCCTTCAAGGAGGCGGTAAACAGGGCATTGTCTATGTACCGGCCGGAACTTATTATATTGGTAATCTGGTATTAAAAAGTAATACTGCTGTCTATATGGAGCCTGGAGCAACGTTCATCGGTACAGGAAAGACAGTTGATTATACGGAGCACTGGTTTAAGGATTCCATGGGAAGGCCGGCTACCTGGTGGATCTCAACTGCATTTCAATCCGAAAATATTCGGATATATGGACGGGGTACGATTGATGGCAACGGGCAAGCCTTGCACGATGATAAGACTAGCAATGGTAAAGGAATGATCAATAATCTGGTTGTTCCCATTGCCACTTCCAATTTTGTCATGGATGGTATCCTTATACGGGAATCATCTGGCTGGGCCGTTGTTACGGTGCGCTCTAACGATCTGACCTTCACAAATTTGAAATTGTTCAATAGTCTGGGAATGGGCGAGAATGACGGCATTGATATTTGCGAATCCCAGGATGTAGTTGTACAAAATGCGATCGGTATTTCCTTGGATGATCCATTTTCTACGAAAGCCTGGAAAGCGGACACAGACATCGCTTCAGGTAAAGTACCTTGGCCGGGGAATCCAGAACCGGTTCAAAACGTGTTATTCAAGGATACGATAGCGTGGACGTTATGTTATGGTTATAAGATTGGTCAAGGAGTTATGCAAGATCAATCTAATATTGTATTCAGAAACGGAGTCGTTTACAAAGCCGCAGTGGGCTTCGCTATTCATCATAAATATGGGACCGGAATCGTTAGTGATGTGAGGTTTGAATCAATGGATGTCGAGGACATCAGTGGAAGTAACGAAGACAATAGTGCCTGGATGACCCTGTTCACGGTTAATGGTGGCAACCATGGAGTGGGACCCATTCGAGGAGTCACAGTAAAAGATATTAAGGTCCGTGACGCAGGGGAAAGCTTTGCCAAGATTAAAGGATTGGAAGGAGCCATGATTACTGATCTGACGTTTGAGAACGTCTACATGCCTGGTAGCAACACTCCTGCTCGTACGCTACAAGAGATGAATTTCCTAAATAAAGAGCATTACAGCGGAGTTACGATTAAGCCGGTTCAGAATACTGAGCCGCTTCCCTTAATTAATTTGGCGCTCCATCGCCCAGCGGTAGCTTCATCCAATGATGGAATTGAGAACACCGCACCGTATGTGACCGATGGAAACTTAACAACCCGCTTTGGTTCAAAGCGCGGGGTGGACCCAGGCTGGATTTATGTGGATCTCGGAGAAACTAAAAAGATCAATGAAGTCAGGTTGTACTGGGAAGCCGCGTACGGTAAAAGTTATCGCATACAGGTAGCCGATGCTCCAAACCAGGAGGCAAATTGGAGCGACGTTTATAGCACCACTAACGGCAAAGGTGGTTTAGAGAGGATTACTTTTAACGAAGTGGAAGCACGTTATGTTCGTATGTACGGGACTGTCCGAGCTACGATCTATGGGTATTCAATTTGGGAATTTGAGGTATACGGACCGACGCAATAACTCCTTCGAGTAGGATAGGACTAGAATGTCATTACTACGCTTTGGCCGTCTCCCGGAGTCTACCGGGGGACGGTTGTTTAGTTTCTTCTGAAGTAGATTCTGACCTAAGTATCATGACTATTTTGCTATAATGCTGGAATAGAGCCCTGTCCCTGGTGGGCAAGCTGGATGAAGGAGGAAAAACAAGATGAGGACTAATTGGATAAATCTGCAACTGAGTAATCACCAGCCGGAGAGGGTGCAACGATGAGACCAACCCTGAAACCCCGCCTCGGTGTCCGCTTCAAAATGATCGGTATCTCGCTAATTGGACTACTTATACCAGCATTAGCCTTCGTGTTATTCGTACCCTCTTATTATAACAAGAATATGACCCATGATATAAATTTCGCCACGCAGGCTACGATTTCATCTGCGCTCATTAACCTGAACACGTACATCGAGGATCTGGAGCGACTCGTCGTGGTGCCTTATCTGAATGATTCCATTATGGATGCTTTTAACACTTTTCGGAAGATTGACAGCGGAAAGACGGTATCTCTCTTAGAGCAGCTGCAAGCCACAAGAACGATGAACACGACCCTGCCCAATTACACACAGAATTTGCGTAAGGATATAACAGGGACGCTAGTGTGCTTCATTCCAAAGACCGTGTTCGCCGTGTACACCAACAATAGTGGGCTGGTCAGCGACTATCCCTTTACGGAACAGACCTGGTACAAACAAGCGTTAGCAGCCGAAGGCAAGACGGTATTCATCAGCTCGCATAAGCAGGACTATCTGACAGATCCGGCCGCAGATAAAGTTTTTTCTATAGTGAAGTTGGTCAAGGATCTGGATACAAGACAGCCAATCGCCGTTGTTAAGGCGGATGCGGATACTCGGGTGCTGTCTGTCATACTGGATAAAATCAAACTGAATGTGTCTTCGATTATGTCCGTTATCGACGAGCAAGGCAATGTGATCTATTCCAACAAGCCGTTATCGGACACGATGCTAAAAGAACTCCGCAACAAAAGCAATTCCTCCAAAATTGATGATCACGGCGAGGTGTACAGTGTAACAACCCAGCATATTGAGAAGACGGATTGGAACATGGTGGCTATGGTCTCTGAGACGGAATATATCAACAGAATTAATGTTATGCAGGCCACAGTTACAGGGGTGTATGTTCTAGTCTCGATTTTCTCTGTACTTCTGGTGGCGCTTCTGTCACAACGTATGATGAAGCCCCTGCGAAAAATGGTGAATGTGATGGCCAAGGTAGAGACCGGCAATTTCAATGTACGTGTCCCAGTGAGGGGAAGAGATGAGATCGCCATCCTTGGCAGCTCCTTCAACTTGATGCTCAGCGAAGTGAACAACCTGTTGAATCGTGAATATAGGGCAGTTCTGAGCAAGCAATCCGCAGAGTATAAGGCGCTGCAATCCCAGATTGAACCTCATTTTCTATACAACACGCTCAATACAATGATTGGCATCAACCGTCTGGGCGACAGCAAGGTGCTGGAGCAAGCAATCCTGTCACTGACTGGTATGATGCGTTATATGACAGAGCAGGCCGATTGGACAACCCTGAACGAAGAATTCCAGATGCTGAATCAATACTGCTATCTACAGAAGCTCAGATTCCAGAATCGGCTGGAATACACCATCCAACTGGACCCAGAAGCGGAACCAATGAAAATCCCGAAACTGCTGATTCAGCCATTGGTGGAGAATGCGATTGTGCACGGTATTGAGCCGCTTGGCGAAACGGGTCAACTGACGGTCTTGGGGAGTATAGAAACTGTGCATTTCCAGCGCTGTGTGGTCATTGTCATCGAGGATTCTGGCACCGGTCTGGAGCAGACCGAAGGTTCAAAATGGATGGGTGTGGGATTGACCAATGTGAAGAACAGACTTCAATATGCCTATAAGAAAGCCGATTTAAATATTCAGAGCAGGGTGAACGTGGGCACCCGAATTACAATAACCATTCCACTGGAGGATGATAACGATGAAGATCGTCATAGCTGATGATGAGTACTACGTTCGGATCGGGCTGGTAAAAATGCTGGAAGAAATTTTGACGGAGGAGTACTCCATTATTGAGGTGGAGAATGGTCACCAGGTACTGGACAAGATTCGGGAGATTCAGCCGAATGTGGTGTTCCTGGATATCAAGATGCCGCGGATGAGCGGTCTTGAAGCATTTCAACAGGCCTATGGTCTGTCTCCGGAGACGCAATGGATTGTGATCAGCGGTTATGCTGATTTTGAATATGCCAGAAAAGCGCTACAGCTTGGCGCGGTAGATTATTTGCTCAAGCCCGTCTCCCCGGAGCAACTGGAGCTGATTACGGCTGATATTAGGAAGCGAATGCTGGCACAGACCGAGGTTCGCTGCAGCACGTTCAAGCAGAATTTGACGGCTGTATTTAACCGCACGCTGAGCTTCAGAACGCTGCCGGAGGGACATGAGCTGAAGCAACTGAGCTATGTGCCTATCCTTTTTGCACTGGACAGGTATCTGGAGAAGGGGCAACATTCCGAGGAACTTACCGGCTGGTATACGGAGATGGAGAACGCAGTCCAGCAATTGAATAATCGGAGCCTGCGCGCTGCGCTGGTCGTTGTACCCGGAGGTACGGTGGGAATCATGCTTGGCTGGGACCGGGAAGATGAACATACGGAGCAGTGGGTGATGCAGAGCGCTTATGGCAAAATCAATAAGGTGCTAGGACGCTTGAGTGGTGGTAGTCTGGGATTCTATGCCTTGGCAGGCGAACCTTGCGCCGGATTGCATGAACTGGAGGCCCATATTGCTATTATTGAAGCTGCTTTGCAGATAAAGGCTTTGCTGGCCCGCAATGATCTAATCCGCTGGAAGGAGCTATCCGGGCTGGTGGGCACGCTATCCAAGGAAGCGAGGGAATGGTCCAGAGCTTTGGTAGAGCTTGCTGACACTTACCGGAAAAAGGATTACTACCGGTATGTCATGCTTAGCCGAGGGATCGGGAGCTTCTTGGATAAAGGGTACGACAGCCTACCGATTCAGGCCAGAAATCACGCCGGATCTTTTCTCAACAATGCGTTGTCTACAGGCACAGACCCCCGTGAAAAGTCGCTACCTGATGCTGCATCTTGGAGACAACTGCTCGAACGTGGAGAGAAGGAACTGCTCCGTGATACCGAAGGCAGTACGGATATGATTGATCGTGTCGTCGAATACATTGAGCGGAATTATGCCGAAGATATAGGCGTGGCGGGGGTAGCAGAGATTTTCAGTATCACGCCCAATTATCTCAGCTCACTTTTTCATAAAAAAACAGGCAGCACCTTCGTCAAATATGTGACCCACCTGCGTATTGCTAAGGCCAAAGAACTGCTGGCTGGACATGACCTTCAGGTGCAGGAGGTAGCGGCAGCAGTGGGCTTTAACAGTCCCAAACATTTTGCCAAGCTGTTCAAAGAGCATAGTGGAAGTTACCCTTCGGAGTTTAGGGCGGAGCTTCGAGCGAAGTGAGCCCTCCGATATTATAGAAATTTGCACCTGGAGTGTAGATTGGCTATCTGCACATTCAGTTGCGGCTGCCCTAGAATTGAATTAAGCCTTACAAATACAAATGCAGAAGGGGAAATCAGACAGATGGCAAAAGGAAAAAGATTGAAAAGAATGTTAGCGGTTTCAATGATGCTGACGATGGCTGCCGCACTGTTTACCGGCTGTTCCAGCTCCAACTCCAGCAAGGAATCTGGAGGCTCCAGTAAGGAAGATACCATTACTTTATCCGTATGGACCCAGCGTAGTGGTGAAGGTGCAGCCGCTCTGGAGAAAGTATCGAGACAATTCGAAGCCGAGAATCCGGGCATCAAAATTGATTTCAATGCCCCGGGTAAGGAATATGAGAACATCCTGAAGATCAAGATGTCATCGGATGAGATGCCGGATATCTGGTCCACACATGGCTGGGCCATTGGCAAGTACAGCGACCAACTGGCCGATCTCTCGAATGAGGAATGGGTACCCCGCTTAATTCCTTCCCTGAAAGAGCAGGTAACGGATGCGGATGGCCGGGTGCTGTCTATGACGATTGATTCTGACACTTCTGCAATCGCTTACAATGTGGATCTGTTTGAGAAATACAATCTTCAAGTGCCGAAGACGGTAGATGAGCTGCTGGCATTGTGTGAGAAGGTTAAAACCGAGAGTGGTGGTAAAGTAGTTCCGATCCATATTGGCGGTGGCGACGGCTGGCCGATCGGCCAGGCTGTAGATTTTTTCTCCAGCACACTGCTTACGACAGACAGCAACAATAACTACGGCGAAGAATTGAAGAACGGCACGTTCGATTGGAATCACTATAAGCCGCTTGGCGAGCTGTTCCAGACTATGAAAGACAAGGGCTATGTCAACGTGGACATTCTAACGGCCAAGAATGACGATACCGCCAAAGCCATTGCCAACAATGAGGCGCTTATTGCCATCACCGGATTTGGAATTAAAGATTCCGCAGTGAAATACAATCCAAATGTGAAAATCGGCTTCTTCCCGATCCCGACCTTCTCCGATAAGGATGAACCTGTATTGGTTGGTGGAGAGACTGATGCCTGGGGGATCTCGAAGAACACGAAGCACATGGAAGCAGCCAAGAAATACATCGCGTATTTTGCCAAGCCAGAGATCAACAAGCAGCTCTGTGAAGAAGCGAATATCCGCTCGGCCTTTACCGATGTCAATGTGGACTTAGGTGAGATGACGCCTTATTACGAAGCTTCCAAGGATGCGAGAATTGTGCCTTACTTTGACCGGGCCTTTCTGCCAAGTGGAATGTGGGATGCAATCTCCAAATACGGTCAAATGCTGTTCACCGGGTCGTACTCCGTGGATCAATTTGCCAAGGACATGAACGATAGCTATACGCGGCTGCTCAATAAATAAGGTTTGATGGATAACGTACCTTCATAAGTTCCCTTTTGGGACTGATGAAGGTATCTTCATTTCAGGTCAAAGATAAGCAATACAGATAGGAGGAGTTAAGCCGAATGAACACCTTCAAAAAGATAAGACATTCCCAGTCAAGCATCAACGTAATGTACATTCCTGCACTGATCTTTTTCTTTGTTTTTATTGCCTACCCGTTCATTCAGGGCATTATGATCTCATTTACTGACTGGAACGGTTACTCTGAAGCACGGAATTTTATTGGGTGGAAAAATTACGCCCGCCTGTTTGCGGATAAAGATATGGGGCTTGTCATTTTCAATACCTTTTTATATGGAATTCTGAGTACCGTCTTCCAGAACTTATTCGGGCTGCTGTATGCACTGTTTGTGGATATGAAATTCCGTCTGCGGGGCGTTGTCCGCACGATCGTGTATTTGCCCGTTATTGTCTCACCGCTCATTATGGGGTACATCTTGTACTATTTCTTCCAATATAACGGCGGAACGATGAATGAAGTGATTTCCTGGTTCGGCATAGAGCCGAAGAACTGGCTTAATCAATGGAGCAGCTCTGTAACCAGCATCATTATTGTGAATACGTTCCAGTTCATTGGACCGGCGATGATTATCTATCTGACTGGACTCCAGTCGATATCTTCCGATTACTATGAAGCGGCCGATCTGGATGGTGCCTCTGCTTTTGCCAAGTTCAGATCGATTACCTTGCCGCTGCTTATGCCAGCCATCACCATTAATGTCGTGTACAATCTTATCGGCGGTCTCAAGTTGTTCGATATTATCATGGCTTTGACGAATGGCGGACCTGGATATACAACCTCGTCCCTGTCCACGTTCATGTACTCCGTCTACTCGGGGCAGCAGGATGCAGGCTATGCCACAACGGTCGGAAACTTTATGTTCGTCATTATCGGTGTCGTCGGTCTGCTTGTGCTGGGTAATCTGCGGAAACGGGAGGTCGAATATTGATGAAGCGGAATAATACCGTCAAGAAAATCTTCATTGCCGTTGTCAGTCTAATTATATGCCTGATTCCGCTGATCCCTTTCTATATGATGATCAACATCTCACTGAAGGATGTAACCGACTACAAGTCAACGATCAGCATTCCGAAAGAGTTTGTATTTGCGAACTTTGTGGATGCTTGGAAAAGCGCGGGTCTCGGCACAGCTTTCATGAACAATATTATTATTACGGTCTTTACGTTACTACTTGTTATTTTGGTCTCTTCTATGGCCTCATACCCGCTGTCAAGAAACAAGTCTAAACTGAATAAAGCGATCTATACCACCTTTATCGCTTGTATGATCATTCCTTCGTTGACGCTGATTGTGCCACTGTATATGATTTTGATCAAAATGCATGCGCTGAACACGCTGTGGGGAGCGATTCTGGTTCAGACGGCCTTCTCACTGCCGATGTCCATCTTTCTTTATACGGGCTTTATCAGTTCGATCCCTAAAGAACTGGATGAAGCCGGTTATATTGACGGTGCGAGCCGAATCGGTATTTTCTTCAAGCTGATTCTGCCGCTGCTGAAGCCGATTACGGCGTCAGTGGTAATTCTACAAGGGGTGGGTATCTGGAACGAGTACGGCATGTCGCTCTATATTTTGCAGAACAAGGATGTGCAGAATCTTACGGTGGCTTTGTCCAGATTCGTTGGGCAGTACCAATCGCAGATGAACTGGGTGGCGGCGGGTTGTTTAATGTCGGCGGCACCTATGATTGTGTTATTTCTGATTTTCCAGAAACAATTTATTAAAGGCATCTCATCGGGTGCTGTGAAAGGGTGAGGAATGGTATGGCTTATCTTGATCTTATTGAACTTCCCGAAATCGTATTGGTCCAGGAGGACAAAAGCTGGAGCCGCATGGAGTCACAAAGCGGCGTATATACGGATAAGGATATCCGGGTAGAGGTACGTAAGCAGACCGGAAGCCTAGGCGTGAGTCTATCTGCCGATCAGACTCCGGTTAGCCGGATTGCGCTGAGATGGAACCGGGAGATCGGCGAGCATGTTAGATTGCTCGGCGACCACTGGGAGAGATCTTATGGTGATCTGCAATGGGCGGCTATTATGCCAGACCGGGAGATGCCCTGGTATTTCATGGCCCTCCAAGACGGCATCACGCATGGTTACGGCGTGAAGACCGGGCCTGCCTCGCTATGCTGTTGGTTCGTCGACGCCCACTGGGTGACGCTGGTCCTTGATGTGCGATGCGGGGGTACGGGCGTGCTACTGAGTGGTCGCCAGCTCGAGGCGGCTGAAGTGGTCAGCCGTAAGGGAGAGCTTGGAGAGACACCATTTGAGGCAACGCAGGCGTTCTGCCGTGTAATGTGCGAGCAACCGGTGCTGCCGAAATTCCCCGTCTACGGGGGAAACAACTGGTATTATGCCTATGGGCACAGCTCCCATGGACAGATTCTTGAAGACAGCAAGCTGATGTCCTCGCTGGCCACTTCTTCTGTCAATCGTCCATACATGGTCATTGACGACGGTTGGCAGAAAAACTGGGGCAAATTTGCCGCGAGCCGCCATCAGCCATGGCTGCCGGACGAGCAGCTGTTCCCGGATATGGAACAGCTGGCCAGGCAAATGACAGAGACGGGCGTGCGTCCTGGCATGTGGTTCCGCCCGCTGTTGACAACGATGGATTCGCCCAAGGATTGGCTGCTAAACAATCCATTAGCAAAAGCGGAACAGCCGGAAGGCTACATTCTGGATCCCAGCATTCCGGAGGTGCTGGAGTCCATCGCAGACTATGTAGCCCGTTATACAGGCTGGGGCTACAAGTTGCTGAAGCATGATTTTACAACCTATGATCTGTTTGGTCGTTGGGGCAGCCGCTTTGGCATGGGTATTACCGATGACGGCTGGCATTTCGCCGACCGTTCCAGAACATCTGCAGAGATTATTCTTGCGTTGTACAAGGCGATCAAACGTAATGCTGGAGATACGCTCATTATCGGCTGCAACACACTGTCCCACTTGTCGGCAGGCATCTTTGAAATTCAGCGTACCGGCGACGATACCAGTGGTCTTCAATGGGAACGCACTCGCCGGATGGGGATCAACACCTTGGCCTTCCGAATGCCTCAGCATGACACGCTCTATGCCGTTGACGCTGATTGTGTGGGATTGACAAACAATGTGGATTGGAAAATGAACAGACAGTGGCTGGATGTTCTGTCGCGCAGCGGCACCCCGCTCTTCGTGTCGGCCGATCCCAAAGCCATGGGCAGTGAACAGCGCAAGGCGGTCACCGAAGCCTTTGAACGGGCAGCTATAGCTACAGCAGTCTCTGAGCCATTGGACTGGCTCTCCAATATGGCACCTTCCCGCTGGAAATCGGGTGGGGTAATTTCAGATTATGACTGGATGGATAAGGGGAGTATCGAAGCCTGCTCGGGCTATTTTAGCTGGAACTGATATAGAGGCTGAATTTAAGAATCAGAGTTTGATATAAAGTGCGAATAGAGCATAAGAACCTTTTGAATATGTAGCGTCTTTATTCACAACGTGAACCGCTGATTTTGGCTCAGCCCAAATATAGATAGAATAATAATTAACAACGGAGGATTATGGAAATGAAATCTGACATCACCGCTATCAAGGAGACGATTGAACGTGTAACAAGCAAGCTTTCCCACCGCCCCAAACTGGCGCAGCTGTTCCAGAACTGTTATCCCAACACGCTGGAGACCACCTTTCAGCAACTTGAAGACGGAACGGCTTTTGTAATTACGGGAGATATACCGGCAATGTGGCTGAGAGATTCCTCTGCCCAGGTGCGGCACTATATTGGCGATGCCGTGAAGGACTCCGAGCTAGCTGATATGATCAAAGGGGTAATCCGCAAGCAAATGTTTTACATTAATCTGGACCCGTATGCCAATGCGTTCAACCGTGAAGGCAATAATCACGGCCACAAGGACGATATTACCGAACATAATCCTTGGGTGTGGGAACGCAAATACGAGATCGACTCCCTATGTTACCCGATACAGCTGGCGTATCTGTTTTGGAAGGCAACCGGCGATATTGAGATTTTCGACGATGTTTTTCAGGAAGCAGTTTTGAATATCCTCGATCTGTGGACAAAAGAACAGCGCCACGAGCAATCTCCGTACACGTTTGAGCGATTGAACTGCCCGGAGACGGATACGCTGAGTTATGGTGGGCGCGGCACGCCTGTAGCTTATACCGGGATGACCTGGAGCGGCTTCCGTCCAAGCGATGATGCTTGCACTTACGGGTATCTGGTTCCGGCGAATATGTTCGCTGCCGTGGCTCTGCGCTATATTGTGGAGATTAATAAAGATGTACTACGACATCAGGATATCGGCCGCCGGTCCCAGCTGCTGCTGGATGAGATCGAAGAAGGCATTCAGACGTATGCGATCACGGAGCATCCCGTATATGGACGAATCTATGCTTATGAGACGGACGGAATGGGCAACTACAATCTGATGGACGACGCGAATGTGCCCAGCCTGTTGTCCCTTCCTTATCTTGGATATTGCAAGGCCGATGATCCGGTGTACTTGAACACCCGACGGTTTATTCTGAGTAAGGATAATCCCTATTATTTTGCTGGTGAAAAAGCAAAGGGGATTGGCAGTCCGCATACCCCGCATAATTACATCTGGCATATTGCCTTGGCGATGCAAGGGCTGACTACCGAGGACCCTGAAGAGCTGGAACAGTTGCTGGTTCTGCTGGAGACAACAGATGCCGATACCGGGTTTATGCATGAAGGTTTTGATGTCAATGATCCCGGGAAATTCACCAGACCTTGGTTCGCCTGGGCCAACTCCATTTGCAGTGAGCTGATAATGAAATATGTCGATGAAGGAGAATAAGAATCGAGATTCGATCAGGCTCTAATCTCAATTCCAATCTCAACTCTAATCTCAACCCAGAACCTAAACCTAATACGGACCTTAAGCGGAATCTGTATTGTTTCAGTGGCTCATTTAGAAACTGGGACGGGGATGAATATTTCAGCAGTTCGGACATTTGCAAAATGCTGAATACAAAACAAATTTGGGTGTTTAACAAGTGTGATGAACGGAAGACCATTTTTTGAAACAAAACAGGGCATCTACTGAAGATGCCCTGTTTTGTTGTCATTACATACAGCGAGCTATACGTATGGTTCTCACAGCGTACAGGAAGCACGTTGAAGACTTGTTTTCACCATATCTGTTGAAATTCTATTTTGCTGGTGATATCAATCTTTGTCTCCTGAATTTATACAATATATAGTTTTAATTTTGATATAATAGAAACTTCATGATTTAGATGCTGAAGGGAATGATAGATGAGAATGAGTAGGTGGAATGTTACGTTTTATTCCGTTGTATTTGTATTTGTGCTGGTGATGTTGTGGAAGGAACAATCTGTTTTTCTTATCGTAGGAACGGTGCTGGTGGCCACACTTATTGCGTTTACGATTCACGTTTTGTACCCAATGGCATGGGAAACCCGGATGGACCGTGTGGAAGCTTTTTTACGTAAAAATCATCATACGCCTTATATTTATATTTTTTATGTGACTGCCAACAGACTGGATGATGAAGTCGAGATCACGATGGAAAAACTAAGAAAACAGACGACGATAAAATCGAGGCAAGCAATATATCAGGCAGCTTACGGTGCTTATCGCAAGGACATCACTGCCGTTCGGCAAGCGGTACTCCAGATGCGCAGATCAGATTATCGTACATATTACGAGACGTTTTTGTTTTCGGAGGAAGAGAAGAGTGAGCAAGCAAGGGAGCATCTGAAATCGATTAGAAGACAATGGATGCGATCTGCGATTCTTGCTGAAATAGAACGCAAATTGGGTCGGCGCGAACTGGCTATCCAACACACTAAGGAAGCGATGAATGCGTGCAAAGGTGTACAGCGATACACGTTGACTAAAGAATATGAAAGGTATTATGCAGATGAACAACAAGCACAATAAATGAACTGCACTAGCTAAAGGCGTTGTAGTTATTAATAGAGTGATGGTGTAATTTACTTTACGGTCGGGAATAAATATCTATGGATATGAAACTGATCAACTTTGAAAGTGGCAATATTGGTGTTATCCCCTTCGTTAGGCAAGATAAGTCCATCTTAAAGATGTCTTTGATCCCTTATCGACTAAAAGGGGGTAATACCAAATTCGGCTGCTTTTTTTGTTAACGGACAGGTTAGAGATTAGCAATCCATAAGAAACAACCCAACTTAAATTATGGTAAAATGTAGTAAATGTAAAATGTAAAATGTAAAATGTAAAATGTAAATATCCCTCTTGAACAAAGGAGAACTGAAAATGAGAAAACTCGTTCTATTTCTGCACGCATCGCTTGACGGTTTTGTAGAAGGGCCGAATGGTGAAATGGACATTGGCTGGGTTTCCTACGATGCTGATTTGGAGAAACACGCGAAAGAAATTCTGAGTACTGCCGACACTGTCATTTGGGGGCGTGGGACTTATCAGATGATGCACAGTTACTGGCCATCTGTACCCTCAAACCCATCAGCTTCGCAGCATGAACGGAATCATGCCGAGTGGATCGAAAACACAGCCAAAATCGTTTTTTCCACGACGCTGGAGAAAGTTGAATGGAATAATTCCAGACTCGTGAAAGAAAATGTCGAGGAAGAGATCAATAGTCTCAAACAGCAGCCAGGCAAGGATATGGTCATCCTCGGTAGTCCTAGGTTCGCACACCATCTTATGCAGCTTGATTTAATTGATGAGTATAAAATTACGGTTTCTCCTGTCCTGATCGGTAAAGGATTGCCGTTATTCCAAGGTCTCAAGGAGAAGATCAATCTTAAGCTAATCGAAAACAAGACCTTTGATTCTGGAGCGATAGGCCTCGTTTACCAGACGGTAAGATGACCTTGTCACTTAAGATGATTACGCTAACGGGAATGATAGTTGAATATAACCAGTCTAGTTCAATTAGTGGAGGCAATAAGGGAGGAAATACAAATGGATTTAGGATTAAAGGATAAAATTGCACTAATAACAGGCGGTAGCAAAGGAATTGGACTAGAGACAGCAGTTGTTCTAGCATCGGAAGGCGCAAAGGTGGCAATCGTTGCCCGCAACGAAGAGGCGCTTCAAGCTGCGGCGAAACGTATTAAGCAAACGACAGGGACAGATGCACTGGTCATCTCTGCAGATATTTCAGTAGAAGCAGAGGTACGAGGTGTGGTAGAGCAGACTGTGCAGCATTTCGGTGGATTGGATATTTTGATCAACAATGCTGGAACGGCTGCGGCTAATCCGTTTGAAGAGGTTAGCAGCGAAAGCTGGTATTCAGATCTGGATTTGAAATTGTTAGGAGCAGTCCACAGTTCTAAGGCAGCAGTATCTCATATGCGTCAAAGAGGTGGCGGTTCCATCCTTAATGTGACGGCGACTGTAGGGAAGACACCATCTGCATCATCTTTGCCAACATCAGTCAGTCGGGCGGCAGGACTTGCACTAACGAAGGCCATGAGCAAAGACCTCGCCAAGGACAATATTCGTGTTAACGCCGTGTGCATCGGTCTGATTCGTAGCGATCAGATTGAGCGGATGTGGAAGGCTTCAGCACCAGAGCAGAGTTGGGAGGAGTTCGCTTCTAACCCCATTCACGGTATCCCACTCAAGAGAATAGGTCAAACAGAAGAGGCGGCAAAAGTGATTGCTTTTCTTGTGTCGGGTGCAGCCTCCTATGTAACAGGAACTGCCGTGAACATAGATGGTGGTACATCCTCTGTATTATAAAAATGATATGTAGGGGTATATGTTAATAGTGTGACTCAATAACAAGCCCCAAATTGGGGCTTTTTTTCCTGAAAAATAATGGCAAGGGATAAGAGTTTGTACCGAATGCTGGAATCGATAAGAACATGGTGTCGATTAACGGGAAGAATAACGTAAGTAAGGGAGGTGAAAGTAGCTATGCGTAAAAAAGATAGGAACGTAACAGGTATTGTTTTGGCCGTAATTTACTGTGTTGTTCTTTTTGAGATTTTAATTGACGCACCCCCTGGTGAAGCTCCGAATAATCCGCCTTGGGCCTATGCAATGATTCCACTTGGAGCTGTTGCAATCACCTTTCTCTTTGATTATGTAATCAAGTTCGATTTCTTCAAAAAAAAGAAAGAGTGAAGGGGTGTTATAAATGACCGGAACCGGTACGTACATGTGTCGGGGGAAAGGTAGATCCCTTTGAAAGTCGCAATTAGCGGCTTTTTTTGTTTTTAAGGTACAAGTTCAATGATTAATTCTGAGAATCGTCCAACAAGTCACCATTCTAAAGAAAGTACTAGAATTTCGAAGTGAGGGTAAGGGGCTACAAATAGATTGAACTTGGGGGTAAACAGTGTTACTCTAAAAGTCTGTGTTCGACAATATATTTAATAATAGTCACCATTTTAGTTGTAAAGAAAGGTAACACTATGATAAAAGTTGATAACTTATCCTTCTCATTTCCACAAAAGGAACTATATAAAAACATTTCATTTACGTTTGAAGAGGCACAACATTGTGCTTTTATCGGAACAAGTGGCAGTGGGAAAAGTACACTGATCGATATCCTGATGGATCCGGAACGATATTTGTTCGAGGGCAAGTTAGAGATAGACCCCGATTGCAGAATCGGGTATGTGAGTCAGTTTTTACAAGTAGACAAAACGAAAGAAATGACCGTTTTTGAATATATCGCAGAAGAATTCATCAAGATGCAAGATGAAATCACAGCCATTTATGCGGAGATGGCTACCACGTCGGATATGGATTCGCTGCTGGAAAAGGTTCAATTGGCTTTGGATGCCTTCGAGGCAATGGATGGGGATAATTTCGAAAACACCATTAATAAGCAGCTAAACCTGGCCAACCTCATGAAGCTCAAAGATCTTAGTATATCCGATGTGAGTGGTGGGGAATTCAAACTTATTCAAGTGATGAAGGAAATGCTCAGTCGTCCAGACTTAATGATTATGGACGAACCCGATGTATTTTTAGACTTTGAAAACCTAAATGCGCTTAAAAAACTTATTAATTCCCACAAGGGAATGCTGCTAGTTGTGACACACAACCGATATCTATTGAATCATTGTTTCAACAAAATTATACACCTTGAAAACACGGAGATCCAAGAGTTTGATGGGCGGTATATCGATTATAACTTCTCGCTGCTTCAGACTAAGATCGAGCTGCAAGAAATTGCGGTTGCTGAAGCTGAAGAAATTGAGAGATACGATCACATCATCGACAATCTTAGAGAGATTGCCACGTATAATTCGGAAGCCTCCAGAGGCAGAGCGTTAAAAGCCAGAGTCAAGTTTCAAGAGAGATTGGAAGCACGTCGAATCAAAGAGCCATTTGTCGATATCAAGCAGCCGAATATCAGTTTTGGTATCGATAAGGAAATGGAAGACACCGTTGTGGTTAACGTTAATAATTATAGCGTTTCCTTTGACGAGTTGCTTTTGGAAAAAGTGAACTTCGAGATCAAATCGACAGATAAAGTAGCCCTGATCGGTCCGAACGGTACCGGGAAAACGACTTTACTCCGAGAAATCTTTAAAAATAATCAGGATTCCATTGAAATAAATGCTGAGGTTAATGTGGCTTATTTATCTCAGGTTCAAGGCGAAATGCTAAAAGATTCGAATACTATACTAAATGAATTCATAGATGCCGGGTTTCAAACTTATGATGAGATTAGATCGTATCTTTCAAACTATGGCTTTGAAGGAGAAATCCTGGATCAAAAGATCGAATCGTTATCTGGCGGAGAAAAAAATATGCTTCAGTTGGCTAAAGTTTCTGCCAGTCAAGCAAACTTACTGCTTCTTGATGAACCGACAAGCCATTTAGATATCTATACACAAATCGCATTGGAGAAAGCTATTGAGGACTACAAAGGTGCGATTCTCATGATTTCTCATGATTTCTATTCTGTTGTTAATGGTATGGATTATGTTTTAATTATTGAGGACAAGACGATTAGTAAAATGAGTATACTAGAATTTAGACAGATGATTTATGCGAGTCATTTTAATGAAGACTATCTAGAAATTGAACAAAAGAAAAAGTCTGTTGAAATGAAAATAGAATTGGCTTTAAAAGATACGAATTTTGAACTTGCAAAAGGTTTGGTCGATGAGCTAGAAGAGCTAATTAAGTTGCTTTAAAGTGAATTAGTCTTGAGTTCAACGATGAAACATGATGTTGGTTGAAAAGTATCCATAAAAAAGACACTGATGAATAAAATATCAGTGTCTTTTTTATTGCATTGATTTCTTGATAGCTCTTGTCGTAGTCAGTGGTTCACTTGGGGTGCTTTTATTTTAGAACAGTAGATAATGATTCTTCCTTCCTATAAAGGACCATTGACTTTTCTCATTAATAGTTTGTTGCTATGAGGATGGAGTCCAACTTTCTGATCCGCATGAGCAACTTTAAGGAATAATTGTAATTCAGATAAGGATAATAAAAGTCGCCTCCATTAAAATAACGAGAATAATCGTTCAATGTTCTCTTCAAAGTTTTGTTGAATATTTACTTTTTTCGGAGCAATCCCATTATTCATGAGTTGCAGATGTCCAAGTACATAACTCAGAAATAATTGTTCATTTTGTTCAATCTTTGATTGATCTTTTGTAATGGCTTTAATAAGTTCAACTAAAATGTTATGCAAATGTTCCATTTGTTGCGAAACGGCTTCGGTATAGCTGAATTCAGCCAGTCCTCCAACCATTTCTGGGAATGTGAGTTTAGATTGTGAATATGAAATTACGCATAATGCAAATTTACGTAATGCGTCTTTTCCAGAGTACGCTAATAATTCATGGTAGATTAAGTCGACCAAGCCCTTTATGTAGATAGCTACAACTCCACTTTTTAAATCCTCCAAATTACTTACATACCGATATAACGACTGTGGCTGAATGGATAATGAACGGGCCAACCCGTTGTAGGTCAGCTTATCAAAGCCCAGTTCACTGCTGATTTTTAAGCCTTGTTCAAGGACAAGTTCTCTTGATAAACTAATTCTCTTTGTCATAATTCCATCCTTTTTTGTTTGCTGACTTGACCAACTCATACCATGAGTATATAGTTCATGTCATGAGTTAGCAATAGTTTTCAAATACTTTTAAAGGAGCGATTTCCAATGAGCAGATTACAAGTTAATGGTGCCAATTTACATTATGAAACAGTGGGCCAAGGTCCTGTTCTCCTCTTTATTCCGGGAGCTAATGGCACTGGGGATATTTATACGGGCACCGCAAAATTTCTACAAAGCCGATATACTGTGGTAACATATGACCGCCGCGGCTACGGACAGAGTGAATTAACATCACCGTTGCCAGAAGATGCTCACAATCCACATAGCACGTACCGTCTTGAAACCGACGCTAATGATGTAGCTGCTTTGGCAAAACATCTAAGTGATGAACCTATATATATTTTAGGCAGCAGTTCAGGAGCAATTGTCGCAATGGAAACCTTGCAAGACCATCCTGATATTGTTAAAAAAATTGCATTCCATGAACCGCCTATTAACACATTTTTGGCTGATTCCGCAGAATGGGCAGCAATGAATGATAAAATAGTTGAAACTTTTCAAACAGAGGGAATGGCAGCAGCCATGAAACTATTCGCTGAAGCTATGCATACCGTTCCGATGGATACCCAGATGATGGCTAAGCCAGCAGTTTCGATTGAAAATGTTGATAATCCCGTGGTTAAAGGAATGGTTGATTGGTTCAAATATGAAATTCGCCAATATACTAGCCGTAAAATCGATATCAACAAGCTGACCGATCAAAAAGCTAAAATTGTCTTATTTAATGGAACAGATTCCGTTGGCTCCTTTCCTCAAGATGTAGTCAAAGACTTATCCGAGAAACTTGGTTTACCGATTCACTCCATCGCAGGCGCTCATTTAGGCTATGCTCAAAAGCCGCAGGAATTTGCTCACACTTTAGAAGAATTATTTGTTTAATGTAAGAAGCGGTGAAAAGCTGTCAAAGTGAATTTGAGAGTAGAGCACTGAGAAGGATATGTTAAAAGGGGTTGATGAGCAATCATCCGTCCCTGGTTTAAGGCAAGCTGGCTGTCTTCAAAGTTTCCCTACACAGCGTCAACTATGTGCCGATCATTGGCATATAAGTGTAGAGTTTCATATAATACTGTTCTTTTAAGTAACCAGTCACCGTAATCCTACCGGCGGCTGGTTATTTAGTTTCGCAAGAATTCGACAATAGTTCTGATTCCCCGCGCTATCGGTTAGTATTCACATTCCTTACGACCCATGATTAATGTCAAAATCAGATTCTCTGGGTGAATTATTTTTTTAAACCAGCTGCGAAGAAGGGACCATTAACCGAAATGGTTGTTAGGATACGAGCCATTTCAAGAGGAGATTCTTTTATGCCACTTTCCAACCATTGTTGAAATACCCCTATTATCGCAGTTCCCATATAAGCAGCTAAATATTGTCCTGGAACAAGGAAATCTTCTTCCTTTAAAAAAGCATTTGGATTATTTCCATAGAGTGTTTCCCACATGAATTCTTTCAATCTGGTTTGAAATGTTAAATCCCCATTTGGACCTAACACGGCTTTCATAAATCCGCTATTTATATTTAAATACTCAAAAAATGAAATAGTAAAGGTAAATGGCATTAACGTTTCTGAATCAGTTTCAAGTGCGCAAATAACACTTGGGTAGCTTTCTTTCGTAAGTCTGGACAAATCAAGCATAATTTCCTCTTCGCATTTTGTCATTAAATCAAATTTGTCTTGATAGTGAGCATAAGGTCACAATATACGTCAGCTGAGGTTCAGAACGAATCCACACTGACCTTTAATGCCGAGCTTGGTCAGACTGCAAACAGTGATTTACGGTTTAGATTTACCGCCAACGAGGACATGGAGATCACCGGAAATATGAAGCTCAAGCCTGGGTCTCCACCGATGACACGGATGATATGGATCTTTTTGTCGGCATTAAGAAATTCGACAGACGGGGTAATGAAGTATTCTTGCCTGACTTCAACCATCTTGAAAACGGTCAGGTGGCTAGTGGATGGTTAAGAGTTTCCCATAGAGAGCTGGATCCTGTGAAATCTACGCCATATCAGCCTGTACTGAAGCACAAGAGATTATTGAAGCTTACTAAAGGTGAGATCGTGCCGGTAGAAATTGAAATATTGCCTTCAAGCGTCTTCCTCAAAATTGGGGAAAGTCTGGTGCTGGTTATAAAAGGCAGCGATATCATTATCGATGACAACCCAACAGGTTCAAGGGGTTATGGGCACACCGATACAGTGAACAAAGGAACTCATTCCATTCATGTCGGTGGCAAGTATGATTCATTCCTTTTGGTACCGGTGATTCCTTCGAAAGAGTAGTGAAAGCCCTGATTAATGAACCCATATTTATTTTGGGCAGAAGTTCTTGAAAAGAATCTATGTAGAAATGATTATCTTGAAAATTGAATATTCATTCTTTAAAGTTTGTTATAGTTCGCCTATCCTGATCCATATAAAATAGAAGCACCAACCATGAAAGCGTTTTATAAGTTGAAAGGCTATTAATGTAGTTGATTTTCACGAATGACTTATGCCAATTGACTTATAACGATTGCTTGCAGGTTGGAATCAGTGATGGAGGTGTATGATGAAAAGAAAGGCATGGTACACATTAATTATGTCAGGAATCGTTTCTTTATTCTTTTCCGTAAGCGCTTTCGCCGGGTATGTGTTCTGGGAGCCATTAAGTTACTTCAACCCGAGTACGTGGCAAAAAGCAGACGGTTACTCCAATGGTTCAATGTTCAATTGTACTTGGCGGGCTAACAATGTTAATTTTACGAGTGACGGTAAACTCAGGCTCGGCTTAACAAGTTCTGCATACAACAAATTCGATTGCGGGGAATATCGATCAACCAACAATTATGGATATGGCTTGTACGAGGTGAGCATGAAGCCTGCGAAGAATACGGGAATCGTTTCTTCCTTCTTCACCTATACAGGGCCTGCAAATGGCACGCAGTGGGATGAAATTGATATTGAATTCCTGGGAAAAGATACTACGAAAGTCCAATTCAATTATTATACGAACGGAGTCGGCGGTCATGAGAAGGTTATTAACCTTGGCTTTGATGCGTCCCAAGGCTTCCATACGTATGCTTTCGATTGGCAACCAGGTTATATCAAATGGTATGTGGACGGTGTGCTGAAACATACTGCAACGTCCAACATTCCCATTACACCCGGCAAAATCATGATGAACCTCTGGAACGGAACTGGCGTTGACGACTGGCTTGGGCCATATAACGGGGCTAATCCGCTCTACGCTGAATACGATTGGGTGAAATATACGAGTAACTAGAATCACATGCAGAAGCAGCCGTTCGTCAGGCTGCTTTTTTTTGTATCTCAAGAGGATTGCATTTATACAAGATTCATATCCATTTTCCAATATCCTAAATTAATGCAATAAATGTTGCAATATTAGTATGGGCTTACACATCGATTATTCATTATGATGTACTCTGTAAACAACATTACATAGACAGGGGGAAATAAAGGTTGGACACTAGCAAAAAGAAACGAATAGGTAGTTTGGCGCTAGCAGGGATGTTCGCGTTGTCAGCCGTCCTGAGTGGATGCAGTAGCAGCGGGCCGAGCAAAGATGCTGAGCCAAGTGCACCAAGTACTGCATTGGAATTGAAGGATGGAAAATATGATCCGCCAGTGAGCATCACATATTTGCGGCCGTGGGGACCAGATGTGAAGTTCAAGTCGGGAGAGGATCAGGACAACAACGTTCATACCCGATGGGCAAAAGACAAGCTGGGGATTGAACTGAAAAATCAGTGGGTATCTCCGTCCACCAATAACGCTTTTGAAACGAAGCTGCGTCTGTCGCTTGCTTCCAATGCAGAAATGCCAGACATTATTTCGTATCGCGGCGAGTTCAATCTGGTGCGTGAGTTGATCGAAACCGGCAAGTTTGTCGATGCCGGCGAATTATTCGATAAATATGCGAGCGATGCATGGAAATCAGCTGTGAATGAAGATCCTTCCGTGTGGTATCCTTACATGCAGGACGGTAAACGAATCGGTATTCCCATTCTGGATTATGCTTACAACGGAGACCCAGTCATGTGGGTTCGGGAAGACTGGATGAAGAAATTTAATCTGAAGGCACCCGAAACATTAAGTGATCTTGAGGTTATTATGGAAACGTTTACAAATAAAGACCCGGATGGAAACGGAAAAAAGGATACGTTCGGACTGACGATCGGATTCAAGAACTGGATAAATACCTGGATGTCTGATGCAGGCTGGATTTTTGGAGCTTATGGCACGATGCCGAATCAGTGGAACCTGACCGCAGACGGAAAGCTTGAATACGGCTCGGTGACGCCAGGCGCCAAAGAGGCTCTTGCTACATTGCAAGATTGGATGAGCAAGGGGTATATTCCTGAAGAAGCGGGCGTATATGATGAGACCAAGGCTGCTGAAGAATTTACTGCAGGCAAAGCAGGTATCGTCGTGGGGCCTCACTGGATGCCGTCATGGCCGCTGGAGGACGTGAAGAAAAATAATCCTGAAGCTGAATACAAGGCGTATCCGATTCCGGCCGGACCTGAGGGCAAAGCAGGCAGACATGGTACATCTAATGGTAACGGCGTGATCCTGATTAACAAGGATATGAAGAACCCGGAAACATTTTTCACGTACCAAAATTATCTGTTTGATCATTATGCCAATCCGCCGGAGGGCGATGAATTCGAACATGGCTTCGCCGAAGGATATGATTGGGTAATGGTAGATGGTAAACCTTCTACGGATGCAAGCCTTACAGACGGTTATGCTCCTGAGAAATACACGTTGACCTTTGACGGAGCACGAATTCCGAATTTGAGCATGACAACGCTCGCGAAGCTTGCCGGCGGCGAAGAGGCCACGACGCCTTTCGAGAAAAAAATCAATTCTGGAGTACCGGCACCGATGCTGGAGGCAGCCAAGATTGTTTTGGATCAAAAGGACATTGTTTACAGCCAGATGTTCACTGGCGCTCCTACGATGACCATGCAGATGAACAATGATATATTAGCCAAGATGGAGAAGGACATGTTTGCTCAAATTATCTATGGCAAAACTTCGATTGACGCATTTGACTCCTTTGTTGAGAAGTGGAAATCTTCTGGCGGGGATCAGATCACGCAGGAAGTGAACGAGTGGTATCAGTCTGTAACCAGCGGAAAATAAGAACGAATAAAACACCGCATTTTTGTAAACGCGCTAAACAACTTGAAGAGGCATTGCTGGAGAAGATCTCCGGCAATGCCTTTTTTGGAGATACGTCATGAAAAGCGGCTAAGATAGCAAATGGACGGGACGATGTTAGGTTCAGACGGGTAGATTCTCCCTGTATTCTTGCGGAGTAAGGTCATAGAACTTTTTGAAAACACGTATGAAATATGCAGTATTGTTATATCCGACAAGATCGGCTACTTCGAATACCTTCGCGCCTGACGTCCGCAAATAATAGGCCGCTTTTTCCATTCGTAATCGATATACATATGCTGTAAGAGCTTCTCCAGTCTCTGCCTTATAGACTTTGGATAAGTAAACAGGATGCAGGTGAACATGATCTGCAATCGCTGGCAAGGATACGTCTGAAGCCAGGTGCAGGTCCACAAAGCTTTTGACACTGCGGACGATGGTGCTGTGATTGTCCTTCAGCTCTTGTTCAGCATCTTCGCTTATGTAATGGAGTGTCCGGATGGACCAGTCTTTCAACTGCTGTGCGGTACCATAACTTGGTGCTTGAAAATACCGATATGTTTCAGCGGGCAGGAGGGTAGAGATCTGCTTCCCGTTTTTGTGGATTATATAAGCAAAGGCCCCGGCTAAGGCATGGTACACTTCAATCGTCGTCTCCACGATATCATGATGCTCTCCCGAATGCAGCAGCTCTTCAAAAATCACCTCGATTTTCTGTTCCACATCGTCGAAACGTCCGGCTTCCAACAGACTAATGAGTGTTGGCGGCTTGTAGAGAGAACGGATTGCTGGCAGTGGATGGACATCCGTTTCATCCGAAGCCGTCACGAACAAACCTTGTGTTTGACCCATCCGCTTTCGCATGGACCTTACGGCACCCTCATATATTTCTCCAATTTCGTAAGGAAACTTGCCCCAACGGGAAACCGAGATGGAGATGGCGCCTTTCAAGTACAACTGCACGTTCGTTTGAATTTGGGCCGCATAATGCTCCAGCAGCGTTTGCGGCTTCTCATCCTTGTTAAAATTCTTGGCGCCGGAATGTTTGACGCTGACCAGGACGACAAGATAATCATGAACATCTCGTGTGTGCCAGATATGAAAATGATTATGCGTCACTTCGCTAATGATATTGCATATGGCATATTCCATTAATGAGAGGTCGCTGTGTGCCATTTCGGACAAGTGTTCCTCCATACGTATGACCAGCATACCTAGATCTTCATCAATCGAGTAGGGTAGTTCCAGCAGCTCGAGCTTGTCTGCCAGCACTGCCGAGGAATAGGTTTTACCCGTCAGCAATTCATGAAGCATGGTGGATTGTAATAAAGGCAGGTTATCCTGAAAAGCGTTTAATGCCCGTTGGTACGACGCCGCGGTTTCCCACTTTTTCTTGATCCGGTCCACGAGACGCTGCATGGTTTCGATCAAGTCTTCATCGCTCACAGGTTTCAGCAAATAATCAAAGCTTTCTTTTGCAATAGCCTGCTTCGCATATTCAAAATCGGCGTATCCTGACAAAAGGATGGTCTGCACATGCGGCCACCGTTCGTGGATTGCCGTAATAAGGGCGATACCAGACATCTCAGGCATACGTATGTCCGTAATTACGATATCTATGTCGTGATTCTCCATAATCTCCAGCGCTACATCACCAGATAACGCTTCGTGGACTACACTGATTCCGCAGCTTTCCCATGGAATGGTTTCGGCTAATGTCTCCACGACCGAACGTTCATCGTCGACTAATAAAATCTGTAACATAAGTGTCACCTACTCGTTGGTATTGTCGTGCCATGTGATGCTGACTTTCACTCCGCCCATGGTCGAATGCTCATAAGTCAGACCTGCTCCTTCACCATACAGAAAATACAAACGTTGATGGACATTCCAGGTACCACAACCCATGTTTCCGTCGAGCGGTTTGTGAAGGTTGCTCCTCAATTGATCGAGTTGGTCATCGGTCATACCAAGACCACTGTCTTCGACCGTTATCGTATACATATCGTTCTTGTAAATTGCATGAATGCTGATCTCGCCGTCTTCTATTCGGGGCTCAATCCCGTGAATGATAGCGTTCTCAATAATGGGCTGGAGCGTCAACCTGGGCACGGTCCTATCTAAAATATCATGGGGCACGTCGATTGTAAAATGCATTCGTTCCAACCTTAGCGACTGGATCTCCAGATAGTTTTTGACCATCGTCAGTTCTTCCTTGATCGTTGCCTGATCATTCTCAGACCTTGTTATGTATCGATAATACTCTCCCAGATTCAGAGCCATGGCTACGACTGCTTTTTCATTTTTCATCCTGGCCATGTTCTTGATGTAGAAGAGGCAATTGTAGAGAAAATGCGGGTTAATCTGAGATTGAAGCTGTTTCAGCGTGGCTTCGCGACTCCTCAGTTTTTCTTCGTACACATTCTCAATCAACTCCTGGATTCGTTGTGCCATGATGTTGAATCGTGCAAATAACAGGCTGAATTCATTGCGTGAGGAATGATGCAGGCGAACGGAAAAGTCTCCGGTCGACAATCGATTCGTCCCTTTCACCAACTGAAGAAGCGGGAGTTGCACACTCCGATACAGCACATACAACACAACAACGCTCATGGCGATCAGAACAGCAATTGATGCGTAAAAAAGGTTACGGCTGCTCGTAATCGGTCTTAGGATCTGCTGCATAGGAACATAGTCTACATAGTACCATCCCAGACTGTCGGATTGAATATAAGAGACATAGTATTCCGTTTGATTCATCTTGGTGGTGAATCCTCCTTTTGCCTGTAAATTCGCCTCTTGCATCTTGAATTGGACAGCATTCAGGGTGTCCTTTCCGCCGCTGTTGGTAATTAAGCCGAACTCAGGATGAAACATGAAGGGATCACCTTTGTTGTTTAATTTGTTCTGATCCAGCATGGCAGTCAAGTGACGCACAGGGAAGCTGATTTTGGTAATTAATCTGGCCTTGCCCGGCTTGCCAATCGCTGTAGTTGGCTCCGTAGTATACCACTCAAACTGATTATGGGTATACGTCCATGACTTCGAGAGCGGTTCTGTAAATTCATCTTCCCTGTACGGGATGAATGCATAATAGTCCGTTGAAATCACTTTATGCAGACGCGGAAAATACAACGTGATAGTCGAATGCCATTTGCTGGCCGCGTTGTAGAGATTCATTTTTTCCAAAATGGCACTTCCGACTTTGACACGTTCATAGGGGACATCCTTGTAATCCGGGCGCTGGTACTCCTGAATGCTGGAATCCTGTCCGATAGACATTCCGTAGAGGGATAGTTGGTATATATTGGATTCTACAGAATCGGCAAAGGTTGACAAGTGATTCATGGTGTTGTTCTGAATCTCGTGTTTGATAACACGCACGCTTTCTCTGTTGGAGTATGTGTAGAGAAACAGCACCAGAATAAGCAGTATCACAAACAGCAGCGTAATTTTGGTGAAGACATTCAAACGGGTGAGCAACGTTCAACCTCCTCAACTTATTAAAATATTGTTATCGTTGTTGCAATATTAGGATATAGATCGCTAATGACCGTTGCTATAATTTTAATATACAAGTTCCTGCGAACTTGTAAAATATAAATTTTTAGAACATGGGGGATGTTGGGGTGAAGGAACATACGATAGAAACGCCGAGCAAGCGGCGGGCCATCAAGGTAAAACAGCGCTGGAATATACAACGAAACTGGTCCTTGCATATGATGCTCGTTCCGGCGGTTTTGCTGGCCGTAGTATTTCAGTACATACCAATGGGCGGGATTGTTATCGCTTTCCAGGATTTCAAACCCTATCTTGGATTTTCAGAATCAAAATGGGTGGGTTGGGACAATTTTAAATATTTGTTTTTATATCCCGATGTCGGCCAAGTAATCTGGAACACCTTAATCATTGCATTTTTCAAAATTGTCGCAGGATTGGTCGCACCATTTCTTTTCGCAATCTTGTTAAACGAAGTCCGTTTGGTCGCTTTTAAAAGAGTAAGCCAAACACTCGTTTATCTGCCTCACTTCCTCTCTTGGGTTATCTTGGGCGGGATTTTGCTTGATATCCTTTCTCCGCAAGGAGGCATGGTGAACAGGCTTATTGTTGCCTTGGGAGGGGACCCGATATTTTTCCTGGGGGATGGGACGTGGTTTCGCATAACACTTATAATTAGTGATATTTGGAAAGAATTCGGCTTTGGAACAATCGTGTTTTTGGCCTCTCTTGCAGGAATCAATCCCTCACTGTATGAAGCAGCAGAAGTGGATGGAGCCAACCGCTTCAAGCAGACTCTGCATATTACCATTCCTGCGCTGATGCCAATCACCATAGTACTTATGACACTCTCCATCGGAAACATTCTGAATGCGGGATTCGATCAGGTGTTCAACCTGTACAATCCACTTGTTTATGACAAAGGAGACATTGTCGATACCTTCGTATATCGACTCGGTATCCTGAACGGCAAGATGAGTTTTGCCACAGCGGTAGGGTTGTTCAAATCAGTGGTTGCAACCATTTTGATTGTTATCTCATACCGACTCGCTTATAAACTGGCTAACTACCGAGTGTTCTAGAGAGGAGAAAAGGGCTTGTATTACAAAACAAAAGGGTATCGAATATTCAGTGTTGCCAATTATATTTTTCTCGGAGTGTTATCGCTGCTCTGCATATTACCTATCATTCATATTTTGGCTGTTTCGTTCAGCAGCATGGCACCGGCCTCTTCGAATCTGGTCAGCTTCTGGCCCATCGGGTTTACGACTGATGCCTATGTGAAGACGTTTGGCAATTCGAACTTTATCAACTCCTTGATGGTCTCGGTCAAACGTACTGTAATTGCTACCATTATCGGGATGGTCATTATGCTGATTACGGCCTTTCCGTTATCAAAGGAAGATATTAGTTTTAAGGGTCGCTCGATGTACACGTGGTTCTTTGTTTTCACGATTTTATTCAGCGGCGGTCTTATACCGAGTTATATTCTGATCCAGAAACTCGGTTTGATGGATACGATCTGGGCGCTTATTCTGCCGGGAGCATTGTCCGTGTGGAATGTCATACTCATGATGAACTTCTTTCGGGGGTTGCCTAAGGAACTGGAGGAGGCGGCTTATCTGGATGGCGCGGGTCATATCAAAACCCTGGTGTTGGTCTACATCCCGCTGTCCCTTCCGGCAATCGCCACACTGTCCTTGTTCACCATGGTGTATCAATGGAACTCCTGGTTCGACGGCATGATCTATATGTCGGATGTTAAAAATTATCCACTAGCTTCGCTGCTTCAGACGATTATCGTGCAACAAGACCTCAGTAAAATCAATGTGGACCCGTCCATGCTGGAGAACGTCTCCCAGCGTACGGTTCGCGCGGCACAGATCTTTATCGGCGCATTGCCTATTTTGCTGGTCTATCCATTTTTGCAACGCTTTTTCGTGAAAGGAATCGTCATTGGGGCAGTGAAAGAATAGCACTGACTGGCAATGAAAATACGATGAAGGGGGAATACGATTGAAAAAGGGATTGGCATGTCTCGTAGCAGGAAGCATGATGGTTTCACTGATTTATCCGGCAATTGTCGGGGCAGAAAGCGCACAGCAGCAAGCGGAGGCGAAACATGTGCAGGCGAACAGCCTGCACTCCGCCGCTTATAAGGATCTGACGGGACACTGGGCAGAAACTGCCGTGGCGCGCATGCAAGATCTTGCTTTGACCAATGGTTATGCGGACGGCACATTTAAGCCTAATGAAATCATCAGCCGGGCCGAGTTTGTGGTCATGCTGGACCGAGTATTCGGATTTGCAGGTGGTCCACGATCAGCATCTTTTTCGGACGTTTATGAAGAGGACTGGTACTATGATGCATTAATGCGGGCAAATGGTTCGGGAATCATCCAGGGAACGGATGCAGCGCACCTGTCACCGCAACGAGCGATCACCCGGCAAGACGCTGCTGTCATGGCGGATCGTGCGTTTCAGCTATCGACAGGCAAGGAAGATGAACGAGTAGTGTCAAGTTTTAAAGATGAGACAGATGTAGCGGGGTATGCCAGAAAAGCACTCAGTTATTTTATCAGTGAGAAAATTGTAAACGGATACAGTGGTAAACTTACTCCGCAGTCGAACATTACGCGAGCAGAAGCAGCAATGTTATTGTCCTCTATGATTGGGGATGTTATAAGCGCTCCGGGCACGTATGAATCCAAGGTCGAGGGTAATTTAATCGTTCGGTCTGCCGACGCGACGTTAAAGAACACAACCGTAAACGGTAACTTGTTACTAACTGAAGGCATTGGTGATGGTACCGTGGCGCTGGATGGTGTGACCGTCACCGGAAGCGTAATCGTGAAAGGCGGCGGAAGCCACTCTATCCATATCCGCAACTCCAAACTGAAGCGCGTCGTGGTCGACAATGCTTCCGTTCCAGTACACCTGGAGATTGCAGGAGGCAGTCAAGTTGAAGAGATGCTTGTCTTGCGTAAAGCAACGGTTGAACTTTCTTCCGACACCATCGTCGATGCGCTTACGATTTTGGACAAAGCTCGGCACACCCGCATTAATACAAAAGGCAAGATCAAGCTGCTGAAGGTGGATGCAACGGACGTACTCGTTAACGGAAAAAAAATCACTCCAGGGCAGCACACGATGATGACGCCTGAAATTGAGCAGACTGTGCCATCCAAACCATCAACGCCCGTCAATGGGTCGAATGATCCGATATCGTCGATACCGAGCGGACAGACGCCATCCGTTCCCGGAAATCCAGCAGGTGAAAAGCCGATTCCTGCAACGACAATTCCGAATGAACAATGGGAACTGGTTTGGAACGACGAATTCAGCGGGTCTTCCGTGGATGCTTCCAAATGGATCGTTGAGGATACCGGGCTCGTCTACAACAACGAATTGCAGTATTACAGCCCGAACAATACACGCGTCGTCAAGGATGGCGAACGAAACGTGTTGCAAATCGAGGCAAAACGGGAGTCGAAGAGCGGCAAAGAGTATACCTCGGGCAAATTGATGACGATGGGGAAAGGCGACTGGACATATGGCAAAGTGGTTGTGCGCGCCAAACTTCCTGTACAGAAAGGCATGTGGCCCGCAATCTGGATGATGCCTACGGATGAAGCCCATTACGGAGGATGGCCGTCATCCGGAGAGATCGACATCATGGAGTTGATCGGCGGCAAAGAGGCCGAACACGAAGTATACAGCACACTCCACTATGATGCCGTGAAGGCTGACGGTTCACACGGTCATGATCAAGGGAAGTTTACATTGCCCGAAGGCAAGTCCTTTGCAGACGAATATCATGATTTTCAGGTAGAGTGGCTACCAGGTTTGATTCGCTTCTACGTTGACGGGAAACTGCATCATCAGGTGAATAACTGGCAGACGACAGCTGCGGGCCAGCCGGAGAGTTACACCTTCCCAGCACCGTTCGATCGTCCGTTCTATCTGATCCTGAACTTGGCGGTAGGCGGAGACTGGCCGGGATCACCAGAAAGCGAGTTTGTCTCAGAAAAGATGAATGTGGATTTCGTCCGGGTGTATTCGTACAAAAACCTGAACAAATGGCCGGACGTAACATCGAATCCGATCGAGCCTGAACGACAACGCGAACCTCAAGCGGATGGCAACCAGATCTATAATGAACGCTTTGCCGAAGGTTTGGGTGCTGATGGTGTGCCGAGCCAATGGAAATTCATCACGAATGCCAGCGGGGCTGGTAAGGTAGAGGTCGTTGAGGATGAACAGAAAGGTAAAGCTGCGAAAGTTACGATCACGCAGGCAGGAACCGAAAATTATTCCGTGCAACTAACGCAAATGCCGATCTACGTGAAGAAAAATAAAAAATATAAGGTGCAGTTTGATGCCAAGGCATCTGCAAACCGGGTGATACGATCCAAAGTGACTCAGTTTGAAAAAAGCTGGACGAACTATTCCGGTGAAAAATCTTTCTCCTTAACTACGGATTGGAACCCGTACGAATACACCTTCAATATGCGGGATGGAACGGATAACAATGCCAGATTCGAATTCAATTTGGGACTGAGTGACGCTTCCGTGACTGTGTCCAATGTCAGACTGATCGAAATTGGCGAAGCAGATCCACTGCCGATAGAACGAAAAGCGCTACCGGATGGCAATTACGTCTTCAACGGCACGTTTGATCAAGGCAAAAACCGTTTGGGATTCTGGTCCACTCAGACCCATTCGGGTGCGGAAGCCCAGGTCTCCGTAAACAACTTCTTGAAATTCCCGATCATGGAAAGACAACTCGTGGTTGATGTTGCGCAAACCAATGGCCGGCCGGATCAAGTAGTTGTGGTTCAGCCGGATATGAAACTGGAAGCAGGCACGACCTATGGTTTCTCGTTCGACGCCAAGTCCGATGCGCCTCGCACAATGGACATCGACATGACCAGCAGCGATGGTCATGTCGTACAGGTTCATCAAGGACAGCAGATCCGGCTTGGGCAAGAGATGAAGAACTACACCGGTGAGATTGTGATCGGAGAGGGTACAGCTACAGCAATGTCCGAACTTCGTCTATTATTCGGCAGTTCCACGGGCAAGGTCTATGTAGACAATGTTCGCCTTACGAAACGTGGTAAACCTGTAACGATTCATGGGTATACGCACATTCCTGCAGTAGATGCCTGGATGATGCAAGGGTTACAAATAGAAAACTCCGATGAAGGTGGCAAACATGTCAGTTACATGGATGAAGGAGACTTGCTGCAATACAAGATCGATGTGACGAACGAGGGAGTTTACGCTTTCTCCACGCGGTTAGCCAGTGCTAAGAGTGATTCAAAAGTTCGCTTCAGCGTCAAGAATGAACAAGGGACGACGATTGCAAGCGCCGATCTTCTTCTTGGAGACACGGGGGGCTGGCAAACTTACAAAACTGTGTATTTACCACCGGTTTCGCTGAAAGCGGGAAGCCAGTATTACGTAAATTTTGAAGGCAATGAGTACAATACACACTGGCTTGACATTTCACAGAATAAGTTAAAGAATGGCGAGCTGGCAGCAGATCGTACCCATTGGGAACTGACTCCTGCCGACCTCACGGCTTCGTATGAAGGTCAAACTGGCATCCGCATTGCCTTGCCAGTGACAATCGGAAATTGGTGGGATGCGTTATTGCAGCAAGGCCAACTTGCGCTGGATGCCGGAAAGACATACCGGCTGAGCTTCGAGGCTTCCGTATCCGATCCAAAATCAATGCAGGCCGTGATCTCGCAGAGCGGCGGAGAATTCGCCAAGTATATGGAAGAAACGGTGGAACTGACTGAGGAGAAGCAGCAGTATGCGTATACATTTACGATGGGAGGCACTTCCGATTCAGAGGCCGTGCTGGCCTTTGGATTGGGATATCCGTTGTCTAAACCGCATAACGTGTTGATCCAAAACGTGGCATTATTTGAAGTGAATCCAGGCGCTGATCAGGGCGGACAGCCGGTGTCTGTCAATCTGATTCCGAACGGCGACTTTGCGAAAGGAAGCGAAGGCTGGTTCACGTACGTAGACGGCAATCCTGCAAATCTAGCAATTAGTGTTGCGAATCAACAGTTGCTAGCTCGAATCGGCCAAGTAGGGAGCAATCCATGGGATCGACAGGTCATTAATGAAGGGTTTGGCGTTCAGCAAGGTTATATCTACAAACTTACCTTCAAAGCCAAAGCGGATAAGGCGCGAAAAATGGGCTTGGGCATCGGCTGGGTCGACGTTCCCGCCAACTATGCTTGGCACGGTTTTTTTGGAGAGCGAGTGGACCTGTCCACTGAGGAACAAGAGTATTCCTACAAGTTCGAAGCTACCGAACCAAGCTATGCGAATACTCGAATTGTTTTTGACATGGGCAACATTTCCGGGACGGAAGACAGTGATACGACAATTACATTGTCTGATGTCACCCTGATCAACTTGGGCCAACCAAATAACCCAATGCCTACCATAGAGTAATGCTTGGATGCTTTCCCCAAAGAATATATCTGTTCGCAAAAAAAGAATCCGGGTGCACCTGGATTCTTTTTTTGCGGCCTAAGCGCGGACGCCGTAGCCCGTGTTGACGGGATCGAGTGAGGGAATATATCCATCAAAGTAGTGCACTTGACTGGAGGAGTGTTGAATGGAGATTATTCAGAGCTAAAGACAGTAAACCAATGTATAAACATTTCTTAGAAGGCCTTCAAAGGATGGGAGGGAAATTTCATCTCCGGCAATTCCAACCACTTCTCGTGTGAATTTCTCCGGCTGGTTAAAGGCAATGACGGCAAATGCCGCAATATCAATCGATGAAATCATTTGAAAATCGGTATCGGCATCTACAATTTCCGGAATCAGCAATTGGTCGCCCTCAAAACACTCGAATTTGTATTGTAATATGAAATACTAAGTTTAGGGAATGAGTTTTTGTTTTTTTAGTTCATCCATAACAGCAAATAATTCTTTTTCTGTATCCATCACTTCATGAAAACCGAATTGCTTAATTTTTGTAGTATCTGAAATAACATCATAGTCGCATCCAAATACAAAATCACCAAATGGCCAAGCAGCAACTTTTTCATATGGAGTTTGCAGCAAATCATATTTGTTAACCATACTGGCCCAAGTTTCTTTTTGTAAAGGCATTAGCTCTGTCAAAGAAATCGTCTGTATCGGGCCAGCGTCTATTTTAAAGTACTGAGCTAATTTTGGCCAAAGGTCTTCCCAGCGGAAAAGGTCTCCGTTTGTGATATTGAAAACTTCAAGTGCAGTATGTTTTTGAAGGGCTGCCCATTCAGAAGCTCGCGCAAGAAGAGAAGCATCTGTAAATTGGACTAGTGCTTTATAAGCATTTTCTTTACCTGGGAAGCGAAGTGGAAGGGCTAACTCTTTGGAAATTGATGCATATACACCAAGAACCATGGCAATACTCATTGGATTACCAATGGATACACCAGCAACGACATCAGGGCGTAGAATCGTCCAAGTCCAACTCTTTCCTTTTTGGTGAGTTCGTAAAAAATCCTCCTGGTTATAATAAAAGTTTGGAGGAAGATGCCTTGGATCATTTTCTTTCGCAGGCGTCTTAAATTTCCCGAGATGGACCCCATATACTTTTGCACCCTGCATCAAAATAACTCGGTCCAATGAATTCGAGGTCTCCTCAACAGCTTTCACGACATTAGCCAGCATACTTGTATTCACATCAAGCTGTTCTTGAGATTGTGCAGGGAAATCTTGATATGCAGCATAAAAGATATGAGTGATGCCTCGGATTTGTTCCAGTTTATTCCTAAGCAATTCAGGATTTAATAAATCCAGACTTACATAACGTTCAGGGTTCTTTTTGGGGATATTTCTTGCAACACCGATTGCATCCCATTCGTCCAATATACTTAAATGATTAAGAATATAGCTTCCAATAATACCAGTTGCACCTACGACAAGAGCCTTGTATTTAGTCATTCTCAATCCTCCTTAATGGTTATGAAGCTATCATAGGTCACCAAATTCCATAAATCAAATTATGAAATTTCATTATTATTATAAATAATTTTATAATAATATGTTTGTAGGATGTATGTTGGTAACATATTATTGACTCTTAAGTACATCGGAGGAATGTTTTAATGCTCGATTTTGAGTGGTACAGAAGTTTTATTGCCATATACAAACATAGCTCTGTCTCCGAAGCGGCGAAGGCACGGATTATGACTCAACCAGCCATGAGTCAACATTTAGCTGCACTGGAAGCTGAAACTGGAGAACCATTGTTTAAGCGGACTGCACGGAAAATGATTCCAACCGAACGAGGAAAAGAATTGTATTCACAAGTTGCCCCACTTATAGAGGCCTTAGAACAAGCAACCATGGGACTTAAATCAACCTCACTGCCGACGATGAACGTTGTGAAAATAGGGTCTGCCCCAGAAATGTATAGCGAAATCATTCTTCGTAATCTATCCGAGTATGAAGTAAGTACTGTAGCCTATTTTGGGGATGCAGAGCAATGTTTAGAGCTTCTGAAAGAAGACCGGGTAGATGTGATTATCACCTCGAAGAAATTCCTGGCTCCAGGAATTGAATACACCAGGCTTTTAGAAGAACAATTTGTTTTAGTTGCCCCGAATTCTTTGGATGTACCTGTAAGTAATGAGTTAATAATTCGAGAAGAATGGCTTTTGAAACAGCAATGGATCAGTTACGGATTGGAGTTACCTATTATACGCAGATATTGGCGAGAACACTTCAGGAATCGTCCCTTAATTAAACCTGTTCATATCATTCCAAATGTTCATATGATATTAAGAGTTATTGGAGAGGGGGCGGGCATCAGTCTTATTCCAACTTATATTTTGAATCAACAACAGCCTAATTCCATGGTTAAGGTTGTTTTCGGAGATATGATTGTAAAGAATGAAATATTTTTGGGCTATAAATTGAAACATAAACATGAGTACGATTTAAATGACTTTATAAAGAAGATCCGTGAGCAAGTGAATACCTTGAAATAGTCTCATACATGTTTTCATTAATCTTAGGATCAGGACTTAGATGTTACGAAAGTGCAAATTCTGGGTGGAAAGAAAGCTATACGTATGATGGTTTGAACCTGACGGGTTTATAGATTGGCAGAGAGCTCCAAATGCTTATCAAACAAATAGATGAACAACTGTTGGAAAGTACGCATATTCTAAAGCTGCTACGAAGGAGTTTGGAAAACCCTGAAAAATACAAAACGCAAGCACATTGAATTGGGAGATCTATATGCCATACCTCTGCCAAATGGTAAATTTGCATTTGGAAGAAGATTTAAAGATGCAAGTATAGCCATCTATAACTATATGGGAAACACCTTTGAGGATAAGCGCAGCAAGAGAATTATCAATTTATTGTTGGGGTTTATGATGATGTTCTAAAATGAGGTGATTGGCCTGTAGTAGAAAACCGACCATTTGTTAATGAAGAAGAGGCTTGGCCACCTCCTGCATGTGTCATTGATCAACTTACAGGTGAGTATTCAATTTATTACAAGGGTGAGATTAAACCTGCTGACATAAAAGAATGCGAAGGATTAGAGATCGCAGCTGTTTGGGAATCACAACATATTATTGATAGGATAATGGGGGATAATACATGGCATAAGGATCCCTTTAAATAAGCTAATTCTAAAATAGGCTTACGACGGATTCCCAGTATTTCTACCTGGGAATCCGTCGTTTAAATTTAGATTTGATAATTTAGTGGACCATTCATCGGATAAGAACCAGGTCCGATTCCTGATTAGATCGATAAATAATGAAGGATATACAGTTAGAACCTTCATTAAGTACCATAACATATGAAAATGTTCATATTGTTGTGGAACAACAAACACGATAAGAGATAAATACGGATGGCTAGGTATTTAAAAAGCGAAATATTGACACTGGAACTAGCTCTCCATTCCCAGTGAGAGGTGGGTAAAGGAGCGTATCTAGCTCTTGTGAAAGTTTACTTGGATTCAATTCGACCGATTGGATTTGGATCTTCTGACAAAGTCTTTTGAACTGCCGACCAGCTGTCATGTTCAATATCCAGCGCATGACAAAGATAAGCCCATGAGACCAGCTGAATTAAGGCGACATGTTCTGGATTTTCATCTGTTGTTTCCGTAACTTCATAACCCGGGATTCCGCTAAGTGAGTGTTCTGCACCGAATAGGGTGAGCAGGCTCTCGGCCCCTGGGCTTAAGAAGTAGGGGTCGGACATCCATTCCGGGCCGCGGACGGTCAACTGATACTTTTGCGGGGTATAGTCCTGGTCCCCGACGATCACAAGCGTGGGCGTGGTCATGTGCGTGAAGCTCACGTTCAAGTGCGGCATATTCTCGGTCGCGAACGGTGTCAGGTTGTCGCCACCTTGTCCAGCGGTGGCGAACAGCACGCCCGCTTTGATGCGTGAGTCGGACAGGTCCACGTCCTTCTTAGTTTCTGGGTCGAGGACTCGCAATCCCAAAAGATTGCCTGCCGTTTGGCCGCCGAAGGAATGTCCGGCTGCTGCTATTCGGCTTCGGTCAGTGCGTCCACTGAGGCCTGGTACGGCAGATTCAATAAGGTCTAAATTATCGAGGATTCGCTTCATGTCCTCGACTCGGTAACGCCAAATCCGTGGTTTACGGGGATCGTCATGAGTAAGGCCAACAGTTCTCGAATCGAGGAACGTAGGTTGAATGACCACGAAACCGTGAGCAGCCCAGAAGTCGGTCAAAGGGCTATAGCCGTCAAGCGAAGATCCGTTACCGTGTGCGAAAAGAATAATTGGCAAATTGCCTCCAGTTGTTGGGGCGGATATTTTCACTAACAAATCCTCACCACGACCTGGGGCTTTTAGTGCTATCGACTTCACAGAGACGATGGTAGAGGGAGCGCTCATATTGATTTTCATATTAAATATCCCTTCCTTTCTCTTTAAACAATTAATATTTATGAGTTCGCCTATGTTCTGCTATAGCAGAATGTAAGTGGAACTTCGTTCCTATTATATGCGGAACGAAGTTCCACTTGCAAGATATTTATTAAACTTATAACATCCACAGTATTTTAGATTACATTGGATGATGTAATGAGTGGATTCTACAGGCCCTGTTTCAATGTCCAATTTGAATATGGAATACTCTTTTGTTTGAAGCTATGATTATGTATTGTTAATATGAAGAATAGGACAGTAGCTAAATTCCATTGACGTAATGTAGAATTAACTTATGGGGGATATAACTTATATGAACGACAAAACGGAAGATCGCAGTGAAGGATTGGAGCCTCGTCAGCAGACAGTTCGAAGCGTGCGTGCCGATGCACAACGCAACATTAATGCTTTGCTCCAGTCAGCAATGACAGTGTTCGCAACCTCGGGGGTAGACGCTCCAGTTCGTGAGATTGCGGATAAGGCTGGCGTAGGGGTTGGAACTGTTTACCGTCATTTTCCACAACGTTCAGACTTAATTGAAGCTGTTTTTCGTCAGGAGATCGATGCTTGTGCAGATGCTGCAGTAGACTTAGCTGATAAATATAAACCTGTTGAGGCACTGGAGCGATGGCTGTTGCGTTACTTGGAGTTCATAGCAACTAAACGAGGACTCGCTGCAGCTCTACATTCTAGCGATCCGGCATACGAAACCTTACCTATTTGCTTTGTAGAGGAATTAAGTCCAGCTCTAAAGACTTTGATTGAAACAGCAACAGCTGCAGATGAAGTACGTGCCAAGATTACACCAGATGAATTGTTGTGGGCGGTAGCAAGCCTAAGTACGGCAGTAGACAACGATGATATAGAGCATGCAAAAAATATTGTTTCTCTGCTTGTAGATGGGTTGCGTTACCGTGCTCTCTGAAGGGGATATCGAGAGATTCGGTATGTAGTAAAATAAAAATTACGCATGGTACCAGCTCCATTACCTAAGCACTTAGGGGGATGTTGATAAACTCAATATGTCGAGAGACATGAGCAATGCCCTGTAAAGCCGCTATTTTAGTGGCTTTTTTATTATAAGGAATCAAGTTCTTTTCCCATTTTGTTTACATTGAAAAAGAACCTAGGCGGCAAACTGGCATCGGTACTCTACCGACGTCAGTTTTTTTAGTTTCCGTTGTGACCGTTTTCGGTTGTAAAAGCATAACGTCCGTTGCCTGCTCCCACAATATCACTTAATGATGATATACTTACCTCATGAATAATGATATTGATAATCAATATCAATCAATGGTTGATATATAGAAAAAGTGTGATGAGGGAGCGCGGATAGATGCAAGAAGAAGCAGAAGCAAGCCAGGTATTTACACCGGAGATGATCGATACGATGGCCCGTATTTGGACACGTTCGATCATTACATTAATAGATGTACGCTTTCAGAATGTAGCGTCCCAAACCCCTTTGGAGCAGTATAAAATGCCTAGTAGCATGTTTATCTATGCATATGGAGGAGAAGCGCAAATTCAACTGAATGAAACCACATTTGGAATGGAACGCTTCGGTTTAGTTCACGGCGGGAAAGGGAGCCTGCTCAGTATTTCGCCAAAAGGGGAGATTGTGAAGACCTTTATGGTGTTTTATAAAGCAGAATCACCTCTTTTTTTCAAGAGGCACCTGCAGCAATTACTGGAGGAAGTGAATCCATTCGTTCAACAGTTTGGTTATACACCAAGTAATCCTATCTTGCTACTCGATTGGTTTCAACAGTTGATGAATGGTTGGAAACGCGGCAAGGCGATGGATCAGCTGCAGGCCAAAAGTTTTCTATATCAATTGGTTCATGGGGTATACAGAGATTTTGAGAGCGGTGAGATTCGGTATCTCCAGCCAGATCCAGCCTGTTCTACCAAGATATATCTCGATAAACATTACATGCAGCCGATTATGTTTCAAGAAATTGCCGATATGTTTGGGATCAGTGGTGGGCAATTGACACGGCTGTTCAAAAAGAAGGAAGGGATGAGCTTACAGGAGTACCTCATTCAGAAAAGGATTGAGGCTGCCTGTCAGGAATTGAAGCATACAGAAGCAACCATTAAAGAGATCGCAACAGGATCTGGTTTTACAGATGAGAAAAATCTGTTTCGGATGTTTAAGAAGTATTACAAGATGACACCAAGTGATTATCGGAAAATAAACGCACTATCCATGCAGGTTGATGGTATTGATAATGATTCTCATTTTACTTACTATGAGAGGGAACTAGCGGGTCTAGTCCAGTCTTATAGAGAAGGGGAATCAACTATGTTTGGAAAAGTAAGAAGTAAAGAAATGATCTTGGCGGCGGCGATGAGCTTGATGTTTTTATTGTCGGCATGTGCGTCGGGAACGCCATCGAATAACGGGGGAACGGTGAATCCAATCCCTGCGCAGACACAACAGACAACACAATCGGAAGTATCGGATACGAAAGCTTCAGAAGCAGTTTCGCAGACGAGAACGATATCCACAGTAAAGGGTGACGTCAAGGTGCCTAACAACCCTCAGCGTGTTGTAGTCGATTATTTGGTTGGCGATGTAGTGGCTCTAGGTGTAACTCCACTAGGTGTGGCGAGAGCGGCAAGGGACGGGAAAGAGGCTGTTTTTGCTAACCAGATTACAGACTCCATTAAAGTAGCTATGGAGCCGGAAGATGTCATGACTCTTGAGCCTGATCTGATCATTTTAGCATGGGGCGATGAAAATTATGAAGATTTATCCAAAATTGCCCCGACAATTTATGTCCCTTATGGTGATATGACTACAGAAGAACGGATACATTTTATAGGCGATGTTTTGAACAAGCAGGAAGAGGCTAAGGCTGTTTTGAGTGCTTATGCCGGAAAAATCGAAGAAGCCAAGCTAGCCCTTCAGAATGCAGGTCTTTCAGACGTGACGATTACTATGGGAGAATTCAGTGATAAAAGTAACTACATCGCTGGAGCCAAGCATGCGGTTGGCGACCTTGTTTATAATGAACTTAAAATGAAGGCACCGTCGAAAGTTCAAACTGATATTATTGACTCAGATAAATATTGGGGAGATATCTCTATGGAGGTCTTGGCTGCTTACATAGGGGATTATCTAATCGCTATAGGAGATACGAAAGTTCCTACTGATAATACGGTCTGGAAATCGCTACCTGCTGTGCAACATAATCGGATCGTAACAGTGGGTACATCGCTATCTTGGTCCACGGATATAATGACTTCCAGTGCATTAATTGATCATATTGTAAATCAATTGCTGACAATGGCTAAATAAGAGTTTTGACGAGGTATAAAGAAGTACTCCAATTTACAAATATGACTGTCAGTAGGTAAGGAAAGGAAAACGTGATGAAAAACAAGCCTGAACAAAAACGCCGTGGGGCGGTGAACTTCACCATGTACATGGTGGTAGGGCTTGGATTAACGGTTCTCATGTCGGCGGCGTCGATTAGCTTCGGCGCCGCCGACATGAGGTTAGCGACTGCATGGGAGGCTATTTTCCGATTTGATCCAACGCTCACTGAGCATCACATTATTCAAACCCTACGTCTTCCGCGTACCGTAGCCGATCTGATCGTCGGGTGCAGCCTTGCGGTATGCGGGGCTATTATGCAGGGAACGACGCGCAATCCGCTGGCCGACTCCGGGCTGATGGGGATCAGCTCTGGGGCAGCATTCGCGATTGCTCTTTGCCTGGCTTTTCTGCCGGGTTATTCGTATGGACAGATGATGCTGTTTGCTTGTCTGGGAGCAGCGCTCGCGACCGGGATCACTTACTTCATCGCATCAATGGGCAAGCGCGGGATGACGCCTCAGCGGCTGGTACTGGCAGGACTGTCCATCTCCATGCTATTTGGTGCACTCAGTCAGTATTTAGCGATCAATTATAACTTGGGTCGAGCATTGACATTCTGGACGGCAGGCAGTACAGCGGGGGTCAAGTGGGGTGAATTGCTGATTATCTCACCGCTATTTGTTGGTGGTGTACTGCTGGCGCTGGCGCTATCTCCTTCTGTTACACTGCTCAGTTTGGGGGATGATGTGGCAAGTGGACTCGGTATTCGTAGCGGACTGGTCAAGGGATTATCGACGATTATCGTGCTCGTCCTGACTGGATTGGCTGTTGTCGTGGTTGGCCCGATCGGTTTTGTTGGTCTGATTACCCCACATATTGTGCGATACATGGTCGGTGTCGATTATCGTTACATTATTCCGGCGGCTGCGTTATATGGTGCGTTGCTGACCGTGTCAGCCGATCTGGCTGGACGCTTGATCAATAAGCCGTTCGAAACGCCGATTGGCATTATATTTTCTATCATTGGTGTCCCGTACTTTCTCTTCCTGGCTCGCAGACAAAGGAGGGAATCTGAATGATCAAGCAGCGTTATACGATGCAACGGGGCATCATCATCAATGTAGTGCTTATGGTGCTCATCCTTATGTTTGCTATCATTAGCATGAATTCTGGCAAGATGAATCTTTCACCGCTAGAAGTGTTGAATGTTCTCGTGGGAAACGGCACCGACAAGCAAAATCTGATCGTGTTTGATTTTCGGTTGCCACGAATCGCACTGTCGATCTTGGTAGGTCTGGGAATGGGAGCGGCTGGGGTCGTGATGCAGAGTTTGCTGCGCAATGACATGGCTAGTCCGGGGACACTGGGGATTAGTTCGGGATCAGGTTTGTTTGTATTGTTCTTCGTCGTATTCATCGCATCGACAGGAAAGGGCTCCTTTATTGCCCTGCCACTACTGGCCTTTGTTGGTGGATTGTTGGCGGCGGGATTGATCTTCTTATTATCGTATCGCCGTGGGCGAGATATCTCGTCAATCGGCTTGATCTTAACCGGGGTCGCGCTCGGAAGCGGGTATGAAGCGCTGACCACCTTCCTGACACTCAAGCTGAATGATTCGCAGATGGATTTCATGCTGCACTGGCTGGCGGGAAGCTTGTGGGGCGCTGATTGGCGCTATATTTCCGTACTGGCACCATGGGTCTTCATTTTACTCGGCTATATTTTCTACAAGTCTCGCATGCTCAACACCCTCCATCTGGGCAATCAGACGGCAGAAGGACTAGGTCTTGCCGTGAAGCGGCAGTTTTTGGGGTTGTCGATCGCTGCTGTTGCTTTATCCTCTGGCAGTGTGGCCGTGGGCGGAAGCTTCTTCTTCGTTGGTTTGATCGCTCCGCACATGGCAAGAAAACTAGTCGGGCCCGATCACAAATTGCTCGTTCCGGCTGCCAGCCTGACCGGTGGATTAGTCGTGGTGCTGGCTGACACAATTACGCGCACGGTTAGCCTGGGGGGAGATGTGCCGACGGGAATCGTCATTACGGTCATCAGTGTTCCGTACTTTCTTTATTTACTATCGAAGGCCAATTAGGAGGACGTCATGGAGAGTATTACAGCGCAACAAATCGATATTGCCTATAATGACACGCTTATCGTAAAAGAACTGGATTTGCAGATTCCGCGTGGACAGATTACCTCGATTATTGGCCCCAATGGTTGCGGAAAATCAACCGTACTAAAGGCAGTCGGTCGGCTGCTCAAGACGAAAAATGGCACGGTTTATCTGAATGGTGCTGATATTTGCACACTGTCCACCAAAGAAGTGGCCAAGCAGATGGCAATTCTGCCGCAGACGCCTACTGCACCGAGCGGTTTGACGGTCGGTCAATTAGTGGCCTATGGGCGTTTTCCTCATCAACGGGGCTTCGGCAAGCTCTCCAAAGAGGATAAGCAAGTAGTTGCCTGGGCCCTATCAGTTACACAGCTTACAGCGTTTGAGCATCGCGAGGTCGATACGCTCTCTGGCGGTCAACGTCAGCGCGTATGGATTGCGATGGCACTCGCCCAGCAGACCGATCTGATCCTGCTGGATGAACCCACCACCTATCTGGACCTGGCACATCAGCTTGAAGTGCTGGAGCTGCTCTATGAACTGAATCGCAGTCAGCAGGTTACGATTGTGATGGTGCTGCATGACCTGAATCTGGCAGCACGCTTCTCCGACTATATGGTGGCGATTCGTGATGGTCAGGTGGTGGAGCATGGCTCGCCAGAGCACGTAATGACGGCACGGACGCTACGTGAGGTGTTTGCCATCGATGCCGAAATTATGCTGGAACCACGAACGGGGCGACCAGTGTATGTGACGTACGAGATATTGCGTGATAAGCGTAGAGGCCAAGGGGCAGATCAAGGATTCTTAAATGATAAGGAGCAGAAGGAGAAGATTGCCACATGAAAATCGCATGGCGTGTCTTGCTGGGCGCACGAAAATACTGGTTGCAGTTAGGCATTGGATTAGTCGGTGTCGTGCTGGCCACAATTGCCGGGTTTTATTTGCCCTGGGCGCTCCGTTCGTTGACACAATTGGCGACCGAAGGTAGCAGTCAGTTTGCCGCAGAAGCATTGAAGATTGGTTTATTGCTACTTGGAGCTACCTGTTTGCAAGCCATCGGAACATCACTGGCAGGCTATATGAACCATTATGCCGCACTTCATTACGTGGCGGATTTACGAACAAGATTGTATAGCAAATATCAGCAGATGAGTTTGCGCTATTTCCATCGAAGCCGGACGGGTGACTTGACCGGGCGCGTTGTGAATGATGCGATGGAAGCGGAAATTTTCATTGCCCATGCTATACCTGACTTTATCGTTAACGGACTGACCTTTATCGGAGTAGGCATCCTGCTCTTGACGATCAATGTGAAGCTGGCACTGATCAGTCTGATCACGATTCCGTTGCTGCTTGTAATCACGGTATGGCAAAGCAAGCACTTGTCGCCGCTGTGGGGAGAGAGTTCCCAAGCTCGGGGAGATATCGCTGGAAAGGTGCAGGAAAATTTGTCGGGCATGAAAGAAATCCAAATTTTCAATCGACAGGAGGAGGAGCGGGTCAACGTTTCTCGTCTGGCTATGAAATATTCGAAGACCTATTTACGCGCCAGTTTGTTCTATGAAACCTCTTTGCCGTTGTTGGCATTTGTGACCACACTGGGGACTGTATTTGTCGTGATACTGGGAGGCAGATTGATGGCAACAGGCGAGGTAAGCATTGCTGATATCATCGGATTCATTGCCTACCTGGGTATGTTTTATCAACCGATAAAGTCTTTTTCCGGCTTGGTGGAAATGGCAGGGCGAGCCTCTGCTGGCCTTAAACGGGTATATGATGTGCTGGAAGAAGAGGAAGACATAAAGGAGAAGCGAAACGCAGTCCATTTGCCGCGTGTACAAGGACAGGTCTCCTTTCAAGATGTCACATTTCTTTATCAAGATGGTTCGCCTGTACTAGAGGGGCTGAACCTGACCATTGATCATGGAAAAACAGTAGCTCTTGTAGGCACCACAGGAGTGGGTAAGTCGACATTGGCCAGTCTCGTTAACCGATTCTACGACCCGCAGGCGGGATCGATTCGAGTGGATGGCATCGATATTCGTGATGTGACGCTTTCCAGCCTGCGTAACAATATTTCAATGGTGCTCCAGGATACGTTCCTGTTTGATGGCTCGGTGTATGACAATATTGCTTATGGATGGAAGGACGCGACCCGGAAAGATGTGATTGCCGCAGCTAAAGCAGCTAAAGCGCATGAATTTATATCTCAGATGGAGCAAGGCTACGATACGGTAATTGGTGAACGCGGTGTGCGTTTGTCTGGAGGGCAGAAACAGCGCCTTTCGATAGCACGGGCGATTCTGCGCAATGCACCGATCCTCATTCTGGATGAAGCGACATCGGCGCTTGATACCAAGACCGAGCAAGAGATCCAACAGGCACTGGATGAAATATCGAAGGATCGCACAACACTGGTGATTGCCCATCGGCTATCGACGGTCCGTCATGCCGATCAGATCGTCGTACTGGAGCGTACAGAGATTGCCGAGATGGGTACGCATGAGGAATTGCTGCATAGCGGAGGTATTTATGCACGATTGTATGCGACACAAGCCTCTTGAACGTAACCAATACAAACAAGACTAAACAGGAGAAGGACAGGACGACGATGACTGAATTATAAATTCTAACGATTGTGGGCGGCGGTCCGGTCCTGCAGGACTGTACACTGACCCGTTTGGTTTTTAGGCGAACGAAGTTCGGGTTTCTGAAATGGAAAAAAACGGCCTCGGCGAAGCGGTTCAGGTTAAAGCCCGGGGGTACTTCAATGCGAGCTTCGCGAGGCTGGTTCGCTTGTTGGTTAGATCACGAAAAGGCAAATTGCGGCTCTAAAAGGACTCCACTTAAACAGCTTTCAACTGATGAAGGGAAAGGAAGCAAGAAGCATTACGAGGTTAAAAGTTGATCTTCCACAGCACTTACACAAAACAAGCCGGAATTCCTTAGCGTACAGAATTTCCAGCTTGTTTGATTTATCGTACGTTTTTCGCGTTTTGTTGGAGGTACCCCCAATGGGACATGCAGACTGCGTTTCTCAAGGACGGACGACTAGAAATTATTTTCTAAAAGGGAGCTGCAAATACGAATCATACTGTCCGCCGCAGTGAATAATATGCTTACCATGATTTACCGGTGGTGCGGCAGGTGTACCCGGCATTATGCCACCGACTTCATCCTTGGCGCTTACAATAAAGCGAAGTTGCTCTCCCGGATAAAGGAGCATTCCAATTGGGAACATCTCAATTTCAATCTCTACAATCTCACCCTTGTGGAGTTTTTCTTCACGATCAAAAGTATACGCAGGTACTTCATTTGTACTCTTTTCTTCATCAAGGTGTCTCATTGATACACGAAGACGACCATTGCTTCCTTTATATCTTAAAACACTTCCGCCGCGGTCTGTTAGATCATGCATCCTTGCAGTCATATTTGGAATTACAAACTGCTGAAGGTGATTTCCGAATTTATCAAGCTTATAGAGATATACAAGTATATCCATATCATCGCTTCCATCAACTTCAACATAAAGTTTTGCTTTAGGATAACCGACAAATTCTGTCTTTTCCTCTGCTTTATAAAGGAATGATGCCTGTGCAAGAGATGCCTCACTATCATAAATTGCAGGTATATCTATTTGGGCAAGTGTTTCTGAAAGAGTACGAGTAACTCCGTTAAGATACATCTTCTTGTATACCGTTCCTTCTGGTGGGAACGTTTCAGCTTCTATACCTTCGTAATGACCGCCTTCAAAATCATGAAGCGCATACCGCACCACAGGTGTTTTCTCCCAGCCATTATCTATTCCCTTAAGGAAATGGTCGAAGAATTTAAGGCGATCTTCCTGCTGTTCTTCCTTGTAGAAATCCGGCCATTCCTGATTGTCATGGATACGAAGCCATTTGTTTTCCTTTGGCATATTTCTCCAAGAACGAAATGTGCCTGGTGTGTGCAATGTATTGCTGTAACTTGCTACAACATAAGCAGGGCAAGTTATATTCTCGAATCTAGCAATTTTATCCTCCCATAAGTCACAGTTGGCAAATGGATATTTAAGTCCTTCATCATGTACATCTTCTCTCCTAACAGCTTCACCGGCATGAACATGGTTAACCTGCAGACGAGATGCAAAGTTTACATCAAGTATACCACCGCGACGAATGAGGTCACGATAAGCATCTCCCAAGCCTTCCTCCGGATTTATTGCTGCAAGGTGGGGCGGCTGCTCAGCAGCAATAAACCACTGTGAAAATGCAAGATACGAAGTACCGCTTGTAGCGACCTTTCCGTTACACCATTCCTGTTCTGCAAGCCATTCAATAAGATCATAGCAATCACGAGCCTCTTGTGTACCAATCATATATATATCGCCTTCAGAATGAGCAACTCCTCTCGGATCAGGATTGCAAACTGCATAACCATGATTGCACCAGTAAGCGGGGTCACTGCCTTCGAACTTATGAAGACCCGAAAGTTCTGAATCAGGTATACCAATCATACCAAAAAGATTTGTGTATCTTGGGGCTGTGCCGGCTGCCTTTCCATAAGGACTCCAAGAAATAATAACAGGAACCTTTTCTGCTCCAGAGGGGCGGAAAACATCAGTGTAGATGGTAACACCATCTCTAAGTTTTACCGGTACATCTTTTTCAAAAATCACATCACACGGCAGTGGCATAAAACGTTGATCTACTTGATAGCCTTTCTTTAGCACCGTTGTACCCGGGTTAAATTGGCTCAGTATACCGTGCTCTACTCCATCATCGATATATTCGAATGATGGGTTGAATAACATCATTTCTTTTACTTTATCCATAGTTGCTTCCTCCTTAAAATCGAATTGCATTCTTTGATTTAAAAATCTTCTCTCGTTAGTTGATATCGTCCCCGTGCATCAAAACGTTATTCGCATTTTAGAAAACCTCGTTTGGGGTACGGAAGAAATTTACCAGGCTCGTCCAGATGTAATAAATTTACATATATTAGAATATCATCTCGAATTTTGAGGGGAACATCCTTTTCGATGATTATCTCTTGATTTTCATAAGTGAAGTAGTCACGACTATTTTGCTCAAACCTTATACAGTGTCATGGGGATGTGTTGGTTTCAACTTTGCATGAAAACTCCGATTATTTATATCGAATTTTGCTTAGCTTTTATATTTGTTTTAATTTTGCCTGTATCCCCTCCCAGATGATAAGTTATAATAAACGAACAACCTGTTGTTTATTACACTTCGAATTATAAAATTGGAGAAGTCTATGTTCAATAATTAAAAATGTCAAATGTGTTGGTTACGGAACACCTTTAATGATTGTGTTGGATAAAATTAAGGAGGAATTTACTTGCGCAATATTAACCCTGATTTACGTGTCATTCGGACAAAAGAATCCATTCGACAAGCACTAGTTGAACTAATAAATGAAAAAGGTTTTAAAGCAATTACGGTTAAAGACATAACAACGAAGGCGAACATTAATAGAGGTACGTTTTATGCTCACTATCAAGACAAATTTGATTTAATGACTAAATGTGAGGAAGAAATTATGCTTGATATGTCCAGAATTACAAAACAAAACTATCCAAGTGTTATTGCCGCACTTGGAAGTGACTCTGAAAAATTAATTCCATTTTCCTTAACCGTTTCAATATTTGAGTATTTAAATTTGAATGGTGGATTTATGAAAGCTGTGTTAGGTCCAAACGGGGATTTAACATTTCAAACCAGATTGAAACAATTTATGTGGGAAACACTCTATGGAAATAATCCAAACTCATTTGTAAAAGAAGAAAATCTTCTTGTTCCAGGACAATATTTAGCTGCTTATATGGGGACTGCAATAATAGGGGTAATTCAGCAATGGTTGGAAAGTGGTACGAAAGAAACTCCTCAAGAAATGGCTCGTATCCTAACGACCATATCAGTTAATGGTCCATTCTATGCAGCTGGTTTAAAAAAATAATTCAGTACAAAATCATTCATTGTAGAGAACGCCGAAAACAGCCTGTGTTTATTAAATGACCGCTAAATTTCATTTCAAACCGTTGGTAAAAGCACGTCTACGATGATGGAGGAACGATCAACCGGCATTATTACGAAATGGCCGTTCTGACAGAGCTGCGCAATTACGTTCGTTCCCATTGTCGGGAGCCGTCAGTATAAAGATTTCGAGGAATAATTTGTGCCGAAAGAGGATTGGAAAGGTTATAGAAACTCTGATGGAACTTTTCTTGAGTTTGTAAGATAAGAAGATGTAATTGAGGGGAAATCTTGATAATTATTATTCACATCTTATTTTTATTAGCATATCTTAAAGTAACACCTTTTTTTCTTCATTGGTATTCCAAAACCACGCTTTGGCGGGGGGGTTGTTTGTCGAATTGAAAAAGGGTGATACTCTTGTTCTAACATAACTCGTGAATACGATAACAAGACGAGATTGAACTAAACTCTCTTGTAGAAACCTTTCATTTTGCCGTGTCAAATTAAACATTTCTGAATAGCTTAATATATATCGAAAATGAGGGGGAAGAAATATGAGTGAAGTTGGATATGAGTATGGCAATGGAAGTATCGGAGGGTTTGGTGGAGGTTATAGTAGCACAGGTGCAATATTGGTACTCTTCATCCTGTTAGTCATCATTTCTAAAGCATTCTTAGTTTAATATAGTAAGCTTTAAAAAATTTCCGCTACATTTCCTTGGCGGATTTTTACATAGAACCAAGTAAAGGCTAAAAACTAACCCGGATAATTGGAGAAATGAATTATAACGATTGCCGGAATGGGTAAGAACATGTTCCCATTACCGATTAGATATCTATCTAATCTTTTTTTCCTCAGCGGAGGTGCTTATAAAACCTGCTTTCTATACCTTTAGTTAGGAAGCATGAACACTTTTACAATTTCACAAAAGGACTCACCAAAAAACGAGCGCATCCTGAACATGGATTCGCTCATTTTTCTACTATCCGTAATCCTATTCGTCTGTATCGGTCGAAGTATCCTCATTGAGCTTTTTATAATCCATTCCCCATGTTTCCATCACACTAATGATGGGTCTCAGCGTATTACCTAAATCGCTCAAGCTGTATTCGACTCTGGGCGGTACCTCCGCATAGACGGTGCGAATGACGATACCGTCTCCTTCCATGGAACGCAAATTTTCGGTCAATACCTTTTGGCTAATTTCCGGAATACTTTTGCGAAGCTCACCGAACCGTTGGGTTCCTTTCAGAAGATCTCTCATGATAAGTAATTTCCATTTGTTACCTATCAAACCGACAGTTGTTGCTACAGGGCATTCAGGCAACTCTTTTTTGGTAAACATTTAAGCTAATCCTCCAATAGTTACTTTTTGGTTCCTATCTAATAAAAAGGTGCCTACTTTCAAAACGATTATAATGCTTATATTATAAAGCTGTCGAGGGAAAAGCAACTTGAATGAAAGGAGGGAACATGTTGCAAGAAAGCTTGGGAATGCAATTGGCAACCTATTTCTCAGACAATTGGAGTGCTTTCTTCGCTCTGGGGCGAGAGCATATAGAGGTCAGTTTACTGGCATTGCTTTGTTCTGCATGGATCGGAATTACACTGGGATATCTGACCATCACATATAAACGCTCGGAAAAGTGGATTGTATCCCTGATTCAGATTCTGCGGATTGTACCTAGCCTGGCTGTTTTACTCCTATTAATTCCGTTGATGGGCACTGGCATGAAGCCAGCATTGGTTGCTTTAATCTTATTGGGGGTACCTCCCATATTGATGAATACCATTTCCGGTTTGAATCATATTCCTCTATCTGTTCTTGAATCTGCTAAAGGGGCGGGGATGTCTGATCGTCAAATGATGTGGAAGATCAAGTTCCCTCTTGCTGCACCACTCATTCTGACAGGAATCAAAACAGCTGCCATTGAAATTATCGCCAGTGCCACCTTGGCAGCCAAGATCGGAGCTGGTGGATTCGGTGAGATCATTTTCACCGGTCTAGGACTCAATCGAATCGATTTGCTTCTAATTGGCGGGGGATCTGTGGCGATATTGGCCATCTTAATCGGAGTCTTGCTTGATATATCCGAACGAATTTTATTTCGATATCAATTTTTGCAAAGGTAGGAAAACGACATGAAAAACAAAAAGAAAAAAATCTATATCATAACTTCACTTATCATCGTATTATCGCTCCTGTTGAGCGCCTGTGGTGAGCAAAAAAATCAGCCTTCGGAAAATAAAGAGACATCGATTCGAATCGGCACCAAAGATTTCACTGAAAATCTGATTGTGGGAGAACTTTACGCCTTGGCCTTGGAGGATGCCGGCTACCAAGTAGAGCGTGTACCTAACATTGCGGGATCTGTGATCCATTCTTCCATTGTGAATCAAGATATTGATATGTATCCGGAATACACAGGCACCGGTTTGTTAGCCATCCTGAAGCTGGAGTTGTTGACTGATCCGGATGAAGTATATGCCAAAGTGAAGGAAGAATACAAAAAGCAATTCAACTTAACCTGGCTCGACTATTCCAAAGCCAATGATGGAGCAGGGCTCGTCATACGTGCAGAAGCCTCGGAACAATGGGGAATTAATACGATTTCTGATTTGCAAAAGCATGCAACCGAGCTTCGATTTGCCTCTCAAGGAGAAGTGGATCAGCGTGCCGACGGTATTCCAGCATTGGAAAAAGTATATGGCAAGCTAAACTGGAAGTCCTCCAAAGTCTACGATAATAGTCTGAAATATGAAGTGCTTAAAAATAATGAGGCAGATGTTGCACCTGCATATACGACGGAAGGACAACTCGTAAATAAAGATCAGTACATCCTATTGGAAGATGACAAACAAGTATGGCCCCCTTATAACTTGGCTCCTGTCATCCGTGATGAAGTACTGTCTGCACATCCAGATATTGCTGAAGTCATCAATAAGATCAGTTCGGCACTGGACACAGACACGATCACGGCACTTAATGCCAAAGTTGATGTCGATCAAGAAGAATATGAAGACGTCGCAAAAGCCTTCTATGAATCCATCCAATAAACGTAGTGGTAACATGGGGCCACCAGCCATCAAATTTCATAATGTGTGCAAAACATATTCAAAATCCAATGAATACGCAGTGAATCATGTCAATTTGTCTATTGAAGAAGGGGAGTTTATTACCATACTGGGCTCCTCTGGATCTGGAAAAACGACGCTTTTGAAAATGGTAAACCGTTTGTACGAACCTTCTCAGGGGAACATTAAGCTGTTTGGAGAAGACATTGTATCCATAGATCCCGTGATGCTAAGAAGAAGAATCGGTTACGTCATTCAGCAGATTGGGTTGTTCCCACATATGACCATCGCGAAAAATATCGCTACCGTACCTCGTCTGTTGAAATGGGATAAAGAGAAAATCGAGGAGAGGGTCTCCGAACTACTGCATCTGGTGGGACTGGACCCTCGGACGTATGAACATCGCTATCCTTCACAATTATCGGGAGGGCAACAACAGCGAATTGGACTCGCCCGAGCTTTAGCGACCAATCCTGCGATCATGCTTCTGGACGAGCCTTTTGGTGCTTTGGACGCGATTACCCGTCTACATTTACAGGATGAATTATTGAAAATTCATGGAGGGTCGAATAAAACCTTCCTGTTCGTCACACATGACATTAATGAAGCGTTCAAGTTGGGCACCCGGGTCATAATTATGAATCAAGGTAAAGTGTGCCAGTTTGACACGCCTAAAGAAATCGTTAATCATCCTGCAGATGAATTCGTAGCGTCGCTTATTCAATCTTCAAGGGAGCAAGAACGTTTCTGGGAGGCCTTAGAATGATCGATTATGCCATCAAACATCCAGATAAGTGGGGAAGCGCACTGTTCGAGCATGTGGAGATACTTGTCATAACCATGGTGATCTCAATTATTGTCGCCGTGCTTCTAACCATCGTAATCCTGACTTCCGACTGGGTGTCACGCATTTTCATTTATGTTTTTTCCATTTTGTATTCTATCCCCAGCCTGGCTTTGTTCACCATCATGATTCCTGTGACGGGACTGGGTACAACGACGGCAATCATCGTGCTGATTCTATATAATCAATACATTCTTCTGCGCCACTTTATCGCAGGTTTGAATCATGTGGAACAACCTATTATTGAGGCAGCTACCGGGCTGGGCATGAGTCGTATGCAAATATTGATTCAGATTCGGGTACCCTTGGCGATTCAAACCCTTTTTACAGGACTGCGACTTGCCTCCGTATCTACGATTGGCATGGCGACCATTGCTGCATTCATCAATGCAGGCGGGTTAGGAACGATCTTATATGATGGTTTACGCACCATGAATATCGATAAAATTCTGTGGGGAAGCATCCTGTCCGCAGGACTTGCCTTGGCGACAAATACATTATTCATTCAGTTGGAAAAACGAATCTACATCGGAGCGGTGAGATAAATTTTGATGAAAGCAGTTGTGCTGGAAGGTGCCTGTGCACCTGAAGAACTAAAAGTACAGGAGGTTCCCATTCCCGAAGTTAAACCAGGCTGGGTATTAATCAAGATCAGAGCATTTGGCATTAACCGCTCGGAAATGTATACAAGGCAGGGGCATTCACCATCCGTTCAATTTCCACGGATCATTGGTATTGAGTGTGTGGGGGAGATCGAGGACGCATCGGACAGCACTTTCCAAAAAGGACAGCATGTCGCTTCTCTGATGGGAGGGTTGGGGCGAGAATTTGATGGAAGCTATGCCGAGTATGTTTTGATTCCTTCAGAGCAGGTGTATCTCATTCCTGGTGGAATGGAGTGGACTATGCTCGCTGCCATTCCAGAAATGTATTACACGGCATATGCATCTTTATTTGAAAGTCTTCAATTAACTAAAGGAGAAGTGCTTCTCATTCGAGGCGGGACCAGTTCCGTTGGTCTGGCTGCCCTCCAGCTTGCCAAAAGTGTAGGAGCCACCGTTATATCGACCACTCGTGACAGCGGAAAGCTGACATATCTTCAGCAGGCGGGTGCGGACATCGCATTACTTGATGATGAACATTTTACGAATAAAGTAGTTGATATTGCTCCAAATGGAGTGAACAAAGTGTTGGAATTGATCGGGACGGTGACCTTGAAGGAATCTTTGAAATTGGTCTCAGAACGAGGAATCTTATGTATGTCAGGCATATTAGGCAATGAATGGACCCTCGATTCCTTCGAACCATTGATTGATATACCAACAGGTGTTTTCTTTACGGCTTTTACAAGTGAAGTTATTAAAGAAACGGTGCTGGTCGATCTAATTAATCATATAAAGGACCATGCACTTATTCCGCCCATTGCTAAAGTGTTCAAACTAGAAGCAATAGCAGAGGCTCATCTGTTAATGGAGAGTAACTCAGCAAATGGCAAAATTGTAATCACTAATGAATAGGATGTGCCTAAAAGAAAGGAAGAATAAAAATGAATTTCAATCCTAAAAAAACAGCATTATTAATTATTGATTTGAACCCAGAGATGGTGCGGATTATGGATATCAAGTGGTTATTGCAACGGATGGAACCTCAACTATTAGGGAGGAATGGCAATACTATGCAATGAACAACGTGGCCACTAAAATGACAACTGAAGAAAAAATTGTCCGAGGACAAGAGCTTGTTCCTATTCATAGGAAGGTTAATTGAATTTTGTCACATACTTCAAGTATGCGAACGATAAAAAAAGTAAGGTTGACTTACAAGATTTAAGACATGTTACAGTCTCTTTGTTTACAAAACGTAACATCATTCAATGTGGATAAAAACTAGAACTTCAGACTTCATTTAATTCGTTAAAGCTAGTAAAAACACAGAAAAAAAAGAAGAGGTCGAACCAGTAGGATCTGGTGACCTCAAATACGTTAGATTAGGTTGTTAATTCATGAGAGAAATATACCGGCTAAAGAATAGGGATCTTGTTATGCCTGACAGACATCCAATACAGGTAACGATCTATTCTTTTGCGCTATGTGACAACAATTGCTTCAGATTGTCATCAATAAATTGATTATCGGCACTGTTGATTCCACGACCGGCAAAATGGCCCCATTTCGATTGTATTGGGTTAAAGGTAGCGTTGGGTATGCGCTCAGCTTCGTATTCATTGTCGTCCGCTGTGCAGAAGAGATCCGTGCTCCCCGGCATGATACAGGCAAGAGCTTTTATGCTCTGAAGTGCTTTATCAAAGTCTCCCTTATAGGAAGGGTTGGCACTAATATCTGCATGTTGGCCTGTCCATAACATGGACAGAACATTGTGCGGATCCATATTCATAAAGCTCTCTTCCCAGACACCAGCTACAAAATCCTCCAATGTGTCAAATCCCATCTCACGATAAAGCTCTTCTCTATAAAACGCATGCGATAGTCCCCATCCTGCATAGACCCGGCCAACGGCGCGCATGTCAGTAGAAGTCAATTGGTTTAGTTTACTTGAGTCGAAGCGGACTGCAGATAGCAGGGAAGCTTTTACACCTTCCAGAACTACATATGTGTGAGGCCAAGGTTTGGCGATTCCCCCGAAAGGTGCAATTCGTTCGACCATCTCTGGATAACTTGCACCCCATTGAAATGCCTGAATGCCGCCCATGGACCACCCTACGACGAGAGCAATCTTTTGAATGCCGAATTTCTCGGTCAGCAGTTGCTGCTGAAATCTAACGTTGTCATAGATGGTTACCTGTGGAAAATTAGCCCCATCGAATGGATGAGGTGTGTTACTGGGAGATGAAGATAGTCCATTGCCCAGCAAATTTGGAACGATAATAAAATATTTCTCTGGATCCAATGCCATCCCGCTGCCAATTAGCCATTCATTTTGAATATGCTGATCCCCAAAAGCAGTTGGATAGACGATAACATTATCTTTCTGTCCATTTAATTTTCCGTAAGTTTTATAAGCAAGAAAAGCGTTAGGTAACGTCACTGCTGATTGTAAGAGTACATCACCCAAATTAAAAATTTCATAGTCCATCGTATGGTCGCTCCCTTCAAAATGAAAAACCACATGTCACTGTGATCTCTTGTGCTCAGTATAGAGCCATGATACCATCAATAAAAGTGAATAGAATTCAAGATAGTATTCAATATAATTGAAAGATGAAGGGGGAGCATCGGATGGAATTGCGTCAACTGAATACGTTTTGTACGGTTGCAACAACATTAAATTTCACGCGGGCAGCTGAAGTGCTGAGCTACGTTCCTTCCAACGTCACGATGCAAATTAAAGCATTGGAAGATGAGCTAGGTGTTCGCCTCTTTGATCGGTTGGGCAAGCAAATCGCGCTCACAACTGCGGGTAAACGCTTTTTAACACACGCCCAAGGCGTTCTTGAAAAAATGGAGGAAGCTCGTAGTGCTGTTCATGACAATGAAAATCTAAGTGGCACCCTAACGATAAGTGCCAATGAGGTTATTTGCTCCTATCGGCTTCCGCCTGTCTTTCAACGGTTTCGTTCGCAACATCCCGGAGTTCGTCTGATCTTTCGCTCAGTTCCAAATCAAGAGCTCAAGCAAACGCTTTTTGAGGGAACCACGGATATTGTTTATATGTTGGATGAACCCATTCGCTCGAGTGGACTTTCCGTGGAACCGCTGCTGGAAGAACATTTCAGATTGTTAGCTGCTCCAGATCACCCGCTCGCCAAACGAACTGTGCTGCAATTGGAAGATTTTCATGAAGAAGTGTTCCTGACCAATGAGAAGGGTTGTCCATATCGAACTATGTTTGACCGGTCATTCGAGAAAGAAGGCGTTGATAGCATTACGTATTTAGAGTTTCAAAGTGCTGAAGCCATTAAAAAATGTGCGATTTCTGGAATCGGTATTGCCTTTCTTCCTGAAATCGTCGTGGAAGCTGAAATTGAACGCGGAGAACTTGTTGTCCTTCCATGGGAAATTCCTGATTTGCAGGTGTATACACAGATGTTGTGGCATAAAGACAAGTGGCTTTCACCAATCATGTTATCTTTCATTGAAGCAGCAAGGGATGTTTTTCGTTTACAGAATGAGAATAAAACCATATAGCCTATGTATAAAAGAGGCATCAAGAAGTATTCTCATGAATTCTCTAATGTAAACAAATCCAAACTCCACTTCAGTTAATCCATTTTCTCTATATATTTTTAATAGTATATTGAGGTAAATAAAGTGATCATTCACTTTAATAAATCCGAAACTGCTTTGTCGGTAATATTTTATGGCTTCGTACGGGTTGTAAAACCATCGAAATATGGGAGTTTAAAACAGATGTTGTGCCGTAGTTAGTTTTATGAAAGGAAGTTATAAGGGTGAGGAGTATTTATTACGATTCAAGCAAAGAGGATATCACTAAGGATGCACTCCAGGAGTTATTTCTTTCGGTAGGATGGGAGTCTGGCAAGTATCCAAACGAGCTTTTACAAGCAATCGGAGGGTCTCATTCAATTGTTACCGCTTGGGAGGGAGGAAAGCTTGTTGGTTTAATAAATGCTTTGTCAGATGGTGTTTTAACGGTATATTTTCATTATATGCTTATTAATCCGAGTTATCAGAGTATAGGTATAGGTAAGGAAATGATGAATATAATGCTTGATAGATATAAAGGGTGTAAAACAAAAGTATTAATTTCTTATCCTTATGCAGTGGATTTCTATAATAAATTGGGTTTTAATACAGAGGATGGAGCTACACCAATGTTTATCTCAGAGTTGATATGAGTGAACTAACGGGGAACGTTAGCTCAATAAAACTAAGAAGAAGGCATCAAAATGATCAGAGAACGGGAATATTATATTAGAGTGATGATGTCTCATTAAGCTATCAGCAGGTTAACGTGGAAGCATATTTCTCATACTTAAATTCCATGTTATGGTAATATAGTGTTAGATTTAGCGAAAGTGTACAATGGTGTGTAAACGAAATGGCTGAAGAACCGTTCGTCTTTCTAGCGTGTATAATATGTTTTATCGGAAGGATGTAAATAGTACATATGGAGGTAATTAAGTTTGAAATCTCACTACTATCTCAGTTGGTTTAATGATTTCTTTCCAGAGAAGCTGGTCAAATTGTTGCATGAGGATATAACAGACAGAAAATCGCTTGTTATGATTAGCGCTGATCCGTCTGGTTATACAGGTGAGCAAATTAACTTTGATGATGTTTCTGAATGGACATGGTTGAAGCAGGCTAATATTATTTTTGATGAATATCATTTCATTGATTACCGCATGCAGAAGGAAGATGCCCGGCGATTCATTCAAAATGCTTCTGTCATTTTTTTGTGCGGTGGATATCCTGCTTTGCAGAACGATTTTTTGGCCGAATATGAGTTATCGAATGTTATTAAGAACAGCAATGCCGTTATAATGGGTGCCAGCGCCGGTGCGTTAAACATGGCTGCAAAATGGTTAAGCTTGAATAACACTGATGAAGTTGAAACAAGTACTATTTATGATGGTATTGGCTTTGATCATTTTGCCTATGAATCTCATTCTCAACGCGACTACGCCACGTTTGTTCAAGGCTACCTGTTCCCCTTGTCTGAAGAGATTGATGTTTACGCGGCAGAGCAGGAGAGCGCTATACGTGTAAAGGGCGGCAAAATAGAAATAATGGGTCCTGTTTATTTAATTTCCCACTCAAAGATTCAGAAATTAGTTGAGACGCTCTAATTAGGGTGAGTGGCCGTGAACTAACAGAATTAATTCCTTTTATGTATAAAATTAAGGCTTACAGCGAATCAGCTCAGATCTCCTCTCTATGCTCGGAGGATGCTGTTGAATAGCCCGAGTCTAATAATTTATTTTATTTGAACACAAGGAAAAAATCCTTTTACAATCATTGTCAGTACGTTATAATACAATCACCAGGTGGATTACCCAACATAAAAAGTGAAATATTGTAATTATTTATTGAAGTCCTTATTACATAATAGATATCGGAGGAGGTGTAGTTATGGTCAAGAAGAAAATTTCCAAAGCCCTCAGCGCAGCTTTAATCGTTTCTATGCTGGCTACTGGCGTAATAGTCGCTCTTCAAGGTCAAACAACGTTTGATGTAGCGAAGTCAGCTGGGGATAAAAAGGTTGAAGTTATTAAATAGTTAATTCATTTACCTCAGCTTGGTTAACTCAGCTGAGGTTTTTTCATTCCCATTATGCATTGAAAAAAATGAAGATCTAGATGGAGTAAGAATAGAAAAATAAATTGTAGGGTGACAAAAACATTACATAAAATGCTCCAAAAAACTGTCGATAATCTAAAAATGAGATCGACGGTTTTTTTGTATGACCGATTTTTAAATGGAATAAAAATAAAGGAAGCATAAAATACGAAGCAAAAGTAGTAAAAACCAACCAGGCTGAGAAGCCCTCGATTGGGAGAAAGTGAATGCTATGAGACTATGGAAAAAAGGCAATACAATGAGTAGACATCAACAAGAACTCCATGGGAAAAATAGAGGGAGATGAGCGTATTGTATCTAAAAGCATTTGATCTAGATTTACCTTATGTAATTGATGGTGAAAATGTTGAATCAATAATGAAAGAAGAAAATTGTGAATATGACGATGCGACAAAAAAGGATTACGAGTTAAATTGGAAATGGAAACGGCGTTCATTTAGTTTGGAGACGCGCTGTATAACTGCTATGTTTGAACGTTTATTCGGAAAACAAAAAACGAAAGATTGTTGGAAAATTCTTGTGGATTGCGTTGAAAATATTTCGGATGAGAGGATTATTAATGATTCAGGAGTCTGTGTAGTACAAATCAAATTTAATTTGGATGACTTCAGCGTAAAAAGTGAGACGGAGAAAAAAAGAACGACGCTCCAACTGCTTATGAATGGAATAGAAAAACTGGTTTTGGATAAAAATTGGGATGTTACACCATTTAAAGAGATTGCCCTGAAAATTGAAGAGTTAGGGTATGTAAATGAGTGGGTCTGGAAGAAAGTGATCAAGAGTCCTAAAAAGAACTACAGTGCTAAGGTTATTTGTCAACACAATGTAGAAAGCATGGATATATATCTTTCTATTATGCACCGAGACGGGACACAAATACTGTTAGAAAAAGTAATTTCAGAATTTCCAGATGAATTTGCATATGCTAGACATCTAGGTGAGCTTAAATGGATATCTGATTCTGAAGTTGCTTTAATTGATGAAGATAATGATGGGATGGTTTCAATAAATCTAGAGAAAGCAAAATAAATTATTAAGGAATCTGCAACGCGATGGGGGGGCAGGGAGACGGCACTGCTGTCGGGGGACAAGAACATAGTCCCATTGAAGTCGCTATTTTAGCGGCTTTTTTTATGTTATCGGTGCAAGTTCGTGTCCCAAGCCAAGGAGCTAATCCCTTTAACGAATGGTTGTTCATATTCTCGCTTCCTTCCTAATCCTGTTTTCAAAAGTTTTAAGCAACGGGATAACACGTGAGTCAGTGGACTTAAATGAGCAACTCCAAAATACATCCCTTTAATGAAATTTGTTCATATATGAGAAACTGGAGTATGATGTGGGAAGGCAATTCTGATAATCACCATATAAATAATTTTATATTTATTGTTAACCATACAGGTAACGAGTTAGCAAAAACCCAATGTTTTTCTTTTTAGCTATGGTTCAAAAGGGTTGTCCTTTGAAATTTCCTGTAAAATTAATGCCACATAACTTCCTTGAAGGGGGACATCTGTTTTGGATGAGCAGTTTCTAGATTTATTGGCCCAGAAATATGATACGGAAGAAAAAATTATAACAGAGATCATCAATCTTGAAGCGATCTCCAATCTCCCGAAGGGAACCGAGCATTTTGTCAGTGATTTGCATGGGGAGTTCCAGGCTTTTCAGCATGTACTAAGAAACGGTTCGGGTACCGTCAAAGAGAAAATCAAAGAAATATTCCGGGAGGTTTGGACGGATCAAGAAATCAATGATTTTGCGGCGTTGGTTTATTATCCGGAAGAAAAAATACAGCTGGTTATAGGGGAACTGTGCAATAAACAGGCTTTGAACCAGTGGTATAGACAAACGATTGAACAAATGCTTAAGCTTATTTCTTATGCCTCTTCCAAGTATACGCGCTCGAAATTGCGTAAAGCTCTGCCGGAGCAGTATGTATATATTGTAGAAGAGCTTCTATACAAGACGGATTCGACCAACAATAAGGATCCTTATTATGAGGAAATATATCGGCAAATTATATCCTTGGGCCAGGCGGACAAGCTCATTATCGGCCTTGCTTATACAACCCAGCACCTGGTGGTTGACCATCTTCATGTGGTTGGAGATATCTATGACCGGGGGCCGGACCCCGATAAAATTATGGATACGTTAATCAACTACCATTCTGTAGACATTCAGTGGGGGAACCATGATGTCCTCTGGATCGGTGCCTACGCGGGTTCTCTGGTCTGCCTTGCGAATATTATCCGGATCTGCGCCAGATACGACAATCTGGACATTATTGAAGATGTATACGGAATCAATCTACGCCCACTGCTAAACTTGGCGGAGAAATACTATGAAGACAATTCGCCCTTCAGACCGAAGCTACAGGCAGGCCATACCGTATCGGAGCAGGAAATTCTGCAGATCACCAAAATTCACCAAGCCATTGCCATGATCCAGTTTAAACTTGAAATCCCGATTATCAAAAGACGTCCATACTTTAATATGTCTGAAAGACTTTTGCTGGAGCAGATTGATTACGACAAAAATGAAATTAATATCTGTGGTAAAACGCACCTGCTGAAAAACACCTGTTTCGCAACAGTAAATCCGCAGAATCCTGAACAATTGCTGGAGGAAGAACGCCAGGTGATGGAAAAGCTTCTGTTCTCCGTTCAGCATTCCGAAAAGCTGGCCAGACATATGAATTTTCTCATGAAAAAGGGAAGCCTTTATTTAAAATACAACGGGAATTTGTTAATCCATGGCTGTATTCCTTTGGATGAAGAAGGAAATATGGAAGAAATGCAGATTGAAGACAAGACATATGCAGGCCGTCAATTGCTTGATGTTTTTGAAGATTATTTGCGTTACGCCTATGCGCATCCGGAAGAGACAGAAGATCTGGCGACGGATATGGTATGGTACATCTGGACAGGGGAATGTTCCTCGCTCTTTGGAAAGAGAGAAATGACCACTTTTGAACGGTATTTTATCCAAGATAAAGAAGCACATAAGGAGAGAAAGAATCCTTACTACCATTTACGTGAAAATGAAGAGACCTGTCGAAAAATCTTGCTGGAGTTTGATTTGAATCCGGACCATGGACATGTCATTAACGGCCACACGCCAGTCAAAGAAATTCGTGGAGAGAACCCTGTTAAAGCAAACGGAAAAATGATCGTGATTGACGGCGGTTTTTCCAAAGCCTATCAATCCACAACGGGCATTGCCGGATACACCTTGTTGTACAATTCCTTTGGCATGCAGCTCGTCGCCCATAAGAAATTTAATTCAAAAGAAGATGTGTTATGTAACGGAATAGACGTGTTATCTGTAAAAAGATTAGTGGACAAAGAACTGGAGCGGAAGCTGGTGAGGGAAACCAATGTCGGGGAGAAGCTTCTGCAGAGAATCTCAAATTTGAAGGATCTACTAGAATATCGCTACATGAAATGAAACGATTGCTAAAAGTACACACCCGGATCAACCGTTTGAGTGCAATTTGACGTAGACGCTCGTATTGGGCAGGGAAGTAATAATACCCTGCCTGTGCGAGCCTTTCTTTTTTTACAGAGCGATTTAACACGAGCAGGGGATATTGAAAGGCGTAATAAAGGTGCCGATGGAAGAAATCGATGCGTTTTTTTAAGTGGAATAGATTTTGTGAATACCCTCAATTCGTTTGGTTAACTCGCTTCTTACATGTTCAGGCTCGATACATTCGCATTTGTCCCCAAAGCTAAGTAAATGAGTATATCCATGGTCATTTGGAATGAAGGGGAACTTTGCTATCCACTTAGCACCTTCATATAAGCGAATGTTGTTCTCTCCACAGTACTCGCTCATATAAGGAATAAGTGATTGGTCAAAAAGCAGAGTTAAATGAATGATTTCTTTCTCCGTAATATCTAAAACCTCGTCTTCGATTTGTCTTTTCCTAAATGTATCATGGTGAGTAACAAGAGAAGAAATACGGGAAACCTTAAACATTCGGAATCCCCCTTTATCTGTACAAAATCCTTGCATATACCACACTGAATTCTTCAATACTAATCGGCAAGGCTCAATGGTGAGTTCCAAAGGAGTCATACCTTCAAAAGGATCTAGATATTCAAATGTAATTAAGCGGTCCTCTTCAATTGCGGTTCGAATTTGCCCCAATTCAGGTGGTTTGACATGAGTACTTCCGAACCAAGGTGAAGGATCTATTGCTATTAGTTTATCTACCAGTCGATTTTCATCTTCCGAGATCAAAGATTTCACTTTAGCAATGGCATTCAATACTTCGTCGCTAGAAACAGTCGAATGGATACTGTTTAATCCAAGTATTAAAACTAGTATCTCCGCTTGAGTAAAGATCTTCTTCTCAAATTTGTAACGTTCCATAATACTGAAGCCCCCATTCACACCAGGGGAAGAGGTGATTGGAATTCCGGCTTTGGTAATAGTTTCGATATCTCGAAAGATAGTACGAGGAGTGACCTCAAACATTTTCGCTAATTCAGAGGAACTCATTTTTTTACGTTCTAACAAAAGTAACACTATCGATAGAATCCTTTCAATTTTCATGGAGATCCCCCAAAATTTTTAATCTAATTATGACATAAAGATGTCATAGTTTCACCTGTAATATATAGAAAGTATGAAGCAGTTAACAAAAGAAATGGAGAAAATGTATCTATGAAATCAATCGCTGTATTCTGTGGTTCCAAAGAAGGAAAGTCTGCAATTTACAAAGAAGCTGCAATAGAACTGGGTCATGAACTAGCCAGACGAGAAATCATTCTGATTTACGGAGGAGCTATTACTGGGCTCATGGGAGAAGTTGCTGATGCAGTGTTGGAAAAAGGGGGCCGTGTAATTGGAGTGCTTCCTCATTTTTTACAGACTCGTGAGATTGCGCATAAAGGTTTGACTGAACTTATTATGGTCGATTCTATGCATGAACGTAAAGCCAAAATGGCTGAATTAGCAGATGGATTTATTTCACTCCCGGGGGGGCCAGGGACGTTGGAAGAATATTTTGAGATATTTACTTGGGGCCAGCTTGGCCTGCATCAAAAGCCTTGTGGTTTATTGAATGTTAATCAGTACTTCGATCCCATTGTATCCATGTTTAATGTTATGGACCGAGAACGTTTCATGCAACCGAACGTTCGGGATATGGTCTTAATAGATCAAACTCCGGAAGGGATACTTAATCAATTTTCAATGTATACTGCTCCTCCTGTCAGAACGTATCTCACGGAAAAACGTACTTGATTAAATGACGCTATGTGTGTGAGGGATCGAGGGTTTCAACTGGTGAGAAAATCCACAATCTGCTCCATGCAAAGTCTTTTCTATAAACAACGGCGGTTGTTTGTATGGTATGTCCCGACCCCTGGAAAATTGCACAAAAATCGGTCTTTCCTACGAAAGCATCAAGAAAATCATTTACTCTAAAAAATAGATTCACTTGTAAGTCACATCGAGCTTTCCGATGTGGCTTTTTGTGTAGAGTTTGATTCTGAATCAAATTCAGTATATTTTCTATCAGCACCTTTTGTTACCATAAAAGTAAAGGGGTGAGGTTAAATATGGATAAAAAGATTAAACGACTATACACACAAGATATATTGAGACAGTCCGCGCAATGTTTTGGAATACGTGAAGACTCCATTTTCGAATTAAATGGGTTTCAAAATTTCGTTTATTCCGGGGTTATTGGAGATCGAGAAGTTATTTTAAGAATTGCCCATGTCACACATCGAAATGAATTATTAACAAGAGCGGAACTAGATTATATCATGTTCCTGGCTGATCGAGGAATGAAAGTAGCGAGGCCCATTCAGTCTTTATCCGGGGATTTTATTCATATCATTGACGAGTCCTTTGTTGTGACAGCTTTTGAGAAAGCACCCGGCAGAAATGCAGTAATAGCCGAGGAGAGCAATACGTTTTATGAGAATATCGGTCAAATGGTCGGGAAAATACATAAGTTTTCACTTCATTATTCGTCCCAACATTCACGCTTTGAATGGAATGATAATGCCCTATTAGCCTCATTCAAGAAGTACGTCCGTTAGAATTACACGATAACTTTGATCGTTTAATTACTGAAGTTAGCGCTCTACCCAAGGAAAAAGATACGTACGGTCTTATTCATGGGGATATCAGCCCTGGAAATTATCTTAATGATGGGGACAAAGCTATTATTATTGACTATGACGATGCGGAATATAGCTGGTTTGTTTCTGATATTGCTACACCATTACTTTATGAAATTCCTATTCCGTGGGTTGTGTCTGGAGATGTAAGGAGGGAGATTGCAAAGCGTTACTATTGCAACTTTTTAAACGGCTATTGTAAGGAAAATACTGTGAGTCAAAGTTGGTTAAACAAAATCCCATTATTTATTAATTTAAGGCAAGCTAGAGTATTAGCCGCGTTCTATAGAAGCAGAGATTTTAACGCTCCTGATTGGAGCGAATGGGATGAGCAAGCCCGACGCTTCTACTATGAAAATTTGTTAAATAACACTCCCTATATTGATATGGACTTTTTGTGTTAACGGGTACGATACTTTAACAAAGCCAGAAAAGGAAGGGCCATCCCATAAAGGATGGCCTTTAAACTTGCCGTTACAGACAGCACGGAGAAACCGTAATAAGTGTGATTCTAATTAACAGCATAGAACCTAAGAGTTATAGATTCTCAGCAAGAAGAATGTCTCTTATTAACTTTAAATGAACTGGTATGCAGATTTTTTGATTAAGCAGGCTAGATTTAATTTTTTGATGTTAGCTAACCCAATCTGACCTAGCAATTATATATTACTGTTACTAAGTAACTGGTTCACTATTCATTTTTTCGTCCTTAGCCATTTTACCTGTTCGCCTGAATTGGAGATGATATAATGCAGCTACGGCAACGATAAGAATGGCAAGTGTCAGGAAAATATTGCTATATACAAAAGTTGCACTGTTTTGTGGTATCGGATTTAAGCGAATGGTCGATGTGCCCAGGTCTAGTGTCTTGCCGATAACAGCTGTTGATGTGGCCGTAGCAATAAAAGTGACCATCGAGAATAAGCCCATCCCTACGCCGATATTCTCTTGTGAGAGTGTACGTGAAACCGTGTTTGACATTGCAATTTGCATGAACGATTGACCAAGAACACCAAAAATAAGAAAGATCGCTATAAATACTGGCGACATACCAACGACTGAAGACAAAGAGAGAAAACCGATAATAAGAAGTGCAGCTGCAGTAAACACAAGGAAACGATTTCCCTTATCATCTGCTAATTTACCGCCTTGTCGACCCAAAAGCGCTGCCATTAAAGACGACGGCAGCATAACTATTCCGATGAAAACCGGTGACAAGTGGTTTACAGAAGAAAGTAGCTGAGGTGTAATGAATGGAAAGGCAAAGCCAATCCCGATCATGACGAAAGTAATAATTAGACCGAATGAAAACGGTTTGTTTCGAAATATGGCCGGGTTTATGAATGGGTTTGGAGTATAGCGTATACGTAGTACGAAAAAAATGAAAATAAAAATCCCGCCTAAGGCAAGCCAAACACTTCCGTTTGTTAAAGCCAGTAACAAAATGGCTACAGTACCGGCCAGAAGTATTCCGCCAATATAATCCATTTTTCTGGAAACTCCTTTTTCATCATCTAAATATTTCCGATACATCGGCAAAGTAAGTAATGATAAAAGCGAGATTACAAATAGTACCCGCCAGTTCCATGTACTGCTTACCACGCCGGCAATGATCGGACCAATGGCCAAACCCAATGAAAATCCGATTGCAACGGTACCTAATGCACGACCGCGCCTTTCAGATGTAAAGTAACGAACGGGTACAATCATAGAAATCGCCGGAATGACTGATGCACCAGCTGCCTGTACAATTCGCCCCACAATGACCATCCAATATTCACTAGCCACTAAGCCGATGACAGACCCAATTGCAAAAAGTAGTAGGCCAAACGTCAATAAATTCTTCAAGCTGTATCTGTCTGTCAATTTACCGTAAGTTACCGAGCCAATTGCGTACACAATCATATAGCCTGTGATGATCCAACTCGCTTGCGATGAAGAAATTTGAAATTGTTTACTGATATTAGGGAGTACAATATTAAACATGGTTGCATTCATGACGGATATGATGAGTGTAAAGACAATTAAACCAAGTAATAACTCTCCTTTATTTTTTTGAACGCTATGATTGGTTTGCATTGGAATGCCTCATTTCTATAGGATAAAACTGTATTGATGAAATAACGAACCTGTATTCCTTTGATGATAAAAGTTTCATCTGAATAAACCGACAATGTAATGTTTTAAATACTTCGCTGGCAGAGATGGTCAACGCTAATTTACTGAAAAGTCCTCAATGATGAGGACTTTTCAGTTTTTCTGGATATATTCTAAATTTCACTTTGTTTTTAATCTTGCTCCCACAGCCGCAAATGACGGTATGCTTCAAAATTATAATTGGCTGCTGGCAATTGGGGCATACATGATGATGTGGGTGATCGTTCAGCTTCACCACTTCCTCCGTACTTGACTCCGCATTGCATGGAGTACTTATTTTTCAAACCCTGTTGTGTGCAAAAAAAAATCGTAAACACGCATAAGATACTCGGAATTTTTCATATCATTCTTTCCTATGCTTCAACATCTTGGTTTACGTGATTTCCCCTGTTGCCATGAGAACTGCTCTCCCCAGCGTATGACTCAGCATGGTGAATCCAAGGAGAGCTGGCGTGGAATTAGGGGCGACACTAATATTTTCGACGTCCAGCGCATGAACGACAAAATAATATCGATGCGGACCGTGTCCCGCTGGAGGCGCTGCACCGATAAAGCGTTCAAGTCTCAAATCATTCGGTAGTTGCAAGGAGCCTTGCGGCAAACCGCTGGAATACTCGTCACCTGCGCCTGTAGGTAGCTCGGTTACGCTGGCAGGGATGTTGATAACGGCCCAGTGCCACAACCCCGATCCAGTTGGGGCGTCCGGATCATATGCAGTTACGACAAAACTCTTTGTCCCGTCGGGTGCACCCGACCACTTCAAATGGGGCGAGAGATCTTTACTTCCCTCAAGTGTTGACATCTCCGAATAATGCTGGGTCGGTAGAGGATGTCCCTCCATAATGTCATTACTCTCCAATTGAAAGATTGCTACTTCTGGCAATTTGGAAAATGGATTGTTGTTCATTGTAAATTACCTCCTTTTATTTTCATTTTCGATAATACATTAAATAATCGATTCTGTAAATAATAATCGTTTTTATAATTCACTATCGAATTTCATGTTTGTTTTTTATTGATAACGGTGTAAACTATCTACATACAATTACGTAGAATTATAATGTGTATGAAGGAAGGTGCTGCTTCATGGCCAAAAGGAATGGTTCGTCCACCTTAAGCGAGAATGTCAGGAAGAAACTACAATCCGATATTTTGACTGGACAATATGAACCGGGTTCTCCATTAAAAGTTGCGGAATTAGCTAAAGGTTTCGAAGTCTCAGTTGCTGTTGTTCGCGAAGCGTTGACGCGATTGGCGACTCAGGGTCTGGTACAGCAAAATCCTAACCACGGATTTTCAGTAAAGACGGCGTCGGAAGAAGAACTGAACAACATCATACAAGCGAGGTTAATCAATGAATCCGAAGCTTTACGCCTATCCATCTCCCATGGTGATCTCACATGGGAATCCAATGTAATTGCCGTGCATCACAAGCTATCGCAAACGGCTGAGTACAAGGAAGTGAATGAAAAGCTTGTTGTCCGCGAAGAATGGTCCGAGATTCATCGTCAATTTCATTACGAGCTTATTGCCGCATGTCCGAATCCAGTTCTCTTGGATATCTGCAGTAACCTTTGGGATTTGAGCGAATTTTATCGACATTGTTCCCCCCCGCAACAGCAAGTCCGCGATGGGCTCGCTGAACATAAGGCATTAGCAGATGCAGTTCTTAGCCGCGATGGTGAACGTGCTACACAGATCTTTAGAGCACACATCCAACTAACCGCAGAGGTCTTATTCGACAACCAATAAGTTGTTTATAAGATTCAAAAGTTTAAATCAAAACTTATCGGTACCTGGGGAATTGGATAGAGACGGAGATACTTAATATTCGCATTAGCGATTTCTTGGTTAATCTAACTATTTTCTATGGAGGTGAGGCTATTGAAAACAATCGGGGTAGGGTTCTTATATGCATGGCTCTATGCAAAGCCAGTAAAGGATATGGCAATGCTTTGCATAGAGCTTAGGGACAATCACATTGCCAACGACAAATCGTAATATTCTACTAACTGGCTTTGCACCTTATTGATTTATTAAATAAGGAGTGAGGCTCATGAAATATTCAAATGCCGAGTTTGTTTTTCCCGAAGAACTGCTACGTATCATTCAAGAATACGTTCAAGGCGAATTGATTTATATCCCCAAACCCAAAGAGGCACACCTAAAATGGGGCGAGAAAACACAAAGCAAAAGTAGGGTCTCTGCTCGAAACGCTGAGATCAAATCCTTGTTTCGCAATGGAGTCAGCATAGAGGATTTGGCGGCTCAGTATTTCTTGTCCTACGAAAGCATAAAGAAAATTGTTTATAGTAAGAACTAATGAAACCCGCTAAATGGTCGTATCGACGGTTTAGCGGGTTTTGTGCAAAGTTGGATTAAATCAACTTATACATAGAAACCGCACCTCTACATCGATAGACTCAAGTTAAGGTTGTTGGGATGAAGAATGGCCTGCTTATACGAAGGGGTGTAACGAATGAACGAAATCATGAAGAAGAAGCTGCTGGACAAAAATGAACTGCTAATTAACATGGTTATCGAACGCGCAAAAAAAGATTTTCTAGACGATATCGCCATTATTGGGATTACGGGTTCATTTAGCACCGGGGACTTTCACGAGAAGAGCGATCTTGATTTGATTATTATCAACAATACAGAAAGGGGATGGGAAATATCCGATTGTTTCATCTTGGATGACGTTGGATATGACATCTATTGCACGCCATGGGATTCAAGAATACAAGAGCAATCCACACTAGAGAGTCCCAACGTATCAAGCCTAACCGAGCTCATAATACTCTACTATGCAAAGCCTGAGGATTTGGAGAAATTGAATGACTTCAGGCAAAAAGCTCTTGATGCACTTGCAAGCCCGATAGGAGAAGCGTGTCTTAATCGAGCAAAAAAATGGATTGATCTGGCTAAGCAAGCATACAGCGATACGATGCTGAGTGAAGATATCGGTTCAGTGCGACATGCATCTGCCGACGTTCTTTACAATCTAGTCAATGCCTTGGTCAGTATGAATAACACGTGTATCAAACGAGGAATCAAGCGATATTTGGAAGAGATATGCTCGTTTCGCTATGTTCCTGATGATCTCGAATCCTTATACATGTCAGTCATCGAAGCTCATACCATTGAAGATATCCGAATAGCATCATTTCATATGTTGAATAGCGTTACAAGGTTACATAGTACGATGTGCGATAACTTCATTGTTAAACCTGCTCCTCACTTTGATAATCTGAGGGGAACATACGAAGAATTGTGGTGCAACTACTACAATAAAATCTTGAACAGTGTTACAACGAATGATGCTTCCTACGTCTTTCTTTCGGCCTTTGGAGCACAAGGGTATCTTGATGAAATGGCTGTGGAGAAGGGGATCAAGAAATTTGATCTTATGCAGTACTTTGATGCAAGTGATTTACCAGTAATGAAAGAGAAGTTCCTTGAAGTGATGGATGAATATCTAGACGAGTATGATAAGGTGGGCAGAGAAGTCAAACGCTTTACAACCTTCGAGCAACTATATAACTATTATTTAAATCATTGACCTACCTTATAAAGGGCCGTGAAGAATTAGTTTCTTTACGGTCTTTTTCATTTTGAGTTTATCTAGATGGATAACGAATCTGATGTTGAAGGTTTGTAATAAAATTCATAAAAAGTATAATAAGAGTATTACATATAAGGAGCGTGAATAGTATGCGAAAAAATACTATGACTATACAAAAGGAGAATAATATGAAAATAAAAAGGATGATAACGTTTGAAAAATATAAATATAGGGATTCTTGCGCATGTAGACGCAGGAAAGACGAGTTTAACTGAAAGATTACTTTTTGAAACGGGTATCATATCTGAAATCGGCAGTGTTGATAAAGGAAATACGCAAACAGATTCTATGGAAATGGAACGACAACGAGGAATTACCATTCAATCTGCTGTCGTTTCCTTTACGGTTAATAATGTGAAAGTGAATTTGATTGATACACCAGGTCACCCAGAATTCATCTCTGAAGTTGAGAGGGCTTTGCGAGTATTAGATGGAGTCATCCTTGTCATTTCATCTGTCGAAGGTATTCAAACTCAGACACGAGTTTTGATGAAGACACTTGCTAAATTGAAAATCCCTACAATCTTTTTTATCAATAAAATAGATCGTATGGGTGCAAGGTACGAATCGTTACTAACTGAGATCCATGATAAATTGACACCCCATGCTTTAGCATTGGGCTTTGTTAATAATATCGGTACATCAGCCGTGCATATGGAATTGTTCACGGAAAACAATCAGAAATTTATGGAGGGCCTAGCAAATCGTTTAGCTGATAATAATGAACGCTTTCTCGAACGATATCTTTACAGCGCTAAAGACCTAGCCCCCGTTGACTTTGAATTGGAGTTTCTAGAACAGTTCAAGCAAGCACAGCTTTATCCGGTGCTATTTGGTTCGGCAATTACTGGTGAGGGCATTCCCCATTTGATTACAGCCATACAGAATTGCCATTCTTCCGTTCATCATGAAAATACTTCTTTTACAAGAGGGAGAATTTTTAAAATTGAACGTGGGAAAAACGACGAAAAGATTGCTTACGTACGAGTTTTCTCTGGTGAAATCAAGATACGTGAGAGTCTTTCCTATTATCGGATGAATCAAACAGGAGAAATTATTAAATTTACCAACAAGGTCACGGGGTTGAAACACTTCTTTTCTGGAAAAACAACAGATGGAACAATTGCTGCAAGTGGAGATATCGTAAAGATTATGGGGTTAACAGACTGCCAGGTTGGCGATGATATCGGTGTTCCTTCCAATGAAACGACTGAAACTCTGTTCTCGCCGCCTAGTTTAGTAACAACGATCAAAGCCTCTGACGAAAACGAGACCATTCATTTATTCAGAGCATTGAAAAAATTAGCCGAACAGGATCCATTTATTCATATCAAACAGAATTCTCTTCAAAGGGAGCTATCTATTCATCTTTATGGTGAAATTCAAAAAGAAGTGATTCGGGATCAACTGAAAAAAGACGCTCAAATCGATATCGAATTTCTTGTGACACAGCCTATTTATATTGAAAAGCCTATCTTTACAGGGGAGGCAGTTGAGAGAATGGGAGACAAGGGAAACCCATTTTATAGTACTATAGGCTTTCGTATTGATCCGAATCCTCGTTCAACCGGTATTGAATATCATCTAGAAGTAGAGCTTGGCTCCCTACCTTTATCGTTTCATAAGGCAATTGAAGAAACCGTCTATGAGACGCTTAAGCAAGGACTATATGGTTGGGAAGTTCGCGATCTAATCGTGACACTTACGGATACCGCCTATGCAAGTGCAGTTAGTACAGCTAGTGATTTTCGAAAATTAACGCCTCTTGTGCTAATGAGAGCACTAGCTGAAGCAACTACTCAAATTTATGAACCCATTCATCGGTTCGAATTAGAGGTTCCGGCTAATTATCTAAGTAGGATTTTATTTAAACTAACTCAAGCCTCTTCAACCTATCAGGATCCGATTCAGAATGACCAGGTATTTATGATATATGGCATGATCCCGATTAAGAATATTCAGTCATTCAAGAACCAACTTCCGGGTTGGACCCAAGGTGAAGGTGTATTGCTATCCGAATTTTATGGCTATCAGTCCTTCGATGGTGAAGTGCCATCATGTACAAGATACGATCATAATCCATTAAATCGGAAGGAATATCTCTTACATGTCTTGAATTCGGTGTAAGATGATAAAGCGAGTAAAAAGCAGCGTACAAGTGGTGTACTCTGCTTTTTCTTTGATTCATTTATAAAAGAACTAGACAGTAGAGTACCTTCTACAAACGTTTAACAGTGTTATTAGCAGAGGCGGAAATTGTTATGATAGAAATCTGGAGGCGAATGAGATGCTGGAATTAGAGTTTACTACTATAGAGGAGTGGGATGAAGCATTGTGGGCGCGGATGGAGCGAATCTATCACGAGGCTTTTCAAAGCGGTGCTAAGACAAAAGCGATTCTGCGCAGTATGCTTGACCGGGGGATTGGTTATTTACACACGGGCGTGCATCATGGAGAAGTGGTTGCGATGGCTGTTACTGGACTGGAGGGGCAGGCTGCGGACCGCATCCTGATCATCGATTACCTCGCGGTTGAACAGAAGCTGCGCGGATTGGGCATAGGGACCTGGATGCTAGAGCAGCTCAGAGCCTGGGCGTTAAGGGAACACGGGATCAAAGGTATGATTATCGAGGCGGAGTCCGGGACAACGGAGGCTCATCAGGAACGCATTCAGTTCTGGCAACGTAACGGGTTCATCCTGACCTCCTATGTCCATCAATATAGAATGGTGCCAGAGCCGTATCAGGCAATGATGTTTCCGCTGGATAGAAGCACGCATGTGCCTGATGATGGTGAGGCACTGTTTCGATACATCAATGCTTTTCACAAGGTTGCTTACCGGAAGAGTTAGACCGCATTCAAGAGACCTGGAGGAAATTTCCTTAGAGATTAGGAAGTAAAATGATCAGTTATTGACTGCATGGTCAATAACTGATATATTAATCCCATGAGCAGACCAAGAGAATTTGATGTCGATCGTGTATTACACCAGTCTATGGAAGTGTTCTGGAATCAAGGCTTCAAAGCAACTTCTTATGAGGACCTTACGCGTACTACAGGAGTCAAAAAGCAAAGTTTGTACTGTGTTTTTAAAGACAAGCGATCGTTGTTCCTGAAGGCGCTGGAACTTTACCGTGAACAGGTTATAGCGAAACTGAAGGAGATTGAAGCCCTGGATTCGTCTCCCGGTGATAAACTGGATGCCTTACGATATTCCCTTTTAGACGATGAAACTGGCTGCCAAGGGTGTCTAATTGTGAATGCATCACTCGAATTCGGAACAGATGACGAGCAGGTTACACGCGAAGCTGAGCTCATGGTAGAAGAGGTTCAACTGGTATTAGAGAAGATCATAAGTAGTGGCCAGAAACAACAGTTAATTTCCAACCGGTATACGAGTATAGAGCTTGCATCTTATCTAAATAACACCATTCTTGGTGTGAGAGTTATGGAGAAATCAGGTTCATCCCGTGAACAGATCGAGACGGTTCTGCGTACTTCATTTGGCATGATCATGTCTTGATCTTTTTTTGTGTAATTCTTGACTGCGAAGTCAAAAATAATTGAAGGTGGATTAATACACCATGAATCCTTGAAGGAGGTGGGGCTGTTCGATAAAAATCGTGTATTGATTCATTTGGAAGTAACGTCTAGCTGTTAACCAGGCTGGTTGCTGTTTAGCATCTCCTAGGTCAACTTATATAAAACAAAATATGTGGAGGTTATTATGAATTATTCTCAATCCGTAGAAGCATTGTTCCAACCCGTAGAGTTAGGTCACTTGAAGCTATCCAATCGGATCGTGATGGCGCCAATGACGCGTCAATTTTCTCCGGACGGTATCCCGGGTTCAAATGTTGCGGGCTATTATCGCCGCAGAGCAGAGAATGCAGTGGGGCTTATTGTGACGGAAGGGACGATAATTAATCACCCGGATGCATCCAATCAAGCCAATGTGCCGCACTTTTATGGCGAAGCTGCAATGAATGGTTGGGCACATGTTGTATCTGAAGTACATGAAGCTGGCGGTCGAATTATTCCACAGATCTGGCATATGGGAGCCAAAGGTCATGTTAATGATTATTCGGAAGCTGAGATTGCTACAATTGTTCAGGAATTCGGAAAAGCTGCCTCAGAAGCGAAACGCGTTGGGTTCGATGGTGTTGAAATCCATGGAGCACACGGCTACCTTATCGACCAATTCCTATATGAGAAAACCAACTCTCGTACGGATCGTTACGGTGGAGATATGATGGCTCGCACACGTTTTGCAGTTGAAGTGATTGAGGCTTGCCGTGAAGTAGTGGGACCGGACTTCCCGATTGTACTGCGTTTATCTCAGTGGAAGACAGATGATTATCAGGCTAAATTGGCTGAAACACCGGCATTACTGGAGCAGCTTCTCGCACCTTTGGTTCAAGCTGGAGTCGATATCTTCCACTGTTCCACACGACGTTTCTGGGAGCCGGAATTCGAAGGTTCTGATCTGAATTTTGCTGGATGGACCAAAAAACTGACTGGAAAACCGACAATCACCGTTGGTTCGATTGGTCTTGATGGTGACTTTACAAGTCTGTTCACAGAAGGTAAAGGTGCAAGTAACGTCGGTATCGATGGATTGGTACAACGACTTCAGAATAATGAGTTTGATTTGGTTGCTGTAGGGCGTGCTCTTCTAGTCGACCCTGAATGGGCTAAGAAAATTCAAGAAGGACGTACCGATGATCTGCTTCCATTTACAAGAGAGGCGATGACCGTACTTACTTAATTGCAATTATATTCATTAGGAATATGTATGTTATATAGAAAAGCAGTGACAGACCAACGAAGCGGATGGACTGATCACATAACGTGAGACAAATAAAACACCTTCAAGAGAATGAAACCTTGTCGTAAGATAGGGAGATCATCTTGGAGGTGTTTTTTAATGAAAACCTCAGAGTGAGTTATCCGGTGGAATTAAAGATGAAAGCCATAGAAATGAAATGGCAAACAGAGATGTTGCGGGACAAAAACATTGTTCCATACAAAGTCGCTATTATAGCGGCTTTTTTGTTTTAAGAAATCAAGTTCTTGTCCCAAGCTGAGGACAAGAACAATGTGTCATTTCGGATTAGGTTATTATCTAAATAGAACTCGATGGAGATCATGTGACTAGATAAAAGCATACGATTATCAGACTTCGCTTGAATAACGATTTTTTCATTTCAGGAACTAGGTTTTTTCGACCAAAGCCAAAGAACTAGTTCATTGTTGAAAAGGTTAAGAACATGGTATTAATGTTAATAAGATTCTTCATCTGTTTCATGAAGCTAACGGGTAGGTTAGTTGAATAAAAGGAAGTTTCTAGGGTGTTCTTGATCTTGCTTAAATTTTTTGTGATATTTTAGTTTAGTAGAAAATTTACTTTGCGATAGAAAATCAATTGCTTAAGTCTTTCACCATTAAATCAGATGATAACTCGAAGGTTGTTGATATGCTTATCCGTATAGAAAGGAGACTGTGTTTGATATTTGATATAAAGTCACCATTTTATTTATCTGAATAAGTTCCTGTCTCGAAACGAGGATGGGAACTTATTCAGATTAACGATTGAAGGTACCTAAATCAAAACCTCCCAAGTTTACTACTCCTGGATATGGAAAAATCATTAGTGCTTGGACGGTCGTAACGCAAGTCTATAAAAATCTGCCCAACCATAAGCGTTTGTTTGCATTCCTATTAAACGATTGTCATAGTAAGTAAACTGATCTAGATGGTACAAAAAGGATATAGCCAATTTATCTTTAAGCCATTGTTCTGTTTCCTGAGTCATTCGGATCCGTTTGTTTGCTTCAAGCTCATTTTCGATCTTGCGTAATCTTATGATTAGATGTTCATAAATCTCAGGGGATAGATGCCTACGTATGACGTGACGATCGTCAAACATAAGACGTAAGAAAGAAATTACCGAATTATCATTAACAACAGCGTTAGCTAATACAAGATCCGCGGCATCGATAATCTCCGGACGAATAAAATCTTCATAATCTCGAACCTCCACGTTAATCTTTATTCCATATTCAGCGCATTGTTCGCTAAACCAGCGAGCATTTCGCTCCAAGGAATCACCCAGTATATGATAAGTCAGAATTGATAGTGGTTGCTCTGGATGAAAGGGAGGTGCATTAAGAGGATCTGGTTCAGTATTAAAATAGCTGGGGCCATCATTCATATATTCACGCTTTAACATTTGTTCGGTTATTATGCTCCAATTGGGAAAAAAACTGTACGCAGGGGAATAGGTATGATTATTGAGACCAACATTCATGCGGTGTGGGTTGGCCGCACGACAAAGCCAATGTCGAAAATCGTTAGATTCCAAAGGTCCCGGCTTGTTCAGTTGAAATGTCATATATGTGCATCCCGTTTCTACTTGTTTAATATCAGGCGGATGATTGTTCCGTGTGTGAAGTTGAAAAGGGTGAATATAAGGGAGGGTTTCTCCTGCTATTTCCTTTAGCGGCAATGGACGATAACGTGTCTCTGCTATGATCCACAGTTCAATCCGGTCGAGTTGAGCTCGTCCCGAGAAATAAGAAGGAAAGGCCTCGAGAACAATTTGGGAGTTATCATTCTCAATCACTCGGAACGGTCCACTTCCAATTGGAAGACGTGCAAAATCCCCAAGCATACGTTCTGCGGAAGAAAGGGGGAGGATCGAAGCCCGCGGAGAAGCGAGCAGTTGTAATAAAAGATGATAAGGTCGTTTAAGTCTAAATTCAACACAGTAAGGGCCCTGCGCTTGGATATTATCCAATGGAAGCTCAGTCCATTCCGTTCGTCCAAAATCTGTAGACGTTAAACGTTTAATTGTATAGACAATATCCTTCGCATGCAGTTCAGTATTATCGTGAAAAAGTACCCCTTTACGTATGTAAAAAGTCCATATACATCCAGTTTCGTCAGTCTCCCAGTAATAAGCCAAATGAGGGAGGACTCCGCTGTTGTCATCCTCGGTAAGAAGCGTATCAAAGAGTTGGCGAGCCATATGCCACTCCGTGCGCCGAAGTGTGAAAATCGGATCTAAATTAGTCATACTACGGTAAAAGGGTAGACGCAGCGTATCAAGTTGATAATTCTCATTCTTATCTACTCGGTAACCATACTGTCCTTCCAGCCATTGTACAAAACGACCACGTATTGCATCGTCTACGTCATGCTCTTCAAGAAATCTTATTCCATCATGAAATCTTCCTTTATTCGTTGCTTCCTGGGCAAGTGCAAGTGCTACCTCGGCTTCCGAAGTTAATATAGTCAACGTTGAGCGATTACCTCGTCCGCGACCTGGGGACCATGCGATCCACCCAGCCGCACACAAACGACGGATGATCCACTTTACATTTCGTGGTGTACAGTTCCATACTGTGCCGAGCTCCTGTAATGTCGTCTTCTGTGAAATTTGCGCTTCGAGCTTACCAAATAAGTTCTTGAGATTGAAGAAATGTTCCGATAACTGCAAAAGATTCACCTCCACAATAAAAAGGGGAAGTTTCCAATTAAAAAGTATACTCTTTTTATTTCCCTTTTTTTAACTACAATCATAACATACGAACTATAAGTGTAGCTAAATAGGAGGAGAACGTTATGGAAATTGTCTTAGCCACTTGGAACACGAGGAAAATAAAATGGCTTAAGGAAGGACTAATGGAATTACCGATCCAAACCAGGGCGTTATTTTCAGGTGAAGTGAACGAAGTTGACGAGACCGGAGTAACTTTTGAAGAAAACGCGCTTTTGAAGGCCAGTGCAGTACAGCTAGCATCGAATAGGATAGTAGTTGCGGAAGACTCAGGGTTATGTGTAAGTGTTTTGGATGGAGAGCCTGGTGTTCGTACTGCCCGGTGGGCTCCAGGTACAGATGATGATCGAAGTTTAAAATTGCTTGAAAAATTAAAACATGTACATAACCCTCCACTTCGTGACGCACGATTTATGAGTGTAATCGTAATCCGTTTCCCGGATGGTAGTAGTTCAGTTACATATGGAAAGTTAGAAGGAAGAATTGCGTTCAGTCCACGTGGTGAGCTAGCGAGTGGTTATTCTCGCATTTTTGAGTTGCCTAGCGGTTTAACCATTGCTGAAAAAGGATCACCCACTATTGAAATTAATGATCATCATCGGCAGGCTTTAGCAAAGGCAACGGAGTGTATCAAAGAATGGCTCATTTCTCACGAAGCAAGAGGTGTCTCTATTGACTAAGGAAGACTCAAGTCGTGTAGGTACAGTCAAAGATCGTTATTTTCTCGCCATTGGTGCAGCCGTATTGGTCACTTTGCTCTGGTCGACTTCTTATATCTTGAATAAGTTTGCGTTTCAGCATAATATTGGACCTTTTACATTAGCTGGATTACGATACACTGTTTCTGCAATTACATTGCTGCTAATTCGGTTGATTCTGGTGAATCGAACTATGATCATGCCAAAACCGGATACTCAAAAGGGAAATGCACGTATCAAATTACGACCCTATTATTTGGTTATTCTTGGAGTAACCGGATATCTAATGGCACAGGGACTACAGTACGCTGGCCAAATGTTTATAACACCAACACAAACGAGTATGATACTCTCCGTTGGTAATACTGCAGCTTTACTTATACTCGACGTTTTTTGGCTTAGAGAGTTACGTGGTCGCTCATCATTTATAGGTATAATGGCTGCACTTGCTGGAATTGTTGTTTTCTATTTCCCTTGGGATTTTGGGAAAAGCCATTTTAGCGGAATTGTATTAATACTTGCTTCTTGTGCTGGATATGCTATCCATTTGGCCTTTACGAGGCACTTACTAAAAAACGGCAGAGCAAAGCCGGGAGATCTTGTTCTCATTCCTATGTCGATTGGTGCCTTTGGTATGTTAATAATAGGACTATTATTTGAAGGGTTACCGAGCTTCTCTTGGCCACTTATCGGTATTCTACTTTGGCTGGGGATCATAAATGGTTCATTTGCATTCTCCTTATGGACTTGGAGTCAAAAGCACTTAAGAGCCTATGAAAATAGTCTGATCAACAATTTGATGCTATTGGAGGTCACTGTATTAGATGTTCTCTTCTTACATCGTAATTTATCATTTGTTGAGGTGCTGGGGCTACTGATGGCAGGGTTGGCTATAGTATTTGTGCAAATATACTCGCATTTAAAACGGCTTACTCAGTAACTGATAGTACTAACTAAACTGTTAAAAGTGTTTCAATTAATAAGACATAACACAACCTAAAATCAACACCGTTCAATAAACTAGGTTTGTTAGCACCTGAAACAACGGGAAAACGTTAGCTTAATAAAACCAAGAAAGCAGCTGACCAATGTGATCTGCTGCTTTTTATTCAACTAACGGATAGAATAGTTGAATTGTGGTGGCCCCACATCGGCACGCAAAAATCTAGGCTGCCCTCAGCGAGGTGTACGTGGGGTTGCCTAGTTTTGTTGTGGTTATAAGCTGTAATCGATGTCTTCGTAAGCGCCTGTGAGGGCGTTTATGTATACGTGAGAAACGCCTTCGATTCCAGTGACAGAAAATGCGTATACAAGCTTGCTGTTGTGGATCTCCAGCTTTGGCTTACCCGAGACGTTTACTTTTGGTCCGAGCTTCTCAAAGGCTTGCTTCGCTGTCAGTTTCGGGTGAAGTGGAAAGGTTTTATTGTAATTGTAAAAATAATTATACGCATCAAAGCTCTTTAACGCACCAGTACGGCGATCAAACTCCCATAAAACTTGCATCTGCGGAATGGAAACTTGCTCCCGAACCGGAATATAAGTGATATGAATTGAGGTGTTTTTTATTTCTTTTGCTACTATTGTCAGACGTTCGTCAGACCAACGCGCCATCCAGGTGTCTGCTACCGAGATAGCCTGCTTTAAGTCCATCGATTGCTCCACAGCTTCTTCTTCGGAGGTCGAGGCGTCGCGTGTCACTTGGAGCACGTGTCCGCTTTTACTCAGTGTTGCAATATAGGTGCTGGTTGGTTTTCCAGCGGTGTCTGATAACTTGAAATCCATGACTTCTCCTAATTGGGGGCTGCTCCCGCCTGAGACCATGTTGACGATTTGCTTACCTGCTCCTGTATTCCAAGCTTCGCCCATAAAGATTTTCGCTTTGGCCGCAAGCTCCGTAGCCTTATAAGTGGTTTCACCGGCGAAAACGGTTCCTGGCTTCGGAGGTGCGTAAGGATTCTGATTGTACAGGAACTCGTTAAAGGCTTTATTGCCGTACGTGGACACCGAGTCGAGTTGAGACAAGGCCTCTTCCATTTCGGTCGAGATCCGTTCTATATCCGATAAAGAGGTGCCGTCACCTTTCTCTCTCATCAGATCGAGATACGGTAGGGCGGTCCTCGCGAACTTTCTCAGACGCTGAATTTGTTCTAATTGATTCTGGTTGAGCGAAATTTCCTTCTCGCTGGCGGGATAGGCCAAGTAGCGACTGCCGTTCGTGATAAAAGATTCATACGCTGGCCAAGATTGAATGTTCGTTGTAGCGGATGCACTCCTTATTAATTGCAATATAAGATTGGCATTTTCAATCGCAGATTGAAGTGCTGCTTGCCGATCTGCAAACGTAGGTGCCGCAAGGGACTCCGCAAGCGCATAGTCGAAATTGCCCAAGTAGATCGATTGCATATGCGACGAGTATTGCGTATTGCGCTGTTGTTGCTGCTCCCATTGTCGATTATCCTGATGCTCCGTATAACTGAAATACGTGCCCGCTAGTGTCGTCGCGCAAAGCAGACCAATGATGGATTTAGTGAGAACGTTCATGTCTATTAAAACTCCCATCTTTGTCTTGATAATGCTTATCCACTTTAACAAAGAAGAGAACACAGTTTAATAAGTAAATATTACCAATGAAAATCGCTAGCCAGTTCTCTGATCAAGTTGTCAGTTACCAAATGAAAATCAATTGAGCAGATGAAGGATCAGTCTTCTTCCATGTTGCATTCAAATACAACTTTGATGAGCGCAGTTCATCCAGCAGCATTGAGTATTAACTTTTAAATAAAAAGAACCGTTCTTTAATAAATGCAAATGTCCTTATCAACATGAAAATGCTAAATAAGAAATGCAATCGATGATCCTTAAACCGAGAAGTGGGGATTTACACGGCAATCAGTACAAGAAGTAAAATAAAAAGACCGCTCATCCGATACTCGGGTGAACGGTCTTTAAGGGTTATTGTCGCGGCGCACAAACATTATTCCTTTCAAAGTCGCTATTATAGCAGTTTTTTTGTTTTAAGGAATCAAGTTCTTGTCCCAAGGTGAGGACAAGAACATTGTGTCATTTCGGTTTAGTTAATTATCTAAATAGTATCATGATGTAGATCATCTGGCGAGATAAAAGCACAGGAGTGCGGTTTCGATCTCTTGAATGGATGCTTTATAGTCCATTAAATTCCCCTGCCTGTCTGAATCATTGTCTATATTACTTCGACAAGTAGCCACGAAATCCTTCCCTAAAGAAACAACGTTAGATCATCTATATTGAATGCGAATTACATAATGATTTTAGAATAAAAAGTTTCAAGTTTTAAAGTTGATGTATCATATAATTGTTGTATCTATGATTATAATATTAACAATGCTACACAGAGTATTAATGCAGGGAATTGAAGCAAGAGAGTGTTCTGGATAATTCGTTTCCGTTACTTGAGAACGGCTCAAACGCGAACCAGAAGTGCTTGCTTCCAATTGAACGGTTTTACTATGTAGGAATCTGAATTCCGGATGGGAGAAGGGAAGGATGTTTGCATGAACAGCAAGGAAACCAACGGTGCTTCGTACGAAAGTGTGACAGATCAGCAGCTTCAAGATCAGTTGAAATATTATAAAGAACGAGCTCCAGAGTATGATGACTGGTGGTACCGTCGAGGCACATTTAATCAAGGAGACGAAGCTAACCAAATCTGGTTCGATGAGATCAGTACGATTAAGAATGCTTTTAAAGCTGAACATTTTCATGGTGACTTTCTTGAACTTGCGGCGGGGACTGGCACTTGGAGTAGTCTGTTCTTAAAAGAAGCCCTTATATTGACCCTTGTAGACGGTTCCGAAGAAATGCTTTCGCATAATCCGGTAGTATCTGAACCCAATGTAAGAACGATCATTGCAGATCTTTTCAGTTGGTCTCCGGATCAGTTATACGATTCAGTTGCTTTTACTTTTTGGATATCTCATTTACCCAGAGAGAGACTGGCGAGCTTCTTCACCATGGTATCACGCTGTTTGAAGCCCGGAGGGAAAATGTTCTTTATCGATGATCGAGAAGTAGCAGGAACCCGTGAGTCTCATGTAGTGGGGACATCTGGGCAAACGATGGTTCGGAAGCTTAATAATGGTGATCATGCTACTATAGTGAAGAATTTCTTTGGCGATAAAGAGATTGAGCAAATTGCTGCTAGTGCGGGAATTGAATTGCATGTCCATTGCACCCCTAAGTACTTTCAGTATGGGATAGGGTCCAAAACTGTCTAGAGCAGCACAATATAGATAACACTAAATGTTCGGTTGAAATAAAGAATTGGACTGATCAATTAAAAGAAGCAGCGGCGGACCAAGACTTGATAAATAAAGTCTTAGACTGCCGCTGTTGTCGTTTTGACTAACGTTCTCCGTTAGCGCGGAATGAGGAATAGTCTGGCAACTTTCCACGTAATTGGAGCTGTATACATAAAGGGTAAGTGTCGAAGGACAAGAATATATTCCCATTAAAGTCGCTATTATAGCGGCTTTTTTGTTTTATCGGTACAAGTTTTTGTCCTTGACTTGGGACAAGAACTTGGTCCTATTGCTGATTAGGGTTATATCTAATCATTAGTTTGCCTGTCAATTCATTAAACTAACGGGCAGGATTGTTCAATAACTTCGCGAATACTTTAAAATGGATAATTCATGAAGTTCAGTATTAGCTGAAAGATACGCAAAAATAAAATGATGAAAGGTGGATTCTATTGAAGCCAGGGATTATAGTTCTTCTTAATGGTACTTCAAGTTCTGGAAAGACAAGCATATCTAATGAATTATTAACTCAAAGTGATATCCCATTTCAACATTTATCATTTGATAATTTTATTAATGGACTATTTCATAGTTATAAAGATTTCATTAATAGCACATATCCGAGTATGGAAGCAAATGGTGCAGAGGATGGACAAGTAGTAAATCAAATTCTTGCAGATCCGTTGATTTCATTATACTACTCGACAATAAAACTATTTTCTGCGATGGGAAACAACGTAATTGTAGATTCTGTTATAGGTAATGACAAATGGTTCAATACTTGTATTGAATTATTATCAGATCACTCTGTCATATTCGTAGAAGTTAAATGTTCAAAGGAAGAACTTGCTAGAAGAGAACAACTTAGAGGAGACAGGGAGATTGGTTTAGCAAATTCACAATACGATAACGTGTATTGCTTTAATGAATATGATCTTGAATTTAATACTGAAATAATGAGATCGAGTGAGTGTGCCAATGAGATATTAAATTTTATAAGATCTAATAAAGAATACACTGCTTTTAAGAAGTTGATTAAGGGGGAAAGTGTAAGTAAGTAGTTCAAAGAAGGCGTATCCATCAGCTAACATCATATTCACGCTTCGGGTCATTCGGCTCTCGTTCCTGTTAATAGGTATAAAGAAAAATGTCGAATAAAGTGATTGCTAACTAAATTGTTGTGTGATATTATGATCCAGTAAACGTTTACATCAATAATGAATTGAATATTAGCAGTGTTTGGCTGTTACTGGTAAAGCAGGCATGACCAAAATGATTTTGCATTTTCCTTATGTGAGTAGGGGGAGGCATATCGTTTTGGTCTTTTTTATATCCAATTTCAGAAATGAGGCAAAGGTATGGATTATCGCAAGTTGGGACAAGAGATTACGGAATTGGTTGGAAAGAAGGATAATATTGCTCGGCTTACGCACTGCGCAACCCGACTTCGGTTCGAACTGTACGATATCTCCAAAGCGGAGACAGAAAAACTCAAAGCTCTTCCAGGTGTCATTACCGTTGTGAACAATGGTGGACAATACCAGGTTGTCGTGGGCAATGAGGTGCAGCAGGTCTACCGAGTTATCACTCAGCAGATGGGTTCAGCAACCCAAAGTGCGGAGTCCAAATCAGATTCCGGCAAAAATAACGGACCAAAGCAGAAACAGAGCTGGATTTCCAGATTCATAAGCGTAATCTCGACGACATTTACTCCGGTAATACCGGCAATTATTGGCGCGGGTATGATCAAAGCGATATTAGCCGTACTTGTGCTGACAGGCCTCGTAACTACAGAAAGCCAAAACTATTACATCCTTAACACCATTGCGGATGCGGCGTTTTATTTCATGCCTATTCTGCTGGCTTATGGAGCTTCCATTAAGTTCGAAACAAGTCCAATTCTGGCGATGACCGTTGCTGGTGTTTTGTTACACCCGGGATGGAGCGCCCTGATGGCGGAAGGAAAAGACGTGTTTTTCATCGGTGTTCCAGTTCGACTAACCGATTACGCAGGTTCCGTGCTGCCAATTATTATTGTCGTTTGGCTCATGTCTTATATTGAACGTTTCGCGGATCGAGTATCGCCCTCAATGATCAAATTTTTCACGAAACCGATGATTGTGCTATTGATTACAGCACCTCTTGCATTGGTGGCGATCGGGCCTTTCGGAACGTACCTGAATGATCTGGTTGCGCTGGGTGCAGAAGCGATTAATGCCAGAGCCAGTTGGCTGATTCCTTTGTTAATGGGAACTTTGCAACCGTTCCTGATCGTGACAGGCACTGCATGGGCGATGACGCCGATTGCAACTAGCCAACTGACCAAAAATGGATATGAAATGATCAACGGTCCGGGAATGCTAGCGTCCAATATTGCTCAAGGTGGGGCTACGCTTGCTGTAGCATTAAAAACCAAAAACAAAAAACTGAAACAGCTCGCTGCTTCATCCGGTTTCACCGCTGTGCTGGGCATCACGGAACCCTCCTTGTACGGTGTAACACTGAAACTGAAGAAACCCTTAATTGCCGCAATGATTGGTGGTGGCGTAGCAGGGATATACGCTGGTCTGACCGGATTAGTACGTTATGCCTTCGTTTCTCCAGGGCTTGCCGCGTTACCTGCCTTCATTGGCAGCAATCCGATGAACATCGTTCATGCTATTGTGACTTGTCTGATTGCTTTTATCGTTACCTTTGCCCTGACATGGATCATTGGTTTTGAAGATCCAGTAGACGATGAAGAAGAAGGCAATTCCAATGTTAACGATGACAAGATGCTTTCCGGGCAGCCTGTTAAAGACAACACGGCCGGCACGCAGTCTGTTGCAACAACAAATGCAAATGTACCGAGCCAAAATGAATTACGCCCACTTACGATCGCCAGCCCGATGCAAGGGGAATTAGTCCATCTGGACCGTGTACCAGACGATGTTTTCTCTTTGGGATTGCTGGGTAAAGGCGCTGCAATTATCCCTGCAAAAGGAGAACTGTATGCACCAATCACAGGTGAAGTTACGGCTTTCATGGACTCCAAACATGCGGTCAAATTAAATGGTTATGATGGAGAAGAGGTACTCATTCATATTGGAGTGGATACCGTCAACCTGAAGGGGAGACATTTCAACTCTTCCATTAAAGTGGGGGATCGGGTACAACGGGGTGACTTGTTGATCAGCTTCGATATCGATGCCATCAAGGCGGAAGGATATGAAGTTATAACCCCGATCATTATCGCCAATTCGGATCGTTTCCCGGATATTAAGCTGGAGCAGCAGAGTCCTGTGGAGGTTGGAGCGACTATTATCCACCTTTCATAACAAGCTTAATACGGTCCGTCATAAACATTAAAATGAAGGAGTGCTTGAGATGTTATATCAACACATCAAACCGTTCCCCAATGAATTTCTGTGGGGAGGCTCTACCTCTGCTTATCAAGTGGAGGGAGCCTGGAACGAAGATGGCAAAGGTCTGTCCGTCATCGATATGTGTGATCATCCGGCCGGAACCGCCGATTTCACAGTAGCGAGCGACCACTATCACCGATTCAGAGAAGACGTGAAGCTTTTTGCAGAGCTGGGCCTCAAAGCATATCGTTTTTCGATTGCATGGACTCGAATCTTGCCTTCGGGCACAGGAGCTGTTAATGAAAAAGGACTCAATTACTATCACCAATTGATTGACGAATTGCTGCTCCATGGTATCGAACCCATTGTGACCATGTACCATTTCGACTTACCTTACGAGCTTGAGAAAACGGGAGGATGGAACAACCGGGAAACGATCGATGCTTTTGTCGAGTACGGGCGTATCTTGTTTGAGCATTACGGGCATAAAGTGAAATATTGGTTGACCATTAATGAGCAAAATACGATGATTCTTCATCCGGGAGCCATTGGCACACCGAAGGGCGGACGTTTGCCTTCCAGTAAGGAACTGTATCAGCAAAATCATCACATGTTTGTGGCTCAAGGCAGAACGATGCGACTATTTCATGACATGCTCCCGCAAGGCAAGATCGGTCCTGCATTGAACATGACTTCCATGTACCAGGCAACCTCCAGACCAGCAGATGCAATCGCTGCACATAACTGGGAGACGATTCGCGGATGGGGTTTTCTCGACTTATCAGTATGGGGACGGTATAACCCATTATTCTGGAGTTATTTACATGAACGTGGCATTGAGCCGGTTATTGAGCAGGGTGACATGGATGATATCCGGTCTGGCCGCCCCGATCTGGTAGCAATCAATTATTATTCGACGGCAACCATTGCCGCCAGTACGGGCAATGCGTCGGATGTTACAGCTCGTGCGGGTGATCAGCAAATCATGCTTGGCGAGCAGGGAGTATACCGGGCCGCGGAGAATCCTTATACCGAAAAAACAAAATATGGCTGGGTCATTGACCCGGTTGGCCTGAGGCTAACATTACGTAAGGTATGTGAACGATATGGTCTCCCGATTCTAATTACGGAAAATGGTATAGGTGCTCCGGATGTACTGGAGGCAGATCACACCATTAACGATACGTACCGGATTGATTTTATTAAGAAACACCTGGAACAGGTCAGACTGGCTCTAACGGATGGGGTAGATGTGATTGGTTATTGCCCTTGGTCCGTGATTGACGTGGTAAGCACTCATCAAGGTTATGGGAAACGTTACGGCATGATCTATGTAAACCGCGGTGAACAGGATCTGAAAGACTTGAAGCGCTTGAAGAAGAAAAGCTTCTCGTGGTATCAGGAGGTCATTAAACAGAATGGCAGATGTATCGGAAACTCGGATCAGGCGGTCACGAAAGAATAAAGGATCGTGATGAATGCATGAGAGTAATCAAAATATTGAATAACAGCTTGCTTCTGACCAAAGATGAACAGGGACAAGAAATGATTGTCATGGGAAAAGGCTTGGCATTCAAAGGCAAAGTCGGCGAGCGACTCGATGAGGAGCACATCCAGAAACGATTCATTCTGCAAAATAATCCGTCTGCCCAGGCTTACGTACGAACCATCGAAAACATGCCAGAAAAACATGTGAATGTCATAAACAAACTGATTTCCAATGCCAAAGAAAAGCTGTCTCTTGACGATCAAATCTTCTTTACGCTTATGGATCACTTGTCGTTTGCTATTGAGCGATGGAAAAAAGGGGTAGCATTACAGAATCGCATGTTATGGGAGATCCAGAGGTTTCATCCTGTCGAGTTCGAACTGGGGGTTGAATCCGTTCAGATGCTGAATCTAGAACTGGGCATTGAACTGCCGGAAGAAGAAGCAGGTAATATCGCTTTTCATTTCGTGAATGCCCAAACACATGAGCAGAATATGGAGCGCACGATGCAATCCGTTAAGATGTTAAAAGATATTTTTAACCTGATTCAATACACCTTTGATATACAATTGAACAAAAATTCCATCCATTATGTGAGACTCGTCACACATTTGCAATTCTTCATCCAGCGTTTACAAGAAGGGCGTCTGGGCAATTCGGCGAAAGATTTTATATTTCAACACATGGCGAAGGAGCATCCGCTTGAATACAAATGCGCGGAGATGATCAAAACCTACGTACAAAACATGCTGGATATCTCCATATCGAACGAGGAATTATTATATTTGATGATTCACATTGCTCGAATTGTGCAGGAGGAGCAAGGTGACGAGGGAGGATTATAAAACAAAGCTAAAGTTATATTCCCTTACTTAGGAGGAGCGATTCTCTGAATATCTGATGCCCTTGATTTCTAGTATGTTCATATGCCTGTTAATAGACAGGGAAAAAGATACTTTTTAACTATGACCGTTTTCCCGTATTCTTTCGGGAAACGGTCTTTTATATTTGCAAAAATCTATTCGTATGGTGCCTGTCGATGATTTATTTATGAAAAAAATAGTTTTCACCTACTTTTTTTATTGAAATTTGGGTTCACTTCAGACCGGATTTTATTTACGCTTCATGAAGAAAAATATCCCAAAGGAAAGGAGAAGACAGCAGAAAATCCAGAGGCAATAATGATGAATTCTACATTTAAGCGAATCAGGAGGCAATAGAAATGAAGTAGTGCTATAACCTTGTTAAATGGATGGTTATTCGTGTGTTGGTCGTAAGCATCTGTGCGGTTATAAGTTACGTTCCCGGCAGGGTGGCCGCCGATGATTCGGTTATCCATACCCAGCCAGCAATCTTGGAGACGGTAAGCCCGTCAGGATTCGTACATCCTTCCGTGGGTTTCACTGGTGATGCGCTGAAGCTAATGCAGGAGAAGGTTGCCATTGGTGCAGAGCCATGGGCGAGTGCGTTCGAGGACTTCAGGAACCGTCCCAGTGGATCGCTGGATTATGATATTCGAAATCAGAGCAAGCTGGATAAAACGAAACCGGCATATGATCGCTTGCAGGCGTTTCCATTCAATATCATGAAGGAGTATTCAGAGTATATGTGAATTGTTATAAAGGGGAAGGCATACACCAGATGGACAATGGTATTTTATGGGCGGATTACTGGTCTCTCGCTGAACAGCCGGGACATTTGCGACTGAAGGGATTCAGACCTATCAAGGAAAGTGGCTTTTTCCGGGCTGGCAATACGCTATCTCAACGTTACCTCATGACGACAGGGCTACAGGTGGATACCAAGCTTGATCTGGTGGGAATGTCGGATGGACTTCGAGCGGGCCTGGTTCATTTTAATGGGGGCGTGGATTATGCCATGGGTTCTGCGCAAGGGTATAGAGTCTGGTGTCCGTTGGGATATTTGTTGTAAATACGACTAGTTTCAAATTGACTTTGCTTGCCATGATGAACGAATTACGATTTCGAGGAGTATAATCATATTGAATAGGCACGGATAAAACCTCTCTGCTAAACAGGGCTCAAGCTGCCGAGAATGTCTCGATAGCCTGGAGCTGCTGAATTAGCAGCTTTTTTGTTTCGTTCGTTTGATATCCCTCTTATACAACCCTCTCAAGCAAGACCCCAACCTGGTTTGCCATGACATGAGGTGGATACGGCATCCCGTTCGTGATCCACCATTCCACTATTCCTACAAAAGCTGTTCCCATAAAGGAGCCCACAATCAATTCATCCAATCCCTGGTTTCTTTCTTCGTTCATATTTACTTCACCTTTATATTCTTCAATAAGAAACTCAAGGAACCGGGCACGAAAAGAAGGAGCTCCTTTACTCGCCAACATCGTTGAAAAGAATAAATAATTGCGCTCAAAGTATTCGAAATAGACCAGATTCGCTTCACTCCACTCCATTTCACATGCATATTGGTTGATGTCCTTCATGTTGTTAATATGCTCTTCAATCAGTTTATCCAGCAGATCAAATTTATCTGTGTAATGCAGGTAGATGGTTGCCCTGTGAACATTTGCCCTGTTGGAAATCTCCTGGATCGTAATGGAATCGAAATTCTTTTCTGACATCAATTCAATGACGGCCTTTTTTATTGCTTCCTGTGATTTGAGTATTCTTCGATCTATTTTAGGCACGAATTTACACCAAGCTCTCTTAGTTAATAGTCAATTCAGGGGATTTTGTAGAATAATCGACAAACACAGATCATTTAACGATTGTAAGTGCCTAGATTCAATATAATATTATACACATGTCGTGTAAACGATCAAAATCGCGTTTGACTAAACGACTACATTGCGGCAGAGACAACCCTGAACCGGTTCGAATGGAGAGGATTCGTAAAATCTGGAGGTAACGGCTGAAACAGTAGATCATCAGACGGAGGAAAACAGCGTGATTCCCATCCATATTATTGTTGGCGGCAGCACGTTTACAGCAACTTTAAATAACAATGAAACGACACAAGCCCTGATAGCGCAATTTCCGATGACCATCCAAATGAAAGAACTGAATGGGCTAGAAAAGTATAATGATCTGCCCGAGGAGCTTCCTGCTGCATCTACCGAACGCCCTGAAACCATTCATGCCGGTGAAATTATGTCCTGGTCCGGAAACACTTTGGTGCTTTTTTATCAGACTTTCTCCAATTCTTATGGCGGGTATGTACTACTCGGAAGTGTTGACGATCCGTCTAATTTGGCAGCTACGCTTGGTTCAGGGCATGTACAAGTCACCTGGTCGCTTGCAGAATAAACCGCAGGAATGTTTCCAGAGGTGAAGTTATCTAGAGAAGGAAGACTACTGATTAGTTTATCTATATGGAAAAGGAGTAAAGTGAAATGAAACCCAAAGACATTCTTGAACGAGATAAAAATGGCGAGTTAATTTCTTTAAATGACCCGGAGTATTATAAAATTCATGATCTTATTGTTGAAGCACAGAAAATTACAATGCAATTAAACAACTCATATCATGAAGCGAAAGAAGTCAGAGGATTGTTTTCGAAATTAACGGGAGTAGAGGTGGATGAATCGTTTGGACTTCTTCCTCCTTTTTACACGGATTTTGGCAAGAATATCAGAGTGGGAAGAAATGTGTTTATCAATCATGCTTGTACTTTTATGGACAGAGGTGGGATAACCCTCGAAGATAACGTATTGATAGGTCCAAAAGTTAACCTGATTACCATTAACCACCCGCTGGAACCAGCTGAAAGACGCTCCACGATATCTACTCCAATAGTCATCAAGAAAAACGCTTGGCTTGGTGCAGGCACGATGATCATGCCTGGGGTTACGATCGGAGAAAATTCTATCGTTGCTGCAGGTGCAGTGGTCACCAAGGACGTTCCACCCAATACGATTGCTGCAGGTGTTCCTGGGAAAATTATAAAGAATTTGGAATAGAAACGCTCATGTAATCGGGAATATATAGAAAAATAAAAATGTAGAAAGACATAAAGTTCCCAACCTGACTGAGGAGTGACATCAAGTAATGATGGTGTTCTGAACAGGGAAGCGTGGAAAAAAGCCAAAACCAATCTTCCGAAAAACACGACATTCGTGAGTATAAAGGGTGGCAACCATGGTCAACTTGGCTCCTACCGGATGCAAAAGGGAGACAGCGCGCCTAAGGTTACAGGTCAGGAACAGCTTCAGCAGGTTGTTCAGGCACTGAAAGAATGGATGAAATTAGTACAAAAATAAAAAAAAGGACCCGTAAGTGTTCATCTTCCATCGATGATTGCTTTCGGTCCTTTTTTGTTTATCCTGTACCTTTATGCCCTGGCAGCATCTTTATAAAAATATCTAATGAACGACGGTATCGGTTTCCGCCTCTCTTTGTTAACGTCTTCGGAAGGCTCCGCCGCGTGCCAGAGCGAAGAAGATGAGCAGGGCAATAATCGAGCCAACGATGGCGGGAATAATATGAAATCCGCCAATCACCGGCCCCCTTGGTCCCAGCAATTCCGTACCTAACCAGGAACCGATAAAACCCGCAATAATGTTCCCAAGTACACCGCCTGGTACGTCCCGCCCAATCAAGTTGCCGCTTAACCAGCCAATAAGTCCACCAACAATGAGTACCCAGAGCAGATCCATGGATTGTTCTCCTTTCTTCGGGTTTATTACAAGTTATGTTGGGCTCAATGGAATATACCTCAACTTCCAGTTGGTGAAGGAATCTAAAGTGTCTGTGCTAAGATGAAGGTAAATTATGATTCAAGCTGGGGAGCAAGGCTAGAAGGGGTGCACTTGAAGAAGATACTTGTCATTGACGATGAAGTCGCAATCAGAGATTTAATTGAGCTCGTACCGAGAAGAGAAAACGACGTCGTTCAAACGGCTGAAAACGGTAAAATAGCATTGCAGCTGCTGGATGCGGTACTCTATCATATAATGGTAACATCTTTAAAAACTGCTTTGAATTATGGATAGATCTTTGTGTTATTAGATTATCGGATAAAGAAGAGAAATATACTTAACATCAAATTTTGGTTATATCGTTTTAAAAGAGTTCTACTAGTAAGTCATAAGTCCAACTCCATTTTTCTTCATTATCGGTTTTTAAGCACCCATTTTAATTCCGTGGAACAATTCAAAAAAACGGCCGCTGTTCGCATCGTTTGCGACAGGGCCGTTTTTTGTTTTTCGTAGGCTAGCATCAATTGCTATTCATTCTTGCCAAACACTCATAGGGTCCCATGGCTTGATTTGATTACCATATTTTCCGGCCAAAAAAACTTTCATGTCTTCCAGCTTAGCAGGCACCTCGTTCCAAATTGGAAGGGGTGGTAACCCTCGTTTGCTTTTCAATAGGATGTCCACTGTAACATACAAGCGTTCTGGCTGAATCCAATGAAGGAAGCGGGAAATATCAATTTGCTTGGTCAGGGACAAGGCATCAATTTCGTCATTGTAATGCTTGTTGAACTCGCTGATCAGGTTCAGGAGGTAGTCTCTCTGCTCCTTCACGAAGTCCAGGCCGCAGATGGCGCCATGTCCTGGAATAACGATTTCGGGTTTAATTTCATCAATAATGCGGTCAAGCACTTTAACCCAATTGAGGGTTCCCTCTTCGCTGTATGCCGTACACCCGTTAAACACCACATCGCCGGCGAACAGCACTTTTTCTTTTGGCATCCACATCAGCAAGTCACTGTCAGAGTGGGCCGGAGCAACATTGTAAATCATTACTTCCGTATCGCCAAGACGGATGTTTATATCGTCCTTTATCTCAATATTCGGGAGCAACCATTCTACGCCTTCCAGGTCGAATCCTTCAAATTCCGCTGCAAAAAACCGCTCGCCCGGAGTAGATTCCGTAGAATCCTTTCCTCTTCTAATGACGCTGTCCATCCAGGCGATATTTTCGGTGAGGCGCTCTCTGGAGGCTTCCTTGTGCATAATAATGCAAGCATCTTCAAACACTTTGTTTCCCCAGGCATGGTCGCTGTTATAGTGCGAGTTCACCACATATGCGGGAGAGCCGCCGTTGCTTACTTCCATAAAAGCCTCTCTCATTTCCCGCGCATGGAACAAATCGAAGAACGTGTCATACACCAGCCCTTCACCCTTGTTGATAAACCCGGCATTGGCCCAACTGATGCCGCGATACGGCGAAATACCGGCAAAAACGCCATCTGCGACTTCAATAAATTTAACACGAGGTTTTTGAATAACACGTCCATACTTCATGAAAATTCTCCTTTGCGTATTTGTTTTGGGGTAAGGCATACTGACTATGTCTTATTGTAGAGAATGGAAAACAGAAATGCAAGCATGCACTTGCATGCATTCGTTCTATGCAATATGATAGTAACAGAACAACATCACACTACATGGATGGAGGCGCTTAACCATGAAACTAGTAACCTTTCAAACCAATACATCCCAGGAACCGTTGTTTGGGCTTGTAATAAACGAGAAATTTGTCGTGTCTTTTGCCGCAATCATGAAAAATCAGGGAACATTCGTTGACAGTCTTGAAAGTATGGACAGCTATCTTCATTATTTGCCGGCAAGTGATGATGCCGCTAAGGAAATGATGCAATATGCTATCGAACAGTTGCATCAATTCAATGAAAATGAAATCAGCCCGATTGCAGCGGTAACCCTGCTACCGCCGGTTCCGAATCCGGCTGCGCTTATCGATTTCGGGCTAACGCCGAGACATCTGAGAAATGCTGGCGTAAATCTGCTGCAAAGAGAATATAGAGGGCCGGAAAGAGAAGAGCTCACACGTAAAATTTCCGAAAAATTCCAGCAAGATCTGAATAAAGTAACTTTCAGTTATTACAAGTGTAACCATAATGCATTAATTGGCGATGGGGATACAATTCATTGGCCTTCGTACTCTTCCTACCTGGATATCGAACCGGAGCTGGCTTTTGTTACAGGGAAGGGGAACTGCATTGCAGGTTATGTTATTTTTAACGACAGTACTGTCCGCGATGTGAAGTGGCCGGATTTCCAGGCGATGACCGGACCGACGCGCTGCAAAGATTTCGATCGGAGCAAAGGAATAGGACCATTTCTGGTAACGCCGGATGAAATCGACAACCCGCTGGCATTGGATGTGGATGTACATATCGGGGCGAGACTGCACTGGAAGGGAAGCACATCCGAGTATTCTGCACACCCTGCAAATGTGATGGAGGAGGTTCTCAAAGTTTTCACGCCACTCCCGGGCACGATTATAGGAATGGGGACGATACCGGATTGCTGCGCAATCGAGACCGAAGAATGGCTGTTGCCCTCTGACCGAATCCAGATTACATTTGATAAATTAGGCACGCTCACGCAATTGGTGCCTGATCGTGTCAAGATTACGGAACCAAGCCGCTGGGAAAAGAGATGCGATTTACCTTAAATAAACGTTATGAAAATAATGAACCCCTACCCTGCTGCATATACAAAACTTGTAGTAGAATAGGTTTAACATATGCAAAAGGAGAAATACAATGCAAACTTCAGACAGAATCATTGAAGCCGCGACAAGGCTCATCAAAAAGAATGGCTATCGTGGAGTAAGCACCAAAGCCATTGCAACGGAAGCTAAAGTCAATGAATCTACGATTTTCCGGCAATTTGGAAGCAAGCAAGGCATATTGGAAGCCATCATTGAAAGACATTCGGATATTCCGCAATTTGAGAAGCTGTTAAAAGAGGACGCGACCGATAATCCGGAAGTCGATTTGCTGAATGTAAGTCAGCAGTACCGATTGTTTTTCCATAAAAATGCGGACATCATTTTGATTGGCATCCGCGACAAAGGAATGTTTCCCGAATTGGACAGAGTGCTGGCCGATCCACCGGTGAAGCTGCACTCCTTGCTGGTTGAATATTTTGAACGCCTGCAGAAGAAAAAAGTTATAGCCAGACAGGATGAGCCCCTTGCCGCCATGTCTTTTCTCTCGATGTGCTACGGATTTCAGATGAGCGAGCTGATTCACGGGCAATATCAGTCCCAACTCGTCACCGAGGAAGATTTCTACAAGCACAGTGTCTCATTGTTTGTAAAAGGAATTTTGTCTTAGTCATAAGCTTTGTTGATTTATTTAAAATGCCAAAGACTGCTTTTGCTCGACTAGCTTTACCATTCGTTTCACATTCACAACAAATGCTGTGAGATATGTCTGTATTCGCATACGAAATAGACCTCGGTACTTGGCTGTTGCCATACCGTGAACCTCTTCATCTCAGCATTTTTAAACTCAATATCCAGTCTGCATTTATCAGTAGTTACTCAAAAAAGAATCACTTCCCAAAAGTTATACGGGAAATAGGAGTAAGAGTCCACCTAATTATTAGGCGGACTCTTTTAGTTATTCTTATTTGATGATGGATTTTTTTAAAGAGCAACATAAATGAGGTTGTTTATTTATAATTTCGGAGATGAATTTCGATCGGTACTCCCATGGGGGAGATCACCTTGGGATAAGCACTTATGTTCAGTATTATTTTGATGAAGATACATGTATCTTCATTCTTTCAAAGAATGAGTCTATTAATCAGTACAGATTAGGCAATGCTCTGTCAGATATTTTGCATCATATTAATATAAATTTCCAACAAAACAGGAGGAGAGTAGGGAACTTGGACAAGTTTTTGTCCCGATTACCGTAATGGACAAGAACATGATCCGATTGCCGATTAGAAGTATATCTATTCGATCTCTGCCTGCTAATTCATTAAGCTAACGGGCAGATTAGCGTGGTATATTTAATTTAAAGTTCTAACAAGGAGGTCGCAAATGAATTCGATAACCTCGAAAGAGTTTGAAGCTGTTATTAAACTCCCTGCGAATATTCGATATGAATATTTTATAAAGAAGGTTACTGATTCAGAAGAAATTTGGGGGTTGTATGATGACGGTTGGGCAATGTCTTCAGATGATAACGAGAGATTGCTTATTTCATTCTGGCCTAGGAAAGAGTTTGCAGAGTACTGTGCTTATGAAGAATGGTTAAATTATAAAGCACATTGTATCTCATTAGACGAGTTCATTAGTGACTGGTTACCCAATATGGTGGAGGATCAGCATAAGCTGTCGATCTTTTGGAACAGAGATAATTCTGCAGTTCTTGAGATTCAAGTGCTACTAAATGATTTAGAGAAGGAACTCGAAAAGTATTGATCCATCGTTACGCTAACGGGAAACGTTCCAGAGAGCTTGAAGAAAATGAATCGGAGAATGTTAGGCGAATCGATCAGATTGATGAGATGATCAAGGACATTAGTAAGATATTTGAGGTTAGAGCCGGACACAGCTCAATAGAAACAAACTCTATATATCTTAAAACAGAAGATTCTATTTTCTGGCATGGGTGCTTGTAGGGGAGAATGCATGTTGGAGGAGATATATTTCATTATTTTCTGAAGATAAGCAGAAAAAAAGGCATCTCCTGAAGAAGATGCTCTTTTTTTCTTGAGTAGAAACATTGTTAGGATTGCTACTGGAATCATTCGTCCTAAAACGAGGAAGTATAAATATATTACTCTCTTTTTTCATTATCTAATCGCCGACGAAATACCAAAGCCGAGACAGCAAATATAATAAAAGATAATGTTGAAGCAGCAGTAACCATCTTCAACACATTTCCTATTGGAGGGTTAAACAACAGAGCAATTGAGATGATTAAAACAGCACCTGTTAAACCCATTCCCAAAATCGAGATCGCTAAAATCTTGTTCATCAAATCACCTCACAAGGGATATTATACCATTTAAAGAGACTGCCCAGAAAATTAAAGAGTTAGGGTATGTAAATGAGTGGGGCTGGAAGAAAGTTGTCAAGAGTCCTAAAAAGAACTACAGTGCCAAGGTTATTTGTCTTTCCGATTTGATGAATATCTAAGTGAGAGTGGTGATCTCTTTTGAGTGATTAAAGATAATGAGCGATATGGAAAAGATCCTTTGGTTAAATGAAGTTGTGGGGATTACAGAAAAAGTATGAGCTGTTATTAAAATCAAATCCACATGAAATCTTTACATAGTGAAATCTTTCTTGTTGAGCAAAAAAGCCATATTTTGAGATATTCCAATTGAAATTATGGATGTCATTGAGATTAAATACATTACGTAGCCCATATATAAATTTTTATTCAAAATTATTTAAGCTGCGACCGTTTCTCAGATTCTACCTGGAAACGGTCGTTTTATTTATTACTAAAGTCGCAAACAAGGATCATCATGCTACGTTTGGAAAGCCTCTTAAGACTCCCCTCTCTATAACTCCTGCCTGAAGGGCCGGTACGATATGACTGCGGTCGGAAAAACTGGTCAAAATGATGATTCGTGTATCCGGATACGCTTCCGATATGAGGCGACTGGCTTCAATGCCGTCCATTATTGGCAAGTACAGGTCCATCAGGATAACATCAGGTCGGAGTTTGCCATTCCATACTTAGAATGAGAAATTAAAGTAGATGCGCAAATCGAGGGCGAAGTTAAACTAACGGGCAGGATAGTTTAACATGAAAGCTGGCTAGTGTATAAATAGTATAAAATCATTTCGGCCTAATAATTACGATGAAAGAAGATAATCAAAAAGTTTATTGCGTGTCGAGGGACAAGAACTTAAACCGATTACCGTAATGGACAAGAACATGATCCGATTTCTGATTAGATGAATGTCTAAGTAGAAGTGGAGGCTCCTTTTAGAACGCGCTATGTTTTTGTGCGGATATTTTTATTTTTTTGTCCGCCACATGTGTACAATAAATAAAAAAGATGATACATTGAAATTAGTTTAATCCCTTTTATAACAGGTTTTTTTGGAGAATTCTTATGTCTCCTGTACGAGGACATACGTATATCGAGGAGGGAATGGGATGTCAAGTCAAGCATTGGACCAATTTTTAAGTTCGAACATCGAAGATCTAAAGACTAAAGGTCTATATAACGTCATCGATACGCTGCAGGGTGCAAATGGTCCTGTTATTCGTATCGACGGAAAGTCCCTAATCAATTTGTCTTCCAATAACTATTTGGGACTTGCAACAGATCACCGCGTGATTGATGCTTCAGTTAAGGCGTCGCAGACATACGGGGCAGGCGCAGGGGCTGTGAGAACAATTAATGGTACGATGGATCTTCATATTGAGCTTGAAGAAAAACTGGCCCGTTTCAAAAAAACGGAAGCCGTTATCGTGTATCAATCGGGATTTAACTGCAATATGGCTGCTATATCCGCGGTAATGGACCAGCATGATGCGATTTTATCAGATGAGCTGAACCACGCTTCGATTATTGATGGCTGCCGCCTGTCGAGAGCCAAGGTGATTCGCTTTAAGCATTCGGATATGAATGATTTAAGACAGCAGGCGAAAGATGCCAAGGAATCCGGTCAGTACCGTAAAATTATGGTCATCACCGACGGGGTTTTCTCCATGGATGGTGATATAGCAAAGCTGCCCGAAATCGTGAAAATAGCAGAAGAATTCGATCTGATTACTTATGTGGATGATGCCCACGGTTCGGGCGTTCTCGGAGCAGGTGCGGGAACCGTGAAGCATTTTGGATTGTCCGACCGCATTGACTTTCAAATTGGTACTCTTTCCAAAGCGATCGGCGTTGTCGGCGGTTATGTGGCGGGTAAAAAACAACTGATTGAATGGTTGAAGCTGAGAAGCCGTCCGTTTCTGTTCTCGACATCGCTACCTCCGGCTGCAATCGCTTCTTGCAGCGCTTCTGTCGACATTTTGATGAATGACAAAGAGTTGATCGAGAAGCTGTGGGAGAACGGCAATGATTTGAAAAACGGCTTGAGCCGGCTTGGATATAATGTGGGCCAAAGCGAAACGCCGATCACACCTTGTATCATTGGCGATGAAGTAACCACCCAACAGTTCAGCAAACGGCTCTATGAAGAAGGCGTTTACGCCAAGGCAATCGTGTTTCCGACGGTCCCGAAAGGAACCGGAAGAATACGCAACATGCCGACAGCTGCCCATACCAAGGAGATGCTCGACCAGGTGATCTCCGTTTATGAGAAAGTTGGCAAGGAAATGAAGCTGATTTAGCTGCATTCGCGGGAGTATATTTCGGGAGGAATGTCTTATGAACAAGATTTTGGTGACCGGAGCACTGGGCCAAATTGGTTCTGAGTTAGTTGTTAAATTACGTGAAATCTATGGTGCGGATCACGTCGTTGCTACGGATCTCAGGTCATCAGCCCACGAAATTACCCGATCCGGGCCATTCGAGCTGCTGGACGTGACGAATGATAAGGCGATGTTCGAAATCGCCAAGCGGTACGAAGTTGATACCGTCATCCATTTGGCTGCTCTGCTGTCGGCTACCGCAGAGGAGAAACCGCTGCTTGCCTGGAATTTGAATATGGGCGGATTGATGAATGCACTTGAAATATCCAGGGAGCTCGGCTGCCAATTTTTCACTCCAAGCTCTATTGGATCTTTTGGTCCTTCGACTCCGAAAGACAATACCCCGCAGGATACGATCCAGAGGCCCAATACGATGTACGGCGTGAACAAAGTGTCCGGCGAACTGCTTTGTGATTATTATTTTCACAAATACGGCCTGGATACTAGGGGGCTGCGATTCCCGGGTTTAATATCTTATATGACGCCTCCCGGCGGAGGAACGACGGATTACGCCGTGGAAATTTATTACGCAGCTGTGACGGCTGGACGGTATACATCTTATATCGCTAAGGACTCAAACATGGACATGATGTATATGCCGGATGCCCTGAACGCTATCATCGAATTGATGGAAGCGGATTCTTCCCGGTTGATACACCGAAATTCATTTAATGTCACCGCAATGAGCGTGGATCCGGAGGCGATTGCTGCAGCGATTCGGGATGAGTTTCCCGGCTTTATCCTCGATTATGACGTTGATCCGAAGAGACAGGCAATTGCCGATAGCTGGCCGCATTCCATTGATTCGACGGCAGCGAAAACAGAATGGGGATTTCATGCCCGCTACGACCTGAAGGCCATGACGAAGGATATGCTTTCACAGCTAAGCGAGAGACAAATGCTTCGCAAGGCTTAAAGTGATTATGAATTCGCTGTGCAAAGCGAGTTGAAATACAAAAGAAGCTGCATCAAGAGGTTTGGCGTTACTCGGACCTTTTGTTGCAGCTTCTTTTTTCATCCTCCAGCCCAGACATTTCCGTGGTATGTGGCTTATCAGATAAAGAACACGGCATAAAGTTTGCAACAGGACGGACCGAGGAATGCAAAATAAAACACAGAAGTGAAAGAAAGGGAGCTGTTTATTTCGCGGGACAAGAACATGTTTTCATTGCGATAGGCGTTTATCTAATCGTTATTTTGCCTGTTAATTCATTTATAGATATAATGCAGATGTACAATGACACAAAGTTACCAAACAATAAACAAGAGAACCCTTTCAGCCACATTAATAAAAGAATAAAATGATAGTTTCATTAATCAAACAAGGAGTGTGCATATAATGGATTCGTTTTCGAAAGAAACAAAAGATAATTCTTACGTAGTAATTCCGTCAGAAAATGTAACTAAGATACAACTTGGAGATCCATGTTATATTGGTTATCAACTAGATGGGCAAGAATTCTGGGAATTAACGGGTGTCTCTTATACGACTGAAGTATCTTCGTTTAGAAGTTCGTAAATACCAATACCATATGGCAGGACATATGCATCATGCCTTATTACCGCTTAGCAAGCTGCTATAAGTTAATTTTCTATTTTGAAGAAGGAAGGGGATAACCTTGCAGGAGTACTAACTGACGCCTATAGAAATAGTAGCGATCCGTTGGGTTGTAGCACATTTTTCAAGGTAGTTCCTTTGTTTCGTGACAGTCTAATTGAAATCGGTATTAAAGAAGGTGTGACTCATATTACTGATGGTATAGTTTCAGATGATACGATTTCACACGTTGATCTAATAGCCTTTTACAAAAAAATAGGCTTTACGTTGATAATAGAAAGTTACATATGGTCTATATAGAAGCAATGATAAGATTAATTTCATTGAAGGAGGTTCGAGATGAGAAACGAAGAATGTTGTCCTGAATGTGGAGGAACAAAATTAGGGGAGGGCAAGTCGCACGGCGAAGCTAGGGTATATCCTATGAAAAAGATGCTAACATTAGGATCAGATGTTACTCATGTAATTTGTATAACGTGTGGATTTATTTTAAAAAGTTTTGTTAAAGAGCCACATAAATTTGAGGATAATAAATAAAATTGTACTGCAAGAAAGGGGACCAACAGATCAAGTTCTAACTCTGCTCAGTTAAATAAAGACTAAAGGGCATAATTGCATGAAAGTAGGGAACTTTAAAAAAATTCAGTCTTTGTTGTCGAGGGACAAAAACATGGTCCCATTGAAGTCGCTATTTTAGCGGCTTTTTTATGTTATCGGTACAAGTTCGTGTCCCGAGCCGAGGACATGAACTTGTACCGATTGCCGAAATGGACAAGAACATATTCCGATTACCTATTAGATGATTATCTTGATTTTGTAAGTCTTGTAGGACGCAATATAACGATTATGGCGGCTAACACCAACTCGATCATATATGGAGCAAATTTTGCTGCACATATGGGATTCAGAAAGAAATGATTTCATACCTCCCTCACTGTAAATTGTCCTTTGAGTATATACGTAAAAGCTCCTTTACCAGTGAGAGGTGGGTAAAGGAGCATATCTAGATCTTATGAAAGTTTACTTGGATTCAATTCGACCGATTGGATTTGGATCTTCTGATAAAGCCTTTTGAACTGCCGTCCAGCTGTCATGTTCAATATCGAGCGCATGACAAAGATAAGCCCATGAGACCAGCTGAATTAAGGCGACATGTTCTGGATTTTCATCTGTTGTTTCCGTAACTTCATAACCCGGGATTCCGCTAAGTGAGTGTTCTGCACCGAATAGGGTGAGCAGGCTCTCGGCCCCTGGGCTTAAGAAGTAGGGGTCGGACATCCATTCCGGGCCGCGGACGGTCAACTGATACTTTTGCGGGGTATAGTCCTGGTCCCCGACGATCACAAGTGTGGGTGTGATCATGTGCGTGAAGCTCACGTTCAAGTGCGGCATATTCTCGGCCGCGAACGTCGTCAGGCTGTCGCCACCTTGTCCAGCGGTGGCAAACAGCACGCCCGCTTTGATGCGCGAGTCAAACAGGTCCACGTCCTTCTTAGTTTCTGGGTCGAGGACTCGCAATCCCAAGAGATTGCCCGCCGTTTGGCCACCGAAGGAATGTCCAGCTGCTGCTATTCGGCTTCGATCAGTGCGTCCACTTTGTTTTGTAGAGGAATTAAGTCCAGCTCTGAAGACTTTGATTGAAACAGCAACAGCTGCAGATGAAGTACGTGCCAAGATTACACCAGATGAATTGTTGTGGGCGGTAGCAAGTCTCTGTACGGGAGTAGACAACGGTGATATAGCGCATGCGAAAAATATTGTTTCTCTTCTTGTAGATGGATTGCGTTACCGTGCAAAACGTTAACACTTCGACAGAATCCTTCTTTTTTACTGCGATGGTTTGATCAGAGACGCACTAGTAAAACTATGCTAAATATAACTTTTGTTGAAAAGTTTACTAGTGGGCTCTGTGATGGGGATCTTGAAAAGTAGTAAAATGTCGCAGGACAAGAACAGTGTGTCATTTCGGATTAGATGACTATTTAAACAGTTAGATGATGGAAATCAACGCGCGTGATAAAAGCAGATTACCATAGATAATAGCTAAATTAGATGAGTGTTATTGGCTAGTTTCGGCACAGTCATTTTTAAGATCCTAATTCACCTTTAACAAGAGCAGAGGCCGTTGTTATTCTAAATAAGCTTCTAGGTCGCGAGCCAATTGAGGGAAGTACCATTAAGTGGAACGACGTTGCCGAATGGTTCTGGACGTATGGCGATATTCAAGCCTCTTCCAACGTCAATGTAGAGGATTTACTTGCAACGCAATAGTGGTTACTAGAGAGCACCTAATCAGGTGCTCTTTATTTTTTTCATTCTGTACAAGATGATTTAATTTATAGAGACAGCTATTCTTAAGCCGCAGCTCATCTCTATTTCTGCATATATGCGTAGAGGAAAAAAACGACTTATATTTGCGGTTATTTATTCCACCATTTGCCATTCGCAAATATATAGCATATATATCGGTGGCTAGACTCTAAATGCATCATGGATTAAGATTATTTTAGGTTTATAAATCGATCTCATCCAGCCGAAATTATTATTAAATTCAAAAATATCCTTTTCACGAAACGCAAATATAACTCAGATAGGTGTGCATCATTATTAAGATTTTAAGAGAGTACATAACGCAGTCCCCTTTAGAGTTGGCGGTGTTCATTGAACTGTCTATTATACTTGCAGAAATGGTGCATCGTGAACACGAGCGGAATAGGATAATTGGATACCTTAGCCCTGACCATATCAGCGTGCAGTGGGAGGGGAAAACAGCTCAAGTATCCTGGCATACGGAAAGTCATGCAGCTTATCGTTCTCCCGAGCAATTTGCACGATTCAATCTGGTGCCGAATGAACGCAGTGATCTTTACGCATTAGGGGTTATTCTCTATGAGTTGTTAACCGGACATTTGCCTTTTCATGCTGACAATGATGAAGACTGGGGTACCGTACATACCCGCAAGGTACCTCAATCTTTATCCGATATTCGACCGAGTTTAGACGAAACACTGCAAGCTATACTGATGAAATTACTTGCCAAATCACAGGTGGAGCGTTATCAGAGTATATATGGGGTGCTTGAAGATCTGAAATTGTATCAGAATATGATGATGGATAACGATGGAGCGTTTAAGCCATTGGAAGTGGGACGTTTAGATAAAATCCGTACGCTTTCCCTATCCGAATCGTGGTATGGACGTAGTGCCGAAGTGGTGCAAATGGAGGCTGGGCTGGAGCAGGCTTTTCAAGGAATGAATGCCTTTCGTTGGGTGATAGGCAAAGAAGGAACGGGTAAAACGGCGCTTGTCCATAGAATCGAACAAAACGTCGTTCGACATGGTGGCCGGATGATCACTATGAAAGTGGAACTTTCCCAAAAAAATATTCGATGTGGGCCGATCCTTCAGGGAATGCGGGAATGGGTCTATCAACTGTGGAGTGAGCCGATTGAAATCATTACACGTCTGAAAGCCAAACTACAAGCCGGTTTCGGTCCAGAAATGCAGGTAATCGTATCCTGCTGGCCTGAGGCCAAGCTGTTGTTCGACAACGATGCGAAGGTAGCACATATCTCGGACGATGCGAAGGTCTGGGAACGGTTTGAAGAACTTCTGCCAGACTTGATCTGTTGTATGGCTGAATGCAAGCCACCGTTTGTTTTATTTATGGACAATCTGCAGTGGGTCGACAATGGTACACAAGAGGTAATTCGTGAACTTGCATTATCACAAAAAGCGCATGGGTTATTCCTAATAGGGGCTTATCGTACGGAGGAGTTGATCACTTCCACGGGGGATGTAGCGAATTTTGATCAAGAGGATTTGCTGGCATGGTTAACCTATAGATGCCGTGCCAATCCAGAGGAACAAGTGACTCTGCCACCGCTGGCTTATGAGGATGTGAGGCAGCTGATCTCTGATGCTCTATATGAGAAATCCGGTCGCATTCAACTTCTGGCGCGGTCTGTCCACGATCAGACAGGTGGTAATCCTGGCTCGGTTCGTCTCTTGCTGGAGGGATGGATAAAGGAGAACAGACTACGTTTTGACGAAAGACGACGTCAGTGGGTATGGGACTCTGAAATAACCCGGCAACTAGGCAGATCGAAAGAACATCTGAGTTTGCTGGAGGTAGGCTTCTCCAAGCTCAAGGAAGATCGTAAGGAGTTCTTGGCTATGGCTGCCGCAATTGGTCCGGTATTTCAGTTAACACTCTTGGCCGAAGTGTGCGGCATATCAGTGGATATGGTATTCCTTAATCTTCAAGAGGCGGAAGCTGAAGGGTTTATTTATCGGGAAGACGAAGCAGAGCAAGAAGATGAACAGGATTTGATCTATGTGTTTGCCCATGAATTCATTCACCGAATGGTATATGCTTTCGATTCAGGACGCAATATCCACCGACACCGGGTAATTGGACGGTTCCTACTGGATCGCACTCAGGAGTCACACGATGACCTGTCAAGAACAGCGATTGATCATCTGAACTTGGCAGCTTCGGCATTATCAGACCAAGAAACGAAGCAATTGATTGAGTACAATCTTCAAGCGGGACAAGAGGCGTTGGCAGCGGCGCGCTATGCAAAAGGGAAGTATTATGCAGAAAATGGGCTTCATCTGCTGGCAATATGCAAGGCGGAAGTACCAGGTATACTCGATGTCGAGTTGCAGTTGGTATTAGCTTGGACGGAGTATATGGGTGGCAATAGCGCACGGGCGAAAGAACTGTTGGTGGACTTGAACCAAAGCAGCGATCGACTGAGCCGATCGGAGCGACTCAAAATCTGGGCACCTTTGATACAATTTCATGCATTCGTGGACAATGAGACTGCGGTTCAATTTGGAATGGAGGCGCTAGGCTCGTACGGCTGGAAGCTTGGGAAGAAGAGTTCCCTGTTGTCTATCGCCAAGGAAATGGCCTCGACCGCGGTCCTCTTACATCGAAAACGGGAGAAGCACCTTCTGCTGTCCAACCCACTTGACGAGGATTATGAGGAATTATGCCATTTAATGGAGCTGTTGTTTCTTCCATTACTTACACACGATGCACGATCGCTACTGGAATTGTATGCCCCATTTATTCGTTATGGGTTGCATAAAGGGGTGAATGAGTCGTTAGCATCAATGATCGGAGGATATGAGCTGATTGTGCAAAGGACATTTCCGAGCTTTGCTCGAGCGACTTCGATTGCTGAGGGGGTGTTTCTGCAAATTGCGAACACCTCTACATTGAGGAAAAAGCATGTTTTTACTTTTCTGAGCGGAATGATCAAGCAAATGGACAGTCCTTTGGAATCTTCTGTTGTCTTGTTCAATGCGATGCGTCAAGGGATGGAAGCAGGCGATCATGACTTTGCTAATTCTGCCTTAATTTTTTGTGTTATGGGTAATCATGGGAATGCATATGTCATAAATGAATTGCTCCGATACTTTGAGGAGAACATGCGACAGATTGCCGACGACAAGATACTGGAAATGATGCTGCTGACGAGTAGTTACACAGCAGTGCTGCAAGACGATTCTTTGATCGACAGTTTTGTTTCTATTCCACTGGTGTCGACTGACAGTGAGTTGGATCACCGGGGCGAAGACAACTATAGTTGCGGTTGTCGGCTTGAGGTGGCGTTGCTGTCGGGCAGGTACAGGGAAGCGCTGTATTGGTCGCAACGAGGAAGGGTAAACGAATTTCATTTGGATTGGATGCGAGTTCGTAAACAACGTGTTTACGAGAGTTTGGCATTAGCTGGATTTTATTTTGAGACGAATAGGGAGGATCGTAAGCGGATTCGGAAGACCATACGCGCGCAATTGCGATTGATGAAGAGTTGGCGAGGATTTCTAGACAGTAAGTCCTCCGCATATTTGCTAATCAAAGCAGAAAGTGAACGAATTGCAGGGAATTCGTTTGGCGCCATGAATCAATATACGGCTGCAATTAAGCGAGCGAGAACAGAAAAATACGTATTGCTCGAAGCCATTGCTTGCGAACGGCTTGCTGTATGTTATCAAGATGATCTGCTTAGCCGATCCGGAGCGGCAATTACGATGATGGATGCTTGTGCGGCATACGCCGAATGGGGAATCACCTCCAAAGTAACTCAAATTAGAAGCAGACACGCTGAATTGCTGGACCCGGTTTACAAACGTTATGAGGGTCCAGTATTACAGGAGCGAGCACATATGACTCAAACCATCACAGAGTTAGCTTGGCAGAACGGCCCCAAGATAGGTGAAGGCTCGAAGAGCGAAGAGCAATTCGAGCTTTTACAACGAATCATTAATGGGTTAGCACAGACGAGTAAGGCAGACTGGAGGTTAAATCTCTTAAAAACGGCTCTAAGACAAACCGGAGCAGAGCGTGGTCTGTTGTTGAAGCGTCAAAATAATGAGTTCATTATTGAAGCTAACTCTTCTTACTGGACTGATAAGGAAAAAGAAGCCGACCTGTATGCGGAGAGCGTCTTACGTCATACAGCGATGACGGCGAAACCGCTAATTCTGCATGACGCGCTTCAGAGTTTTTGGGTGAGGGATGCTTATATTGCAGCAAAAAAACAGAGGTCGATTCTGTGCATGTCAATCGATGTTCCGGGAAAACAAGCTTCCTATCTACTATACTTGGAAAATCGACAGATGTCGGGTGTGTTTACAAAGAGGGATGTTCAGATGATGGAGCTTATTGCGACACGGATCATTTATCTCAAGATGCTGGAAGACGAAACTGCGGATACAACATTCCCGAAGGCTTTTGACAGTAACGCTTTGTCCGTGGTGCCTTGTCTCATACAACCGGGGCTGACTGAACCGCTGACTGAACGTGAAACGGAAATTATTAAAGCGATTGCAAAAGGCTTGTCGAACAGGGAGATTGCTAATCTCTTTGGTATAGCAGAGACGACGGTCAAGACACATAGTTCTAGAATATACGGCAAGTTGGGTGTAAAACGGCGGGGACAAGCTGTCGTACGTGCTAGAGAGTTGAAATTAATAGAGTGACAAACAAGGAAGCGAGCCTGAAAGGGCCGCTTCTTTGTTTGTTTTCAAACAGACGACAACTCGAGTTCTTTGGTCATTCCATATTGTAGAAAGGAAGAAGTCTTAGAAATGCACAAAAATGGGTCCGATTAATTTATGTACCAAACTTTTATGGTGTACTACTTTAGTAGGACTTAAATATCCTGTGATGAGACTATAATGTCTAGATGGAGTCAAGTGATAGGAGGTCATCTTAAGCCACAATCTGAACTACCCGTTGTAACTTTTGACGATATTTCAGGACATTGGGCAAAAGAAATGTTTGAGGAATTAGCAAGTCAAGGGATGATTACAGGATATCCAGACGGTTCTTTTCATCCCAATGAAAGCATCAAGCGCCAGCTCATGGCTCTACTATTGATGCGTGCTTTTGAGATTGAACCAGTACGTGAGGCAGTGTCGCGGGACAAGAACATTGTTCCATTCAAAGTCGCTATCATAGCGGCTTCTTGGTTCCTTTGCCGAAAAGGACAAGAACATTGTGTCATTTCGGATTAGGTAGTTATCTAAACAGCATTATGATGGAAGTTAGGTGGCGATATAAAAGCCACCTTTCAATCATCCTCATAGAAATTCCATAGGCCTTCAACAATCTCTAAAAACTCTTTTTTCATAGGATACAAATCTGCTTTTGAAAGATGGATGCGGCTATAATTTGCTAATCCTCCCGGATTCGAAGTGATGGCATTCCATCATGCACGTCCTTTACTAATTTTATCTAGAGAAGCCATCTGTCGGGCAACGGTAAATGGATCTGCATAGGAAGTAGCAGTAAGCCCGATTGAATGAGTCACTTGTTTTATCCGATTGCCTATTAGTTGTATATCTAAGTCTGAGTAGTGAGTCTCATAATTTTGAATTTATTCAAACCCTATATACGGCGTATACCCGAACGATCGTTTTTTCAGGGCAGCGTACTACTTTCGTATGACTACAACTTCTATAATTTTGTCTACAATGTCTACGTGGGGAATGATAGGATTCTTTTGTTGCTCGAAGATAATGAGGAACGTTCTATCCGTTGTTTGAAGCTTTAGTTGAAATCGCAGGGCTCGAATTCTGCAGATGATCGCAACCGGGATTAAGGGATAAAAATTCATTAATATGGGGGAAAGTTAAGTGATAAGAAGATTGAAATTATCTATTGTATTTGTGCTTGTAATGACGTTGTTTGTGGTTTCTGCTGCTCAGGCGGCTCCAGTTGGCCAAATAGATGAGATCTCTATTATTGTTAATGATAGTGTAGTCCAGAGTGACGTTAAACCCGTTGTCCATAAAGGAACCACACTTATTCCTTTAAGGGTCCTTGAAGAATCGCTCGGTGTGTCTCTTAACTGGAATAGTTCTACACAAACCATAACGGTTTTTAAAGGAGATGCATTGGGTGTTCTAATTATTAGAAACCCGACTGCCAGCGTTAAAATCGGTGATGTAGAGGAGAAGGTGGTACTCGATCAACCTGCTAAGATCATTCAGAACCGGGTTATGGTACCAGTACGTTTTATTGCGGAACTATTCGGAGCAAAAGTAGTATGGAATCCCACCATTAAAACCATAATCATTAGTACTTTGCAATCGGTTGTCGAAGAATCGCAGAATTCTACAGGCGATGTAGCCAAGGGAGATAAAGGCGATACCGGAGCGACTGGACCAGTTGGAGCACAAGGAGCTTCGGGGCCAGCAGGACCACAAGGCCACGTGGGACCGCAAGGAAATCCAGGGCCAGCAGGAGCACAAGGTCCGGTAGGGCCGCAAGG